>NZ_DASRBQ010000125.1:0-20288 GCF_035653575.1 Actinocrinis sp.
CTCTCACGATTACTGCTGCGGCGGCTGCTGCCCCCACGTCGGGGGCTGGTCGCCCGGCTGCGCATATCCGGAAGCGGGCGGGACGTAACCGCCGGCCGGCGGGGTGTACCCGCCTTCCTGCGCCGGCTGGCCCTTGAACGCCGCGCCGATGTTGTTGAGCGTGCCGCCGGCGGCGGTGAATCCGAGATACGCGAAGACCGTCGCGACAATGCCGAGGATCAGGCCGATGTACGTCCCGAAGTCCGCCCCCGCCGATCCGTAAGCGTCCGACACGGTCGGGTAGCTTAGCCAGCGAATCAACACAATGATGGTTGCGAGCAGCGAAGCCGCGCCGAAGCTGGCGTAGCCGCCGCGGACGCTGACGTTCTGCCCGAACGCCGGCAGCACGAGCAGCACGGCGACCGCGAGCAGCAGCAGCATCGGGAACCACGCCCAGAAGCCGACATCCCACGCGTTGCCGGAGACGCTGCCGCCGGCGATGACCCCCAGTTCGCCCTTGAAGCTCACCGAATACCACGGCAGGAAACTGTCGATGAATGCGAGCAGCCCGACGATCGCCAGGACGCGCTCGGAACGACCGAGCTTCGTCAGATCCATTTGCCCTTACCCCTCCTAGGTGCGCGCCGACTGGCGTCAGCGGCGACCCGCGCATCCAGCGCGGGCTGCCATACTTGTACAGCCTCGGACCACCTCCGGATAGGCTTTGTAAGCGAAACGTGCCCTTAAGGGCAGATGTGGATCTACAGCGGGGCATTAGCTCGCGGCGCCATGCATCAACTTGTGGGCGCCTTCCGTTCGCGCGCCGGTTTCTGACTGGCCATCAGGACTCATCCAAGGTCCAACAAGTCGACCGAGACCGTCCCGTGATGATGATTTGTCGACGAAATCTCGTTCCCCTGCGCGCGTTGCGCCACCAGAGCGACGTCTCCTTGCTGTAATTGGAGGGTCCCGCCTAGAGTCGAGTCGCCCTGGCGTCAGGACGATGAATACATAGGTCGACAATTGACGCCGCCACGGTGGACACTTGCTGTCGGGGCACCGTCGGGGGCCTCGCCCCGCAAGCACTTGGGAGGATGACCGGCAGGTGAGCGAATCCACATACGCCGACCCGCAGACGGCGGCGCTCGCCGGAGGGAGCGGTCGAGGAGGAACGGTTGTGACCAGCGGTGCGTGGACCGGCGACGTCGAGATCGACGACCCGTACGGCATCGACGACGAACTTCGCTTCGAGGACGGCTTCGACCCCGACGCGGAAATAGAGCCGGATCCCGAGTACGCGGCCACCCTCGCGCCGGATCCGGCGACGCAGCGGCGCGAGCGGGTCGGGCCGACCGGCCGCCCGATGCCGCGGTTCCCCGCTCCCCGGCCCGCCCACGAGCACGGCCCCGCGAAGATCATCGCGATGTGCAACCAGAAGGGCGGGGTCGGCAAGACCACCTCGACCATCAACCTGGGCGCCGCGCTGGCGGAGTACGGTCGCAAGGTCCTGCTGGTCGACTTCGACCCGCAGGGCGCGCTCTCGGTCGGCCTCGGTGTGAACCCGATGGAGCTGGACCGCACCGTCTACAACCTGCTGATGGAGCGCGGCGTCGGCCTCGACGACATCCTGCTCAAGACGGTCACGCCCGGCATGGATCTGTTGCCGAGCAACATCGACCTGTCCGCGGCCGAGGTGCAGCTGGTCACCGAGGTGGCCCGCGAGTCCTCGCTGGCGCGCGCGCTCAAGCCCGCGATGTCCGAGTACGACTACATCATCATCGACTGCCAGCCCTCACTCGGCCTGCTCACCGTCAATGCCCTGACGGCGGCGCACAGCGTGATCGTCCCGCTGGAGTGCGAGTTCTTCGCGCTGCGCGGCGTCGCGCTGCTCACCGAGACGATCGAGAAGGTGCGCGAGCGGCTGAATCCGGACCTTGAGCTCGACGGCATCCTGGCCACGATGTACGACGCGCGTACGGTACACAGTCGCGAGGTGCTCGCCCGGGTCGTGCAGGCGTTCGGCGACCAGGTGTTCCACACGGTCATCGGCCGCACGGTGCGCTTCCCGGAGACCACGGTGGCCGGGGAGCCGATCACGTCGTACGCGTCGAGTTCGGTCGGCGCCGCCGCGTACCGCCAGCTCGCCAGGGAGGTGCTGGCGAGGTGCCCCGCCGAGTGAGGATGCCCGCCGCCGACGAACTGTTCCGGCCGACCGGCGCGAGCGGCATAACCGGGCCGGCGCTGTCCGCGGTTGGCAGCGCGGCACGCGCGCCGCGGCCGGGCACCGACCGGCTGCGTGCCGTGCCCGACCCGGTGGAAGAGGAGCCCGGCTACGAGGCCGAGGGCTACGCGCCCGGTTACGACGAGGCCGGGCCGCAGGAGCAGCAGACGCGCCCGGGCCGCGTGCGTTCCACGTCCCGTCCCCGCGGTACTGCCGCGCGCGGGGCAAGCGGCCGGGAGCGGCACGACGAGAAGATCACCGTATACGTCTCCCCCGAGGAACTGCTCGCCCTGGAGCAGGCGCGGATCATGCTGCGCGCGGAGCACGGCCTCGCGGTCGATCGGGGCCGGATCGTGCGTGAGGCGATTGACCTGGTGCTGGCCGACTTCGACCAGAACGGCGAGGGTTCGATGCTGGTGGAGACGCTGCGCGGGCATTAGGGCCGCGGGGTATCGAAGACGCGCGTCACAAGAAAAGGCAGGCGCTGCCGAAGTCATAGCCGGAGGCACGCAGGCCAGGCGCGTTAGGCCCGGATGCGGGCCAACCGGCGTAATAGAGTTGAGTCTGTGGAACCGACCGAGCCCGTGCCGACGGCCGAACCTGAGTCGGCGGCCGAGCCCGCGCGGCCGCACGACGCCGCGTTGTCGGACGCCACGCCCGCAGTAGGCACAGAGCCGCCTGAGGAGCAGGTACTGTCGCCGGGCGACATCCGTACCGGCCGCGGCCGCGCCAATGCGTTCCAGGTACACCTCGAGGAGTTCGAGGGCCCGTTCGACCTGCTGCTGAGCCTGATCGCCAAGCACAAGCTGGACGTCACCACGCTCGCCCTGTCAAAGGTCACGGACGAGTTCATCGCCTTCATCAACAGCAAGGGCTCGGACTGGGACCTGGACCAGGCCAGCGAGTTCCTGCTGGTCGCGGCGACGCTGCTGGACCTGAAGGCGGCCCGGCTGCTGCCGGCGGCCGAGGTCGAGGACGAAGAGGACCTGGCGTTGCTCGAGGCGCGCGACCTGCTGTTCGCGCGACTGCTGCAGTACCGCGCGTACAAGCAGGTCGCCTCCGAACTGGCGCAGCGTTTCGCGTTCGGCTCACTGCGCCACCCGCGCTCGGTGCCGCTGGAGCCGGCGTTCAAGGAACTGCTGCCCGAGGTGCTGATCAGCCTGTCGCCCGAGCAGTTCGCGGCGCTGGCGGTGCGCGCGATGACCCCGCGTCAGGCGCCGACCGTCTCGATCGAGCACATCCACCAGATCAGCGTCTCGATCCGTGAGCAGGCGAACGTGATCGCGGAGAAGCTGCGCAGGCTGCGCACGGCGACGTTCCGCACGCTCATCGCCGACGCGCCCGACACGATCCACATCGTGGCCCGCTTCCTGGCCCTGCTCGAGCTCTTCCGGGAGAAGGCGGTCGGCTTCGACCAGCTGGCCCCGTTCGGCGAGCTGACGGTGCGTTGGACCGGCACCGACGAGGGCGAGATCGAAGTCGACGAGGAGTTCGAGGGTAGCGCGGACCAGCAGGCCGAACCGGACGATGAACGGCCCGTCACCCTCGCGGTAGTACCGGCACAACGCACGCAGGAGGCATCCGAGTGAGCACCAGCGACGAAGAAGCGCGACCCGGCGGCGGGGCGGCGTTCTGGGCGGCGCTCGGCGTGCGGATAGAGCCGGAGCCTGAGGCCGAGGCCGAGTTCGAGACCGAATTCGAGGCAGGGTCCGAGTCCGAGGTCTCGGAAGAGATCGAACAGTCCGCTGAACTCGATGCCATTCCCGAGCCTGACGCGACCGCCGAGCCCGATCAGACGGCCGAGATGCATCAGGAACCGGCCGACGAACAGCCGCGGACCGAGTGGGACGAGGACAGGGAACCCGCCGCCGTCGGCGCCGTACCCGACATCGCGATCCCGGCGCAGGCCCAGGCGTCGATCGACGAGGTCGAGCCGCAGGAGGGCGATGTCGTCGACGGCCTGGCCGCGCTGAACGAGACGCTGGCCGAGAACCGGCGGGCCCGCGAGAACGCGCCGCGTCCCGAACCGGCCTGGCAGCTGGCCGGCGAGCTGTCCGGAGCGCTGCCGCCGCTCAAGGCCTGCCTCGAGGCGATCCTGATGGTGGTCGACGAGCCGGTCACCGACGTGGTCCTCGCGCAGGTCATCGAGCGGCCGAAGGGCGAGGTCGCCGACGCGCTGCGCGAGCTGGCCGAGGAGTACACGGAGCAGCGCCGCGGCTTCGAACTGCGCGAGGTCGGCATCGGGGACGGCTCGGCCTCGGCGACGACCGGCTGGCGGATGTACTCGCGCCCCGAGTGCGCCCCGGTGGTCGAGCGCTTCGTGCGCGACGGCCAGCAGGCCAAGCTCACCCAGGCCGCTTTGGAGACTCTGGCCGTGGTGGCCTATCGTCAGCCGGTCAGCCGCTCGAAGGTCTCCGCGATCCGCGGGGTCAACTGCGACGGGGTGATGCGGACCCTGCTGGCCCGCGGCCTGGTCGAGGAGTGCGGCACCGAGCACGAGACCGGGGCGCTGCTGTACCAGACCACCGGGTACTTCCTGGAGCGGATGGGCCTCAAGAGCCTGGAAGAACTGCCTGACCTCGCCCCGCTGCTGCCCACGGCCGCGGAGGTCGAGGAAGAGGCCTGACCGAACCCTGATGTATGACGTTTGACGTGTGATGGAGACGAAGATGGAACGGCGCGCGACGCCCCAGCACGATCCGAACGAGGAGGGCGTGCGCCTGCAGAAGGTCCTGGCCGCCGCCGGGGTCGGTTCGCGCCGCGCCTGCGAGGAGCTGATCGAGCAGGGCCGGGTGACTGTGGACGGCAAGCGGGTGCTTACGCAAGGCATGCGCGTGGACCCGGAGAAGGTGGTCATCCACGTGGACGGGATGCGCGTCGCGTCCGCGTCCGATGCCACCTACCTAGCGGTCAACAAGCCGCAGGGCATGCTCTCGACGATGACCGACCCGGAAGGCCGGCCGAACCTCGGCGATCTGGTGGAAGGGCGCGCGCAGCGACTATTCCACGTCGGCCGGCTGGACGCCGAGACCGAGGGTCTCATCCTGCTGATGAACGACGGCGAGCTCGCGCACCGGCTCACGCACCCTTCGTACGGCGTGCAGAAGACCTACGTCGCGCAGGTGGAGGGCGTCATCCCGCGCGACCTGGGCAAGCGGCTGCGCGAGGGCATCCTGCTGGAGGACGGCCTCGCGCGGGTCGACAGCTTCAAGATGGTCGACGCGGTCGGCCGGCACGCGCTGGTCGAGGTGGTGCTGCACGAGGGTCGCAAGCACATCGTGCGCCGGCTGCTCGCGGAGGCCGGCTTCCCGGTGAACCGGCTGGTGCGCACCCGCTTCGGGCCGATCTCGCTGGGCGACCAGCGGCCCGGGAAGGTGCGCGGCCTGACCCGTGAAGAAATCGGCGCGCTCTACAAGGCAGTCGGCCTGTAAGGCGGCGCGCTGGCGTGCGGTTTCGCAGGTCGTGGGGCCGGTCGATCCGAGATCGACCGGCCCCTTCGCGTGCGTGTCGGCAGTCGTGCGTCTAAACTTAAACGATTCGTTCTCTTGAACTGTTCGTGTTTATGAAGGTAGGTTGGGCGCCATGACCGCTCCCCGTACTCCGACCGCCGCCGAGGAACTGCGCGGCGCCGGCCTGCGAGTGACGGCCGCCCGCGTCGCCCTGCTCGAGACCGTGCGGCACGGCGATCACCTCGGGGTCGAGGCGATCGCCACCGGGGTGCGCGAGCGCGTGGGCCACATCTCCCTCCAGGCCGTGTACGAGGCCCTCGACGCGCTGACCGTCGCGGGCCTGGTGCGACGCATCGAACCGGCCGGCAGCGCGGCCCGTTTCGAGGGTCGTGTCGGAGACAACCACCACCACATCGTGTGCCGGTCGTGCGGCGTCGTCGCGGACGTCGACTGCGCGGTCGGCGAGGCGCCCTGCCTGACCGCCTCCGACGAGCACGGCTTCGCGATAGACGAGGCCGAGGTCATCTACTGGGGCCTGTGCCCCGACTGCTCCACCACGCCCGAAGCCGCTTAACGACCAGTCCCAAGCCGCGGCCTCGGCCGCGGCCGCAAGCACCGTGATCCGCCGAGTCCGGAAGGATTCCCCATGACCGAGAACCACGACGCGATCGTCGCCGACCCGAAGACGGAGGGCAGCGCTGGAGGCTGCCCGGTCGCGCACGACCGCGCGCTACATCCGACCCAGGGTGGCGGCAACCGTCAGTGGTGGCCGGAGCGGCTCAACCTGAAGATCCTCGCCAAGAACCCCGCGGTGGCCAACCCGCTGGGCGAGGACTTCGACTACGCCGCGGCGTTCAAGTCGCTCGACCTGCCCGCGGTCAAGCGGGACATCGCGCAGGTGCTGACCACCTCGCAGGACTGGTGGCCGGCCGACTTCGGCAACTACGGCCCGTTCATCATCCGGATGGCCTGGCACAGCGCCGGCACCTACCGGATCAGCGACGGCCGCGGCGGCGCCGGGGCCGGGCAGCAGCGCTTCGCCCCGCTCAACAGCTGGCCGGACAACGGCAACCTGGACAAGGCCCGCCGGCTGCTGTGGCCGGTGAAGAAGAAGTACGGCCAGAAGCTGTCCTGGGCCGACCTGATGATCCTGGCCGGCAACGTGGCGCTGGAGGAGATGGGCTTCAAGACCTTCGGCTTCGGCGGCGGGCGCGCGGACGTCTGGGAGCCGGACGAGGACGTCTACTGGGGCCCGGAGACCACCTGGCTGGGCGACGAGCGCTACACCGGAGACCGGGAGCTCGAGGACCCGCTGGGCGCGGTGCAGATGGGCCTGATCTACGTCAACCCGGAGGGCCCGAACGGCAACCCGGACCCGCTGGCCGCGGCCCGCGACATCCGGGAGACCTTCCGCCGGATGGCGATGAACGACGAGGAGACCGTCGCGCTGATCGCCGGCGGCCACACCTTCGGCAAGACGCACGGCGCGGGCCCGGCGGACAACGTCGGCCCCGACCCCGAGGCGGCCCCGATCGAGCAGCAGGGCCTGGGCTGGCGCAACTCGTTCGGCACCGGCAAGGGCAACGACACCATCACCAGCGGCCTCGAGGGCATCTGGACGCACACCCCGACGCAGTGGGACAACAGCTTCTTCGAGACGCTGTTCGGCTACGAGTGGGAGCAGTACCAGAGCCCGGCCGGGGCCTGGCAGTGGCGGCCGAAGAACGGCGCCGGCGACGGCACCGTCCCGGACCCGCACGACCCGTCCAAGCGGCGCCACCCGACCATGCTGACGACCGACCTGTCGCTGCGAGTGGACCCGATCTACGAGCCGATCTCGCGCCGCTTCCTGGAGAACCCGGACGCCTTCGCGGACGCGTTCGCCCGCGCCTGGTTCAAGCTGACGCACCGTGACATGGGCCCGGTCGTGCGCTACCTCGGCCCTGAGGTCCCGAGCGAGGTGCTGATCTGGCAGGACCCGCTGCCGCCGGTGACGCACCAGCTCGTCGACGACGCGGACATCGCCGACCTCAAGGCGCGGATCGCCGAGTCCGGCCTGACCGTCGCGCAGCTGGTCTCGACCGCGTGGGCGTCGGCCTCGACCTTCCGCGGCAGCGACAAGCGCGGCGGAGCCAACGGTGCACGCATCCGGCTCGAGCCGCAGAACGGCTGGGAGGTCAACGAGCCCGAGCAGCTGGCCGCCGTGCTGCGGACCCTGGAAGGCATCCGGCAGGCGTTCAACAGCCAGGCCGGTGACAAGCAGGTCTCCCTGGCCGACCTGATCGTGCTGGCCGGCGGCGTCGGCGTCGAGCAGGCCGCGAAGGCCGCCGGGGTCGAGGTCGAGGTGCCGTTCACCCCGGGCCGCGTGGACGCCTCGCAGGAGCAGACCGACGTCGAGTCCTTCGCCGCGCTGGAGCCGACCGTGGACGGCTTCCGCAACTACCTGGGCAAGGGCAACCGGCTCCCGGCCGAGTACCTGCTGCTGGACAAGGCGAACCTGCTGACGCTCAGCGCTCCGGAGATGACCGTCCTGGTCGGCGGCCTGCGCGTGCTGGGCGCCAACCACGGGCAGTCGCGGCTCGGCGTGTTCACCGCCACCCCGGGCGCGCTGACCAACGACTTCTTCGTCAACCTGCTCGACCTCGGCACGACCTGGCACGCGACCGCGCAGGACGCGAACGCCTTCGAGGGCCGCGACGCGGTCACCGGCGAGGTCAAGTGGACCGGCAGCCGGGTGGACCTGGTCTTCGGGTCCAACTCCGAACTGCGGGCGCTCGCCGAGGTCTACGCGAGCGACGACGCGAAGGAGAAGTTCGTCGACGACTTCGTCGCGGCGTGGACCAAGGTGATGGAGCTGGACCGGTTCGACCTGGTCTGAAAACCGTTTGCCTGAGCGCGGCGCCCTAGACGGCGCCCGCTGACAGCACGAACACCCGCGGCGTCCAGGCCGGCCCCCCGTGGCCGTCCTGGACGCCGCCGTGTTGAGCGCGCCCGCCTGATCACCGCACTTTGACCAGGCGGGTCGCCAGCACCCCGCCGAGCAGCGCCACGATCCCGGTGACGATCATGACCACCGTGATCGCGTGCGCCGAGGCGTGCACGTGCGCCTGGGCGAGCAGGTTGAGGAACAGCGTGCCGAAGGTGGCGATGCCGACCACCTGGCTGATCTGCGCCGTCGTGGAGATCACGCCGCTGGCGTCGGCGGCGTCGGTCACCGGGATCCGTGCGAGCATCGTGCCGAGCAGCGGGCTGTAGGCCAGGCCGAGACCGAGGCCGTTGACCGCCTGCAGGATCCACCGCGCCAGGCCGCCGGTCGTGCCGCCGTGCAGCACCCCGGCGAGGGCGAAGGAGCTGAGCGCGACGACCACGAACCCGGTGACGACCAGCCACGGGTAGTAGCGCGGCGGCAGCTTGCGCCACCGCATGGAGACCACGAAGATCGCTCCGGCCGCCGGCGCCCCGGCCAGTCCCGCGTCCAGCGCGGAGAAGCCGAGCGCGCCCTGCAGGTGCAGCGTCATCGCGAAGAACCCGCCGGTCATCGCGGCCATGACCACGAACATCAGGCTGATCGAGAGCGCGAAGCCGGGCAGCCGCAGCGTGCGGCCCGGGATGATCGGGGTGCCGCCGCGCCGGCCGAGCCTGCCCTCCACGGCCACGAACCCGGCCACGCCGAGCGCGCTGGCGGCCAGCAGCAGCCAACCCCAGAGCGGCCAGTGCTCGTCGTGCCCGAGCACCAGCGGGACCACGAAGAACAGCACGGTCGGGGTGAGCACCGCGACGCCGGCCGGGTCGAGTCCGCGCCCCGGCTCGCCCTTGTCCTTGGGCAGCACCCGGCCGCTGATGACGAGCGCGGCCAGGCCGACCGGAACGTTGATCAGGAATGCCGGGCGCCAGGTGGAGCCGAAGAGGTTGGCACTGACCAGCAGCCCGCCGATGACCTGCCCGACCGCCGCGCCGCCCGCGATGACCGCCGTGTACATGCTGGTGGCGCGCAGCCTGCCCGGCCCGTTGAAAGTGCGCTGGATGATGGAGAGCACCTGCGGCACCATCGCGGCCGCGCCGACGCCCTGCAGTCCGCGGAACGCGATCAGCGCGCCGATGTTCGGGGCCAGGCCGCAGGCGAGGGAGGCGAGGGTGAACAGGGCCAGCCCGGCGCGGAACATCCGGCCGTGGCTCCACAGGTCGCCCAGGCGCGCGCCAGTCACGATCAGCACGGCGTAGGTGATGGTGTACCCGGAGACGGAGAGTTGCAGGCCGGCGCCGGTAGCGTGCAGCTCGGTGTGGATCGTCGGCAGCGCGACGTTGACGACGGCGACGTCGAGCACTGCCATGAACATCGCGATGAGCACCGTCCACAGCAGCGGTCCCTTCGCGTCCGCGGACTGCGCCGACGAGGAGCGTGTGGTCGGCGCGGTCGACGCGGGCGCTTGAGCGGCTATGGTGGGCGAAGACTGGGTGACTTGAGCAGCAGTCGTGCTTGACATGAGCTCAGCCTCGCGGCGCGCGGATCCTGTTACCAAGAGCCTGCTTATCCTGGTACCAGCACTACCTGGATCATTACCGCCGCTTCCCGCAAGATGGTGCCATGGCGGTCCAGACCCTCAACGAAAACCTCCCCGCTCCCGGCAAGGTGCGCCGCACCGAGCTGGGCACTTTCCTGCGCAGCCGCCGCGAGCGGCTCTCGCCGGAGGATGTGGGCCTGCCGCCGAGCCTGCGCCGGCGCACCCCGGGCCTGCGGCGCGAGGAGGTGGCGCAGCTCGCCGGGGTCGGGGTGACCTGGTACACGTGGCTGGAGCAGGGCCGGCCGATCAACGCCAGCACGCAGGTGCTCGACTCGATCGCCAAGACGCTGCGCCTCGACGCGGACGAGCACAACCACCTGTACCGGCTCGCCGACGTGCCCAGACTCGCCCCGGTGACCAGGCCTTCCTGCACCGTGGAGCCCGCGGTGCAGCAGATCCTCGACGAACTGTCATCCATCGCCTGCGTCATCAACGAACGCTTCGACCTGCTCGCCTGGAACGCCACCTACCAGCTGCTGTTTCCCGGACTTGAGAACTTCCGCGGCAAGTACCGCAACACCGTGTGGAGCGTCTTCACCTCGCCGGGCTGCTGCCATCCGTACGTGAACCGCGCCGAGGAGACCCCGAGGATGGTGGCGACCCTGCGCGCCGCGTACGCGCACCACGTCGGCGAGCCGTACTGGGAGCAGTTCATCAATGACCTGCTCGACCGCAGCGCCGAGTTCGCCAAGCTATGGGCGCAGCACGACGTGGCCGGCTACGGCACCCGCAACAAGATCTTCAACCATCCGCTGGCGGGCAAGCTCGAGTTCACCACGATGAGCCTGGGACTGCACGGCACGCCGGGGCTGCGCATGATCGTCTACCTCGCGGCGAACGAGTACACCGTCGAGGCGATGCGGAGTCTCGAGTCGCGCCAGGCGCCGCTCAAGCTGGCCCCGCTCCCCTGCGGTCACCGCTTCACGGAAGCCGTGAGCTCCGAGTAGAGCGCGCGCACCTGGGTCAGGCACTGCTCGGCGTCGGGCAAGGTGCGGGCCCGCTCGCGGCCCCTGGCGGCGAACCGCGCCCGGTCGTCCGGGTATTGGGCGAGCCGCTGGACCGCGATCGCGATCTCGTGCGGATCGCCGGGCGGCACGAGGATCGCCGCGTCGCCGACCAGCTCCGGTGTGCCGCCGACCGCGGTGGCCACGACCGGCACGCCGGCCCGCAGAGCCTCCTGTACGACCAGCGCGCGCGCTTCCCAGGTGGAGGAGAGCACCAGCACGTCGGCGGCCGCCAGCAGGTCCGCCACGTCCGCGCGGTGGCCGAGCAGCGCCGCGTCGAGCTGGCCCCGGTCGATCTCGGCTTGGAGCTCCGCGCGCAGTGGGCCTTCTCCGGCGATGACCAGACGCGGCACCGACTGCGGAGAGTCCGTCAGTTCCCAGGCGCCCTGCCAGATCCGCGCCGCTTGAAGCAGTGTCGCGTAGTCCTTCTGCGGGGCGAGCCGGCCGACCGCCAGTACCAGGATCCGTTCGGGAGCGCCGGGGTTGCCGTCGCCGCCGACGCCTAGCTCTGCGCGAATGTCGGCCCGAGACTTGGTCGGTTCAGGCAGCGGTGGGGCTGGTACCGGGCCGAGGCGCGCGTCACGGGCGCCGAGGACGCGTGCGCGTTCGACGAGGTCGGCTGAGGCGCCCAGCACCACGTTCGCGCGGCGTACCGCTAGCCGCTCCAACCGGGCAAGCAGGCGCGCTTTGATGCCCGTAGCGAGCATCGCGTTGTGCAGCGTGACGACGCTAGGCGTGCGGCTGGGATTTGGTCGGCCTAACGCGAGCCCGGTCAGCGCTCCCGCACGCACGCCGTGCGCGTGCACGACCGCCGCGTTCACCTGGGCGAAGGCCGCGCGCAGGGCCCTTACTGTCGCGACATCGCGCGGCGGGTTGATCGACGCGGCGATCGGCACGGGATGGAAGTCCGCGCCCGCCTTGGCGAATCCGAAGTGCTCGCCGGTCTGCGCCGGTCCGATGACGGTGACCTGGTCGCCGCGGGCGACCAAGCCGGCCGCCAGGTCGTGCACGTGCGCACCGATGCCACCGGTGCTCGTGCCCAGTACCAGCGCGATTCGCGAACTCACCGGTCCTGCTCCCGGCTGGCGCCGTCGCGCCCTTGGTTCGCCCTGCTGCGGGCGGCCGGGGTCGCTCTGGCCGAGCACCACCGCGCCGCGCGCGACAGCAGCGGCCTCAGGTCGCCGTCGTCGAGCGCGAGGCTCACCGCCGCGAACACGACGAGGGCGACCAGTGCGCAGAACACCCCGGTCACCAGCGCGGGCGCGGATCCGGTCGGACCGATCCGGCCGGCCACCAGCCAGCCTGCGGCGCCGGCCGCGGCGGCCGCGATGGCCCCGACCGCGGCGGCGCGCGGCAGCCCGGCGAAGGTGCCGGGTCCGTGGTGCCGGCGCGTCGCGGTGAGCAGCAGGATTCCGGCGACCGTCATGCCGCAGGCGTTGCCGAGGCCGAGGGCCGCGACGGCCTGCTGCGGCGGGAAGCGCCAGATGAGGATCCAGTCCGCGGCAAGGACGGTCAGCCAGCCGACGACAGTCGCGACGGCGGCGTCGCGGCTGTGGCCTCCCGCATAGAGGATGCGGCCGAGGTGCGCGATCGCCGCGTACCCGGGCAGTCCGAGGGCGAAGGTGAGCAGCCCGTAGGCCATCATCGACGGGCGTGGGCCGGTCGGCGCGGAGATGAACAGGTATGACATCGGCCATGCGGTCGCGACGAGCAGCGCTGCGCCACCGCACGCGGCGACGAGTACCGCACGGCTGGTTGTCGCGACGCCGCTGCGGAAGCCTTCAACGTCTCCGCTGTCGGCGCGCGCGGCCAGGTCTGTGAACGCTGTCGTTGCGATCGGTACGGCGAGGACCGCGTACGGGAGCACGAAGACGGCCCAGCTGAACGTGTAGACGGTCAGCGATCCGGTGGCCGCGCGGGTGTGGCTCGTGAGCAGGACGACTCCGAGCACGACGACGTTCTGAGCGGCGAGCGTCGCCACCCCAGCCACCGCGAGGTGCCGGGCCCTCCTGGCGACGCCAGGCGGGAAGCGGAACACCGGCCGTACCCGCAGGCCGGTGCGGCGTACCGCGGGCAGCAGGCTCAGCGCGAGCGTGGCGACTCCGAGCGTGGTCCCCAGGCCGAGGAACAACTGCGAGCGGTAGCTCAGGGAACCGAGTGACCCCCCGGCGGCGGTCGGATCGAACGCGCCGAAGATCAGGTAGGTGGTGACCACCACGAGGCTGGAGAGCAGGGGGGCGAGCGCGGGCGACAGGAATCGCCGGTCGGACTGCAGGGTCGCGGAGAGGACCACCGCGACGCCGTACAGCGGGATCTGCGGCAGGAACAGCACCAGGAACCGGCTGACCGTCGCGGCGTAGGCGCCGAGCGGCGCGTGGTTGCCGGCCAGCAGCTGGCCGAGCGGCCCGGAGATCGCGATCCCGACCAGGCTGAGCGGCAGCAGGACCGCGACGGTCCAGGTCAGCAGCGCGGAGATGATCGACTCGGCGTATTTGCGCTCGCCCCGGGCGAGCGGACCGGCCAGCAGCGGGACCGCAACACTGGCGAGCGCGCCGCCGGCGACGATGTCGAAGACCGTGTTCGGGATCTGATTGGCGGTGTTGTACGCGTCGGCGAGCGCCTGCGTGCCGACGGTGTGTGAGAAGGCGAGCGTGCGTAGGAACCCGACGGTGCGTGAGAGCACTGTGACAGCGGCGATCATCGCGGCGCCGCCTGCGACGGAACGCACCGCCGCGCGTCTACGTGCCGCACGTTGGGTGGCTAGCGTTTGGGAGCTCATGCCCTCTTGCACGAAGGCCGGGGCGCGGTAGAGCGCGGCCTCGTCTTCGGTCGTTGTGTCGTCGCGTACGACATCGTCGAAGAGTGCTTCGCCGATGAGCGTTTCGCCGTGGTCCTGTGCCCTGCCATCGTCGCGGCCTACCCGTTCCTCCGCGGGCGCAACAAGTCGCGTGTCGATTGGCGCGACGGGCTGAACGAGCGGATCGTCGACGGAGGGCAGCGGGGCGGGGCGTTCAGGCACGTCGGCCGAGTCCGTCCAGCGCTCGAAGCGGCGGGGTGTTCGCGATCACCTTGGTGAAGGAGACCTTCTCGCTGGCCAGGGTCACCGCGGTGAGCGCGGCCGCGCGCCAGACCAGGCCCGCACGGGTGGCGGAGGCGGCGGCGGCCGTGCCGAGCACCGCGCCGAGCGCGTTCGCCCCCGCGTCGCCGAGCATCGCCCGCTCGTCGAGGTCCTCGGGCAGCAGCGCCAGCGCGGCGCCGAGGCCCGCGCACCGCACCGCGGCCGCGCCCGGGGTCGTGCCGTCGCGCAGCAGCGCGGGTGTCGCGGCAATGGCGGCGGCCTTGATGGCGCGGCCCGGCCGCAGGTCGAACAGGTTGACCGCATTGGCGGCAGCGGCGATGGTGACGCCGGCGAGCACCTTGTCCACGAGGGTGTCGCCGGGCCCGCGCCGCACCAGCGCCCCGGCGAGCAGGCCGGCGCCGCCAATGCCGGCGATCTTCACGCCGCCGGTGGTCAGCTCGCCCTTGGCCAGCGCCTTGAGGTGGCCGCGCATCCCGCGCCGATCGCCGTTGCCGTACAGGTCGTCATAAACGCCGAACGCGCCAGCGCTCGCCGCGACCCCGACCGCCGCGGTACGCAGCCCGCGCGGGACCCCGGGGGCGACCGCGAGCGCCGCCGCCGCGCCTGCCGCGTAGGCCGGCCCTTCCAGCAGCGTGACCGGCTCGCCGCGGTGGTTGGTGCGATTCCACAGCTTCGGATCGCGGCCGCGGCCGGCTCCCTCGGTGACCGCGCCGCGCGCCGCGGCGAAGGCGAGGCGGGCCGCCGCCGCGCCGAGCGCGGCGGCGAGCAGCTTGGGCGCGGTGGCGGTGATCTTCGCCGCGAAAGCCCGGTTGCTCTCGAGCCCCTTTGACATCGGCCTGATCCGTTCTTTCTCAATCCGCGGCGGCGCGGCTGCGCCGGGCGGCAGTCCTAGCTTGCGCTCGGCGAGGGTACCGGGGGCAGGTTCGGCAGTTTCGGCAACAGGCCGTCGGTGATGCCGGTCATGCCGTAATGCCCGGCCGGCGCCGTGCCGTTCGTGCTCTCGTCGTAAAGCACGAATACCACGGCGACCTGGCCGATGGTGCCGTCCATGTCGTCCACGGTGGACACCGTTTTGGCCGCGGTCGCGTTCTTGAGGACCGCGCTGATGACGCCGCCGGTTTCCGCGTCGGCCGCCGCGCCGCCGATGACCGGACCCACGTCCGCGGTGTGCAAGGACTGCGCCAGGGACACGTAGAGGGCGTTCTGCGCGTCTGCCTGCGCGGCCTCAGGTGCGGCGATGAACGCCGCGGTGGGCTTGAGCGCGTTCGCGGCGTTGGGCATCGTCGTCACGTTGATCACGCCGATGGCCTTGAACTCCTGAAGCGTCCGAACCGCCCAGGACGGCGTCATCGTCGTCGGCGTGGCCGATGGGGACGCCGACGCCGAGGCCGAGCCGGCGAACGCGGGCGTCGTGGTCGCCTGCGCGGTCAGCGCCTCGACCAGCAGGTTGACCGCCTGCGTCACGGCGTCGCCGCCGGGGATCTGCTGTCCGCGCGGCGCGTAGTCGGCCACGAGCTGCTGCAGCGAGTCGGCGCTGCTGGGGTCGGCGAAGGTGGGGTTGACCGTGATGTCGGCAGTGATCGTCGCGGCCGCCTGCTTGGCCAGCGCGAGCGTGGCGTTGACGTGGTCCTGGTTGAACCCGGCGGCGCGCACCACCACCACGCTGGCGTTGAACAGCTGGTTGCTGACCAGGTTGTTCTTGGTGCCGTCGATGTAGTCGCTCAGGTGGTTGTTCTCGGCGGCCAGCGTCCGCTGCTGCGCCTCGAGGTGGTTCTTGGCGTTGGTGGCGTTGGTGATCTGCCCGTTGAGGAACGCGATCTGGGCCTTGCTGAGGAAGGAGGCGCCCAGCACCAGGCCGACCGTCAGCGCCAGGAACACCGCGACGATCGACACCACGTGATAGCGGAAGTCGATCACGAGAACAGCCCCTGCAGCCAGAACACGAAGGAGTCCCAGTATCCGCGCAGGACCTGCCAGTACAGTCCGCCGAGCGGGGAGACCAGGGCGGTGGCGATGATGGTGACCAGCGCCGCGCTGATCAGCAGCAGCAGCGACGCCGAGGAGATCTGGCTGCGGTAGAGGCGGGAGACGCCTTTGGCGTCCACCAGCTTGCCGCCGACCCGCAGCCGGGTGAGGAACGTGGAGGCCATGCCGCCGCGCCCCTTGTCCAGGAATTCCACCAGGTTCGCGTGCGTGCCGACCGCGACGATGAGCTTGGCACCCTTGTCGTCGGCCAGCAGCATCGCCACGTCCTCGCTGGTGCCGGCGGCCGGGAAGACGACGCAGTCGCGGCCGAGGCGGCTCATGCGCTCGAGGCCGGGGGCGCGCCCGTCCCGGTATGCGTGCACGACCACCTCCGCGCCGCAGGTGAGCGCTTCGTCGGAGACCGAGTCCATGTCGCCGACGATCATATGCGGCTTATAGCCGGCCTCCAGGATCGCGTCGGCGCCGCCGTCCACGCCGATCATGATCGGCCGGTATTCGCGGATGTACGGCCGCAGCGCTTTGAGGTCCTCCCGGAAGTGGTAGCCGCGCACCACGATCAGCACGTGCCTGTCGTCGAAGTCGGTGCGCACGTCGGGCACGCCCACGCCGTCGAGCAGCAGGTCGCGCTCCTTGCGCAGGTACTCCATCGTGTTCTCGACGAAGGACTCCAGCTGCTCGGACAGGCCGGCGCGGGCCTCCTCCATCGCGTCCAGGATGGTGGGGATGTCCAGCACCTTGCCCGCCGCCAGCGGGGTCTCGCCGCGGAAGAGCACGTTGCCCTCGACGCGCAGCTGCTCGCCCTCGCGGGCCAGGTTCATCACCTGCGGGCCGACCTCGTCGATCAGCGGGATGCCGGCCGAGACGATGATCTCGGGGCCGAGGTTCGGGTACCGGCCGCTGATCGAGGCCGCGGCGTTGATCACGGCGGCCGGGCGGCAGGCGACCAGCGCCTCGGCCGCGACGCGGTCGATGTCCTGGTGGTCGATGACCGCTATCTCACCGGGCCGCAGCCGCTTGGTGAGGTTCTTGGTGCGGCGGTCCACGCGCGTCAGCCCGCCCACGGCGGGGGCCGGTCGCGGCTCGGCCCGCTCCGCCGCGCGCTCGGGAGGGCGCACGGTGATCCTCATCGGGACAATCCTGCCAGGCCCGTGCGGTCTGGCTCGTCCCGTTGCACCAGTTCTTAACACGCCTTCAGCCGGTCGTGACGAGGTTGTTACGTCGAATGTCGTCTGGAGATTCCGCACCGGACGGGAGCGCCTTCGCTGATCGCCGGGGCGCCGTGCGTCACCGCCGTTCGGCGTGGGCGGTGGCGAGCAACTCGTCGGCGTGCGCCTGACCGAGTTCGGAGTCTTCCAGGCCGGAGAGCATACGCGCCAACTCGCGTCTGCGCTCGGCCTCATCCAGCACAGTTACCCCTGAGGAGGTAATCGAGCCGTCGCTTTCCTTGCGCACCAGCAGTTGCCGGTCCGCGAACGCCGCCACCTGGGGCAGGTGGGTGACGACGATGACCTGTGCGGTGCGGGCGAGCCTGGCCAGCCGGCGGCCGACCTCGACCGCGGCCTTGCCGCCGACTCCGGCGTCCACCTCGTCGAAGACGAAGGTCGGTACCGGATCGGCGCCGGCGAAGACCACCTCGACGGCCAGCATCACCCGGGACAGCTCGCCGCCGGAGGCGCCCTTGGCGATCGGCAGGAACGGGGCTCCGGGGTGTGGTGCGAGGCGCAGCTCCACGTCGTCGATGCCGTTCGGGCCGAAGGCGACCAGCCGTTCGGCGCCGGTCTCCGGGTCTGGCACCGCAAGCGCGCTCGCGGCGGAGACCTCGGCGGTCGCGGGCAGCTCGCGCTGCGCGACGTGCACGGCGATGCGCGCGTGCGGCATGGCCAGTTCGGCCAGCTCCGTGGTCACGGCCGCCGCGAACTTCTCGGCGGCGGCGCGGCGCGCAGCGGAGACCTCGGCGGCGTGGCCGGCCAGCCGGCTGCGCAGTTCGTCGCGCTGCGCGGTGAGCGTCTCGATGCGGTCGTCGTCGCCCTCGAGCTCGGTCAGCCGCGCGGCGGCCTGTTCGGCCCAGGCCAGCACGTCCTCGAGGGTCGGGCCGTGCCGGCGGCACAGGTTCTCCAGGTCGCCGATGCGCTGGTTGACCACTTCCAGCCGCACCGGGTCGGCCTCGATCCCGGCGAGATAGCCGGCCAGGTCGGTGGCGGTCTCGGTGAGCTGCCAGTACAGCTCCTCCAGCCGCGCGGCGATCGGGGCGAGCGCGGCGTCGTCCCGGCTCACCTGTTCCAGGGCCCGCCGCGCGGCATTGACGAGCGCCGAGGCGTCTGCGCTGCCCGTTGTGTCATCCGTCGCGACAAGGGCCTCGTGCGCGGTCGCCGCGGCTGCGCGCAGCGATTCGGCGTTACCGAGGCGCTGCGATTCGACGGTCAGTTTCTCGAGTTCTCCGGCGACGGGCTCAACCTTGTCGAATTCGGCGAGCCCGTACCGCAGCGCGTCGGCCTCTTGCGCCCGTTCTTTCGCCTGGGTGGTTAGTTCTTCCAGTTGTGCGGCGACTTCGCGGTACTGCTGATATGCGGCGCGGTACTCGGCCAGCGGACGGGATACCGCGTCCCCGGCGTACCTATCCAGTGACGCGCGCTGCCGTGCCGGTTGCAGGAGCCGCTGCTGTGCGGACTGGCCGTGCATCGCGATCAGGTCCTCGCCGAGATCCGCGAGCACCGAGACCGGGACCGCCTGGCCGCCAAGGTGTGCACGGGAACGTACCGCGGCGTTCTGTCCGGAGCCCTGGGCCTGACCCTGTCCGCCGACGATGCGCGCGATGAGCAGTTCGGCCTGCGCTGTGCCGTCGCTGCGCGGCTCCGCGTCGTCTATTGCCGCGCCGGCCTCGGTCGCGCGCCGGGCCACCGAGCCCTCGGCGGGAATGAGCACGCGGCCCTCGATGACGGCCCGGTCCGCGCCCGGCCTGATCCGCGTGGTCTCCGCGCGGCCGCCGAACAGCAGATCCAGCCCGCTGACGACCATGGTCTTGCCGGCGCCGGTCTCACCGGTGACCGCGGTGAAGCCGGGCGACAACTCCAGTACGGCGTCCTCGATCACCCCGAGGCCGCGGATGCGCATCTGCTCCAGCACACTCGTGAGATTAGCGGAACTCCCGGACAACGGGCTCTGCCTTACCGGAGCACTCCCCTGACGGAGGATCAGCGGGAACCTCGTCGGGTTACCCGACTATCGCCGCTCATCGCGTGCACGCCATCCGTCGACGGGAAGCCCGAATTTCGCGACGAGCCGGTCGGTGAAGGGTGCGTCGTGCAACCGGGCCAGGCGTACGGAACGCTCGCCGCGGCGTACCTCGACGCGTGCTCCGTGCGGGAGGTCCAGCGTGCGCCGGCCGTCGCACCAGAGCACGGCGCTGCCCTCCGGCCCGACGCCCCAGCCGTCTTCGATCTCGATGGCCAGCAGCGAGGACGGCGCGGCCACCAGCGGCCGGGCGAACAGCGCGTGCGCGGAGACGGGCACCAGAAGCAGCGCCTCGACCTCCGGCCAGACCACGGGGCCGCCGCCGGAGAACGCGTACGCGGTCGAGCCGGTCGGCGTAGCGCAGACCACGCCGTCGCAGCCCCAGCGGGACAGCGGCCGGCCGTCGACCTCGATCAGGACCTCGATCATCCGCTCGCGGGACCGCTTTTCGACGCTCGCTTCGTTGAGCGCCCAGGTGCGCCCGACGACGCGGCCGCCCTGCATCACGGTCACGTCGAGGGTCATGCGCTCCTCGACCTCGTACCGCTGCTCCACGATGCGTTCGACGACCTCGTGTAAGTCTTCGAGTTCCGCTTCGGCGAGGAATCCGACCCGGCCGAGGTTGACTCCGAGCAGCGGGATGTCTGCCGCGCGGGCGAGTTCCGCGCCGCGCAGCAGGGTGCCGTCCCCGCCGAGGACCACGATCAGTTCGCAGTCGTCCACGGCGTGCCTGTCGTCGGGGACGATCCAGGCGGTCGGGCCGAAGTCGACGCCGTC
>NZ_DASRBQ010000126.1:0-30268 GCF_035653575.1 Actinocrinis sp.
GCGGTGTCGGTCTCTGCGACTGCTGAGATGCGGCCGCGCCCTCGACCAGGTCGCCGGCACGCAGCCCGTACTCGCGGATGACGGCAGGCGGGACGTAGACGTCCAGCGGGCCGGGCAGATATCCGGCGGTGCGCAGGAAGCCGTGTTGGTCCTTTAGCTCGAGGATTCCGGCGACTGGAGCGAGCCATTCGGGTGGGGCGGATTCGGCGCGCGGACGGGTGCGGGTACGGGCACGGGCGCCCGAGTTCGCGGCCGCTGAGTGTTCGAGGATTGTCGTGGACATGCGGATCCTTTCAAGGGAAGGGGGAAGTAAGGCGGGGCCGCGCCACTCCGGAAGAAACACGGAGGAACGCGACAGCCTTTGACCGCTGCGGATTGTCAGCAGCCGTACAGGCCGGCCGGAGGGGCGTCAGCCTGCTGATAGTGATTGCGGAATCGGGGCTCACGCCCGGCCGCAGAGGGGTGTGTCGGCGAAAGAAGCACGACAGTGAAGAGCTTAGACAAAAGCACCGGGGCCGCACTGTTGCCCGGCGGACTCAACCGGATGCTGGCACCATTATATCACCCGGCGTGATGCAGTTCAGGTCAGCGGTTTGCGGGCGACCGCGACATACGCGGCGGCCTGGGCGTCCGTCATGTCAGGCGGGGCCTCTTCCCCGTCCGGCCGCCAGCGATACGACGTGGTTACCCCGGGATCGACCAGATCCCAGCCGTCGAAGAACCGGGCGACCTCGGCCCGGCTGCGCGCCTGGATGGGCGTACCGGCCGATCGGTAGACATCGACGACGCCCTTCTGCACGACCACTGGATCGAAGTCGCGGGTCCCGTGGGAGATGACCAGGGCGCTGCCCGGGGCGAGCGCGTCCTTCAGACGTCTGACGATGTCGTAGGCGCCGCGCTCATCAGGGATGAAGTTGAGCACGGCGTTCAGGCTCAGCGCGATCGGCCGGTTCAGGTCGAGCGTCTCGAGAAGAGTCGGCGCGGACAGAATGCTCTCCGGGTCGGCGAGGTCGGCCTGGATGTAGGCGGTATGCCCGGCCTGGTGGCTTCTTAGCAGAGCCTTGGCATGCGCGAGGACGATCGGGTCATTGTCCACGTACACGACGCGCGAGTCCGGCGCCACGCCCTGCGCGACCTCGTGCAGATTCGGCGAGTTGGGGATGCCGGTGCCGATGTCGAGGAACTGACGCAGGCCGCTTTCGGCCAGGAAGCGGGTGGAGCGGCGCATGAACGCGCGATTCGCCCGGGCCGCGACCAGGACCGAGGGGAACACCGCCAGCACCCGGCCCACCGCCTCCCGGTCGGCGAGGAAGTTCGTGTGTCCGCCGAGGTAGTAGTCGTACATGCGGGCCGAGTGTGCGCGGTCCACTTGCAGATCTACGGTCTCGTCGTCCATACCCCGCCCCGGTTCCTTGTCCTGGCGCCGTCACACGGTACCCACGGCGCCGCAGCGGACGCCGTCCGCGGGTCCATTATCGTCAGAAGAATTTCGGCGCGGCGTCAACACGGCGCCCGCCGATCTGGTTTGCTAGCAGAAGCGGGCCGGCCCACGGCTCGACGACAGGCGGCGGATTCACGCGATTGGGCCGCCGGAACGCCGAAGGAGGCAGGAACGTGGCTACTGCCGACATCGGCGCCGGCGCCCAGGCTGGTGGCGATGCCAAGACCGTCGCGAGCGGCGCCCGACGGCGGACGCCGTCCGCGTCGGCCGAGTTCGAGGTCTTCTATCAGGAGTATCACGAAGTGTGGCGGGCGTACGCTTACGCCCGCACGGGATCCCTTGAGGCCGCAGACCAGGTCATCGACGAGGTCACGGCGCAACTGGCGGATCTGTGGGCGTGCGCGTCAGGGCCCGACGACGTGGGACGGTATGCCTGGGCGCTGCTCAGGACGACGATCGTGCGCTGGCTCAACGACCACCAGACCCGGTCGGCCTTCGTCGAGACCCTGGCCTTCGATCGGACCGCGCTGGCGATGGACTTCGTCAGGGAGCGGTTCAACCTGATCGAGGAGTCGCTCACCCTGTACGCGGCGATCTCCCGCCTTCCCGAGCGCGAGTACGACGTGACTGTTCTGCGCTACGTACTCGGTTTCCCGGTAGCGCAGGTGGCTGCCGTGTTGAACATCGACACGCGAAGCGTAGGCCGGCACATCAGGTCCGCCAAGCAGCGGTTGGCCCGCGAGCTCGGCCTCTGCGCCCCGGCGAGCGACGGGCACTAGCCCATGCATCAGGGCCATGACTCGCGGAGCGGAATCGACGCGCTGCTGGCCGCCGCATGGGTGCCTGTAGCCGGGCGCGGGACGCCGACCGTCAGCGAGCGGCTGGCGCACGCCAAGGTCCGGGCCGCCGACGCACCGGGCCGATGCGTGAACGCGCTTGCCACCCACGCCGCCATCGCACCGGCGCACAGTTCCTGCGAACCCGAGCAGGCGCTGCGGGAACTCGACCTCACGGCCGTTCTGCTGCTCGACGACTCCAGGGCGGCGGCGCGGCTGTCCGGACTGGCCGACAGCCGTTCCCTTGAAGCCGAAGGCGCCGTGGTCTTCGCGTGCCTGCTGCATCTCACCGCGCGGGAGAACGCGGCGCACTTCTGGTGGCGGTTCGCGGCCGGCGCCGGAAGCCACGTCGCCGCGTACTGTCTGTGTCTGCATCACCGCCGCCACGGCGAATATCAGGACTCAGATTACTGGCGGGACCAGGCCGCCCGCCTGCGCGCCGAACACGAGCCGCGCCCAGCCCGTGAGTACGGCACCGAACAGCCGCTGCTGCCCGAAGACGTACGCAGAGAGCTGATCGCCCAGTGCCACAAGGGCAACCGGCCACGCTTACCCCTCGCGCTTGAGACCGCCCTCAACCGGCTCGCGGTCGACAGCGACGACGCGGACTTCGGAGAGATACCGCAGCCCTCCACACAGCTCGTCCACGATCTGGCGAAGAACTACCGCCGAGATTGAGAAGGCACTCGACGCGCGGCGCCGTGTTCGCTGCAGAGATAGATCCCGCACCACGCTCGATACCGGGCCCCGAGGCGGGGGATCGCCCGGGGCCCGGCCTGGTTCAGGAAGTGCTGTTCTAGCGAAGCGTGTGATGCGCCTCGATCAGAGGGCTGCGGCCGATGTCGGTCTTGTCATAGCCCACGGCCCAGACGTCACCGCCGGCTGTCGCGATGCCGCCGAGGACCTTGTCGCCGGTCCCCGGGTTCGGCGCGGCGACCTGCTGCCAGCCGTGGCCTCCGTTGCGCGCCACGAGCGTGAGCTCGTTCCCGCTGGCCGGATCGAAGTACGAGCCGACGAGCCACGCGACGCCGTTGTCGTCGAGCGCCACGCCGGTCACGTCGCTGAAGGGGCCCGCGATCCCGGTCAGCTCCTGCGCGTGCCAGCTGCCGGTGGCGGCGTCGCGGTGCTCGACGAACGGGAACGCCTGGTGTGTCGCGTCGTCGCTCTGACCGACTGCCCAGACCTCGCCGCCCTTGACGGTGACGCCTTGCAACAGAGCACCCTCGACCCCCGCTGACGGGACGTCGACGATGCTCCAGCAGGTACCGTTCCAGTGTTCTATCAGCGGCAAGTCAGTGCCCTGATCGTCGCGCTGACCCACCGCCCACACGTCGTCGGGCCCGCCGGCAGCGACGCCGTACAAGTGGCTGCCTGTCTCACTGTGGTCGGCGGCCGGCGTGGGGACCACGGACCAGCGGGCGCCGTCCCAGTGCTCGATCAAAGCATTGAAGTGACCGGTCCTCGCGCTCTGCTGGTCGCCGACCGCCCACACGTCCTTAGCGGAGACCGCGGCGGCGGAGAACAGAAGGTCGCGGGCCGTGTCGAGGTGCGGGGTCGAGGCGATCGACCAGCCATGTCCGTCCCAGGACTCGATGATGCTATGCGCCTGATAACGGGAATCGAGTGCGACGCCGACGGCCCAGGCACGCCCCGGCGTCGCGGCCACGCCGAACAGGGTGGTGAAGTTGGGGCCGCTGTTGACGGTCGGGGTCCACGTCCACTTGGTGCCGTCGAAGTGCGCGGCCGTGCTCAACGTCGCGTCGGCGTTACTGCCGGGCGCGTCGGGCAGGTAGTTGCCGACCGCCCACGCGTCCTTGGCCGAGACCGCCGCGACGGCGCCGTAGGTGTTGTCGCCGGTGCCGAGAGTCGGTACCGGCTGCACACTCCAGCCCGCGTTGCTGGGCGTTTCGGTGACCGTGTTGACCGGCTCGTTCGGTGTCGGAGTCGGGGTGGCGATCGACGGCACGGGCAGCGCGCGGAATGGGGTGGCGGCCGCGCCGGTCACGGCGAACAGCGGGCCGAGCGGCTTCACGCTCGCCGCGCACGTGTTGGCGAGGCAGCCCAGGCCGAAGTCGTGCTGAATGGTCGAGAGCAGCGAGTAATGGCTGTAGCCGGTCGCGTCCTGCGCGTGGCGCGGACCGTGGCTGGTCACGACGATGTCAGCGACTTGGCCGCCGCCCCGGGTGTTGTCGTCGCCCTCGTCATAGACGATGTCGATCGCGTTGTTGCCGTTGGCCCAGAAGCCCGCGCCGGTGATCTGCGCGACCAGTTGGCCGAGGTAAGCGTCACCGGTGGCCACGAGGCGCTGGTCCTGCGGGTCCGCGGCGGCCGTGTTGCCGGAGTCGCTGTTTCCCGAGTCCAGGCAGAACGGCGGATCGCCGTGCTGGTCATGGCATTCGTCCGGGATCACGTAGTCGAAGGCGGGAACGTGCCCGGAGCGCAGATCGGCCGACAGTTGCTCGATCGGGACCTGCCGCGACCAGTCGGCGGCGTTGAGCGAGGTGGTGAAGTTGCCGATGGCATTGTGCTTGGAAACGTACAGCGGGTCCTTGTCCGGCGCGCCATTGCAGTTCGCCGGGTAGCAGATGCCCTGATATCCGGCGTGCGGCACGCCCTGCAGGTACGCCTTCCAGCTGATACCCGCGCCGTCGAGCTGACTGATCAGGCTGGGCGCAGTGACGCGGTTGACGTAGTAGGCGTTGTCCGTGGAGACCCCGAAGGTGTCGCCGCCGAGCAGCGCGACATAGTTCGGCTCGCTCGGATGCGCCACCGCGTAGTAGTTGGTCGCCAGACCGTACTGCGTGGCCAAGGCGTTGAGGTTGGGTGCCGCCGGATTGCCGATCACATCGGGGAACCCGTGGTTCTCCTCGACGATCACGAAGACGTGGTCATAGTGCGCGGGGCCGGAGGCCGTCGGCGTGCCGGCGGGTGCGGTGACCGCCGCGGCAGCGGAAGCTGCGCTACTAGGCAGCGTGGCCGTGAGCGAACTGCCGGCAACGGCCACACACGCGATCAGGGTACGAAGGGGACGTGTTGGAGACATGGGCCGCCTTCCATCAATGCTCAGACGCGACCGAGTGAGCCCGAGTCGTTCCGAACCTATGAGCGCGCCGATGAGGCGGGGGCGGTGTACAGGTGAATATCAGGCGTAAGCGATCCAAAACGTTGTCGTCGCGCCTGCGCCGCGTCATCGTGGTCGGGGGCGATCCTTCAGTCGCCTTCGCACGAACCGAGTTGAGCCGATTCGCCGTGAACCTCTCGCACTAGCGGGAGCAGCACGCATCATCCCGGATACGGTGACGTGCTCCGTGCCCCAGGTACCGCGTGAGATGGTCAACGACCTCACGCGCGTCGTCCTCGATGCCGTGGATGAACGTCGATTTGCGCCGCCGCAGCACCGGTAAGCCGAGCGCGTAGAGGCCCGGACTGTCGACCACGCCGCCTTCGTGCCGCAACTGCCCCTTCGCGTCGAGCACAGGCACGTCCAGCCAGCGGTAGTCCGGCCGGAAACCCGTGGCCCACACGATCGTGCGGAAGTCACCGCTGCCGAGGTCGAGCTGCAGGCGCGCCGACTCAGGCACACTGGTCGCCGGGAAGCGTTCGGGAGCGTCGATCTCGTCGTCGTGCCGGTGCTCCCGGGCCCACTGGTCGAACGTGTCCAAAAGACGGCGCATCTTCAGATCCGCGAGCGCGAACACGTTGCGCAGGCCGCCGGAGAACAGGGCCCGGCCGTCCCGTACCCCGGCCAACCGCCCCACCGTCTCGACCCCCATCGACCGCAGAACGTTGAGATCGAGCGTCGTGCGCTCCGGCGTTCCGACGAGCTGTGGCGAGGGCAGCCGCCGGGCGCGGGTCAGATCGTCGAGCTCGTCGTAGCGCTGATCCCACACGCCCGACTCGGCCATCCACCACAGCACGTCGCGGCCGCGGTACGTGCGCGGCAATCGCACATGCTCGCCCACGCAGAGCGTGACCGGATGGCCGCGGCGGCGGAATTCGGCCGCCAGTTGCACGCCGGTCGCCGAAGCCCCCACCACGAGCACGCCGCCTTCCGGCAGCTCGCGGAGCTCGCCGTGGTCAAAGGGAGTCAGCTGCCTGATGCCGCTCGGCACCCCCTCGCTGAGCGGCGGGACGACGGGCACGTTGCAGGCGCCGGTGGCGAGAATCACCGCGCGGCAGTCCAGCAGACCCTGATCCGTCGCGACGCGATATCCGTCGTCGGTGCGGCTAAGGCGCTGCACAGTCGTGTCCGTGCGCACCGGAGCGCGCACGGACACGGCGAACTGCTCGATGAAGTCGACCACCTCGGGCATCGTCATGTACCCGTCTGGATCCGGGCCCTGATAACGATGCCCCGGCAGCCGGCTGAGCCAGTTGGGCGTCAGCAATCGCAGGGAATCCCAGCGTTCGGTGCGCCAGGAGTTCGCCACCTGCCCGCGCTCGAGCACCACGTGGTCGATTGATCGAGCGCTGAGAAAGTGGCTCGCCGCGAGGCCCGCGTGCCCCGCGCCGATCACCACAGCGGTGGCACGCTCCACGGCCCGGTCTGCCATCAGCCCGTCAGTCCGATCAGTGCGGCCTCAGGCTACTTCGACGGTGACGTTGGTCGGGTTGGTGAGTGCGTCGAAGACGGCAGAACGCTTTTGCGACTGGGCCACCAGCGCCTCGATCTCCTCCGGCGAGGCGTCCGCGTCGATCGAGAAGGTCACCTTCACGTCGTTGAAGCCGTTGCGCACGTCGCTGTCCACGCCGAGGATGCCGCGGATGTCGTGCTGGCCCTCGACCGTCGCCTGGACCGAGCGAAGCTGGATGCCGCGATTCTGCGCGACGGACGCCACACCGGCGGTAAGGCAGCTGGCGAGACCGACCAAAAGGTATTCAATCGGAGTGATGCCGTTGTCCTCGGCGGCGAAAACCTCGGGGTGGTCGGCGTCGAACACAGCTTCGGTCTTGTGATTCTGCTCCTGGCCCAGTCCGAAGAAGTTCTGAATCGTCGTCCTGCTGTGCACACCGTTCTGCCACGTGGACGACGCACGCCAGGTGAACTGCGCGGCTTCGGGTGCGCCCCTGAGCACCTCGCGCGCGTCGAGCAGAGCCTGGACGTTAACTCCATTGGTGACCGTCGTCATGGTTCGAGACCCTATTCTCTCGGTTTCCGAAGTATTCAGAAATGGCAAACGGAATGCCTGACGATAACATCCGCCGCAGGGTTTACCATAGCCGTCATGACGAAAAGCGGCGCGGTGGTTTCGGCCGGTTCGGTCGGCATCACCGAGACCCGATACCTCGACCTTCCGGGCTCATTGCGCCTCGACTGCGGGCGGGACTTGCCGGAGGTGCGGGTGGCGTATGAGACCTATGGCACGCTCTCGGCCGCGCGCGACAACGTCATCCTGGTGTGCCACGCCCTGAGCGGCGACGCCCACGCCGCGGGCCTGGCCGCGACCGCGTCGGCGCCCGGCACGCGCGACGGCTTCGCCGCCGAGGACCGCGACGGGCCGGCCGGGCGGGCGCTGGGTTGGTGGGACGGGATGATCGGCCCCGGCAAGGCCTTCGACACCGACCGCTACTTCGTGGTGTCCACGAACCTGCTCGGCGGCTGTCGCGGCACCACCGGGCCCTCATCGATGAATCCTGCGACGGGCCGGCCGTACGGCCCGGATTTCCCGGTGCTCACTGTCGCCGACATGGTGCGCACCGAGCGCCGCTTCCTCGACGAACTCGGCATCGAGCGGCTCGCCGCAGTGGCCGGAGGCTCGCTCGGCGGCATGCAGGCCTTCGAGTGGGCGGTGCTCTACCCGGACCAAGTCGACACCGTGGTGGCGATCGCGAGCACGCACGCGCTGCACCCACAGGGCGTGGCGTGGAACGCGATCGCACGCGAGGCCATCATGCGCGACCCGGCCTGGCAAGGCGGCCGCTACTACGGCACCGGCCGCGCGCCCGCCGCCGGCATGGGCGTGGCACGGATGGTCGGCCACATCACCTACCTTTCCGCACCGGCGCTGGAAGACAAGTTCGGCCGGCGGCTGCAGGAAGGCGACGACGTGCACTACACGCTTGAGCACGCCGAGTTCGAAGTCGAGAGCTACCTACGCCACCAAGCCGAATCCTTCGTCGGCCGCTTCGACGCCAACACCTACCTCTACCTGTCCCGCGCCCTGACGTACTTCGACCTGGCGCGGCAGTACGGCGACGGATCGCTTCAGCGCGCGCTCGAAGGCGTCGCGGCCCGCACCCTGCTGATAGCTTTCAGCTCGGACTGGCTGTATCCGCCCTCCGCCTCGCACGAGATCGCGCAGGCCCTCGGCGCGCTCGGCAAGGAGGTCGAGTACCACGTGATCGACGCGCCGTACGGCCACGACTGCTTCCTGCTCGAAGAAGAAAGACAGACCCCGATCATCCGCCGATTCCTGGACCGGGACGGTGAGGGGCAGTGACCGACGACTACGTGAGCGAGGCGACCATGAGCGACAGGCCGGCGCGCCTTGAGCAGTATCACGCCTTCGCCTTCGAGACCCGGCAGCTGCACGCCGGACAACGGCCGGATCCGAACACCGGCGCGCGGGCCGTGCCGATCTTCCAGACCACCAGCTACGTGTTCGAAGACCCCGAGTCCGCGGCCGCGTACTTCAATCTGCAGGAGTACGGCAACACGTACTCGCGCATCATGAACCCGACCGTGGCAGTGTTCGAAGAGCGCGTGGCGAACCTCGAGGGCGGGAGCGGCGCGGTGGCGTTCGCCAGCGGTATCGCGGCGCAGGCTGCGGCGCTGTTCACGCTGCTTCAGCCGGGCGACCACATCGTGGCCTCCGCGGCGCTCTACGGCGGCACGGTAAACCAGCTCAAGCACCTGCTGCGGAAGATGAACGTCGAGCTGAGCTGGGTCGACCCCGACGACGTCGAGGCGTGGCGCAAGCAGGTGCGGCCGACCACGAAGGCTTTCTACGGCGAGACGATCGGCAACCCCGCCGGCAACGTGCTGGACATCGAGGCCGTCGCGGCCATCGCGCACGAGCACGGGCTGCCGCTGATCGTGGACAACACGTTCGCGACGCCGTACCTGTGCCGGCCGATCGAGTGGGGTGCCGACATCGTGGTGCACTCGGCGACCAAATTCCTCGGCGGTCACGGCACCAGCATCGGCGGCGTCGTGGTGGAGGCTGGCACGTTCGACTGGTCCAACGGCCGGTTCCCGGTGGTCGCCGACCCCTCGCCCGCCTATCACGGACTGCGGTTCCACGAGACCTTCGGCGAATACGGCTACCTGATGAAGCTGCGGGCCGAGACCCTGCGCGACCTCGGCGCGGCGCTCTCCCCGTTCAACGCCTTCCTGTTCCTGCAGGGCCTTGAGACGCTTTCACTGCGCATGGAACGGCACGTGGACAACGCGCTCGCGATCGCCCGGTTCCTCCAGGGGCACGAGCTCGCCTCACGGGTGACCCACCCCGGTCTGCCGGAGAGCCGCTACCGTCCGCTGGTGGACAAGTACCTGCCGCGCGGCGCCGGCGCGGTGTTCTCCTTCGACTGCGCCGGCGGGCGCGAAGGCGGACAGCAGTTCATCAGTGCACTGACGCTATGGTCGCACCTGGCCAACGTGGGCGACGCGAAGAGCCTGGTCATCCACCCCGCCAGCACGACGCACCGGCAGCTGGGCGATGAGGAGTTGCGGGCCGCGGGCGTCGGGCCCGGCACCGTGCGGTTGTCGGTGGGCCTCGAAGCCGTCGAGGATCTGACCTGGGATCTGGAACAGGGCTTCGCGAACGTCAGGCAGGAGGCGGCGGCATGACCGACCTCGCGCGTTACCAGGACGCGTTAACCATCCAGCGCGTGCTGAACACGGCCCGCACGATCGCGATCGTCGGCTTGTCCGGCAACGAACTGCGCGCCAGCCACTTCGTCGGCTTCTACCTCAAACGCCACGGCTACCGGGTGATCCCGGTCAACCCGCGCGAGAGCGAAGTGCTGGGGGAGCGGTCCTACGGCGACCTGCTCGACGTGCCCGAGCCCGTGGACATCGTGAACGTCTTTCGCGCTCCGGACGCGCTGCCGCAGATCGCCCGGCAGACCGTGCACATCGGTGCCGGCGCGCTGTGGTGCCAGTTCGGCGTGATCAACGAGCCGGCGGCGCGCGAAGCCGAGGAGGGCGGCGTCGCAGTGGTCATGGACCGCTGCATCAAGGTCGAGCACGCGCGATACGCAGGCCGAATGCACTGGCTCGGTTTCAACACGCGGCGCATCACGTCCGTGCGCGCGGGTCTCCAGTAGGGCGAGTGAACCGCTACGAAAAGCACCTGTTCTAAGGTAACCATCTGACTTCGAGGTCATCCCGGTCTCCGCTGCCCGAATGCTGGTCTGCGTTTTCGCGCTGGCTGTTAAGGGAATGTCGTACGTGGACAACTGACTTAACAATCCGCGCATAGACCAGACGACGACTCAACACGGGAGCGGACGGTCAACTTATGGGTGATGTCCAGGTTGTCGCCGAATTCGGGGAAGGAATGCTCAGCTCCCCGTGGTGGGACGAATTCGCGGCGTCGACCGGGACAGTGTTCCACACGAGTCGTTTTCTCCTGCCTTGGTGGGAAGACAGGCGGGTGAAGAGCCCGAATTCCCGGCTCGTGACGGCCGGCGTCGTCGATGCCGACGGGGTCGTCGGGCTCTGCGCTTTCGAACTCGACGCGGGCTGCCTGTCCTTCGCCGGGGGTCGGGACGTCGTCGATTACATGGGTCCGATCGCGGCCGCGGGGCGTGAGAAGGACGTCGCCGCCGCGCTCGGCGAGTGGATGTGCGACAGCCTGTCGTGGAACCGAGCGCACCTGGCCGGACTCGCCGGCGACGCCGCGGCGGCCAACGCCATGGTCGACGAGATCTTGCGCCGAGACCCCTGCGCTATCGCCGCGACGTACGACCAGGCCCCGAGGATCGAGAAGGCCCCGGAGGGCTATCTCAGGGGCCTTAACTCCAAGCGCCGGGCGGACGTGCTGCGCAAGCGCAACCGCTTGATCGAGGCGGTCGGGCGGCTGGAACTGGTGGAGTCGACGCCCGAAACGACACTCGACCTGCTGGAGCGGCTCCTGTCCTGGAAGGCGCGGGCTAGCGTGGCGACGAGCGAATTCGTCGTCGCGTACGGCGATTTCCTCAGGAACATGCTGACCGAGTTGGCCGCCGCGGACAGCGGGTATGTCGTAGAGCTTCGAGCCTCCGACCGCCCGCTCGCGTCGGCCATCATGCTCCGGCATCGAGACACGGCCTACATCTACAACATGTCATATGACACGACCTTGACGGTCGAATCGAGTCTGGCACCCGGGGTGGTGCTGGTCTCCCTCCTCGTCGAACGCAGCCTCGACAGTGGTCTGCGGTTCGATTTCCTCAAGGGCGCCCAGGACTACAAGCTGCGCTTGGGCGGAGTACCCGTGGATCTGACCGCCATCACGGTCGAACGCTGACAGCAGGAACCGCTCGTACCAGCAGCAGGAACGATCTGCTGTCGCTGAGCGTACGTCACATCGGATAGGGCGACGTGCCCCGTGCGGTAGTCAACGCATCCGCCCACCAAGCGAGCTGATTGAGCATCGTCTTGGCGTAGAGCGGTGCCTGGGAGTCCAGCGGTGTGCCGTCCTTCCAGGCGGTGAAGTAATTCGGGAAGGCGAGCCCGTCGCGAATGGTCACCGCGTGCAATTCGGTCAGCACGTTCTCCAGGTGCAGCGCGGCGTGCCGGCCGCCGGCGGCGCCGCCGTAGCTGACGAAGGCGACGGGCTTGGCCGCCCATTGCGTGAAATGCCAGTCGATGGCGGCCTTGAGCGCGGCCGGGTAGCTGTGGTTGTACTCCGGCGTAACCAAGACGAACGCCTCGGCCTCGGTGAGCCGTTCGGTCAGGCTCGCCATCGACTCCGGACGCGGGTAGGAGGCACCGGCGCGCTTGGGGGAGACGGCCGGAAGCGTGAGCGGGATGTCGTACGCTGCGAGGTCGATCGAGTCGATGTCGAACCCGCCGTGCTCCTGTGCCTGTTGCGCGACCCAGGCGGCGACGACCGGCCCGAACCGGCCCTCCCGCACGCTTCCGATGACAATCGCCAGCCGGTGCTTCCGCGGCCTACTGGCCATGTGTGCATTAGTCATGGACAGCACTGTCCGGTCTTACGCGACGCGGAACCAGACCGGTCCCAGGCTGGCCCCGACAGGGCCACCCTGATCCATCCAGGTCTCTGCGGACGATGCCTAGACTTGCGGCTATGGGTACCCCGTTGGGCGATTACATTCGAGCCAAGCGCGACAGCATCCAGCCGGAGTCACTCGGGCTGCCCGACCGCGGTCCCCGCCGTACGCCGGGCCTGCGCCGCACGGACCTGGCCCTGCGCGCAGGCATCAGCGTCGAGTACCTCACCCGCATCGAGCAGGGACGCGACCGCAATCCGTCCCCGGCGGTGGTGAACGCACTCGCCGACGCCCTTGGCCTTGACGCTACGGAACGCGAGCACCTTCGATACCTGACTAAGATCAGTGGCAGCCTTTGCGTCTCGCACCGCGATCGCGCCGTGGCACCGCCGAACCGGCAGGTACGCGCGAGCGTGCTGGAAATGCTGCGCCTGCTTGAGCCGGCGGCGGCATATATCACCAACCGTTTTGGTGACGTGTTGGCTTACACGAATGGATTCGAGCGGTTGATGGCCGGAAGCGGCGTGCTTGAGGCGGCGCAGCCCAATCTGACGCGCTACGTGTTCACCGATCCGCGGGCGCACGACTTCTTCGCCGACTGGGATCAGGCGGCTGACGAGCTCGCCTTCGACCTCTGGCTGGCCCCGTCGGTGGAAAGCTCTGAGCAATTCCGCCGCGCGTTGGAGGCGGACGCCGGTGCGCAGTTCGCTCGGCGGCGCGACCGCCACGTGCCCCCGCCGCAGCTGCCCCTGCGGCTGAATCATCCTGCGGGCGAGCAGCTGCGTCTGCTGCGCGAACGCTTGGAGCTGCCGCATGCGGACGCTCAGCAACTTGTCGTCTTGCTGCCCGCCGACGATACGACGGCACGCGCCATGGCGCGCTTGCACCACCGCGACGGCGGCGGCCTGCGGGCAGTCAGCTAGCGGCAGGGCGGAAGCGCGGTCCCGGGCACCCTGTCGCATCCGGACGCACCAGACGCCATGTCGCTGACCTGCGGCATTCGGCATCGTGCGCTCCTCATGCCGCGCCCACGGCGGTGGGCTGGTCAGTCGCCATACCACTCGTGCGCGAGCAACTCGTACGAGCGCACCCGGTCGGCGTGGTCGTGCGTGATCGTGGTGATGTGCAACTCGTCCGCTCCGGTGACGCGCTGAAGGGCGTCGAGCTTGTCGACGACCGCCTTCGGCGAGCCGGTGAACTGCGTCGCGGTACGGTCCGCGATGAGGGCTAGGTCGGCTTCGGTCCAGTCATGCTCGGCGGCCTCCTGCGGGGTGGGGAACTTAATGGCGCCGTCCCCCGTGCGGATGCTGCGTACCCAGGGGGCATAGCCGCGCGCGAGTTCCGCCGCTGTGGAGTCGTCCTCTGCGACGACTACGTCCGCTGACACGGTCACATACGGGTCGGTCAACTCGGGCGAGGGCTGGAAGGCGGCGCGGTACGCCTCTACGGCTTCGAGTGTTGTTCCAGGGCTGACATGGTAGTTCGCGGCAAACCGCAGTCCGAGCTTTCCGGCGGCCTCGGCGCTCTGACCCGCGCTGCTGCCGAGGATCCACACCTGCACGTCGGCTCCCTCACCGGGAGTGGCATGAGCCTCCTGGCCTTCGGGCGTGCGGTAGTCGCCAGCCAGCAGGGCGAGGATTTCTTCGACCTGCTCGCGGTAGTCCGCGGATTCGGCTCCGGGTAGATGAAGCAGCTTGTGGTTCAACCGCAGGCGCTCGGCCAGCCCGGGCAGACCCGCCAGTTGCTCGAAGCTGAACTTCTTCGGAATGAGCAACCCGTCGACGACGCGTCCGCCGGCGTCGCGCGCTGCGGCCTGCGGGCCAGTCGGGCTCTGCGGGCTCGACTGCGCGCCGCCGGGTGCCGGCAGTTTTCCGCCCGAGCGGCCGAGCCCCAGGTCGATGCGCCCCGGGAACGCCGCGTCGAGCAGGCCGAACTCCTCGACGGTGTTCAGCGCGGTGCGATGGCCGAGCTGGACGCCTCCCGAGCCCACCCGGATCCGACTGGTCGCCGCCGCCGCGAGCGCGATCGTCACCGCCGGGGAAGCTCCGGCGACACCGGGATTGAGGTGGTGCTCGGCGAACCAGTACCGCCGATATCCGAACTCTTCGGTGCGCCGAGCCAGGTCGAGCGTGTTGCGCAGGGCTTCGCGCGGGTCGGAGCCGGAGCTGATCGGGACCAGGTCCAGGACGGAGAGGGGTACGCGGCTCATGCTCGGCTCTCTGGATCGGCGGGCGGCTGCGGCCCGGACGCTTCAGACATCAACGTGATGACCCGGAAGGCCGGCGTGCCCGTAGTGACTCACGGATGCGCCGCAACGCACGCGGGCTCGGGTGTCAGTGCGCCGATACGACGGCGGCGCGTCCGGAAGATGTCAACGGCTACAGGAGCAGGACCACACTCGACCGAAGTCGATGTGGTCTCGCGAGGTGAGCCGGACCAGGTGCACCTCGCCATTGTGGGCACGTCTTGGCGACCCGGTCAATGCGTGGCCTCTTGCGTCCCACAGCGTGAACAGCGCATCGCCGAGGTTGACACGCGGGCGGATCGCTTGTCATGGTGTGCCCATGACTCCGCAGGCACTGCTCGTGCAGCGGCGGCACGTCGACCTGCGACGGCACGCCAGCGCGATCTGTCCCGCCTGAATATCCGGTGTTGACGTGCCGATGACTTTCCGGCATCAGGCGCACGCCGGGCGCCGCGCCTTCTAAGAGTTCTTCGCCTCCGAACCACGTTGCTCGCGCACTTCATAAGGCGTGCTGCGCAACTCGCGGGCTTCTTCGACCATCAACTACCTCATTCAGCACGGCCAGCACGCGCAATGGCCGGCGGCTTACCACCTCTCCCACGAGCCCGTGCCCAGCTTGAGACCGTGCCCAGCTCGCGGATCAATCCGCCCGGCCTGCCGCTGACCGACTCCTGACCGGAAGCAGGAAGCAAGACATGGCATTCGCACCCCTCCACCTGGCCGTCGCACTCGAGGGCGCGGGCTGGCATCCCGCCGCCTGGCGCGAGCCGGCGGCTCTGCCCGACGAACTGCTCACCGGCCGCTACTGGACTGAGCTGATCCAGGAGGCCGAGCGTGGGCTGATCGACTATGTCACCATCGAGGACGCACACGCGCTGCAATCCAGCTTGCCCGACAGGCCGGACGAGCGTATCGACCAGGTACGCGGACGTCTCGACGCGGTCCTGATCGCCGCCCGCGTCGCCCCGCTGACCCGCCACATCGGCCTGGTGTCGACCGCATCGGTCACACACACCGAGCCCTTCCATCTTTCCAAGGCGATCGCGTCGCTCGACTACGCGGCCAAGGGCCGCGCGGGAGTGCGAGTCAAAGTCGCCTGGAGCGCTTACGAGGCAGCGCTTTTCGGTCGCCGGCCGATCCCGGCGTTCAGCATCGAAGAGCACGATCTCCCACTGGTCAGGGAACTGATTCAGGTGTTGTTCGAGGAAGCGGCCGACGTGGTGGAAGTGCTGCGCCGGCTCTGGGACAGCTGGGAGGACGACGCGGAGATCCGCGACGCGTCCACCGGCCGCTTCATCGACCGCGACAAGCTGCACTACATCGACTTCGAAGGGCGCTGGTTCCACGTCAAGGGCCCGTCGATCACGCCGCGCCCGCCGCAAGGCCAGCCGGTCGTGACCGTGCTCGCTCACGACACCGTCCCGTACCGGCTCGCGGCCCGTGCGGCAGACGTCGTATACGTGACGCCGACCGACTGGCCCACGGCGCAGGCGATCGTGGCGCAGGTGCGCGCGCAGCAGGAGATCGCACGACGAGGGCACGAGACGCTGCACGTCTTCGGCGACCTGGTCGTCTTCCTCGGCAGGACGGCGAAGGAGGCGCAGCAGCGCAAGCAGCGCCTTGATGAAGCCGCCGGCGAGGAGTACACCTCCGACGCCCACATCTTCACCGGAACCGCGGCCCAGCTCGCAGACCTGCTGCTGGAGTGGCAGGCCGCCGGGCTGTCCGGCTTCCGGTTGCGTCCGGGCGCGATCCCCGACGACCTGGCCGCGATCACCGGCGCCCTCGTGCCAGAACTCCAACGGCGCGGCGCATTCCGCCGCGAATACGACGCGGAAACGTTGCGCGGCCTGCTCGGACTGCCGCGCCCCGTCAACCGCTACGCCCCGACCGGAGCGGCATCATGACCAAGCCGGTCAAGCAGATCCACCTCGCGGCGCACTTCCCCGGGGTCAACAACACCACCGTGTGGAGCGATCCGGCCGCCGGCAGCCAGATCGAGTTCGAGTCCTTCGCGCATCTGGCCCGCACCGCCGAGCGCGCCAAGTTCGACTTCCTGTTCCTGGCCGAGGGACTGCGGCTGCGTGAGCAGAACGGCCTGATCTACGATCTCGACGTCGTCGGGCGCCCGGACACCTTCACCGTGCTGGCCGCACTCGCCGCCGTCACCGAGCGGCTCGGCCTGGCCGGCACGATCAACTCCACCTTCAACGAGCCCTACGAGGTGGCCAGGCAGTTCGCGAGCCTCGACCACCTTTCCGGAGGCCGGGCGGCCTGGAACGTGGTCACCTCCTGGGACGCGTTCACCGGGGAGAACTTCCGGCGCGGCGGATACCTGCCGCAGGAACTGCGCTACGAGCGGGCCGAGCAGTTCCTGCGCGCCGCCTTCACGCTCTTCGACTCCTGGCACGGGGACGAGATCCTCGCGGACAAGGAATCAGGAGTCTTTCTTCGCGACCCGCAGGCCGGACAGTTCGCCGTGCGCAGCTCCCAGTTCGACATCGCGGGACACTTCAACGTGCCGCGCAGCCCGCAGGGCCGGCCGGTCATCTTCCAGGCCGGGGACTCGGACGCGGGCCGCGAGTTCGCCGCCCGCAGCGCCGACGCCATATTCAGCAGGCACGGCACGCTGGAGGCCGGCCGTGCCTTCTACGCCGACGTCAAGGGGCGCCTGGCCAAGTTCGGGCGCCGCGCGGACGAGCTGAAGATCCTGCCCGCGGCCACCTTCGTGCTCGGCGACACCGACGCCGAGGCGCAGGAGAAGGCGCATGCCGTCCGGCTCCAGCAAGTCAGCGGCCCGACCGCGCTGCGCTTCCTGGAGCAGGTGTGGAACCGGGACCTGAGCGACCACGACCCGGACGGTCCGCTGCCCGAGATCGACCCGGATCCCGGCGAGCACACCGTCGCCAAGGGCCGCGCCAGCGTCCGGATGTTCGGCGACCCGCTGGCCACGGCGGCGAAGTGGCGCGCGCTGGCCGACGCGAAGAAGCTGTCCATCAGGCAGCTGGTGATCGAGGTCTCCGGTCGGCAGAACTTCATCGGCTCCCCGGCCACCATCGCCGCGCAGATCAACGAATTCGTGCAGACCGACGCCTCGGACGGCTTCATCCTGGTGCCGCACCTCACGCCCGGCGGCCTGGACGAGTTCGCCGACACCGTCGTGCCGCTGCTGCAAGAGCGCGGCGTCTTCCGGGCCGAATACACCGGCACGACGCTGCGCGAGCACCTCGGACTGGAGAGAGCCTCATGGGCGAAGCGCCGTCGATGACGACCGGCAGCGTCATCCTCGCCGGCCATCGTGTGCTCGCGTCCGCGTCCGCGTCGGCCCACCGTCAGGTCCTGAACAACAGCGTCTGGGAATCCCTGCCGCCAGCTCTGGGTTTCGGGTGTATTAATTCAGAAGAGCCGAAATCTACGGTCATTGACTTACGTGGCGCGTACTGCAATCGTGTTCGTATGACCTCTGGCGCGCACCTCGTGGCCCGCCTGCACGTCGACCTTCGGCGGCAGGCCAGTGCCGTCTGTTCTGCTTCTCGGTAGCTTCTTTCGCTTCCGGCGGTGACCGCTTCCCGCCGCAGTTACGGCTCTGCAACGACCGTCTCAGCCTTCTGGCATTGCTATCGGTTCGCGTCCGCACGGCGCGAACCGCAGCAGCTGCCTGCCTGACTGACTGATTGACCAGCGCACACTCCCTCCCCTGACGAAGGGCAATTCGCCATGCCTGCGCACCAGCTCACCGTCTCCCGCGTCGCCGGGCACATCGGCGCCGAGATCGGCGGCGTCGACCTCGCCGAACCGCTCGACGAGCAGACCGTGGCCGCGATCCGCGCCGCGCTGCTCGAGCACAAGGTGATCTTCTTCCGCGCTCAGCGCCTCGACCACGGCTCCCAGATCGCGTTCGCGCGGCAGTTCGGCGAACTGACCCACGCGCACCCGCACGAGGACGCGCCGCCGGAGCAGTTCCCCCAGATTCTCACCATCGACCCGGACCGCTACGCCGAGAAGTACGGACAGGACTACCGCGAGGAATACCGCAAGCGTCAGTACTCGTACTTCTCCGGCTGGCACACCGACGTCACCGCCGCGGTGAACCCGCCGGCCGCCTCGATCCTGCGCGCCGAGGCCGTGCCCGAGTTCGGCGGCGACACGCAGTGGACCAACCTGGTCGCCGCCTACGCGGGCCTGAGCGCTCCGATCCAGCGCCTGGCCGAGTCGCTGCGCGCGGTGCACCGCTTCCGCATCCCGACCGACGAGGACTCCAAGATCGCCCAGCGGGTCAACGCGAACCTGCTGATCGCCGAGCACCCCGTGGTGCGCGTACACCCGGAGACCGGCGAGCGCGCCCTGTTCGTCAACCCCGGCTTCACCGACCACATCGTCGGCCTCACCGCCGTCGAGTCCCGGCGCATCCTCGACCTGCTCTACGAGCACCTGACCCGCCCCGAGTACACCGTCCGCTTCCGCTGGCACGCCGGCGACGTCGCATTCTGGGACAACCGCGCTACCGCCCACCTGGCCCCCAGCGACCTGGACCACCTGAACGTCCAGCGCACCCTGCACCGCGTCACCCTCATCGGCGACCGCCCGGTCGGCGTCGACGGACGCGAGTCCGAACTGATCGCAGGCAAGCCGTTCCTGGCTGAGAGCGCCGTCGTCGCGGCCTGATAGCCACCACACATCCGAGCCAGACCCGGCGCAAGGTCGCGCCCGGTGCACCGAAACAGCACCGGGCGCGACACCGCAACCCCACCAAGTAGCAGATACCGAATACCAGACAAGGATCGACCGTGACCTCCACCGCGGCCCGCCGCCCCGATCGCAGAGCCTTTCTCTCTCTGCTCGCCGCCACCGCGGTTCTCGGCCCGACCGCCGCGGCTTGCGCCTCCGGCGGCTCGAAGAAGACCGCGAACTTCGTGGCACTGGCCGCCTCCACCGGCGACCCCGAAGTCGGCTCCCTCAAATACCAGGGTTCGACCGGTTCGGTGACCTTGCCGGAGCTGGCCGCCGACCTGGGTTATCTGCAGGACCTCAAGCTGGACTGGGTCGGCAACACCATCAGCGGCCCGCAGGACATCCAGTCCGCGGCGACCAAGCAGACGGACTTCGGCGGCGCGTTCAACGGCGCGGTGGTCAAACTGGCCGCGGCCGGCGCCCCGATCACCGCCGTGGTCAGCTACTACGGCGTCGACAAGTACGCGTACAACGGCATCTACGTCAAGCAGGACAGCGAGATCCGGTCCCCGCGCGACCTGATCGGCAAGAAGGTCGGGATGAACACCCTCGGCGCACACGACGAGGCCGTCCTCGACATCTACCTGCAGCGCGCCGGCTTGTCCGCCGACCAGATCAAGCAGGTCGAGCCGCTGGTCGTGCCGCCGATCAACACCGAGGAGTCGATCCGGCTCGGCCAGATCGACTCGGGATTCCTCGGCTCCATCCTGCGAGACAAGGCCCTCGCGCGCGGCGGACTACGTGCCCTGACGACAGACTACGAACTGCTCGGCGACTTCAGCGCGGGCACCTACGTGCTGCGCAACGACTTCATCCAGTCCAACCCGAACACCGTACGGGTCTTCGTGACCGGTGTGGCCAAGGCCATCGAATGGTCGCGCACCACGCCGGTGCCCGAGATCGTGGACCGGATGAGCGCGATCATCGCCAAGCGCAAACGCAACGAGACCAACGCCGCCACCAAGTACTTCAAGTCCTGGGGCGTCGCCGGAACCGGCGGCGCCATCAAGCCCGCCGAGTTCCAGACCTGGATCGACTGGCTGGTGAAGCAAGGCACCGTCGCCGAGGGCAAGGTAACCGCGGCCAAGGTGTATACGAACGCGTTCAACCCGTACGCCAAGGGGAGCTCGTCATGACCACGCCGAAACTCTCGATCGAGCGAGTGGGCAAGGTGTTCGAGGGCCGCTCCTCCCGGGTGGCCGCGCTGGACGAGGTCACGCTCGACGTCGCGGCAGGGCAGTTCCTGGTGGTCGTGGGGCCGAGCGGCTGCGGGAAGTCCACGCTGCTGGACCTGCTCGCCGGGCTGACCACACCGACCTCGGGCCGGCTGCTGGTGGACGGCGCGCCGATCACCGGGCCGGGCCTGGACCGCGGCGTGGTCTTTCAGCAGTATGCGCTGCTGCCCTGGCGCACGGCGCTGCGTAACGTCGAGTTCGGTCTCGAAGGCAAAGGCCTGACGCGCCGGGCGCGTACCGATACCGCGCGGCAGTACTTGGACCTCGTTGGCCTTTCCGGATTCGCCGACCGTTATCCGCACGAGCTGTCCGGCGGCATGCGCCAGCGCGTGGCGATCGCCCGCGCCCTGGCCTTCGATCCGGACGTCCTGCTGATGGACGAGCCTTTCGCCGCGCTTGACGCACAGACCCGCGAGACCCTGCAAGACGAGCTTCTGCGTATCTGGGAGACCACGCGCAAGACAGTCGTCTTCATCACCCACGGCATCGACGAGGCCGTATATCTCGGCCAACGAGTCGCCGTGCTCACTTCACGCCCCGGCCGGATCAAGGCGGTCGTCGACATCGATCTGGGCGATCGCAGGCAGACCGAAGATGTGCGCTCCACGCCGCTCTTCGCCGAGTACCGCCACCAGATTTGGTCCGAGCTGCACGGCGAGGTCGCCAGAGCGCAGCGCTCTGAGCTGTCCGCGAGGGAGGTCGTCTCCGTTGGCTGACACCGAGGTTTTCAGCGCTCAGCTTCCCAGCACCATTGACCGGTCCGCGATTCATAGTCCTGATGACGCCGCACCCGTGGCCGCGCGTACCATGGCCCGCCGAACACCCGGCGATCGCATACGTCCACTGGTACGCCACCTCCTACACGCTGCCGCGACAGTCAGCCGCAAATCGATCGCGGTGGTCGCGTTCCTGGTGCTCTGGGAGATCGCGCCACGAGTCGGCCTGGTGGACTCGACCTTCCTGGTTCCGTTTTCCACCGCCGTTCATGCGCTCTGGGATCTGGCGCGCAGCGGCCAACTCTGGGATGACACCAGGGTCAGCCTCACCCGCTCCGTGATCGGCTTCGGCATCGCGGTAGGTATCGGCGTGCCGCTCGGGCTGGTCATCGGCTGGTACCGAACCGTCGCCGACATACTCAACCCCCTGCTGGAGCTGTTCCGCAACACCGCGGCGCTCGCGCTGCTCCCGGTCTTCATCCTGATCCTCGGCATCGGCGAGACCTCGAAGATCTCCATCGTGGTCTACGCGTGCACGTTCCCGATCCTGCTCAACACGATCACCGCGGTCCGGGGCGTCGATCCGACGCTGGTCAAGGCGGCGCGCTCGCTGGGCCTGTCCACACCGCGGCTGTTCCGTCAGGTCGTCCTGCCCTCTTCGGTGCCGACCATATTGACCGGAATCCGGATGGCTGCGGCCTCGTCGATCCTCGTGCTCATCGCCGCAGAGATGGTCGGCGCGAAGGACGGCCTGGGCTACTTGATCAACGCCGCGCAGCAGAACTTCGAGATCGAGCAGATGTACGCGGGGATCATCGCCATCTCCCTGATCGGCACGATCGTCAACGCCCTGCTGGTGCGGCTCGAACGCCGGCTGACCCGGTGGCGCCCGGCGTCACGCTGACGGCTCATCCGAACCCCCTGCTCCCGCAATCCGCAAGTCCACCTCCCTTCAAGCCAACCGAGGACGCCCGTGTCACCGCAGCCGCCGCGCCAACTGCACCTCAACGCCTTCCTGATGACGGCCGGGCATCACGACGCAGCCTGGCGCCATCCCGCCTCGGCCGCGCATCGCGCCACCGACGCGTCCTACTTCGTCGAACTCGCCCAAACCGCGGAACGCGGCACCTTCGACTCGATCTTCTTCGCCGACGGGCTGGCCGTGTGGCACCGGATCGGCTCGAACGTCAGCGGGGTGCTCGAACCGATCACCCTGCTGGCCGCGATCGCCGGAGCGACTCGGCGCATCGGCCTGATCGCCACCGTGTCGACGACTTTCAACGAGCCGTTCACGGTCGCGCGCAAATTCGCCTCGCTCGACCACATCTCCGCGGGGCGAGCCGGCTGGAACATCGTCACGTCCAGCACCGAGGCCGAAGCCCGCAACTTCGGCCTCGAACAACATCCGGATCACGCGTTGCGCTACCAGCGCGCGGATGAGTTCCTGCGTGTGGCGACCGCGCTGTGGGACAGCTGGGAGGACGAGGCGGTCCTGCTCGACCGTTCGCGCGGCCGGTACGCCGACGTGGCGAAGGTGCACCAGATCGGGCACGCCGGAACGCACTTCCGCGTCGAGGGCCCGCTCAATGTGCAGCGTTCGCCGCAGGGCTGGCCGCTGCTGGTGCAAGCCGGATCCTCGGAGGACGGCCGCGAGTTCGCCGGGCGTTGGGCCGAGGCGGTGTTCACCGCGCAGCAGACCCTCTCTGACGCGCAGACGTTCTACAAGGACGTCAAGACCCGCGCCGAACGGCTCGGCCGCGAACCGGGCCATGTGAAGATCCTGCCCGGCTTGTGCCCCGTGCTCGGCGCCACGGAGGCCGAGGCACGCGCCCTCGACGAGGAACTGACCGAGCTGCAGATCATCGACTACGGCCTGGCTCAGCTCTCGAACATGCTCGGCGGAGTGGACCTTTCCCCGTATCCGCTGGACGGCCCCCTTCCGGAGGAGATCCTGCCGACCGAGGCCGAGATCAACGGCAACAAGAGCCGCTTCGCGCTGGTCAGCGAGCTGGCCCGGCGCGATCGGCTGACCATCCGGCAGATCATCGCCAGACTCGGCGGCGGGCGCGGGCACCAGGTGTTCGTCGGCGCTCCGGAGCAGGTGGCCGACTTCATCGAGCTCTGGTTCCGCAGTGGCGCGGCCGACGGCTTCAACATCATGCCGCCGATCCTGCCGGGCGGCCTCGAGCTGTTCGTCGACGCGGTCGTCCCGATCCTGCGCAAGCGCGGACTGTTTCGCAGCGAGTACGCCGGCACCACCCTGCGCGAGCACTACGGCCTGCCGCGCCCCACCTCCCAGTACAGCCGTGGGGTCGCCACCACTTCAGGATGATCGCGTCCCGGGCTCGAGCCGATCGCCGCCGCTACACGGTTGCCACGGGTGGCAGCGAGTACAGGTGCAGGAACGAGTCCGCCGCGGCCATGGTGCCCATGACCACGAGGTCTCCCGTCGCGACGGCGTCGGCGAGCGGACGGCCGCCGTACGTCACCGAGGCGAAGGCACGGGCATCTCCGGCGATCGTCGCGTCGGCCTCCTCCGCCTCGCCCGTATCGATGGTCAACTTCTTGCGGGCTACGCGCGCGACGAAGCTTTCGTCGCCCGGCCGCAATGCGACGACCAGGTTTACGCCTTCGGCCAGCGACGGGTCGAAGTTCGTGCGCAGCGACAGGATCAGCGAGGCGGTGCCGAAGTGCAGATCCTTGCGGTGCTGAGGGTCGCGGGCCGCCCAGCGCCCGAGGACCTGCATGATCGGCTCCAGGTCGCGGGCCCAGGGCGTGAGGTCGTACACCCACACCGCGGCCGGCTTCGGCAGCTTTCGGCGGGTCACCAGGCCGGCCCGCTCCAGCTCGTCGAGCCGGTGCGAGAGCACGTTGGCGCTGATGCCGGGCAGTCCGGCCTTGATGTCGCCGAACCGCTTGGCTCCGAGCATCAATTCCCTGACCACCAGTAACGCCCAACGCTCGCCCACGAGCTCGAGCGCGTGCGCCACGCCGCACGAGTCCTCATACGTCCTGCTTGTCGCCATGCCTGCACGATACCACGCAGTCATTCTTTAGGACTAGACGCTTGTTAATAGTGACCGGCACTGCTAACGTCCTGCGGTATGACGACTTCCGCGCACTCGATATCCACTGAAAACGACCGGTCGCGTTGGCTGGCGCTGTACGTCCTGTGCGGCAGCATGCTGATGATCGTGTTGGACGCGACGATCGTGAACGTCGCCCTTCCCGCCATCAGGAGCGATCTGCACTTCACGCCGGCCAGCCTGGCCTGGGTGGTCAACGCCTACCTGATCGCCTTCGGCGGGCTGCTGCTGCTCGCCGGCCGGCTGGGTGACCTCGTCGGCCGGCGCCGGATCTTCCTGGTCGGCCTGGCGCTCTTCACCGCCGCGTCCGCCGTGTGCGGACTGGCCGTCAATCAGCAGATGCTCGTCGCCGCGCGGTTCGTTCAAGGCGTCGGCGGCGCGCTGACCTCGGCGGTCGTGCTGGGCATGATTGTCGCGATGTTTCCCGCGCCGCAGGAGCAGGCCAAGGCGATCGGCGTCTTCGCCTTCGTCGCGTCGGCGGGCGGCGCGGTCGGCCTGCTCGCCGGCGGCGTGATCGCGCAGGCGATCAGCTGGCACTGGATCTTCTTCGTGAACGTTCCGATCGGCGTCGCGGTCGCGCTCGCGGCGCAGCGGCTCGTTCCGGCGGACAAGGGCCAGGGCTTCGGCGCCGGAGCCGACGTCGCCGGTGCCGGCATGGTCACCAGTGCGCTGATGCTCGCCGTGTACACGATCGTCAAGCCCGCCGCCGAGCAGGGCTGGCTGGCCTCGGAAACGCTCGCGCTCGGCGCCGTCAGCCTCGCGCTGCTCGCCGGATTCGTCGTACGGCAGCGCTACGCGCGCAGCCCGCTCGTGCCGCTCGCGATGTTGCGCTCACGCAACCTGGTCGGTGCGAACCTGATCCAGTTCATCGGTGCGGCCGGCATGTTCGGTGCGTTCTTCCTCGGCACCCTGTACCTGCAGAACCTGCGGCACTACGACGCGCTGCAGATCGGCCTCGCTTTCCTGCCGGTCACCATCTGCATGGGCACGTTGTCGGTGCGCTACTCGGAGCGGCTCGTCACGAGGTTCGGTGCCCGTACCGCTGCGCTGCTCGGACTTGTGCTGATGGCGGTCGCGCTCGTGCTGCTCGCGGTAGCGCCGGCCAACGCCAGCTACCTGACGCGGTTGCTGCCCACGATGGCGCTGCTCGGTCTCGGTGCGGGTGCCTGCTTCCCGGCGCTCATCGGACTGGCCATGGACGGGGTCAAGCCGCACCAGGCCGGACTCGCGTCGGGGCTGGTGAACACCACTGCGCAGATCGGCGGCGCCCTCGGCCTGGCCGCACTCGCCACACTGTCGTCAACGCGAACCCATCACCTTGCCTCGTCCGGGCGCAGCCAGGACGCCGCGTTGCTCAGCGGCTACCACCTCGCTTTCTGGATCGCGGCCGGACTGATCGCTGTCGCCGCCGTCATCGCGGCGAAGCTGCTCACCCGCCCCGCTGCCGCGTCGCCAACGGCTGCGGACGCCATCGCGGCCGACGCTGAGCGGACGCTGGTCAGCGTGTAAGCGTGTAGCTGCGCGCGCTCTAACGGGCACCGTAACGACGGGCTGTCGACGATTCGAGCGTCGACGGCCCAAGTTGTTGATCTTGATTGACGCTGAACGAATCTGTCCTGCCAGCGCGAGTTCTAGGGCTGGCCCTGGAAGTTGATCTTCACGTCGGCGGCCCGGGCGGTCGGGCTGGTCGGCGTGGGGTCGAACACCGCGGTTCCGGAGCCCCAGCAGGGAAGCACGAGCGAGGTGGGAATGGCCAGCTTCGTGTCGTACGCGGTCAGGGCGCCGATCGGGACGACGTGGCTGATCGCCCCATGGCCACCATCCCGGGTACGGGGAAGAAGCCGGTGACTTGCGCGGCGAAGGACTGGTTCGGTCCTATAGCGGTGGCGGACGCAGCGGGCGCGGGCGCGACGGTGGCCGCGAGCGCAGGCGTGAGGACTCCCGCGATGAGAGCCGCACGGGATTTCAGTGCGCTGATACGGGGCATTGCGGATCCTTTCCACAGGGAGGCCTGAGTGGGGGATTGATGAGTCCTGATTCGCGTTGCCGCCAGGAGTATCGGCATCGCGCTACTGGCGTGCAACCCACCGTGTGATGGCCCTGGATACGGCGGATCGCGCCGCGAAACCTTCCACGGCGATGGGGTCGCCGACCGGACCCGCGCTAGCGACTGATCTGTGTCGGCTACCATCAGCGCAGAACGCGCGTGCAGCACCAGCGGAGGTGGCGATGCGAGACGACGAGACGCAATCAGCACCCTGGCGCTCGACGGAATTGCTCACCCCCGGTTGGCAGACTGGCGAGATCGACACCAGCGTCGCGCACACCGCCCGCATGTACGACTATTACCTCGGCGGCAAGGACAACTACGAGGTCGATCGCGACGCCGCCGAACAGGTGCTCGCCGTCTTCCCGCAGATGCGCACGATCGCCCGCGAGAACCGCGCCTTCCTCGGCCGCGCCGTGCGCTATCTGGCAGGCAAGGGCATAAGCCAGTTCCTGGACATCGGTACCGGCATCCCCGGTCCAGGCAACACCACCGAGGTAGCCCACCAGGTCGCGCCGGACGCGCGGGTGGTGTACGTGGACAACGACCCGATCGTGATGGCCCACGCCAGCGCCCTGCTCGCTGACCACGATCCCGCCCGTACCAGTGTGATCCACGGAGACCTGCGCGACCCGCACGGGATCTTGGACGATCCGCGCGTGCGCGCCGTGCTTGACTTCGATCAACCGGTCGCCGTGCTGTTGGTCGCGGTGCTGCACTTCATCGAGGAGCGCGAGCGACCTGCCGAGATCGTCCAGACGTTGATGAGTAGTGTGCCGCCCGGCAGCTTCCTGGTGCTCTCCCACGCTAGCGCCGACAACGAGCGCGAGTTGGCCACCGAGGCCGCAACCGTCTACGACCGGGCCAACGCGCGTATCAGTTTGCGTAGCAAGCCGGAGATAGCGCGGTTCTTCGACGGCCTGGAACTGGTCGAACCCGGCATCGTCGAACTGCCATGGTGGCAACCGGACGGCGAGGTCACCGCTGACCCCGAACAGAACTGGGGATATGCCGCGGTCGCCTACAAGAGCGCGTCCTAACAACCAGCGTCACCCCGTCTGGCAGTCGGCAGTCAGCCGCGACAAGATCCCCCATAGAACCGTGACGATGTGGGTCTCCGGCTGAGCGCTGCCTCGCATGAGCCCGTTCTCCGGATGGCAGGTTGGTCCTGTCGCGGCGGGGTAATCGGTGGCGCATCGGAAAACAGCGCCACCGCCGCGAGCGTTCTCCGGCAATGCCGCACGCCGCGAACGGCTGACCACAAAGGGGGGGCGACAGCATAGGGGACGACTTATGAGCCAGACAGTCGAGAACAGTAACGTGCTGACGATTCTCGATGAACGAGCGCCAACGGGCTTCTACTGGCGGTTGACGCTGCTGGCGACGTTGGGCGGGTTCCTGTTCGGCTACGACACCTCCAACATCGGATCGGCACTCAACTTCGTGCCCTACGACCTGCGCGGGCTTGCGCAGGGATATCTGGTCTCCGGCGCGTCGCTCGGCGCGGCGGCCGGCGCGATCCTGGCCGGACCGGCCGCGGACCGGTTCGGCCGTAAGACGCTGCTGGTCGTCGATGCGGGCATCTACGCGCTCGGCGCGATCCTCTCGGCGGTGACCGTGGACGCTGGGATGCTGTTGGCCGCTCGCACGCTGATTGGCTTGGCGATCGGCGCTGACTCGGCGATCGCGACCGCCTATATCGCCGAATACGCGCCCAAGAACCGGCGCGGGTCGCTGACCATGCTGCAGCAGTGGATGATCACCGTCGGAATTCTGAGCGCATACATCATCGCGCTGATCATCTACAGCGCCTGGCCTGGCAGCGCGGCCAGCGTGGGCTGGCGGCTGGTGCTCGGCTTGGGAGCGGTGCCGGCGCTGGTGGGCCTCGTGCTGCGTACCCAGATGCCGGAATCGCCGCGGTGGCTGTTGCGGCACGGTCGTTATGACGAGGTGCGCAAGGCCGTCCGGGCACTGGGTGCGGGAGACGTCGGCGAGCAGGAGATCCGCCGCGCGGCATCAGTCATCGAGCAGATCGAGGGAGGCGACCGGGAGAAGCGGCGGCGAGCCTGGACCCCCGGGGTGCGCCGGGCTTTGGCCGTGGTCTGCGTGTTCTTCGTCTTCCAGCAGATCACTGGCATCAACGTGCCGCTCTATTACGGGCCGCACCTGCTCGGGCCGATCTTCTCCGGCGCGCACGCCGACCTGGTGCACACCACTGTCGCAGGGGTCGAGGTCACGGCGATCATGACCGCGGTCAACGTCGCCGCCACCTATCTCGGCTTCCGGTGGATCGACCGCTTCGGCCGCAAGGCCCTGGCCATCGGCGGATACACCGGCATGATCGTCTTCGCGCTGGTGTCCGCGCTCGGCCTGGGCCTGCTGTCCGGCACCACCCAGCTAGTCGTCATCATGGTCGGCCTGGACTTCTTCATCGCTTCCTTCGCCATAGGCGTCGGCGGGGTGGGCTGGACCCTGCAGGGAGAGGTGTTCCCGACCGCGGTGCGCGGCCAGGCCGCCGCTTTCGCCGCGATGATCGACTGGCTGGCCAACTTCGCGCTGATCGAGGTGTTCCCGGTCTGGCAGAACGCGATCAGCCTGGGCGGCGTCATGGTCTGCTTCGCCGCTCTCTGTGCCCTGGCCATCGTGTTCGTCTGGAAGTTCCTGCCGGAGACCAAGGAACTGCCGGTCGAGGAGATCGTGCGCGTCTTTCAACAGCAACAGGAACACAGTCCCCTGTCTCGAGCGGCCTGAGCCGCGCGGCGGCCGCGGTCGGGATCCCGTCGAGCAGCAGGACGAACATCACCGAGGTGCGAGCAGGGAGCTGAGAACTCGGATCAGCCAGCGCTCGTATTGGTCGGCGAACCAGCCGCGTTCGACTGCCAGGATGCGGTGGACGTCGGCCGAGAGCGCGGTATAGGTCATGTCCTCGGCTTCAGCGATGCTCAGCGCGCGGTCAAGGCCGTGACCGCCGATACATGTAGCCTCGGTGGTCGAAAAGGTCGTCTTGCTCAGGGCGCCGACGCCGACCTGATCGCGATCAGCGGTGATCCGCTCACTGAAATCAGCTCCCTCCACAACGTCCTGACCGTCTGGCGCAATGGTCGCGTGGTGGTTGATCGACGCCGGAGGCACTGCTCCACCGCCACCATGATCACCAATCGGCCTGCGCCGCCAGCACCTTCGAGCTCGGCGCGATAGCGGCCGCCTTCATTGGCTGCTCAGCCGTGCAAGGCGGCGTCGGTAAGGCGTTCGGCGCGATCACCGGTGCCTGGTCAGGGGCGTGGTCAACAACGCCAGCCGCCAAATCCCGGCAGCAGCGACTTCTCGAAGTCGAGGAGTGCGGCGAACGGGTGCGATCGGGTCACAAGGCTGCCGGCACGCGGTTCCGGGTACCGGAGTGCCAATCACGCGCTTGCGAAGCACGAGCAACTCCGTGTCCTTCGAAGCGTCGTGACGCACGGCGACCGCCAGCGCGCTGAGAATGCGGCGAGTGGTCCGGCAGACAAGTGAGAGAATTGCCTTTCCGTGCTGGCGAACCAGCAGCGAGCGCGCGGGGCGTTCGGTCCAACCGATGCGGATCCTGTTAACGAGCCCCACAGGGTGCGCGAGGCGAGTCGGCGAGACGGCGCCGTGGGAAACGGAGACGAGCGGTGACGGTTCAGGAGCGAGACCGCCGCGAAGGCAGGATCGTGACCTTCTATTCGTACAAAGGAGGCACGGGGCGCACCATGGCGCTCGCGAACGTTGCGTGGATCCTCGCATCCAACGGA
>NZ_DASRBQ010000127.1:0-47384 GCF_035653575.1 Actinocrinis sp.
GCCGAACTGTTGCCGCTGTTCGACCGCGGCGATGATCGCCGAGATCGCGGACGGCGAAAGCGCGCGCGTGAAGATGTGCGACTTGGCGAACTCCGACTCCCGCTGCAACGTGCCGGCCGGGTTCTGCCACGGCAGATGGCATTGCGCCGTGCTCAGCTGCGAGCAGCCGGCCTCGATCATCATGGCGTGCGCGTGGGAGCTCACGAAGGGCGAGCCGTACGGGGTCGAGCCGACCTGGTCGACCAGCCAGCTGATCTGCTCCTGCGCGCCGCCGAGCGAGCCCAGATATGTTCCCCCGACCTGGATCGTCGGCGTATCGCCGGCGCCCTCGGGACTGCTAAGCGCGTGCAGGTTCGACCACAGCTCATCCGGGGCGTTCGGGGCCCAGGACTGCCAGGCGGCGATGACCTTCGAGGCCTGAGACCAGGGCCAGTTCAGGAAGAACAGCACCATCTGCTGCGTCGGGTGCGTAGCGAACGTGAACGCGGTCGCCACCCCGAAATTGCCCCCGCCGCCGCCTCGACAGGCCCAGAACAGGTCCGCGTTCTGGTCGCCGTCGCACTCCCGGACCGTCCCGTCCGGCGTCACCATTTGCACCGACCGCAGGTTGTCGCTCAAAGTGCCGTACGCCCGCGTGACCACGCCGATGCCGCCACCGAGCGCGAGACCCGCGACGCCGACCGTCGGGCATGAGCCGCCGGGAACGGTGACGCCATGCGCATCGAGGCCTGCGTAAAGATCGACCAAACGCGTTCCGGCGCCGATGCGTGCGGTACCAGAGCCGACCTGCGTGACCGTGTTCATGCGCGTCACATCGATGACCAGCCCCTGACCGCTTGAATAGCCCGCGTAGCTGTGGCCGCCGGAACGCGGCGTTACCGCCACGGCGAAGCGGCGAACGAAGGCAAGGCACTCGGCCACGTCGGCGGGGTTCTCGCAGAACGCGACTCCGGCCGGCCGCAGTCCGTCGAAGCGGGGATCGAACAGCAGCCGCGCGGTGCCGTAATCGGAATCACCCGGACGGACCAGTTGGCCGGCCAGTCCCCGGCCGAGCGTGGACCAGTCGGCGGCCGAGGCGGAGGCGCGCGGCGGCGCGGCAGCGCTCGCACCCGCCGACCCGGACGTGCCGGCGCCAGTCGCGGGCGCGGCGCTTGACTGTGCGTGGCCGGTGCTCGAACCGCAGGCCGCGACCGCACCGCCGACCATGCCGCCGGCCGCCAGTCCCGCCGCGGCGCGCACGAATCCACGTCGATCCATCGCAGCAGCATGGCACCTCGCGGCCCCCTCGCGATCATTTCCCGGCGAACGACTCACGCGGCCCTCCTGAGGCGACAGAGCTCGAAGTCAGTGCTCAACGTCAGTGCTCAACGTCAGTGCTCAACGCGGGCTCGCCGCCCGGCCGCACCGCGTATAACCTGCACCGCCTATAACCAGAGACTTGGCCAGGGGGTAGCAGGTTGTGAACCTTCTCGGCGCACGCTCAGTCGGCTTTCCTCGCGCGAACGCTGGCCTGGCTGCACCGGCCGTTCATCGTCGCGGCTGTGCTCCTCGCCGCCGTGCCGCCCCCGGGATCCCCGCCGCCGTCGCGCTGATCCTCGCCGCCGTCGCGTCCTACATCCCCGCCTCCGCCGTCACGCGGGGGCAGGCTCCGCGCCGCGGGAAGCTGCGTAGCCGCCCGCGGCGCGGTCGTATCTCTCGGCCAGGACGCGCAGATGCCGGGCCAGGTCGGGAGCCTCGTCGAGATTGAACTCGAAGTCCCGCCCGAGCGCGCCGAGCCACACCGCCAGCATCTCCACGTCGTTGTTGCCCAGCACCACCGCGCAGGTCTCCTCGTCGATAGCCTCCACAGGGCCGAGCGACGGCGGCAGCCGCTCCGCGATGAACGCGGCCGAAGCGTGCACGGTGATCCGCACCCGGAAGCGCCACGAGGCGGTCGAGACTCCGCGCGCCACATAGCCGGCCAGATCCTCGTCAGGCAGCTCGCGCGGAGCGAAACGCGGTCCGGTCGGCACCTTCGGCTCGACCCGATCCACCCGGTACGTGCGCCACGCGCCGCGCTGCACGTCCCAGGCCACCAAGTACCAGCGCCGGCCCCAGTTGACCAGGCGGTACGGTTCGACGTCGCGGCGGCTCGCAGTCCCGTCGTGCGAGTGATAGTCGAAACGCAGCCGCTCCCGGTCCCGGCACGCGGCGGTGATCGCGGTCAGCACCTCGGCGGACACCCGCGAGCCCTTGCGGTCCGGGGGCGGCGGGACCGCGACCGTATAGCTCTGCAGCGTATTGATGCGGCGCCGCAGCCGGTCCGGCAGCACCTGCTCCAACTTCGCGAGCGCGCGCAGCGCCGATTCCTCGATTCCGGCCACCGAGCCGACGGTCGCGGTGCGCAGCCCGACCGCGACGGCGACCGCCTCCTCGTCGTCCAGCAGGAGCGGCGGCAGGTTCGCTCCGGCCGCGAGCCGGTACCCCCCGACGGCACCCCGCGTGGCGTGCACCGGATAGCCGAGATCGCGCAGCCGGCCGACGTCGTTGCGCACCGTGCGCGTGGTCACCTCGAGGCGTTCGGCCAGCTCAGTGCCGGTCCACTCGCGCGGGGTCTGCAAGAGCGACAGGAGGCGCAGCAGTCGCGCCGAGGTCTCCAACATGCTGCTTATTCTGCCTTCGTATTAGGAAGCAAGTGTTCCTGATTGCGCGCCAAGCTGGAGGCATGGAAGAAACAGCGAATCCCGATCCGATCAAGAGTGCGTCGAAGAACAGCTCAGCTGCCGGACGAGTGACAACGGAGGCCGTGATGACAGCAACATCCGAGGCGACCGGCGCCGCGGCGCCGACCCACCGCTGGCTCGGTTTCTTCGCGGTGCTGACCGCGATCATCATGAATCTGCTGGACTCCACGATCGTCAACGTCGCGGCGCCCTCGATCCGCCGCGACCTGGGCGCCTCCTACTCGGACATCCAGTGGATCGCCGCCGGGTACACCCTCGCCCTCGCGGTCGGCCTGATGACCGGCGGCCGGCTCGGCGACCTGTTCGGCCGCAGCAGGATGCTGATGATCGGGGTCGCGGGCTTCGCGCTCTCCTCGCTGGGCTGCGCCATCACCCCGGACCCGCAGCTGCTCATCGCGGCACGTGTCGTGCAGGGCCTGTTCGGCGCGGTGATGATCCCGCAGGGCTTCGGGCTGATCCGGGACCTGTTCCCGCCGCAAGAGCTCGGCAAGGCGTTCGGCGCGCTCGGTCCGGTGATCGGCCTGTCCACCATCCTGGGCCCGGTCGTGGCCGGCACGCTGATCGACGCGAACCTGTTCGGCACCGGCTGGCGGATGGTCTTCGGCATCAACGTACCGCTGGCGCTCTTCGCCCTGCTCGCCGGCCTGAAGGCACTGCCGCGCGGCGCGCGTTCCGGCCGGACCGTCCGGCTCGACGGAACCGGCGCGCTGCTCGCCGGGGTCGCGATGTTCCTGCTGGTCTACCCGCTGGTGCAGGGTCGCGAGCTCGGCTGGCCGTCGTGGCTGGCCGGGATCGGCGCGGGCGCGATCGCGGCCTTCGCCCTCTTCGCCGCGCACCAGGCCCGCCGCACCCGCCGCGGCGCGAACACGCTGGTCGAGTTCAGTGTCCTGACCAAGCGCTCCTACGCCGGCGGCACGCTGTTCACCCTGGTCTTCTTCGGCGCGATCGTCGGCTTCTCCCTGGTGACCGGCCTGCTGCTGCAGCTCGGCCTTGGCTACAGCCCGGTGCGCGCGGCGCTGGCCATGGTCTGGTGGGCGGTGGGCGCCTTCTTCGGCTCCGGCTTCGGCGCCACGATGATGTACAAGCTCGGCCGCCGCATCATCCACATTGGCCTGGCCATCATGGCGGTCAGCCTGGTCGGCCTGTACCTGGTGTACACGCACTCGCACACCGGTCTGAGCGGCTGGAGCCTGGCCCCGGTGCTCGGCGGCTACGGCCTCGGCATGGGCATGATCTTCGTCCCGCTCTTCGACATCATCATGGGCGAGATCAGCGACCGCGAGGTCGGCTCGGCCTCGGCGATCCTGGAGTCGCTGCAGCAGCTCGGCGCCTCGGTCGGCGTCGCGGGCCTCGGCACGGTGTTCTTCGGGATGATCGGCGCGCACGCCGGGTCGGCGACCTACTTCGCCGCCGCCGAGCGGGTCACCCTGATCACGCTCGCGCTGGTCGCTGCCGCCTTCGTGCTCGGCTTCATGCTGCCGCGCCACGCTCGGCGCACCGGTCACGCTCCGGCCCAGGCGGAAATCGCGGCCGAGGGCGCCCCGGTTCAGAGTGTTGAGCCGGCCGAGCTGGACGAGCTCATCGAGCAGGAATCCGTGACCGTCTAAGCGGATCGGGCGCGCGCCTGATCTTCCTTGGCCGCCGTAGCCAGTGCAGAATCAATGCACTGGCTACGGCGGCCAACGCGCACCAGGTGGAAACGAACTCAGCCCGCCACAGCGCATAGCAAGCCAGCGCGCCCACCGCGACGACGAGGCCGAGCATCCGGATCTCCGGTTGGTCGCTGACGAGCAGCGAACCGATGGTCGCCACGAGATACCCGGCGACGACCAACACGCCTAAGGGAATTGGCTGGATGCCGTACCGCATCGTGTGACCGACAGGTCTGGCGGTTACCGCTCCAGCCGCAATCACATGTCCGAGCACGGCTGACGTCGCCAGGCCGACGAGCACGAACGGCGCGATACGAAACCGACTCCAGTGCGAGGCCGCACTCAGTACCGCAAGCGGCACGAACGCAGGCAGCAAAGGAAACGCGATCACCGCCCACAGCAACGCCGCCGTACCGCCGATCGTCGCAACTCCCGACGCAGATGCGTGAGACGCGTTATCCGCATTGCGCCAGACCACAGACTCGATCAGCTGATGCACGCCGAGCAGTACCGGCAGTGCGGCCAGTGGCAGATCGCGGGCACGGCGCGTGCTCGCGACGCACAGCGCGCCGACCGCGGTGATCGCGCACCCTGTGACGAGGTCCGCGGTCGGGCTCCAACACATCGCGCTGGGTTTCCGTTCGTCGCGCTGTCGACCTGGCGGGTGGTCAGCCGCGGAGGGTTTCCAGGAGTCGCAGCCAGACCTCGCTTATCGTCGGGTACGAAGGCACGGCGTGCCAAAGCCGGTCGATCGGCACTTCACCCGCCACCGCGACCGTCGCGGAATGCACCAGTTCGGCGACTCCGGAGCCGATGAAGGTCACGCCGAGCAGCACGTTCCGATCCAGATCGACGACCATGCGGGCCCGCCCCCGATAGCCGTCCGCGAAAAGCGACGCACCGGCGACCTGACCGAGGTCGTAGTCGACGACGCGCACGTTGAGTCCGGCGCGGCGAGCCTCGTCCGCGGTCTTGCCGACCGAACCCACCTCCGGTTCCGTGAAGACGACCTGCGGTACCGCATCGATGTCGGCGGTCGCGACGTGCGGGCTCCACCGCTGCATGTCGAGCGCTTCCCCGCGCGCCAGCGCTCCGATCACCGTGCCCGCGATACGCGCCTGGTACTTGCCCTGGTGCGTCAGCAGCGCGCGGTGATTCACGTCGCCGACCGCGAACAGCCAATCGCCGTCCACGCCCTGCACACGACAGGAATCGTCCACCTTCAGCCACGAACCGGTCTCCAGACCGACGGTCTCCAAGCCGAGATGCTTGGTGCGGGGCGTGCGACCGACCGCCAACAGCACCTCGTCGCCCTCGATCTTCTGACCGTCCGCCAGCAAGACGCTGACCGGACCGCCCTGCGTCGGCCGGTCGAGCCCGGTGACGGTGACGCCGGTGCGCACCTTGACCCCGGCCTCGCTCAGGCTGCTCGCGATCATCTCGCCGACGAACGGCTCCATCCGCGGCAACGGCGCCGCCTCACGGATCAGCAGCGTCACCTCGGCGCCGAGCGCGCGCCAGGCCGTCGCCATCTCCACGCCGACCACGCCGCCGCCGACGATCACCAGCCGCTCGACGTCGCGGCCGCTGGTCGCCTGCCTGCTGGTCCACGGCTTGGCCTGCGCGACGCCCGGCAGATCGGGGATGAGCGCGTCGCTGCCGGTACACACGGCCACCGCGTGCCGCGCGGCCAGCCGCCGTACGCCACCATCCGGTGTGTCGACCTCGACCCGCCGCGGCCCGGCGAGCCGGCCGTGCCCGCGCACCAGCACGGCGCCGATCGAATCGACCCAGCCGGCCTGCCCGTCGTCCTTCCAGTGCGAGGTGAACTCGTCCCGCCGGGCGAAAACCGCGGCCGCGTCGAGCTTCCCGGTCACCGCCTCGCGGGAACCGGCCACGGCACGCGCTTCGGCCAGCGCGGCGACCGGCCGCAGCAGCGCCTTGCTCGGCATGCAGGCCCAGTACGAGCACTCGCCGCCGACCAGCTCACTCTCAATGAGGGCCACGGTCAGCCCGGCTGCCCGGGCACGATCGGCGACGTTCTCCCCGACCGGGCCGGCGCCGATCACGATGACGTCGAACACGTCCTCGGAGGCTGTGGTGGGGGACGCTGCGGTTGATTCGGACACTGTCGACTCAGGTGCGGTGTTGGATTCAGGCACAGGCCAATCCTCCGCCCGGCGTACCGCGCGGTCCACTCAGCCGACACTCCAGGGGCGCGCGGCATGGCGCCTGGGTCGGTGGGGAAAGGCAGCGGCGTGGTGAAGAGCCCGAAAGCGTGGCGCGCGGCGGTCGCATTCCTCCTGCTCGGCGCGGTGGCCGGCTGCGGAACCCGGCTGCCGGCGAGCGCCTTCAGCCAGCCTGCGGCCTCGCCGGGGAACGTGTTCGTCGACGGCGTGTCCGCGACACAGATCAAGGTCGGCATGATCGACTCGATCACCAGCGCCCTGGGCGTCGACGCCTTCTCCGGACCCGGCTACGGGGCGCGCGCCTTCTTCGACGCGCTGAACGCCTCCGGCGGCGTCAACGGCCGCAAGATCGTTGTGGATCAATGCGACGACAGCGGCAGCGGACTCGGTAACCAACAGTGCGTGCACAAGCTGATCGACACGGACCGCGTCCTCGCCTTCGCGGGCAACTCGATCCTCGAGTACGCAGGCGCGGCGTACGTAAGCTCGCACGATGTGCCTGATATCGGCGGGCAGCCGATCGGGCAGGCGTACGACCAGTACCCGCACCTGTACTCCATCTATGGCTCGGACGAACCGCGTCAAGGCTCGGTCGGATGGAACGGCCGCCTGTACGGGGGCACCGAGGTATACGAATACTTCAAGCAGCGGCTCGGCGCGCATGTGGCGGCAGTCGTCGCGTACAACCAGCCCGACTCGGTCCGCTTTGCGCAGTACACCGCCGCCGGGCTGCGTGCCGCCGGGTACTCCGTGGTCAACGAGCAGGTGGACTTCGCCCTGCCGAACTTCGCCGCCACCGCCTCCGATCTGAAGGCCCGCGGCGTGCAGGTCGTGTTCGATGCCATCGACACCAGCGGCAACGGCCGCCTGTGCGCGGCGATCGACCAGGTCGGCCTCAACCTCATCGCCAAGGTCACCACCGTGCAGAGCTGGGATCAGACCGTCGCGGGCACCTATTCCGGTGCGCCGCGCTGTCGCAACGTGCTGTACGCGACAGCGTCCGATCGCAACTACGCGGACACGAAGTATCCCGAGGTGGCGGCCTTCCGGGCGGCGATGCAGAAGTACTTTCCGGATCGGCAGGACAAGCTGTCGATGTGGGAGTTGGAGGGCTGGGCGTCAGCGCAGTGGCTTACCGACGCGATTGCGTCCTGTGGCGCGTCCGTGTCTCGTTCCTGCATCGAGCAATTCATGAATCGGCCCGAGAAGTACGATGCGCACGGACTGATCATCCCGACCGACTTCGTGGTAACGCAGCCGGCGGCGACGCAGGTCGGCTGCCTTAACGTGGCACGCTGGCAGGACTCTGCCGAGAACGGAACAGGCGGTTGGGTAACACAGGTGCCGGACATGAACACGAACTGCTTCACCGGTCCGGTGATCTCTTACGCCCCATAGTTGCTCGTTAAGCGCTCGGACCGCGCGTTAACTCCGTTGCCTCTCCCGCGAAGACGACGCGTCCGCGTTCCAGCCGCCAAACAAAATCGGCGGCTTCTGCGGCGCGATGCGTGACCGGGTCGGCGATGAGGACCGCACGTTCCGGTGTTGCCGCTGCGGCCAATGCCGCGTAGACGCGGTCGGCCAACGCTGGCGCAAGGCCCTGAACCGGCTCATCGACGAGCAGCACTCGCCATCGGCTGCCGAGGGCGCATCCGATCGCGAGCAGTTGCCGCTGGCCGCCGGAAAGTGTTCCGGCCCGCTGTGAAAGCAACGGTTCAAGCTCAGGGAAGAGCTCGAGCGCGCCGCGTTCAAGAGCAGCGTCCGGATCGCCAGCCGCCAGCAGGTTCTCCTTGACCGTCAGGCTCTGGAACACGTTGACGCCCGAGCGCACCAGGCGCAGACCCAAGGCCGCGCGGCGGCTCGCGGACCATGACGTGGCGTCAGCTAGCTGCTCGTGTCCCGCGGCAGCACGGGCCAGCTCCAGCCTCCCGCCGGCACTGGTCGCGGTACTCGGAGCTCCCGCGCACCAGCTCAGCAGCGTGGATTTCCCGGCGCCGTTCGGACCGACGAGCGCGGTAACGGCTCCGAACGGTACCGCCAGACCGACACCGTGCAGTACTTCGATGCCGCCGTACCGCACATACACGTCGGAGCAACGAAGTGCCACAGTCATCGTGCGGTCCTCGGCAGTACCGGCTCGCCACGCAGCCACGGAACCGTCAACGCCGCGATTCCTACGATGATCGCGGAAGCTCCTGGAATCGCAGCGTCCGCAGCCACCATCCCCGCCGCCGCCAGGATCAGCGACGGCGCGCTGGAGACGCCGACGGCCGTAGCCGCCGCCAGCCAGATCAGGCCGCGCAGCGGATCGAATGCGCTCGCGTCGAACGCCCCGGTCGCGTACACCCACCACGCTCCGCCGAACGCCGCCACCGCCGCGCCACCCGCGAAGACCAGGACTCGAACGCGCTCCACGTCACCGCCGAGCATGCGAGCCGCCGGTTCGCTGTCCCGGATCGCCGCCAGCCGCCGACCGACCCAGCCCCGATCCAGCGGCAGCAAGGCGAGCACCACCACACCCAAGCCCACCGCCTCCGCCAGCAGGAACCCACGATCGCCCACCAGAAACCCGGGCCGGCCCGCGAGCGGCGGGGTGAACAGCGGCTGCTCGAACATGAACCGGCTCGCCGCGGTGGCCAGCGCGAGCGTGGTCAGCGCGAGGTGCAGCGGCCGCTTCCGGGCCACCGGCAACGCGAAAAGCAGGCCGAGCACCGCACCCGCGGCCGGTGCGGCGATCAGGCCGAAGCGCGGCGTCCAAGCGGCTACTAGCGCGCCCGCCCCGACGAACGCGGTCTGACCGAGCGAGATGAGACCGACCGAACTGAGCGCTCGGAACGAGAGCAACACCACCGCGAGCGGCGGGATGAGCTGAGCGGTACCGATGTCCTGTGGCCGTAGCCACGCCGCCGCGACGCCTAATGCAACGACCGGCCACCAGCCGCCGATGTGTTCAGCCAGCGTGCCTTTACGCGGCAGGATCGAGACCCGTTCGCGCGCCTCCTGGAACGCCGGAGCCACCCACACCGCCACCAGCAGCACCGCCACGAACAGATTCGAGCGCACCGCCGCGAGCACCTCGCCCGCCCGGCCGCCAAGCTGCACGCCGATCAGCTCCGCCTGCCCGATACCGGTGGCCAGCGCCACGCCGATGGCGACCGCCGGATTGACCAGCCGCGCGGCCACCACGACACCCAGCGTCTCGAACAGCACCAAGGTGAACGTCACCGGATCGAGCCGCAGCTGCGGCGCGAGCAGCATCCCGGCCGCGGCGGCCAGTGCGCAGCCCACCGCCCAACCCAGCCGCCCGAGCCGCCGCGCCGGCAGGCCGCTCAGCTCAGCCAGGCCGCGATCGTCCACTACGGCACGAATCGCTACGCCGAACGTGCGACCGCGGGCGAGGAGAACCAAAGCAGCGGCGACCGCCGTGAGCAGCCCGAGTTCGACCAGGACCCCGAGGGGCACGGTGAGGTCGCCGAGTTGAACGGAACCGGCGGGCAGCAGCGAAGGCGCATCCGTCCGCGCGCCGGAACCCCACACCGCCGTCGCGATGCCGACCAGAAGGACGGTGATGCCGAATCCCGCGGTGAGCTCGGCCGCGACCCCGGCGGCGCGCTGCTGGAGCGGGCGGAAAACCGCCGCGTCGATGAGCAGCCCGAACAGCGGAGCACAAACGAGCAGGATCAGCGCGACTGCCAAGGCTGTCGGCATGCCCCACTCGCGCACGGCCGCGCGCAGCAGGAAGGCGCCCATCATCCCGATCGCACCGAAGGCGACATTAAGCACGCCGGTGACGCGGTACGTCGCGATGACTCCCAGCCCGGACAGACCGGCCACCGCGCCGATCCCGAGCCCCGCGATCGCGAGCTGTCCTGCCCCGGCGCTCACGGCGTTTGTCCGTGGGACTGCTGCCGCGCCGGTCCGCTCCTTAGCCCCGCGATCGTCAGCTGCCCTGACCCGCCCCGCATCGCCGTGGTTCTTCGGGCTACCGCGCCGTGTCGAACCGGAGCCCGCCCCGACGGCGGCGCTTTCACGGCTTTCACGATCCCCATCTCGGCCGCGTCCGCCCCGCTAAGCGGCGCTGACCAGGTCCGGCTCGCAGATGGGGCAGGCGCGGCTCGGCGCCGAGCCATCCGCGTCCCGTGACACCTCGAAGGCCTCCGGTTTCCCGTCGAGCAGGGGACAGTCGCCGCGATGCAGGTAGCTGCCGTCCGGCAAGGCCCAAAGCCCGTCGCGCCGGCCCGACCGCGCCTGAGTACTCCCGGCCCCGGCCAGCCCCTCGATCCCGCCCCGGCTGCCGCCTTGCTCCGCGCGGCGGCGCGCCGCGATCAGCACCGCACCTGCCACGATCAGCGCCGCTCCGGGGATCGTGGCCGAGGCTAGATACGGCAGTTGCTGCGCCTCGGTGGGCTGCCCGGAGATCTGATACCAGCCGACCACGTCCATCCCGATGCCCACGGCCGCGACCACCCAGCCGACATCCACACCGGGACCAAAGCGGACAACCACCGGCACCCCTCAACAAAGTCGCCCAACCGCGCGATGATGGTATGGCAGAACCGTGTCGTGCGGGAGAGGCGGTAATCATGAGGCTCCTCATCCGTATCCTCATCCCTTTGACGGGAGTGGCGCTGATAGCCGGGTGTAGCAGCTCCGGCAACAACTCGTCGGCTTCGTCGTCGACCTCCGCGGGCGCCTCCGCCTCCGCCACCGGCGGCCAAAGCGCCGACACCGCCGCGGTGACCCAGGTCTGGCAGTCCTTCTTCTCCAAGGACACGCCGATCAGCCAGAAGGAAATGCTGCTGCAGAACGGCACCACCACCATGAAACCGGCGCTGCAGGCCTTCGCCGCCGATCCGCGGGTCGGGCAGGCCAGCGCGACCGTGCAGAAGGTCACCTTCCCCGACGCGAACGACGCGGACGTGACCTACCAGATCGCGCTCAACGGCACGGTGATGATGGGCGGCATGGCCGGCAAGGCCATCAAGCAGAACGGCCAGTGGCTCGTCTCCGACAGCACCCTGTGCGGCCTGCTCCAGCTGGCCGCGGCTCAGGGAGGAGGCAGCTCCGGAGCGATTCCGGGCTGTTCATAGCACCGAATCGCGCAGCTGCGCTGATCCTCGTCTCGTGACGGCTTCCGCGTCCTCCGTTCGGGGTCATCCGTTCGGGTGAGCAGGCGGGAACCGTCGCCAGCCTGGCCGAACGCGGCCGGAGCAGGTCCCGGTTGTCCCTCGATCGAATGGTTGATCGTGGCAGTCCCCCTCCCCGCGCTGCGCAGTCCGGCAGACTGGCCTCACCTGCTGTTCCGGGTGGGGCGAGTGGTCCGGCTCCGAATGCGCGGCTCCGTCCGCGCCGCCGACCGGACGCTGACGAGACGTGCGTACGGTCGGGAGCCGAGCGGCGGGCACTTGGAGAGGACGCCACTACCCGTGTCATGGAAGCCCGACGCGCCGTCTGCGGCGTTGTCCGACCGCGCCGTCCCGCGCCAATCGACCCCGAAGGACTTCGCCGCCTCCAGGGGCACCGCCGCCCGTGATGACACCGCCTTAGATGAGACTGCCGCGAGTAACCCCATGCTGAAGAACACCGCACTGCGCGAGCCCGGCTTCGATGAGTTCGGGGACGACCTCACCGAGGCGCTGCTGGAACCCGGCGACGGCGGCTACCCGGCAGGCGAGCGGGTCGGCACGCTGCTGGCCGCGGCATTCGGTACCGCGCCCGGCGCGGTCGCGCTGGTGCGAGACCACGATCACCGGGTCGATTTCCTCAACCGCGCCTTCCGGGACGCCTTCGGCCTCTCGGACCGGGCGTGCGGGCCGCTGGCCGGCTTGGTCCCGCAGTTCGAGCAGCTCGGCCTGCTGGACGCACTCGACCATGTCTACGCGACCGGCACCGTTTATGTCGCGCCCGAGGTGCGCGTTAACGGGTATGGCGCCGCCAGGCGTCCCGCAGTGCTGCGCGTCACCTGTTCGCCAGTGCATCATCCCGAGGGCGGACCTGTCACCGGCGCGCTCGTCAACATCATCGACTGCACTGACCAGGCCGCTGCGGTAGACCGGCTTCGTGCGGGGGAGCGGCGGCATCGGTACGCAGCCGTGGCGTTGCAGCGCTCGCTGTTACCGCAACGTCTCTCTCAACCCGACGACCTGCGCATCGCCGGCGTGTACCTGCCGGGTGCAGCGGACCATCAGCTCGAGCACCTGTCGGACGTCTGGCGGCGCGACAACGAGCCCGGTGAGTACCAGGTCGGCGGCGACTGGTACGACGTGATTCCGCTCGGGGCGGGACGTACCGCATTCGTCATGGGTGACGTGATGGGACGCGGGGTGCACGCGGCCGCCGTAATGGGCCAACTGCGTGCCGCCGTGCGAGCGTACGCTGCGGCCAATCTGCCACCCGGTGAGCTGTTGCTACACCTCGATCGGCATGCCGCCGAACTGGAAGGCGTCGCCTACGCCGTGGGCTCGGCTACCGCGGGCGCCTGCGATTTCGGCGCGCTGGCCACGGCCGTCTACGCCGTCTACGACCCCGACGATCACGTGCTCACCTACGCCAACGCCGGCCATCCCGCGCCGCTGCTGCGCCTGCCGGACGGCACGGTCGTCGAGCTCGACGCCGCCGGCGGCCCGCCGCTCGGCACCGACGAGTGGACCTGGCAGGAGGCTTGCATCGCGATGCCGCCGGGCTCCTACCTGTCGCTGTTCACCGACGGGCTGATCGAGCGGCGTGGTACTGACCTCGACGAGCAACTCGCCCGGCTGCGCACGATCCTGGCCGGAGCCCCGCAGCTGCCCGCGCCGCGCTCGGCCGAACGACAGGGGCCGCGCCGGATCGGCCCGGTAGACCTGGTGCGCGACGAACTGCTGGCCGGTATGGACCTGCCCGCCGACCACGACGACGACGTGGCGCTGCTGGTCGTGCACGTGCCGCGCTGGCAGGGTGAGCGCGCCGAGCTGTTCCGCTCCGCCGGGATCGACCTGGTCGGCGGCACCGAGATTGCCGCGCATGCCCGCGCCTTCGCCTCCGGGGTGCTGCGCAGCTGGCATGTCGGCGAGGATCTGTGCGACACCGGCGTGCTGGCGGTCAGCGAGCTCGTGGCCAACGCGACGATTCACGGCAGGCCGCCGGTCCGGCTCCGGCTGCGCCGCACCGACCGCAGGCTGATCGTGGACGTCTCGGACGGCGACGATCACCTGCCGCGGCGGCGCCTAGCCAACGACACCGACGAGGACGGCCGCGGCATCGGCATCGTCGCCGCGCTCGCCTCCTCCTGGGGCGCGCGACAGCTCGATGCCGGCAAGTCGGTGTGGTGCGAGTTCGCGCTGCCCTCGGCCGCGGTCGGATGAGATGTCAGTCCTAAGAAGCGGGCACGGAGCGAATCAGCAGCTGAGTACATGATCCACGTGAAACAACGTCAACTCAGTTTGTTGTCACCGGTCAGCCCATTGTCATAGGCCAGCTTGTTGTCGCCGGTCCGTCTGTTGTCACCGGGTCGGCGGTTCAGCCGAAGATCGCATGCACGATCTCGTAAGCCAGCGCCCCGCACGCCCCCGCCGCCGGGATCGTCATGCACCAGGCGTAGACGATGTTCTTCGCCACGCCCCAACGCACCGCGTTCTTCCCGCTGGTCGCGCCGGCTCCCATGATCGAGCCGGTGATGATGTGCGTCGTGGAGACCGGTGCGGGATAGATGAAGGCGGTGAAGTAGAGCACGAGCGAGGCCACCGTCTCGGACGCGAAGCCGCGCGGCGGGTCGAGCTCGATGATCCGGCGGCCGAGCGTGCGCATGACCCGCCAGCCGCCCGCGTAGGTGCCCAGCGAGATCGACAGGGCCGCCGTGAGCAGCACCCACCACGGCACCGGGCTGTTGTTGCTCGCGTGGCCTCCGGCGATCAGCGCGAGCATCACGACGCCCATGGTCTTCTGCGCGTCCTGGATGCCGTGCCCCAGCGCCATTCCGGCGGCTGACACGGTCTGCGCCATCCGGAACCCGCGGGTGACCGGGCCGGGTCGGCGGTGCCGGAACGCCCACAGGATGCCGATCATCACGGCGAAGGACAGCAGGAATCCGACCACCGGCGAGATGAGCATCGGCAGTACGACCTTGCTCCACACCCCGTCCCAGTGCACGGTCAGCCCGGCCGCGAGGCCCGCGCCCACCATGCCGCCGATCAGCGCGTGCGAGCTGGAGGACGGCAGGCCGAAGTACCAGGTGATCAAGTTCCACGCGATCGCGCCGATCAGCAGGGCGAAGACCACCACGAGGCCGTCGGTGCCGTGCGCCGGCGTGCCGATGATGCCCTTGACGATGGACTTGGTCACCCCGCCGCCGAGCTGCAGCCCGACGTAGGCGCCGACCAGGTTCATGATCCCCGCCATCACCAGCGCGACGCGAGGGGTGAGCGCCCGCGTGGAGACCGAGGTGGCGATCGCGTTGGCCGAGTCGTGAAACCCGTTGGTGTAGGCGAACCCGAGGGCGACCACGATGACCGTGATCAGGCCGAGCGTCTGCACGGTCTCAGGACTCCTTGACCGTGATCGTCTCGATCGCGTTCGCCACGTGCTCGAAGTTGTCCGCCGCGGTCTCCAGGTTCTCGACGATCTCCCGCAGCTTCATCACCGTGATCGCGTCGTACTCGCCGGAGAACAGGTGCGCCAGCAGCTTGCGGTAGACCTGGTCGGCCTGGTTCTCCAGCCGGTTGATCTCGATCCAGTACTCGGTCAGGTCCTTCATGGAGCGCAGCCGCGGCATCGCCTCCGCGGTCAGGTCGGCCGCGCGCACCAGTACGTCCACCTGATCGGCGACCCCGGGCGGCAGCGTCTCCACCTGATAGAGCGTGGCCAGGTCGACCGCCGCCTCCATCGCGTCCATCACGTCGTCGAGCCGGCCGGCGAGTTGGTAAATGTCCTCGCGGTCGAAAGGCGTGATAAACGAAGAGTTCAACTGGCGGTAGATCGCGTGGGTAACCTCATCGCCGGTGTGCTCCGCATCGCGCATCCGCTCGGCGATGACCGCACGCCCAGATTTGTCGGTGCCCAGCAGCTCGGTAAGCAGAGCGGCTCCGACGACCAGGTTGTCCGCCGCCTTGGCGAACAGGTCGTAGAAGCTCGTCTCCTTCGGGGTCAGACGCAGGCGCACTGGGCACTCCGGGCAGGTGTGGGTCGGGTTCTTCCCGCCCCGAAAGCCGGTCGGCGCGGATCCGCGGCTAACGCGGATCAAGCCGGACCGGCTGGAGCGGTGGCACCGGAACTGCTCGGTTCCGTGACCACAAGGATGTTAGACGCTCCTGGCGCGCGATGTGCCGTGTGCGCCCATCCGCGCGCCACTTCAGCGCTGGGGCGTGGTCCGGCGATCTCACTGCGTGATCGAAACGCGTTGATCAGGCAAGCGGAAGCCTGGCTAAACCGGGGCGAAACCCGTGAATTCGGTCAATCTGCCTAGGACCGCGAAGAGCGGGAGCCAGCTGGTCGGTGACCCGGATCGTCAACAGGACCGGGCCGGCTCCGGCGGCTGCAAGCCGAGCGCGGCGTCGATGTCCGCGCGGGAGAGCGGCTTGTCACTGCGCTGCGCCGCGATGATCAGCTCGGCGTAGAGCTCGATCTCGTCCAGCGCCACCCGGTCGTGGACAGAGGCGGCGCGCAGCGGCCGACCGTGGCCGTGGCTGTGCGCCGATTCGCGGCGCGGCGCCGGATCGTGCAGGGAAGCGGGGGTGTGCTGCGCCGTACGCAATCCGGTCACCTCCTTACCGTCATGGGTCATGGCGATCGCCGCGAGACGGAGTCCCCCGCGGTCTTCCGCTGACCCTTGCCAGCTTAGAGACGGGCCCGAGCGGCGACCATGGCCCGGAAGGGTCATACCCGGCGGTAGCCCGCCTAGTTCGGTAAGGCCGTCCGCATGGCCTGGGAGGGGAGGCCGCAGGTGCTCCGCACGGTAAAGCCGGAGTTGAGCGTGCGGCGAGCGACTGGTTAAGACCGCTTGTGCGTAGCGGACGGGCTCGGTGCGGTGACCGCCAGGTCCGGTGCTGCCGGGGTGGCCACGGTCACCGGCTGGTCCAGATCGAACAGGTCGGTGGTCGCGGCGATCTGCACGTCGCCCTTCTGCGGCGCCTCGGCGGGGAACGCGAAGTGCGCCACGACGCGGCGAACCCGGCCCGCGGAGTCGAGGTAGGCGTCGAAGGGCACGCTCTTGTCCGAGAAGGAGCGCGACGCGGCGAGCAGTTCGTCCTTGATCGGGTTCTGTGCCTGGTTCGCCGACTCGGTCAGATCCAGCGTCCCCGCGTAGTGCGTCACCTTGGTGTCGCGCACCGTTTCTTCCCCGACGTAGTGCACGGCGTCGCCGTTCACCCCGCGCAGCAGCGCGAAGTCGAAGACCGGGCTGGTGTACCCCGCGCTGATCAGGTCGCCGTCGGGCAGCTTGGTCGCGTCGACCATCTTCCACTTGGCGTCGCCGCCGGACAGGCGCAGGTACAGCGTGCTGGGGGTGATGATCTCGTCGAGCGGGGTCGGGCTCTGCGGGGTCTGCAGCACGATCGCGCCGATCTGCCGGTCGAAGTCGAATTCACCCAGACCGGTGAACTGCCGGCTCGCCGCGCCCACGCTCATGGTGACCGAGGTGGCGACCTTGGCGCTGTGGATCTTAGCGGCGTCGGCGGCGGCGTTGCGCACCGCGGCGACAGAGTCGGAGGCGACGCTCACCGGAGCCGCGGAGCAGGCCGAAGCGGCCCCCGCGACCGCACCGGCGCTCAGCGCGAGCAGACTGAGCCGAAGCGCCGCCGAGCGCCCCCATCCGTTTGCCGCCGCTGCGTTCACTCTGGCCACCTCGGGTACTGGATTCATCATGTAGACCGAACGGATGATCCGTTTCCGGATTCGTCCTCCCCAACGACCCGGATGGAGGATGGTTACGGGAGAACCGGTCGCGACCAGGAGGGTGCTGACGGATGCGAGTGTTCGTTGCGGGAGCGACCGGTGTGCTCGGAACCGCGGCGGTCCGGCGGCTCGTTTCCAGTGGTCACGAGGTCACCGGGATAGCTCGAGGCAGCGATAAGCGCAGAGCCCTGCATACGCTCGGCGCCAACGCGGTCGAGGTGGACCTCTTCGACGCGAATGCCATGCGCGCGGCCATCGAAGGGCACGATGTCGTGTGCAATCTGGCCACGCACATCCCCACCGGTACCGCGTTCATGCGCCGCTCATCGTGGCGGGAGAACGACCGCATCCGCTCCGAGGGCAGCGCCGTCTTGGCCAAGGCCGCAGCCGACTGCGGCGCGCTGCGACTGATCCAGGAATCTGTCGCGTACGTGTACGCCGACGCCGGCCAGGAGTGGATTACCGAGCAGTCGCCGCTCGACCATCACCCGATGATCCGGTCCTCGATTACTGCAGGCGAGAACGCAATGGGCTTCGCCGACCAGTACCGCTTCGCGGTGGTGCTCCGCTTCGGCGCGTTCTACGGCGACGATGCGCTCACTCACTGGCAACTCGACCGGGTGCGTAAGGGCAAGCCGGTGCTCCTCGGAGACCCGGAGGGCTACGTCTCGCCGATCACGATCGAGGACGCCGCGGGCGCGGTGGTCGCCGCCCTGGCCGCCCCGACCGGGGTCTACAACGTCGCCGCCCAGCCGGTGCACCGGAGCGAGTGGGCGCGGGCGCTGGCCACGGCGGCCGGCGTGGACGGCTCGGCGCGCTTCGTCTCCGGCCTGACCCGCGCGTTCCTCGGCTCGAAGGCCGAGGTCAACGCTCGCTCGCTGCGCATCTCGTCAGACGCCTTCCACGCCGCGACCGGCTGGCGTGCCCGCACCGAGTTGGCCGAGGGCTTCGCGCCAGCCGTCAAGGTCGTGCACTGAGGGTCCACGAAGCGCGCGAGCAGGGCACGCATTCGTCCGTATAAGCGGCATTCGCGACGGTGCGGGCCCTCAGGACGTAGCGCCGGCCGCACCTGTCGTGCTCTGACCCACCGGCCACTGCGGTACCTGCGCGTAGGGGCGTACCGCGCCGATGTAGCCGCCGAAGTTGTCGACCGGGTCGAAGCGGATCGTCGCGCCGGTGTGCGGCGCGTCGATCATCGCATCGCCGCCGACGTAGATGCCCACGTGATGAATCGTCGACGGATCGTTCACGTCATAGGCGAAGAAGACCAGGTCACCGGGGCGCAGCTGGTTGCGCGGCACGTGCGGGCCGGCATACCACTGGTCCGCCGCGACACGTGGGATCTTCACGCCGACGCTCGCGTACGCGGCCTGAGTCAGGCCGGAGCAGTCGAACTCGCCGTGCTCTGCGACGGTGCCGGTACCGCCCCACAAGTACGGAGTACCGAGCCGGTCGTATGCGAAGGCGATCGCACGGACCGCGACGTCGCTCGTCGCGACGGTGCCAGAGGGCGCGCTGAACGCCTTCTCCAGAATACGGATATTCTTCACATAGTTTTGCGTTTCGGCGATCGCGGGCACGCCACCGGCCGCGAGAACCGCGCCGGGACCCGCGTTGTACGCCGCGAGCATGTTGTCGATCTGGTCACCCGGCGTCTTCGCGACCTGCCTGGCCAGCGCGCAGTCGTAGCGGGCCGCGGCCGGGATCGCGTCGGCCGGATTGAAGATGTCCTGCTTGCCGTCGCCATCGTGCGGCGACGACCAGTTCGGCCAGGTGCCCGGCATGAACTGGGCGATGCCTTCCGCGCCCGCGGGCGAGACCGCCTTGGGGTCGAACGCGCTCTCCTGGTAGAGCTGCGCGGCCAGCAGTGGCGCGCTCAGCTGGGAGCACGTCGTTCCCGCGCTCTCAATCAGGGACGCATACGCGGCGGGCACCGTACCGGTCGCCAGCGAGGCCTGCGCCGCCTGGAGTTCCGAGCCGCTGACGCCTACCGCGACCATCGCTACCGCACCGACGATCAGGAAGGGAACCAGCAGCGTGCCTGTCAGGATCCAGATCCAACGGCGTCCTGGCATCGCGCTTGCCTCCCCTCCACATCGTGCCGCAAAGCGCCCAGGTCGTTCAGGCTGGCGCGTCCCAGGTACAGGCGCGGCGGCGAGCCCTATGATAGGTGCGGTGGTGATGGCGCGTCAGTCTTCGCACTTCAGAACCACGTGCTCCTGTTCGAGTTCACAAAACACCCCCATACTGGCAACACTGGACGACAACGACCGACCCGAGGACCCCGGGGGTGCAGCGTGCTGACTCTCCTTACGACACTGCCCGCCCACGCCGAGTGGCACACACTGCTGCCTGCGGCCAGCGGCGGGAACATCAATACGATCATCGGGGGGATTGCTCCGGACTGGGGCCCCTTCGGCAAGGTCGGCCAACAGGCCCGCGTGATGATCGAGGTCATCATGGCCGCGGCCATCCTGCTCTGCCTCGGCATCGCGATCTGGGGCGCGGCCAAGCAGCGCATCGGCGCGACCGCGTTGCGCGACTCCTTCAGCGCGGAGCAGGGCAAGGGCCTGATCGTGGCCGGGCTCACCGGCGTCTTCATCATCGGCTCGCTTGGCACGCTGTTCACCATCGTCTACGGCATGGCGATCTGACTCGTGACTAAGGCGGCGGCGCGGCGAGTGGCGCCGGGGTGGGCGGCGCACGCGAAGGACCACCTGCGGGCCCGAGCGCGATGCGCTCAGATCGGCCCGAGGACCAGCACGGGGATCGGCCCAAGAATCGGCCCCGGTATCGGTTCAGGGTCCCAACGGCTGACGCGCGGCGCCTCTTTGGCGTGTACGGCGGTTCAACCGGTGCCGGTTCCGGTGACACTGGTTTCCATATCCAGTAGGGGTGAGGCCTGATGGCCCGCCCCTGGAGCCGAGCCGATCGAGGGTCATACGCATTGGACACTGCGCAGAGCACGCCCGAAGCGCGCACGCGTGTCAAGTTGCCGCCCGACCCCTACCGGGACGACGAGCCGAGGCCAGGCCGCGGCCGCCGGCCGCTCGTCCTGTTGGCCGCGCTGGTCGCCCTGGTCGCCGCCATCACGATCGTCAACCGCAGCACCCATCACTCGGGTGGCTCACCGACGGCCGACCAGTCCTCCGGGGCTTCCAACGCGTCGAACCCCGCCACGAACCCCGCCGGCCCGGTGACCTCACAGTTCGACAGCAGCGGCCTGCCCGGCAACACCGCCGACGGCGTGCCGATCGGGTACCCACACACCGCGAGGGGCGCTGAGTCGGCCGCGGCCAACTACGTCGTCGCGTACTCGTCCTCGGCGATGATCAACCCGACCGAGCGGCACAAGCTGATCGACGCGATCGCGGACCCGGCCATAGCGTCCGACCTGCAGACCCAACTCGACACGGCGTACACGCAGGTCGACAACAGCCTGGGATTGTCCGCGGACGGTGTACCGCCCTCCGGGCAGACCTTCGTGCAGCGAAGCGCCCCGGTCGGCGTGACTCTGGTCAAGAGCAGCAGCAACGACGCGACCGTCTCGGTCTGGACCGTTACCCTCTCCGGCCTGGCGGGTCAGGGGTCGACGCACCCGGTCGTCGAGAACTGGTCGACGATCACCGTCACCCTGCGCTGGACCGGGGGCGACTGGAAGTGGGTCTCGTTCGCCTCCACTGATGGCCCGGTGCCGACCAGCGGCCAGCAGGTCGTCTCCGGCGGCCAGGATCTGCAGAAGGCAGTCAACCAGTTCGGGGGGTTGCGCTATGCCCGCTAGCTCGATGATCCACACGGCCGGCGACGCCTGCGCGCTGCTGTCCGGCTCGCTGAAACAGGCCTGCGAGAACACCCGCACCCTGGTCGGCGGGGGCTCCGGCGGCACCAACAGCAACGCCAACGGAGGCGGGGGCACCGGCGGCGCCTCGACCGCCTCGCTGCTCTCCGACCCGGTCGGCTCGATCGCGCACGACTGCGCACAGGCGGCCGCCTCGGTCATCAAGGCGGTCTCCGGGGTGGTCGACGGCGTCACCAACGTCGACTTCACCAACTCGGGGTTCCTCACCCAGTACGCGATCGTGTTCGCCGCCTCCGCGATCCTGACCGTGGTGCTGTGGCTGCTCGCGGTGGTGAAGCGGGCCGTGCACGGCGAGTCGATCGTGACGGCGCTGTCCCAGGCCACCGGCTACCTCTGGCTCGCCGTCGGCGCGTCCGCGTTCACGCCGGTGATCCTCTACGGCATGGTCCGGGTGACCGACTCGGTGACCAGCGCGATCGGCTCGGGCACCGCGAAGGACACGAACAACTTCCTGACCTCCTTCGCCAACACCCTCGATCCGCCGAACGGGCAGACCGCGAACCTCGGCGGCGGTCCGATCCTGCTGATCTTCATCTCCATCATCGCCATGATCGCCGCCGCGGTGCTCTGGGTCGAGCTGCTGATCCGGGCCGCGATGCTGTACGTCGGCGCCGCTCTGGCCGCTGCCGTCTACGCGGGCCTGGTGGACAAGTCCCTCTGGCACCACATCAGGCGCTGGGCCGGAATGATGATCGCAGTGGACCTCGCCAAACCGGTGATCGTCATCGTGCTCGGATTAGCCACCGCCATCTCCGGCGGCAACACCGGCCAGGGTTCCTTCGGCTCGGTGCTCTCCGGCCTGGCCATCATGCTGCTCTCGATCTTCGCCTCCGGTCTGATCTTCCGCTTCGTGCCGAACTTCGGCGACGACATGCTCGCCATCAACAGCGCCCGCGGCGCCGATGCCCCGGCCGAAGCCGCGGCGGGTTCGATGGACGGCCCGGCCTCGCGGATGCGGCAGGGCATCGCCGCGCACGCCGGCCGCAGCGGCAGCCCGATCGGCGCCAACCCGATGGCCGGCCCGGCCGTCGCAGCCCTGGGCATGACCGCAGGTGTCGCGGCACACGGTGCGCGCGCGGCCGTACGGCTTACGACCACGCGTGGCGCGGGTTCAGGTGGCGGAACACCACCGGTGCCGCCTCCGCCCTCCCCGCCGCCGCCCGCGCCCGTGTTGCCGCGCGACGGTGGGGGACGCGGTGCGGATGCGGTACGAGGTGCCCGCGGCGCTGCTGACGGTGGACGCGGAGGATCGGCGTGACGGCAGAGGGCTTCGAACGCCGTCGCTCGTTCCTGATCGGCAAGGCCAAGCCGAACGCGATCGTCGGGCGCAACCGGGAGACCGGCGAACTGGCCGTGCTCGTGGTCGCCTGCGCGCTGGCGATGATCGCGGCCTTCGTGGTTCCCACCCTCTTCCTCAAGATTCTGATGATCATCGGGCTGCCGGCCGCCGGCGCAGCGGTGATCTTCATGCCGTACCGCAAGCGCACGCTGTACCGCTGGTTCGAGATTGACCGCAGCTACCGGCGCCTGCTGCGTTCCGGCAGCGCGCGGTACGCCTCGGCCGCAGTCGAGGCGGGGACCCGGCTCGGCGGCCTGGAACTGCCGATCCCGACCCCGCCCGGCATCGGCCGGGTGCGCTGGCTGACCGCCAACTTCGGCCCGGACAAGCTCGCGGTGCTGATGCACCTGGACCGCAGCATGGTCACCTGCACGCTGGAGATCGAGGGACCCGGCGTCGGGTCCCGCGACGCCGAGGACCAAGAGGCGCTGGTCGACCGGTTCGGCACACTGCTGCGGCACGTGGCCAACGGCGACGGCTTCGTGACCCGGCTTCAGATGCTCGCCCGCACCTTGCCGGCCGATCCGGACGCGCATGCCAAGGACGTGCTCAAGCGCGGCAATCCCGAGGCGGCACAGTGGCTGCGTGACTCGTACGACCATCTGCTCTCGATGGTCTCCACGTCCAGCGAGCAGCACCGCGCGTACCTCACCGCGTCGATGCCCTACACCCGCGAGCTAGCCAACGAGGCGCGAGTGATGGCCGGAGGTGCGGACGCCGACCACGGCCTCTGCGTCATCATGGTGCGTGAACTGACCGACATCTGCGCACGGCTGGCCGACGCCGACATAAAGGTACGCAGGCCGCTGGACGTGCCCGCGCTCTCCTCCCTCGTGCACTCCATGTACGACCCCGAGCACCCGATCGACCACACGGACGCGATGGGTGAACGCGATGCCTGGCCGGCCGAGTTCGACGGTTCCTCGCCGCTGTTCCTGCGCGCCAAGACCCGCGAGTCGGCCACCAGCGAGCCGTGGTGCCACGCCACCGCCTGGATCCGCGAGTGGCCGCTGACGCCCGTGACGGTCAACTTCCTCGCGCCGCTGCTGGTCCACACGCCGGATGTCATCCGCACGGTCGCGGTGACCATGGACCTGGAGCCGACCGAGGTCGCGATCGAGCGGATGCTGACCGAGAAGGTGAACGTCGACGCCGAGGACCGCCGCCAGGCCAAGCTCGGCCGGATCGACGACCCGCGCGAGCGAGCCCACTCCTCCCGCGTCGACCTGCGCGGCGAGGACCTGGCCGCGGGCGCGGCCGGGGTGAACCTGGTCGGCTACATCACCGTCTCCTCGCGCTCGCCGGAGGCGCTGTCCAGGGACAAGCGCACGATTCGCGCGTCCGCGGGCAAGTCCTTCCTCAAGCTCGAATGGTGCGACCGGGAACACCACCGCGCCTTCCTCAATACCTTGCCATTCGCAACCGGCGTGCGGAGGTAGCCGATGGCCCGCGGAAGCCTGACCGACCTGCTTGCCGAAGCCTTCACCACGGTGCTCTTCGGCAAGAAGGAGACTGCCCGGCTGCCGGTGCGCACCTCGACCAACCAGGCCGAGGCCATCTACCTGCCGACCGCCGCCCCCGGGCTCGGCGACTCCGGTGTGATCATCGGTCGCGAGGTCTACAGCGGCAAGGGCTACATCTACGACCCGTTCCAGCTCTACGGCCAGCAGCTGCCCGCCCCGCACTGGCTGGTCCTCGGCGAGTCCGGCAACGGCAAGTCCTCGCTGGAAAAGACCTACGTGCTACGCCAGCTGCGGTTCAAGGACCGCCAGGTAGTCGTCCTGGACGCGCAGGGCGAGGACGGCGTCGGCGAGTGGAACCGGATAGCCGAGGCGATGGGGGTCACCCCGATCCGGCTCGACCCGCACCACCGCAGCGGCTCCGGGGTCCGGCTCAATCCGCTCGACCCCGCGATCACCCTCACCGGCCAGCTGGCGCTGCTGCGCACCATCATCGAGGTCGCACTCGGGCATCCGCTGGACGAGCGATCCGGTTACGCGCTCAAGGCCGCACACGCCACCGTGCGTGCCGACTCGCTGCGCGCCGGTGAGCAGCCGATCCTGCACGACATCGTCGAGGCGCTGCGCGAACCGAAGCCCGTGGCGGCCGAGGAGATGAACGTCGGGATCGACGAGGTGCGCGACTGGGGCCTGGACGTGGCGCTGGTGCTCGACCGCCTCGTCGACGGCGACTTGGCCGGCATGTTCGATGGCCCGACCACCACAGGCATCGACCTGGACTCCCCGCTGATCGTCTTCGACCTTTCCACGATCGACCGCAACTCCATCGCCATGCCGATCCTGATGGCGATCGTCGGGGTCTGGCTGGAGCACACCTGGATCAGGCCGGACCGCATCAAGCGCATCTTCCTGGTCGAAGAGGCCTGGCACATCATCAACTCGCCGAGCGTCGCGCAGCTGTTCCAGCGGCTGCTCAAGTTCGGCCGCCGGCTCGGCCTCTCGTTCGTCGCGGTCGTCCACCACCTCTCCGACGTGGTGGACGGAGCAGCCGCCAAGGAGGCCGCGGCAATCCTGAAGATGGCCTCCACCAGGACGATCTACATGCAAAAGTCGGACGAGGCACGCGCCACCGGCCGGGTCCTCGGCCTGCCGCGATGGGCAGTGGAGATCATCCCCACGCTCTCGCCGGGCATCGCGGTCTGGGACGTCAACGGCGACGTGCAGGTGGTCAAGCACATCGTCACCGAGTACGAGCGCCCGCTGGTATACACGGACCGCGCGATGACCGAATCCTCGGCGGCCGCGGCCGGGGAAGACGACGCAGGCGAAGACGAGCTGCCCCTGGCGTTCATCGAGCGCAAGGCCCTCCCCGCCGGACGCGCCAATTCCCGCCGCCCGGCCGGCGCGCTCATGCCCGCCGGCGGCATCGGTGGCGACGGCAGCGGCGGTCGCAGTGGCGGCAGCAGTGGCAGTGGCAGCAACAGCGGCAGCGGTGGTGGTGGCAGGAGCATCGCGGCCGATGGGAGCGGCGGCAACGGCAACAACGGCGAAGGTGGCCACGGAAGGCACTCGGGCCCGCGTGCGCCAGAGGACCCGGACCTCACGGCCATCGCGGCTGCCGTTTTCGGCCCGCGCGCGAGCAACCCGAGCCAGGCACCCAAGTAACCTCGTCCAGATCCGTAGGAGTCGACGCAATCCAGGTCAAACGCGTCGGCTCCGTCCGGATTTGTAGTAACGCGAGCAGCCCGGATCGTACGCGCAAGCAATCTCCACCGGCTCGTAGCAGTTGACGCAGTCCGGTTCGAACTCGTCAGCTCCGCCCAGGCTGCAGCGGGCAACCCGGATCGGACGCCCCCAACGGAGCTCCCCGGGCTGTCCCCACTCGGCTTCGTGGGTTCATCCGATTACCTGAACCGATAATCGGAAGGTCGGACTGTGTGCTAGGCGTTGGTGGTCGGTCCGCGCGCGGATGGCGGCCGTCAGTCCGTGCGCTTCTCGCAGGGCCAGGTGCGGCCGCACAGGCAGTAGTCGGGCCCGTTCGCGATGGCAACCAGGCCGTGCAGCGCGTGCAGCGTCTCGGCCGGCGCGCGGTACGCGTCCGTGGTCTGCGGCGCGGCGCAGGTCTCCGTGGTCGAGCGTTTGCCGTCATACAGGACTGTGCCGGGCATGCGGACTCCTGAAGCAGTAGCTGCGACATGCGGTCTCAGTCAGTCCAACGAGCAACCATTGTTCCCGTCACGGTATTCACGACCGATCATCTGACGAGTACTCAGTACCACCACGTATCCACGCCAATGCCCGATCGCGCCCCGAATGTCATGGCTTTAACCGGTCTACCGCGACCAGGCGCGGCGCTTCTTCCTCGCCTCGTTCAGGGGTCACGTGCAGGATCCAGGCGCGGCCCGGCTTAAGCCGCCCGCCGCTTCGATCCGCGCCGAGCAGCCGGTCAACCTGCCGCTTTGACCACGCTCGGCCGTTCATCGACCGAGGCGCCGCCTGCTCCTCGGCGGCCTCATCGAGCACCGCCGCCAGCATGCTGTCGAGCACTTCCCGGTGCGAGCAAACCAGCGCAGGCTCGCCCTTCCTGATCAGGGCACGCAGCCATGACGCGGCTGCCGCGGGATCGGCCGCGTGTGCCTCTTCAGAGAGCGTCGGCTCGGTATTTATGATCGTCTGCTGTTTTCGTGCGAACGGCCGAACCGTGTCGACGCATCGCACTGCCGGCGATGTGATGACCTGCAATGCTCCGAAGCACGGCAGCACCGTGGACAGGATTTCCGATTGCCAGTGCCCCGTCGCCGCGAGTGGTCTGATCTGATCGTCGGGGTATTCCGGGCCTCGCTTTTCGGCCGTGCCGTGGCGCAGGAGCACGATCGGCACCGTGTCGACCCTCGCGCGCATGAAGGAAGCGAGCACGGTCGCGTCGAGCGGTCTGGTCAGGCGATCCAGCGCTGCTTGCGGTCGCAGCCAGTCGATCTGGTCCACCTCGTGGTTGGGCTGGAACGCGGCGTCCTCGTCGCTCTCCGGCAGCGCCCGGCCCGCCCAGTACCGCACCCGCTTGGTTCCACCGAGGACGCGGTAACTGATCGACGGCAGTCTGCGGCCGAGCACCACCCGCCGCCCGGTCTCCTCGAAGACCTCGCGCACCGCGGTGAGCACCGTGTGCTCACCTTGATCGACCTTTCCCTTCGGCAGCGACCAGTCGTCGTAGCGGGGACGGTGGATCACCGCCACCTCAAGGCCGGTCGGCCCCGGGCGCCACAACACAGCCCCGGCAGCGTGCACCGGTTTACCCGAGGTGACAGCCGGGCGGGAGTGCGACAGTGCCATCGCCTTGAGTCGTTACCCTTCCAGCCACGCGCGCAGACCAGGGTCTGCGGCCTGACGCCACACCGTGGGGAAAGCCAGCCGAGAGCGCAGGATCGCGGCGCGCGATTCGCCGAGCAGCCGACCGAGCACGAAACCCGTCGGCGCGGCTATGCGTGGTGTCCGCGCGGCGCGTATCAGGACGGCCGACGCAACGCTCGCGTCTTGCTGAGCGCCGAGTTCCTCCGTGATCACAGCCATCGCCTCCGCAAGCTGCGCAGCAGGCTGCCCAGCCACCGCCACACACACCTCGGCCGCATAGCGACAGCGCTTGGCGGCGATACGCAGGCGATGCCATAGCTCGTCGGTCGGATCGTCTACCAGGAGTTCCTTCGCATTCTGCTTGCGCGGGTCCGGCAGCGCTGCGACTCGGCGTTCGACCACCGAGAAAGAGTGCGCGACAAGCGGGTAGAGCACCTCGGGCGCCGGCGAGCGCGCCTCCGGCTTACTCGGCATCGTCTCGGGAGCGATCGCCAACTGATCCGCAAGCGCGTGGAACCGCGGCCCGGCAAGCGCCGCGAGAGTCGCCTCGTGAGCCACTGCGTATTCGCGATGCAGCATTCGATCAAGCAGCGTTCGGGCTCGTACCGCACCCGACGACTCGTCAGCCAATCCGTCGAGTGCCTTGAGCAGTTGCGCGCGGACCACCTCGACATCCCGCTCCGGCGAGACGATCTGGGTGAACTCGGCGATCCGCGCCGCCAGCTGGTCCGCCCATTCGCCGTCCATAAGGGGACGATATGTCCGCAGCAGCGACCGGGAGCGACGGCACGCGACACGAATCCGGTGCGACGCCTCCGGCTTGCCGTCGCGCAGCCGCGGTAGCTGGGTCAGGAACGCGGTGCTCTGGGCGCTGAGGTAGCCGCGCAGCACGTCGAGAGCTGCCGGGACGGGATGAACCGCCCCGGCCGGAGGATGCGCGGCTGCAGCCCCCTCCGGCTGCTCCTCGATGCTCTGCTCGCCCGGCCGCTGTGCAGCCCGCTCGCCTCGCTGCGCGCCGACGCGCTGTGCCGCTTGCGCTTCAGTCATCAAGACCCCCGCTGAGTCGCCGCCTGAGTGCATTGCCTGGCTGCGCCGCGTACCGCACACGCCTGCTGTGCGTGCCTCGATGCGGCGTCTCCCCCTCTGACGTGCCACCCCACCCGCGTTGTGTGCTCCTCAGCCGCCCCGAGCGCACCAGTCAGCCCATCCTTGCCCGTCGCGCCGCGAGCAGCTGGTTACGCGACTCGATGAAGGATTCTTGGATGTCACGCAGCGGCAGGCCGTCCGGCGGCACCCGGCGGGTCCAGTCACCCAGCGGGCCCAGCTCCCAACAGGCCGCGTCCTCCTCGAAGACCGTGTCGATCATCCTCGACAGCTCGCGCCGGTGCGCCGGATCGGTCAGCTGCACCAGGGCCTCGACCCGCCGGTCCAGGTTGCGGTGCATCATGTCGGCCGATCCGATCCACACCTCCGGCGGCTCGCCGACGACGCGGCCGGCCGGCGACGCGGGGGCCTCCTGCCCGAACACGAAGATCCGCGAGTGCTCCAGGAACCGGCCCAGCACACTGCGGACTCTGATGTTCTCGGACAGCCCCGGCACGCCCGGGCGCAGCGCACACATCCCGCGCACCACGACGTCGATCTTCACGCCCGCCTGTGAGGCCTCGTAGAGCGCGTCGATGATCGCCTCGTCCACCAGCGAGTTCATCTTCATCCGGATCCGCGCGGACTTGGCGGCCCCGCGGCGGCCGGCCGCCATCTTCTCCCGCTCCCGGTCGATCCGCTCGATCAGCGCCTCGCGCAGCCCGTTCGGCGCGGTCAGCAGGCGGCGGTAGGAGATCGTGCGCGAGTAGCCGGAGAGCCGGTTGAACAGGTGCGTAAGGTCCTCGCCGACCTGCGGGTCCGCGGTCAGTAGGCCCAGGTCCTCGTACTGGCGCGCCGTCTTCGGGTTGTAGTTACCGGTGCCGATGTGCGCGTAACGCCGTAGCCGGTTGCCCTCAAGTCGGATGACCAGCGCAGCCTTGCAGTGCGTCTTGAGACCCATCAGGCCGTACACGACATGGCAACCGGCCTGTTCGAGCTTGCGCGCCCAGACGATGTTGGCGTGCTCGTCGAACCTGGCTTTGATCTCGACGAGGACCAGCACCTCCTTGCCGGCCTCCGCCGCATCGATCAGCGCGTCCACGATCGGCGAGTCACCGCTGGTGCGGTACAGCGTCATCTTGATCGCACGCACGTCCGGGTCGTCCGCGGCCTGCTCGAGGAAAGCCTGGACCGAGGTGGTGAACGAGTCGTACGGATGGTGCAGCAGGATGTCGCGCTGTCGCATCGCCGCGAACACGTCGATCGCGGAGTTCGTCTCGTAGTCGGCTAGATCCCGGTGCAGCGCGGTGGCGAACGGCGGGAACTTCAGCTCCGGCCGGTCCTCGTCGGCGATGGTGAACAAGCCGGTGAGATCCAGCGGCGCGGGCAGCCGGAACACCTCGTTGTCGTTCACGCCCAGCTCGCGCACCAGCAGTTCGAGCACCGTCGGGTCGATGGTCTCCTCGACCTCGAGCCGCACTGGCGGGCCGAACCTGCGCCGCACCAGCTCCCGCTCCAGCGTCTCCAGCAGGCTCTGCGACTCGTCGCCCTCGACCTCGACGTCCTCGTTCCTGGTGACCCGGAAGGTGTGGTGGCCGAGCACCTCCATGCCGTTGAACAGGTGCGGCAGGTGCACCGCTATCAGCTCTTCCAGCGGCATGAACCGGCCGTCGCTCACCTCCACGAAGCGCGGCAGCAGCGGCGGCACCTTGACGCGCGCGAAGTGCTCGTTACCGGTGACCGGGTTACGCACCAGCACGGCGAGGTTAAGCGACAGCCCGGAGATGTACGGGAACGGGTGCGCCGGGTCCACGGCCAGCGGCGTGAGTACCGGGAAGATCCGCTCGCGAAAGAGCGCGTAAAGCTGTTCCTGCTGCGTCGCGTCGAGGTCGCCCCAGCGCAGGATCTCGATGCCCTGCTGCACCAGTTCCGGGCGCAACTGCTCCTGGAAGATCTGCGCATGCTTGGTCATCAGTACGCGGGTCTCGGCCCAGATCCGCTGCAGCACCTCGCGGTGGGTGAAACCGGAGGCGGTCGACCCGGCGGCGCCGGTGGCGATGCGGCGCTTGAGCCCGGCCACCCGGACCATGAAGAACTCGTCGAGGTTGTTGGCGAAGATCGCGGCGAACTTGGCCCGCTCCAGCAGCGGCACCTCCTTGTCCTCGGCCAGCTCGAGTACCCGGCTGTTGAACTGGAGCCAGGAGGATTCGCGGTCGAGGAAGCGGGGGAGGTCGGCGGCCGGTTCCATGATCCAAACTCTCGCACGTAAAGGTGAACTGCGGGTGTCGAGCGGAGGGACACCGGGCGACCGAACCAGGGCTCACAATCCCGGTTTGGGGCGGTGGAGGCGAGTGGGAAGAGTGCTACGCCGCCAAGCCGCGCCGTTCGTACATGGTGTCCACGGCCCGATTGCCGAAGCCTAGGGACAGGTACAACCGTACGGCCAGTGTGTTGTCGCCATCTACATACAAGATGACGTTTTCTAGTCCTGATTGCGCCAAATGCTGTAATCCGACCAGGGCGAGCAGTCGGCCGAGCCCGCGCCGCCCGGACTGCGGATCCACGCCGAGCACGTAAATCTCGCCGACCCGGCCCGCGCCGTAGGCCCCCGCCGGATGCACCTTGGTCCAGTGGAAGCCGATCAGCCCTTCGGCGGAACGGGCGAGGAAGAAGCCGGCCGGATCGAACCACGGCTCGGCCTCGCGTTCGGCGAGATCGTTTCGCGTCCATGACCCCTGTTCCGGGTGGTGCGCGAAGGCGCGGGCGTTGAGTGCCAGCCACGCGTCCTCGTCCTCGCCTGGCCGGAAGGTGTCCACTTTGACGCCCTCGGGCGGCTGCGGCGGCGTCAGGTCGGGTGCCGAGGCACCGCCCAACTTCAGCTCCATCAGCCGCAGTTCGCGGACCGCGGTCAAGCCGAGCCGCGCGGCGAACTGTTCGGTGCCGGGCAGGCTGCCGTGCGCCCAGACGTGCAACATCCCTGCGGTATCGGCGAGCGCGGCCTCGATGAGCGAGCGACCGATCCCGCGCCGCCGTGAGTCCGGCGCGACGCACAGCTCCGCGGTCCGGCTCTGGTCTGCATCGGGCGGCGCCAGGTACAGATAGCCGACGAGCCTCCCGCCTTCGTAACGGGTGAAATGCGGCTCGTCCAGGCCATCGTGGAGCAGCGCGAGGCGACCACTCTCGGAGATCGGCGAGACGCCATCGGCTTCGGTTACCGCACGTATCAGCGCTAACGCCTCGGCTCGATGAGCCTCGGTGAAGCGTGTGGCTGTGCCTTGTGGCCCCTCGTTCGTCTCTGTCACATCGTCAGGTTATGCGCGACCCCGGCTGCGTACAGCTTCAGACGCGTACAGCCTCGCGGTCCGAGCGCTTCTCCGGGTTGACGAACCGGTACCCGACGTTCCGCACCGTACCGATCAGCTGCTCGTGCTCCGCGCCGAGCTTCGCGCGCAGGCGTCGCACGTGGACGTCCACGGTGCGTGTGCCGCCGAAGTAGTCATAGCCCCAGACCTCCTGGAGCAGCTGCGCCCGCGTGAACACCCGGCCGGGGTGCTGCGCCAGGTACTTAAGCAGCTCGAACTCCTTGAACGTCAGGTCCAGCACCCGGTTGCGCAGCCGCGCGGTGTACGTGGCCTCGTCGATCGTCAGGTCGCCGTTGCGGATCTCCAGCGGCAGGTCCTCGGTGCCCGCAGCGGCGGCGAGGCGGCCGACCGCGAGCCGGATGCGGGCCTCGACCTCGGCCGGCCCGGCGGTGTCCAGCAGCACGTCGTCCACGCCCCACTCGGCGGTGACCGCAGCCAGTCCGCCCTCCGTGGTGATCAGCAGCATCGGGCAGTCGAGGCCGGTGGTGCGCAGCACCCGGCACAGCGATCGGGTCGCGGGCAGCTCGCGGCGGCCGTCGACCAGAAGCACGTCTGCGGGCGCAGTGTCCATGAGCGCGGACGCCTCGGCCGGCGCCACGCGCACCGTGTGCAGCAGGAGGCCGAGCGCGGGGAGCACTTCTGCTGAAGGAGCAAGAGCGTTGGTCAACAGGAGGAGGGTGGCCATGGGTGGTGCTCCTTCCGCCGTGCCGCGCGGGTGCCGGATAGGTGGTTGCGTTAACACGACGGAGTTCATCGTGTTTCGGCAACCGTGCCGGCGCCCGCACTGCAGAGCCGACTAGTGAGGCGTGTGTAACGTGCTCGTAAAAAACACGAAGGATCCAGTGGCCTCATCGCCCGGATCCTCTGCACGCAGGATAGCCGACATGGACGGGGTATGTCTGCGGGGTGACGAACCTTTCTCGCTTCGTTATCGCGCACGTGTCGCGCTAGGGGGCGTGAACAGGTTGCTTGACCCGCCGACGCGCACGAACGCATCCGCGTGTGACTAACACCGCCACCCGGGTACCGTTGCTCTGGCGCACGCCGAAACAGGGAGGGAGTGAAGCCGGTGCAAGCAACGGGCACGGCGACCCTGCGTTACTGGGCCGCCGCGCGTGAGGCCGCGGGTACCTCTGAGGAGCAGACACGCGCGGGCACGCTCGGCGCGGCCCTCTCCGCCGCGGTGGCCGAACGCGGAGCCGCGGGCGACCGGCTGGCCAGGGTGCTCCAGCGCTGCTCCTTCCTGGTCGACGGGCAGCAGGTCGGCAAGCGCGACCCGGAGTCGGTCCGCCTCGATCCCGGCGCCGTTGTCGAGATCCTGCCCCCGTTCGCGGGGGGATGAGCCGACCCGCCATGAGTTACGGCTATGAGTACGAGGGCCACGAAGGCTACGACGGCGCAGGCGAGCAACCGCCCTCAGAAGGGCGCGGTCGGCGTCGCAGACCTGCGCAGGAACCCGAACCAGCACTTCCGCAGCCTCAGCCTGCGTACTACGACGCACAGTGGGAACAATCCGGCCTCGGCTGGGACCCGCAGGTGTGGAACAAGGCGCAGCGTGAGCAATACCCGCCCGATCAATACGCGCCTGATCAATACGCCCAGGACCAGCATGCCCAGGACCAATACTCAGCGGATGAGTACGCGTCAGATCGGTACACGTCCGATCAGGAACCGTATTACGAGGCGAACTCTGATTACCGCGAATCTGATTACTACGCTCAAGATCAGCGTGCGGCCGTCGCGGTAGACGCCGCGGATCTTGAAACCGATTTCGAACCTCTCTCCGAATCCGCGGTATCTCAATACCCGCCACGTGAATCTGCGCCCGAATTCGCGCCCTCCGCCGAAGAAAATCGCGGCCCCGTCACGTCTGGCGAGAAATCTTCCGCGACCCCGGGCCAGGGAGCTTTCGGTGCGGCCGGCCTCGCCGTCGTCACCGGCATAACCGCACTCGTCGCCACCCCCGTGCTCGCGATCGTGGTCGGGCTCAGTCAGATCGGTGTCGCCGTCGGCTGGCTGCGCACGGTCGGCACGCCCAACGCGCGCCGCACCACAGTCTTCGTCGCGGCGATCGGATTGGCCGCCGCGGCGCTCGCGTACCGACTTGTCCCGGACCGGGCGCCGGCCGCGATGGGCGCAGCGCTCGGCGTCGGCTTCATCTTCCTCGCGGCAGATCAGCTGTTTCGCAAGGACACGGGCGCCGGTCGGCACCGCAGTGAAGCGCTCGCCGCTGCGGTAACCGGTGCGGCGTTCACCGTGCTGCCCGCCGGGTACCTCGTCGCGCAGCGGCAGGACTCGGCGCTCGCCGGGGCGTGCGCGCTCGCGGCGGCCGTGGCGGTCCTCTGCTCCGCGCTCGTCGGCGGCGGCGCGAAGCCGATCGGGATCGCGGCAGGCGTCGTAGCGGCCACGGCTCTTGGTGCGCTGACCGCAGTCACCCTCAGCGCCTCGGCCGGAGCCAAGGGCGGCGCGCTCGGCGGGCTCATCTCAGGGCTCTTCGCGGTGATCGGCGCGCGCACGGCGGACCGGCTCGGCAGCGAGGGCGGCGACGTGCGTATCAGCGCTCAGGCACTCCCGGTCGCGTACTCGGCCATCGGAGCGGTGATCGCGGCGCAAGTGCTGCGCTGAGCGTGCCTCCCGCCTCACTCTGACCGGCGCGGCCGCGCGCTTTTCGACGGCCTTGTCACAGACCCGTTTCGAGTGCCGCCGAGCGGCTACCCTCACAAGATGACCGCGCCGAGCCCGGAGCCAGACCGCTACTACGGCAACTACTACGAGGACGAGCCCCCGGTCTCCGCACTGCGGCGGGCACCGCGCCAGCGCCGCCGCGGACTCGGCTGCCTCATCGCGCTCGTCATCCTGGCCGCACTGCTGATCGGGGCGGACCGGGTCGCCGCCGCGATCACCGAGAACCAGCTGGCCTCGAAGATCCAGACCAGCCAGAAGCTCAAGACCAAGCCCTCCGTCTCGATCGACGGCTTCCCGTTCCTCACCCAGGTCATCTCGCGGCACTTCGACCACGCCACCGTCGACCTGGACGACTACGACGCCAACGGCTTCCCGATCCAGCACATCCACGCGGACCTGCGCGGCGTGCACGTCTCGTCCGGGTACAACAGCGCGACTGTGGACACGCTCACCGGCACGGCCACGCTGAGCTACGACCAGGTCGCGGCAAAGCTCAGCTCGCTCCTGGAATTCGGCAAGATCACCCTGAGTCAGGGCAACGGCAACCACGTCAAGGCGTCTTACAGCGTTCTCGGGATCAGTGTGAGCGCGGACGTGCAGGTGAGCTTGGTGGGCGGCAACAAGCTCGACCTCAAGACGATGGGCTTCGACACGCCGCTCTCCGCGCTCGGCCTAAAGGTCGGCGACTTCGACAAGCAGATCCCGATCGGCGGCATGCCCTTCGGCATGCAGCTCAAGGACCTCCAAGTGACAGCCACCGGTGTCGACATCGCCGCCACCGGGCAGAACGTGGTGCTCACCGGGAACACGGTCAACAACAACAACGGCTAAGCGGATCAGCGGCCATCGCCCCTGCGCGACGCCGATGCCCTAATCAGCCGCCCGACTGCTTACCGCGCTCACTTCACGATAAGAGTGCCGTGCTTCATCGACGGGTGAATGGAGCAGTGGAACGAGTACGAACCCGGAGCGGTCGGTGCCGTGAAAGTTGCGGTACCGCCCGCCGGGACGCTCACGTCGAAGCCACCGGTCGAATCCGCGGTGACCGTGTGCATGACCGAGTCCTTGTTCACGACCGTGACCTGCGCCCCCGGCGACACAGTCAGCGGCCCGTTGAACGCGAAGCTCATGATGGTGATGGTGTTCGCCGTCGCCGCCGGAGCGCTGCCGCCGCCTGAAGGCATCGAGGACATCGCGGAGGACGAGGCCGAAGGCGCCGAACCGGCCCCCGCGCCCGAGGATCCCGCACTGGAACTGGAACAGGCTGCCACACCGGCCAGGGCCAAGGCCGTAGCGGCGGCACCCAACATGCGCGAGGATCTGTTCATGCACTGGACACGGATGCGGTCTCGCGCCGGTTCAGCTGAACGGAAAGGCCAGAGCAAACGTGATACCGGTATGGCGGCAAGCACCGAAGTCCTAGACGAGGCGGCTTTGCGTCTGCTGTACGCGGAACACTCCGGTCCCGTGCTGGCCTATCTGCTCAAGCTGACTCGGGATCGGGCACGAGCCGAGGACCTGCTTCAGGAAACGATGCTGCGTGCGTGGCGGCGGCCCGAGGCCTTCCAACCGGGCCGCGGCTCGGTACGCGCGTGGTTGTGCACGGTCGCGCACAACCTCGTCGTGGACGACGCCCGCTCGCGAGCCGCCCGCCCGACCGAGACCGAACTGACCGAGTACACGGAGCGCACCGAGGACGGGATCGACCCGTACGAGGCCGCGCTGCGGGCCTGGGAGTTCGCCGACGCGCTGGCCGCCCTCAGCGCCGAGCACCGAGCAGTCGTCATCGAGGTGTACTACCGCCGCGCGACGGTGAATGAGGCGGCACGCGCGCTCGGCATACCGCCGGGGACCGTCAAGTCCCGCACGTTTTACGCACTGCGCGCCCTAAGGCTCGCCTGTCAAGAAAGGGGGATCACACCGTGAGCGACCGTGTTCCCCCGTGCACCGCTACCCGTGATCCGTGGCTGCGCGAGGCCGTCGGGGCATACCTGCTCGGCGCGCTCGAACCCGAGGAGAACGACCGAGTCGCCGGGCACCTGGTCACCTGCGCGAGCTGCCGGGCCGAGTACGGCGAGCTCACCGAACTGCTGCCGCTGCTCGCCTCCGTCACCGAGACCGAAGCCGTCAACGGACCGGTGCGCCCGGAACCCGCAGTGCTCGGCCGAGTCCTGGAAACCGCCTCGCAGCAGGTCGCCGATGGCGCCGCCAGGCCCGGTTCGCCGGATCACCTTCACGGCGTGGAGCACGCACACCATCGCGGTCGCGGCTATCGGCCAGCGCGTACCAGCCTGCGTACCCGTATCGCACTCGCCGCTGCGGGCCTGATCGCCGCCGTTGGCACCGGCTTGGGTCTGCTGCTGGCCGGCGGCTCGCAGGTCGCGGCCGTCGCCGGCGCCTGGTCCGCGAGCACGAGCGTCTCCTCGCCCGGGTACGAGCGCATCAACGCGAGCGTCGAGGTCACTCCGGTCAGCTGGGGCTCGAACATCCAGCTGAAGATGGACAACGTGCCCGCCGGCTACACCTGCACCATGGTCGTGGTCAGCACGACGGGCACGCCGATGGTGGCCGGAACCTGGAAGGCCAGCGACGAGGAGTCGTTCACCATCCCGGGCTCGGTCTCCCTGGCGCCGGACCACATCGCGACCATCGAGGTGGACCTGCCGGACGGCAGCACCCTGCTCACCCTGAGCCACCCGCGCTGACGGTCCCCTAAACGGCCTAAACCGACCCGCAACCAGCCCCCGGTCCGCGCACACATACCCGGCTTCGGGGCCTCAAGCGGCACTGGAGCCGGTGGCAACTTGCGACGTCAGCAGCCGTTCTATCGTTTCGTGAGACGATTGTCTCGGAATCCGAGATGTTAATGACAGCTCACCCGGCTGCTCCCTAGTATCGACGGCATGAGGCCCCAGGCAGAGCTGACCAAGCGGCGCGCAGTCGACCTGTGCCGCGTCGCGGCCTGCCTGTGTTGCCGCTGAATCGCGCCTGACCGGCCCAGCCGGAAGGCTCCCGCGCCGGCCGACCGCGGCTCGAGCCCGTCCGAACCGGACCCGCGCTCGCCGCCGTCCACCATCCGGACACCGTCCAGCCGCCCCGCGACCAGGCGAGACCCCGAGCAACCGGCGGCCCGAGCCGCCCGCAAACCCTCTGATCAGCGTCAACACGCACCGGCAACACCAGCCCTGGAGGAATGAACTCATGAGCCGCACCGACGTCCTGGTCGACGCAGACTGGGTCGAGGCACACCTCGACGACCCGAAGGTGGTCGTCGTCGAAGTGGACGAGGACACCGCCGCCTACGACAAGAACCACATCCGCAACGCGATCCGGATCGACTGGAAGAAGGACCTGCAGGACCCGGTCCGCCGCGACTTCGTCTCCAAGGAGCAGTTCGAGGCGCTGCTCTCGCAGCGCGGTATCGCCAACGACGACACCGTGGTGCTCTACGGCGGCAACAACAACTGGTTCGCCGCGTACGCGTACTGGTACTTCAAGCTCTACGGCCACCAGGACGTCAAGCTGCTCGACGGCGGCCGCAAGAAGTGGGAGCTGGACTCGCGCGACCTGGTCGAGGAGGTGCCCAGCCGCGCTGCCACCCAGTACACCGCGCAGCCGCAGAACACCTCGATCCGAGCCTTCCGCGACGAGGTGGTCGCCGCGATCGGGGCGAAGAACCTGGTCGACGTGCGCTCCCCCGACGAGTTCTCCGGCAAGCTGCTCGCCCCGGCGCACCTGCCGCAGGAGCAGTCGCAGCGTCCCGGCCACGTGCCGAGCGCCAAGAACATCCCGTGGTCGAAGGCGGCCAACGACGACGGCACCTTCAAGTCCGACGCGGAGCTGACCGAGCTCTACCAGGGCGAGGGCGTGGACCTGTCCAAGGACACCATCGCCTATTGCCGCATCGGCGAGCGCTCGGCGCACACCTGGTTCGTGCTGCACGAACTGCTCGGCCAGGAGAACGTGAAGAACTACGACGGCTCGTGGACCGAGTACGGCTCGCTGGTCGGCGTGCCGATCGAGCTGGGCGCCTGAGCCCAGGGCCGGTCAGTCAGCCACGGGGACAGCGGCAGCGAGGAAGGAACGAGACCATGTGCGGTGCTACCACCGGCGGCCTGTCCCGGGAGGGGATCGACGTGTCGAAGGAAACCATCATCGAGGGCACCATCCAGCGTGACGGGACCCCGGTGACCGGCTACGTGCGCCTCCTCAACGAGGACGGCGAGTTCACCGCCGAGGTGCCCACCTCGGCGACCGGGGCGTTCCGCTTCTTCGCGGCCCCCGGTTCGTGGACGCTGCGTGCTCTGGTGCCCGGCGGGACCGCCGACCGCAAGGTCGTCGCCACGCAGGGCGAGGTCGCCGAGGTCCTGATCTCGGTCTGACCACCCGCCCGCACACAGGCGGGGGAGACGGACGGCGCGCGCACGGCTGCGTCAGTAGACGAGCGCCTGTACGTCGTCTCCCAGCACCTCCTGCACGAACAGCTGCGCCCCGGCGATCCGTACGCCGGGGCGCACGTCGTCTTCGGTGATGTCCCGCCGTGCTGCGCACTGCGTGCAGAGCGTCACCGTGCCGCCTTGAAGTACCGCAGTGAGAAGCTCCTCCAGCGGAGCGGAGTGCGGTAACTCGAACTGCGCCGCGCGGCCGGGCAACGCGAACCACGCGGATTCCCCGGTGAGCCACAGCGAGACCTGTGCGCCCGAGGCCACCCCGACCGCGGCCACCGTGAAAGCCTGCGAGCACCGCTCCGGCGCGTCCTCGCCCGCGGTGAGCTTGATGACCAGCTTTTTCGCCATGAGCGTTGAGCGTAGCGAGACTCACATCCGGTCGCGTCAGCGGTCCATCCGCGGCGCCCATAGACTGAAGCCGTCCAGGTGGCCGCGCCGCATGACGAATGATTGCGCCCGCGCAGCCACCGCCGCCGTTACGCACCCGGAGCGTCCACCGTGGAGACCTTCTTCACCGCCCTGCTCGTGGTGGTCTTCCTGCTCGTCACCTGGTTCGCCGGGTTCGTCGTGGTGAAGCTGTTCAAGGGCCAGACCCGCTAACCGGCCGCCGATCCAGACCGCACAGAGCCGAGAACCGCGCGATGCCTTTCGAGATCCCCGCCGACCTCGACCCAGCCCTGCTTCCAGTCGCCTTCCTGATCGGCGACTGGGCCGGCGTCGGACTCGGCCAGTACCCCACCATCGAGGACTTCCGCTTCGGGCAGGAGATCACCTTTTCCTACGTCCCCGGCAAGACCTTCCTCGACTACGAGTCCCGCTCCTGGCTGATCGACGAGAACGGCGAGAAGGTGCGCCCGCTGGCCCGTGAGCACGGCTACTGGCGGCCGCAGCCGGACAACACCCTCGAGGTCGTGCTAGCCCACCCGACCGGCTTCGTCGAGATCTGGCATGGCGCGATCGACAACGGCAAGATCGAGCTGAGCACGGACGCGGTAGCGCGCACCGCGACGGCGAAGGAGTACACCGGCGGCCATCGGCTCTACGGCCTGGTCAATGGCGACCTGTACTGGACCTTCGACATGGCCGCGATGGGTAAGGAACGCCAGAACCACCTGGCCGCACAGCTCAAGCGGGTCCGGGCTTAGCGCGTCCGCGTTTCGCGCGTTCGGTCGGTGCGCGAGCCGCGCCGTAAACTCGATACGTGGGCAGCACGATGGAGCAGTCCGACCTGACGAAGCAGCTACGGGCCAAGGGATACCGGCTGACTCCGGCACGTCAGCTCGTGCTCAGCGCGGTCTCCGGCCTCGAACACGCCACGCCCGATGCCATCTGTGCCGAAGTCCAGCGCACCGCGAGCTCCGTCAACCTCTCGACCGTGTACCGCACCCTCGAACTGCTTGAGGAACTCGGGTTCGTTACGCACACCCACCTCGGGCACGGTGCCCCCATCTATCACGCAGCCGCCGAACAGCAGCACTTGCACCTGGTCTGCCGCGTCTGCGGCCGGGTCACCGAGGCGCAGCCTGATGTGGCCGATCCGCTGGTCGAAAAGTTGCGTACGGAGCAGGGGTTCGAGATCGACGTCGCGCACTTCGCCATCTTCGGCCGCTGCGCCGACTGTGCGGCGCGAACCGGCGGCAGGTCGGAATAGCCCTTTCAAGAGCGAGGTTGCCGAAGATATGCCCAGCCCCGAGAGTTCCGCTTCCGCAGTCGACGCAGCAGCAGGCACGACCGGGTACCGCAGCCCGCTGCTCGATCTGCCCGGTGCGGTACCAGCCGAGTCGCCGGATGAAGGCGTCGCCGCGCACTACGGCAATCCGCACGCCGAGCAGCGCACGCTCGTCGAGGGCTCAGGATTCGTCGACCTGTCACACCGCGGCGTGGTCCGCATCGGCGGCAAGGAGCGGCTCAGCTGGCTGCACTCGCTGCTGACCCAGCACCTGACCGAACTGGCCCCGAACACGCCTACCGAGGCGCTGCTGCTCGACCCGCAGGGCCGGGTGGAGCACGCCCTCTACGTCGTCGACGACGGCGAGGCGACCTGGGCGCATGTCGAACCCGGCGCGGCGCCTGCGCTGGTCGCGTTCCTGACCAAGATGCGCTTCCTCCTCGATGTCGACCCGCAGGATGTCACGGCCGACTACGCGGTCGTCTACGAGGCTGACGCGTCTGGTCCGGTACCCGCAGGTGCGCTCGTACGTGGCCCGATCCAGCTGGGCGAGGCCACACAGGGCCGGGATCTCTTCCTCCCGCGCGCCGCTCTCAGCGACTACGCCGCGACACACTCGCACCCTGCCGGTACGTGGGCTTACGAGGCGCTACGAATCGCCGCGCACCGGCCGCGCGCCGGGCTCGAGACCGACGAGCGCGCCATCCCGCACGAACTGGACTGGATCAGCACCGCCGTCCATCTGGACAAGGGCTGCTACCGGGGCCAGGAAACCGTGGCGCGGGTGGAGAACCTTGGCCACCCGCCGCGCCGCTTGGTCTTCCTCCACCTCGACGGCACCCCCGAGCACCTTCCGGCACACGGCGATCCGGTCGAGCTCGACGGCCGCGCGGTCGGCATGGTGACCTCAAGCGCCCGGCACTACGAACTCGGCCCGATCGCGCTCGCGCTGGTCAAGCGGACCGTTCCGGTCGACGCGCAACTCACTGCAGGTGGGGTGGCCGCCGGTCAAGAGATCATCGTTTCCCCGGAGGCGGGCGGTAACGCACGCGAACGCCTGCGCGGACGATAGGACGAATGACCGGGCGACGACCGGAGAACAAGCCGGACCCTGGAAGGACGTAGCCAGGACGTCGACAGGACGGCCAAGTGGGGTCATATACCCTCTCAACGCTCGATATCGCTCATCCGACCGGGTGACAGTTGCGGTCCAGGGAGTCATCCGTCGGGCCAGCGTGCGACGATTCAGGCAAGTCTCACCACAGGTCCGGCCGCCGGGCCCGGACCGTCGACCCGGGGGAGTTGTCACCCCCAACTCCATGGGGGTGCGATGAGCGAACCGACACCGACCGAATCCACCGGCGCCAACGGTCCCAGCGCCGGCACCGCGGCTGCGAGCCCGCAGCGGCGCATCGACCGCGTGCTCGGCCGCGCGTTCATCGCCGACCTGCCGTCCCTTCCGGTGTCCGTGCTGCGGGAACGTCGCGCGGAGGCGAGCGCCGAGGAGAGCGATCTCTCATACCTTCGGCGGGTCCTGCACGGCCGGCTCGACATAATCGCCGCGGAATGCGCCCGGCGCGCGGGCGGCGACCAGAGCCCGCTGGTGGCGCGGCTGGCCGAGATCCTCGCCGACGCGCCGTCCAGCCGAATCGCCTCCGCCCGGCATCTGGGCCTCGGCGGCGAGGCCGCGATCGGCGAGTACCGGGCGGCAATGGAGGCCAGGCTGCGCGAGCTCGCCCTGCCCGACCTGGCCGCCTGCTCGGAGCGCACCCTCCGGGATACCGCCGCCGCGCTCTCGGTCTGTGAGCGCGAGGTGTCTGATCTGCGACGCAGAGTACAAGGGGTTGCCGACGCCTGTGCCGCGGACCTGGCTCGCCGGTACCGTGAGGGCGAGGCGGCCATCGACGATCTGCTCGCCGCGGACTAGCCGGCCGTCGCCGGCCCCGTCCGGCAGCCGCCTCGCCGACACCGAGAGCGGAGACCCTGCATCCCGATGATGATGGCCAGCACCGACCCGGCCGATCCCACCCCGATCGGCTCCTCGAACGCTTCCACCGGCCCCACCCCGGCCGGCCCCGTTCCCTCCACCTTCCCCGCCGAGCCGGTCCTCGCCGAGATCGTCCGCTCCGGCTTCATCGAGGGCGCCCACCGCGGCCGCCTGGTTCTGCTCGACGCGGACGGCTCGATCCGGCTCGCCGTGGGAGACGTGCAGGCGCCGATCCTGCCCCGCTCCTCGAACAAGCCGATGCAGGCCACCGGCCTGCTCGACGCCGGACTCGACCTGACCGGCGCGGAGCTGGCGCTCGCCGCGGCCAGCCACGCGGGCGAGCCTTTCCATGTGGACGGAGTACGCAAGATCCTCGCCGGAGTCGGCCTCGACGAATCAGCGCTGCGTACCCCGCCGAGCCTGCCCCTCGACGACGACGCCCGGCATGCCGAACTGTTCGCGGGCAGCGCCCCACGGCCGATCTACTCCGACTGTTCGGGCAAGCACGCCGCGATGCTCGCGGTCTGCGTACGCAACAGATGGGACGTCGCGGGATACCTCGACCCCGCGCACCCGGCCCAGCGCATCATCCGCGACGCGATCGAAAGGCTCGCAGGCGAACAGATCGCGTACGACGCGGTAGACGGATGCGGCGCCCCGTTGCTCGGTCTTTCCCTCGTCGGCCTGGCATCGGCATTCCGCGCGTGCGTTACGGCGCCCTCCGGAACCAACGCACGTAAGGTTGCTGACGCTATGCGTACCCATCCCGAGTATGTCGCGGGAACGCAGCAGCTCGACACCCTGGCGATGCGCGCGGTAAGCGGTCTGCTCTCGAAGAGCGGCGCAGAGGCCGTACACGCCGCCGCACTGCCTGACGGTCGCGCCCTCGCCTTCAAGATTTCCGACGGCTCGAAGCGCGCCAAGCCGGTCATACTCGCCGAAGCGCTGCGCAGGCTCGACGTTCGGTCCGAGGTCCTCGATCAGCTGGGGACCTTGCCTCTGCTCGGCGGCGGCTCGGTGGTCGGCGGCATCCGCGCGGCATTCTGATCAGCCTGAGCACGGCAGGCCGCCGATCGAGCGTTACGCGTTGCGGTCGGCTCGCAGCGGCGGTCCGGCGATCGCGCAATGCATCTCACGCTTCTGCTGCTCCTGGGGCCGCGTCAACCGCGTCGGAATCGCTACCGCGGCGATGATAGATCCTACGACGAGCAACCCCGCGCAGATGTACATCGAGGTGCGATAAACCGGCGCCAACGTCGCCGGGTTGGTCAGGCTGCCTGTGCCCAACCCGGCGGCCAGCGGCAGTACCGCTACCGCGAGCAGTCCGGCCGCCCGCGCGACCGCATTGTTCACCCCGCTGGCGATCCCGGCGCGGCTCTCGTCGAGCGAGCCCAGTGCGGTGGCGGTCAGCGGCGCGACGTTCAGCGAGGTGCCCAGTCCGAGCACGATCACGGCCGGTAGCACCGTCGCCGGATAGAACGCGTGCGGACCGATGCGCGAGAACAGCAGCATCGCCGCCGCGCACACCAGCGGCCCGAAAGTCATCGGCAAGCGCGGCCCGATCCGCTGCGCCAGCGCGCCGGATCGAGCCGAGAGCAGCAGCATCAACACCGTGATCGGCAGCATCGCGGTACCGGCGGCCAGCGCGCTGTATCCCGCGACCACCTGAAGATTCAGCACGACCAGGAAGAACACTCCGCCCAGCGCCGCGTAGACAGCGAAGGTGGCCAGATTCGCCGCGGTGAAGGCCCGGGATCGGAACACGTCGAGCGGCAGCATCGGATGCGCCGAGCGCCGCTCCGTGAACACGAACCCGATGAGCGCTGCCACGCCGACGCTCAGCGACGTGGCCACACCGGTCGAGCCCGGACCGTTCGTCGGCCACGCGGTGAACCCGTACGTCAACCCGCCGAGCGCGGCCGCGGCCAGCACGACACCCGGCACGTCGAGGCTCCGGGCCGCACGCGGATCACGCGACTCGGGGATGCGCCGGAGGGCGACCGCCACGACCGCCGCGGCCAGCGGCGCGTTGATCAGGAAGACCAGGCGCCAGGTGGAAACCTGCACCAGCCAGCCGCCGAGGAAAGGCCCCAGCGCGCCCGCGATCCCGCCGAGGCCCGACCACGCTCCGATCGCGCGGCCTCGGTCGTCCGGATGGAATGAGGCCTCGAGGATCGCCAGCGACCCCGGCGTCAGCAGCGCGCCGCCGATCCCCTGCACCACCCGGGCCGCAATCAGCACTTGGACGTCGGGCGCGAGACCGCACAGCAAAGAGGCCGCGGCGAACCAGATCACACCCGTGACGAACACTCTGCGGCGCCCGAAACGGTCCCCGAGCGAGCCGCCGAGCAGGATCAGCGACGCGAGGCTGAGTGTGTATCCGTTGACCGTCCACTGCAGCGCCGCCGCCCCGGCATGGAACTCGCGCCCGATGTGCGGGAGCGCGATGTTCACCACGGTCGCGTCGATGAAAGTCAGCGCCGAACCGAGCACAGTGGCAAACAGCACCCATCGACCCGCCGGTGATCCGTACCGCACCAGTTGCCGCGGTTGATCGACCACTGTCACGGCTTCTCCTCGCGTCACATGGATACCCCAGCCACGATAAGCGCTCAGAGGCAGTTCGGGTCTTACGAATCGGCTTTGCGCGATCGCGGCCGGGCGCGTACGTGCATCCGCTCGCCCTGCGGCCCGAAGAGGGTCAGCAACTCGGCGGGCGCCCCGCCGGCGCTGCCGAACCAGTGCGGGGTGTGCGTGTCGAACTCGGCGACCTCGCCCTCCTTCATGATGAAATCCAGGTCCGCGAGGCGCAGCCGGACCTGGCCGGACAGCACGTACATCCACTCGTAGCCCTCGTGGCTGGCCTGGTCGCGCTCGGGGTCGTGGGCCGGCAGCAGCATCTTGTACGCGCGCAGGCCGCCGGGCCGGTGGTTGAGCGGGATCAGCGTGCGGCCGTGCAGCTGCACCGGCTTGCCGTGCACCCTCGGGTCGCCCTGTTCCGGCATGCCGACGAGTTCGTCGAGCGGCACCTGATAGGCGCGTCCCAGGGCGAGCAGCAGTTCGAGCGTCGGTTTCCGGCCGCCGGACTCGAGCCGGGAGAGCGTGCTGACGGAGATGCCGGTGTCCGCCGACAGGCCGCTGAGCGTCAAGCCGCGCTGGCGGCGCAGCTCCCGCAGCCGCGGGCCGATCGCATCGAGCACGGGATCGTCGTTCGTCATAGGTTCCATTGCTCTTTCGGCAAAGAAATTTGTCAAGTCGGCGCGGTCGGCCGATGGTGAATACATGGACGAGCGGCATGAGCACACTGACGAGAAGTTCGACGAAGCGCACGAGGCCTACGAGGTGGTCGTGGTCGGCGGCGGCGCGGCCGGGCTAAGCGCCGCGGTCGCGCTGGCCCGCTCCCGCCGGTCGGTCCTCGTGATCGACTCGGGGGAGCCACGCAACGCCCCGGCGGGCCACGTGCACAACTTCCTGACGCGAGACGGCACGCCACCGGCGCAGATCCTCGCGCTCGGCCGGGACGAGGTCGTCCGGTACGGCGGCCACGTCGAAAGCGGCCGGGTCACCGCGGTAAGCCGGGAGGGCGAGCGCTTCCGCGTCGAGATCGGCGACCAAACCGTCACGGCGCGGCGCCTGCTCCTGGCGACCGGCTTGCGCGATGAGCTGCCGGACATCCCGGGCCTGGCTGAGCGCTGGGGAATTGACGTGCTGCACTGCCCCTACTGCCATGGCTGGGAGGTTCGCGATCAGCGCATCGGCGTGCTCGCGACCAGCCCGGCGGTCATGCACCAGGTGCTGCTGTTCCGGCAACTCAGCGCTCGCGTGACGCTGCTCCAACACACCGCGCCACCCCTGACCGACGAGAACCGCGAGCAGTTGCGCGTGCTCGGCGTCACGGTCGTCGAGGGCCAGGTCACGCAAGTGGAGTCCGGCGACGGCGGTCTGACCGGAGTCCGGCTCACAGACGGCACCCACGTAGCCCTCGACGCTCTCGTCGTCGCGCCGCGGTTCACTGCCCGGACCGAGCTGGCCGAGTCGCTCGGCCTGACACCGACCGAGGTCCAGATGGCCGGCGAAGTGATCGGCACTCAGATCGAGGCGAACCCGGCCGGAGCGACGAGCGTGCCCGGAGTCTGGGTCGCCGGAAACCTCGCCGCGGTACAGGCGCAGGTCATCTCGTCCGCGGCATCCGGTCTGACGGCCGGTGCGGCGATCAACGCGGACCTGGTCATGGAGGACGTCAAGCGCGCAGTCGAGGCGGGTCGCGAACACAGCGAGAGCGCCTGGGACGAGCGGTATCAAACCCATGGCCACAAGCACCATTGGAGCGGTGAACCGAATCCGGCGCTCGTCACAGAGGTCGCGAATCTGACGCCTGGTACCGCATTCGACGCCGGCGCAGGCGAGGGCGGTGACGCGGTCTGGCTGGCATCGCATGGTTGGAAGGTCACCGCGGCGGACATCTCCAACGTGGCCCTCCAGCGCGCGCAGGAGCTAGCGCGCAAACGCGGCCTGGACATCACGTGGCTGCACGCCGACCTCGCGCTGACCCCGATCCAAGGCACCTACGACCTCGTTACATCGCACTACATGCACATGCCCCGCGCCGCGCGCGAATCGGTCTACCGCAATCTCGCGGCGGCCGTGGCCCCAGGCGGCACGCTGCTCATCGTGGGCCACGACCCGAGCGACCTGCTCACCACGGTCCCGCGCC
>NZ_DASRBQ010000128.1:0-57746 GCF_035653575.1 Actinocrinis sp.
GGTTGCCTCGCCTTGTGCGCCGCCGCGGTGCTGGAGCGCGGCCGGCTCGACGAGGCCGCCGCACTCATGGACCGGACCCGGGAGGCGGCCGACCGCACCCTCGTGCCCGGCCAGCTTCCACCGATCTACGCTCTAAACGCGACCATCGTCCTGCTCCAAGGCGATACGTCCCGAGCCGGAGAGCTTTGCCGAGCCGGTGTGACCTCGGCTCGGGCGGTCGGTGACCGGGTCAGCGAGACCCGATGCCGAACCGTGCTGGGCCAGATCGCCATGCTGAGCGGCCAGGTGGACACCGCGCTGCGCGATTTCGGCGCGGCGTACGCCTGCGGAATCGGCACTGCGGCCGACGACCAGGCCAGGGTCGCCGCAGCGCTCTGCGCCTTCATCTGCACGGCGATGGAGGACCCGCGTGCACGGGACTGGCTGGACAAGGTGGGCGACACACTGCCCGCTGATCCGGGGGTGAAATCCTTCGCGCAGTACATAATCGGCCAAACGCTGCTGGCCGAGGGCGATCCGGCGGCGGCCGCGACGTACGCGGAGGATATGCTCCGCGTTACCGAACAGGGCGACTATCCTCAGATCGCCTGCATGGGGAAACTGCTGATGGCGCAATGCGCGGCCGAACGCGACGACTGGGATGCCGCCGGGGAACTGTTCAGCGAGGCGATGGATGCCTCAGAGGCATGCGACCAGCCTCTGCTGAGGTGCGACGTACTGCTCAGCGGAATCGACACGGTACTCAAGATTGACGAGCCGATGGGCAATGGCGAGCTCGACGATCTCGATGAGATGGCGCAGGAGGCAGAAGCGATCGCGCGCAGGTCGGATGCGCCGGGATTGATCGCCCGGGTACTCCAGGCCCGGCAGCAGATCAGGGGCCGCCGACGCGGCCCGGTCGGATCCGGATTCGCCGGGCCGCTGCTCAGGGCGAGCCGTGACGTCGGGGACGCGGACGCCGTCGAAACCGCGATAGTGCTGCAGTACAACGAGGCGCTTGGCGCCGAGCGGTTCGAGGAAGCCGCGCAGCATCTGGCATGGCTCAAGGCGGTCATCGAGGCCGGGAACGAGGGCAAGCAACTTATGCTCGGCCTGATGGAGGCCATGTTCGAGTTCGCGCAGGGCCGTGCCACCGAGGGCGAGGAGCGCGCTCAGCACGTATACGCCACAGCAGTCACGGGCGAACCGGACGTGGCCGAGATCGCCGCGATGGCCGCAAGCCTGTTGGCCACGGCGGCCTCAGAGGCATCGGATCACAACAAGGCAGAACACTGGCAGGCTACGGCGCTAAGGCACCTGACCCCGGGCACCGCAGGCTGGTACGACGAACTCGACGGGCTGAAGGAAATAGCCGAGGAGCGCGCGGCGGTCGACCCCGCCTGGTGGCAGGGCCTGGAAGCGATCGCCGCCGACGCTATGGCCCGTCGCCCCGCGCTTCCCGACCTCGCCGCAGCGATCCACCAGGTCCTGGCCAAGATCGCGGACGACCGCGGGCCTGGAGCGCTGCGGGAACGCTGGCTGCGACAGGCATCGAGCCTGTGGCCGGTGAACGCGCTCGAGCACTCCGACTACGGGCCCCGGGCGACCAGGCACGCCCTCGCCATGCTGCTCGCGCGCGACGAGAAGGACATCGACGAGGCGACCTCGCTGGTGATCCGCAACCTGTGTCGTCCCGACGAGGACGGGAGCGATTACCACGACCCGCTCGACGAATATCTGCTCACCGCACTGCGAGGGTACTTGGGCGAATCGGTATTTGCTGCGAAGCTGGCCGCGCAGGCAGATGCCGAGCAGCAGGCACGGATTCTCGGCGCCACCCGTGCCTGGGGAGGCGCGTCCGACCAGGCGTGACGTAGGGCCGCCGCGCTGGGCGCCGACCAACCTGTGAGCCTCGGTTATACGATGCGCGTTGCGTGGGCTGGTCGTTCTTTGTCGTGCTGGCCGTGTCAGGCTGCTGTGGCGATCCAATACTCGTGGCTGATGCTGCCGAGGATCGGCTGTCGGCGGACGCGGTGTTCGGTCAGGTTGATCGGTACGGGTGGTGCGTGCTCGGCTTGGTCTGGGTCAGTTGCCCGAGGCTGCGATGTGGTCTGCCGTGCGCGTAGTGGTGCAGCCACTCGGTCAGCACGCGCCGCGCGTGGTCTTCGTGCAGGATGAGGGCCTTGTCGAGCAATTGTCGGCGGATGGTGCCGATCACGCGTTCGCCGATGGCGTTCGCGCGGGGTGCGCGGACCGGGCTGTGTAGGATCTGGATGTCTTCGGCTTCGCAGACCGAGGTGATGCGCCGTGCCGGTCTTGCACCCACATCGCCGTGGTACCGCGCGGATTGCCCGGCTGCGTGACCTGCGCCATCAAAGATGGGGCCTGCTCACTGCAGCGGGGATGGAGGGACAACGAGCGCCTCCGTTAACTGCGATGGCCAGCGAATCAGCTCGGAGAATGCCCGGTAGTCACGCCGCTGCGCCGAGAATCACCAAGATCTAAGGCTGAGTCAAGCTGAGCGCCCCAGCGCGGAGGGTCCGTTTCCGGATGTCAGAATCCGGACTCCATTCCGGCATCCGTTACTCATTCGTTATATAAGGGCTCTTCACCGGTGGCTCTATCGGTGGTCACATTATCTACGTTACCCGCTGGTAGGGATGCTGGCGGCGTGGCGGGTTGCTGTCTCAATACACGGGGGGTGCGCATGTCCAGGATCCGTCTGCGTCGTCGCGTTCAGCTGGCGAAGATGCCGCGGCGCCGGGTTCCGGTGCCGGCCAGGATGGCGCGCTGGCGACTCCGCGTACCCACGTGGCGGAGCCGTGCGATCCCCATCGTCGTGGTCTTCTCGTTGATCGCTGGGTTGGTCACGTGGACGTCGATGGCGGGCGGTGCGAAGCACAACGCGTCGGCCAAGGCCGGTGCGTTGCCGAAGTCGGCCGCGCTGGTCAAGCCGGCCCTGACGGTGCCGGGCCAGCGCGCGGCGGGAGTGGCGGGAGTGTCGTCGCGCAAGGCGAAGCAACTGCCCACCCCCGTGGCGGAAATCGTGGCCAAGCGGACGGCCACTACCTCGACGTGGCGCAACGCCGACGGCAGCCTATCTGTCCGCTACTACCTCACGCCCCAGTTCTACAAGACCGCGGCCGGATCCTGGTCGCCGATCGACTCGAACCTTGCACCGGTGGCATCTCAGCCCGGCTGGTGGCGGTCTGGGGCGAACGATTGGTCGGTGGCGTTCGGTCCGGCCGGCGGCCAGGACGGCGCCGTGCGGTTCACGGCAGGCGGGCACACGTTCGGGGTCACCCCGCAGGGGGTCGGTGACGCGAAGCTTGCCCCGTCGGTATCCGGGGACTCGGCCACCTACGTCGGCGTCTGGCCGCAGGTCAACATCGCCGAGCACGTCTCCGCCACCGGCGTCAAGGAGGATCTGGTCCTCAAGGGCCCCGGCGCGCCGTCGAGCTTCTCGTTCAGGCTGTCGGGTGCGACGGCGACACCGAACAAGTCGGGCGGCCTGGATGTAGTCGCCGGCGGTGCGAAGCTGGGCGCCATCCCGGCGCCGACGCTGAGCGTCACCTCGAAGAAGTCCGCGCTGGACAAGACGGCCGTCTCCAAGGTCCGCATGAGCGTGTCCGGCGATGTGGTGCAGGTGTCGGTGTCGCCGGACTGGCTTTCCAAGCTGCCGGCCTCGGCGTTCCCGGTGGTGATCGACCCGACGTTCAGCGAGCTGTCACCGGCCAGCGGCTGGCAGGTCTCCAGCGTCAGCGACACCGGCCAGACGTTGACCGGTGTCATGCAACTCGGACAGGACACCGCCGGCGTCAACTGGCGTCCCGAGGTGTACGTCCCGGCCCCGGCCACGCCGGCCACGCCGGCGGGCGACCAGCCGTGGCAGTTCGCCGAGATCTGGATGCAGGTGACCAGTGACAGCCAGCTGACCAATGTGCCGGAGTTCGGCCTCTCCGGGCAGTCGACGTTCTCCGCAATTCCCGGCGGCCAGCCGCTCGCAGTCATCGCGGGGCCGACGTCGGCCGCCGGGATCGTCACCTTCCCCGGGATGCCATCGTGGTCGTACGTGGCGAGCCGGACCGACGGCTGGTGGTTCGGGCTGGGCACGCCCAGCGCCGTGGCCGGCCCCAACGGCACGGGCCTAGCCACCTTCAACGCTAGCAGCGCGTACTTCATCGCCGTGTTCGGGGAGCAGCCCAATCCGACGACTGTATCCTCGCCCGCCAACGGGAGCGTCGTGTCATCGACCACGCCGCAGCTGGTCGCCCCGGCAACCCACCTGGACCCGGCCGTCTGCCAAACCTCCGGCGTCAACTGCGAGAACTCCGACTGGTACGACTTCAAGATCTCGACGGCCGCGGACGGCACCGGCACGGTCGTCGACTCCGGCTGGCTCGACGGGTACAGCACGAGCGGCACGGACCCATACAAGTGGACGGTCCCGGCGGGCAGCCTGCACGACGGCCTCACTTATTATGTGAGCGTTCTTACTTCCTTCGAGCCGATCTACACGGGTGACCCGATCTACACCGGGAACCTCAAGCCCACGTCGAGCCCCACGATCCGGTTCACGGTGAAGCAGCGCCTCGGCGACGGCGGACCGGCACCGACGGACGACGTCGGTGCGCCGCCGGCTGGCACGACCGCTCCGTCCAAGGGCGCGCCGTCACCAGGCGTGCCCACGGCTTCCGAGACCGTGAACCTGCTTACCGGGAACCTCAGCCTGGTGCTCGGGACGCCGAGCATGCAGACCGTGTCGGGATCGGCCGGGTTGGCGCTCAGCTACAACTCGGCGCAGTCCTCCATCTCCAAGGGCGGCAACTACGGCCTCACCGGCCAGTACTACCCCGATAGCGGGGCCCACACGTTCACCGGCACGCTGGCTGGACAACGGGTTGACGCCACGGTCGACGCGACGTGGAAGAGCCCTCCGATCGGTGGTCTGAAGACGTCCAGTAGCAACGGTGCTGCGACGCCGTTCATGGTCCGCTGGACCGGCGCATTGAGCCTGCCGGCCGGGACGTGGCAGCTGGGCGGCTCGACCAGCGGCGGCATGCGTGTCTTCCTCAACGGGTCGGCCACAGCCACGTATGACGATTGGAACGGTGCGGCCGGCACCACGGCCCCGTCGTATGGGACGGCCACGGTCGCCGGTTCGCAGGTGTATCAGGTCGAGGTCGACAGCTGGGTTCTGGGCACGTCGGGTGCGACGGACACCGTCCAGCTGTGGGCGCAGAACACAGCTCCCGCCAGCGGGACCGCGGCCCAGTTCGTGGTGCCCAGCAGTTGGCTGACGCCGACCGCGACCGGCGTCCCGGCGGGCTGGAGCCTGCTGGCGAACCCGGTCTCGGCACAGTGGATCCACGCCGATGACGAGGGCAGCCAGGTGGTGCTGCAGGGGACCGCCGGTCAGACGGCGGTGTTCACGCGGCAGGCGCCGGGGTACTACCAGGCGCAGCCCGGTGACAACGACGCGCTCAACGTCGACGGCAACGGGCGGCTGCAGCTGTCGACGTCGGACAACTACCTGTACACGTTCAACCCCGACGGCAGCCTGGCCTCGATGACCAGCGCCACCGATGACACGCACCCGGCGGCGCTGCAATACACGTACTCGGGCACCCCGGCGCTGCTGCGCAGCATCACCGATCCGGTCTCCAACCGGTCGATCGGCCTGTCCTACGGCGGCGACGCGGCCTGCCCGGCCACCAACCCGGCGCCCGCGGGCATGCTGTGCAAGGTCGCGTTCTGGGACGGCACCGCGATGACGTTCGGCTACAACGGCAACGGTCAACTCACGTCGGTGACCAACGCGATGGGCAAGACCAGTGTGCTGGCCTACGACAGCGACAACCGGCTGGCCGACATCCGCGACGCGTTGGCCGGTGACTACGTCGCCGCTGGCGGTGTGGTCGGCACCGCGGTCGCCTGCCCGTCGGGCACGACGGGCCTGTCGGTAACCCCGGTGGACACGCAGATCTGCTACGACAGCAGCGGCCGGGTCGCCACGATCATACAGCCCGCGCCGACGACCGGCGCTGCCCGGCCGGCCCGCACCTACACCTACGCCTCCGACCACACCGACATGTCGATCGCCGGATTCACACCCGCCTCTGGCTACGCGTCGCGGACCTCCTTCGACGCCCAGGGCCGGATCACCGGTCAGACCGACTCGGCCGGGCACACCACCACGACCGTGTGGGCCAACACCACCGCGCCCGGCAACAGCTGCACGGATACTTGCGGCAGTGACCAGGCGGTGGTCACCGCCACACCGGCGGGCCTGCAGACCAGCACGATGTACGACGTGCACGGCAACGTCACCGACACCTACGGGCCCGCGCCGCTGGCCTGTTTCAGCGGTGGCTGGCCGACTGGGGTCACGCCAGCGGCTCCGGTCGTCGGGTACCTGCCGGTGAACAACCCGCAGGGCACGACAGGCTGCGGCGTCTCGGCCATCCCGCACACCCACACCGGGTATGACGAGGGACTGGCCGGCCTGGCCGCCAGCTTCTGGTCCAACGGGCAGGCCGCCGGTCCGGCGGTCTTGCACAGCTTCGGCCCCGGCGGCACACAGACCGTGGCCCTGTGCGGGGCGACCAGCGGCCGGCTGTGCGCGCACTGGGACGCTGGCACCCCGCCGGTCGCCTCCGGCGCGTCCGGGCAGTGGAGCCTGCGGCTGACCGGAACGGTCAGTCTGGCCACCGCTGGCGCCTACACCTTCGGCGTCGCCAGCAGCCAGGCCGTCACCGTGACGGTTGACGGGGTTCCGCAGGTCCATGACGGCACGGACGTGGCCGGCTTCGCCCCCGGCACAACCCGCACGACTACCGGCACCAGCACCCAGTTCGCCGCCGGCGTCCACACCGTTCAGGTGGACTTCCAGGGTTCTGCGACGCTGGCCAACGAGTTCGCCGTCCTGCTGACGCCGCCTGCGGGCACTGCCGCGGTCGTGACCACCAGCCTGCTCGACCCCGGCTACCTGCTCAAGACGAGCACCACCGATCCGGACGGAATGGCCACCACCACCAGCTACTCCGACAGCATCATCGGGCCGCAGTACGGGCTGCCCACCGCGACCACGGTGGGGGCCGGCACCAGCACGGCGCTGACCACCCGCACAATGTACGAGCAGCCCAGCAGCACGACCTACCTGCGCAAGACGCGCCGCACCCTGCCAGCCGGCGACCCGAACAGCGTTTACACCTCCTACACCTACTACTCCGGTACGGCAGGGCCCCTGGCTGCGGTGTGCGGAATCGACGCCAACACCCCGCAGGGCGGGCAGCTGCGCACCCAGGTCGACCCGGCCCCGGCCACCGGCCAGCCGGCCCGGGAGCAGGACTTCGTCTACGACGCCGCCGGACGCAAGGCCGGTTGGCGGGTCGGACCGTCGACCAGCATCAGCACCGTGCCGTGGATGTGCACCAGCTACGACGCGAACGGACGGATGACCAGCCAGTCCTGGCCGGCGTTCAACGGTGCGCCTGCGCGCACCGCCACCTATGCCTACGGTGTCGGCGGCAACCCGCTGGTTTCCAGCGTTACCGATCCCGCTGGCACCATCACCACCACCGTCGACCTGCTCGGCCGTCTGGCTAGCTACACGGACGCTAACGGCAAGACCAGCACCATCACCTTCAACCAGGCTGGACAACCGACCGCAACGGCGGGTCCGCAGGGCGCGATCAGCAACACCTACGACCCGAACACCGGTACCCTGGCCACCGTCACGGTCGGCGGCAACCTGCTGGCCACCACGCACTACGACGGCGGTACCGGCCGTCTGGCCAGCGTCACCTACGGCAACGGAACAACCGGGACCATCGGCTACGACGGCTTCGGCAACCAGAACAGCCTGGTGTTCACCAACACAACCAGCGGCGCTCTCGTCGCCGGAGACCAGACCACCTTCTCCCCGGGCAAGCGCACCACCAGCGAACTGGTGGACAGCAACGGCACGCTGACCAACCCGAACCCGGCCGGAGCCACCTCGACCACCTATACCTACGACGGCGCGGGGCGGCTCATCACCGCCTACCTGCCCGGATCCAGCGCCAGTTACGGGTACGGCGCCAACTCCAGTTGCACCAACCCGAACCAGGGCGGCAACACCAACCGCACCAGCGTGACGATAACGCCGACCGGTGGCACCGCGAACACGACCGGCTACTGCTACAACAGCGCCGACCAGCTCGTGTCCTCCACCACCGGTGCCGCTACCAGCACCCAGTACGCCTACGACGGGCACGGCAACCAGACCAACGACAACGGCACCACTCTGGCCTGGGACGCTGCCGACCGGCTGACCGGCGCGACGCCTTCCGGCGGCAGTACCACCGGCTACAGCTACGACGCCCTGGACCGGGTCGTCTCGCACACCGCCGGCAGCACCACCGTGCGCTACGCCTACTCAGGGTTCAGCGACAGCGCCGTCGCCACCCTAGACGGCTCCGGCAACGTCCTGCAGCAACTCGTCCCCCTGCCCGGCGGCGCCCTCGCCACCGTCCAGAGCAGCGGCACAGTGTGGTCCTACCCGGACCTGCACGGCAACGTCACGGTCACCACGGACAACACCGGCAGCCCGCTCAACAACCCAGTCGCCTACGACCCTTGGGGCCAGCGTGTCACCGGCAGCCAGACGCTCACCAACGCAGCCGGCGGCAACGTCCTCGGCGCATTCGGCAGCAACAACAAACTCACCGACACCGCCACCGGCATCACCATCATGGGTGCCCGGCCGTATGAGGCAGCGGAAGGACGCTTCCTCAGCGTCGACCCCATCGAAGGCGGCTGTGCCAACAACTACGCCTATGTCTTTGGCGACCCATTCGGCAAAAACGACCTCACCGGCCGAAACGTCTGCCGCGACTACACAATTACCCATATCGCTCCCGATCACGGGGTTTCTGAACAAATGGGCCTCTTCGGTGGGGGGATAGTTGGCGGCTGGATTGGGTTCACGGCCAAATTGTGGGTCACGTGGGGTAAGAGCTGGGGGGCCCGTTCCTTCGTGGCGAATGGCGTTGGGGCCGGCGCTGCAACGGCTTGGTATGACTACTCGACCACAGGGAAAATAAACCCGTGCGCCATAGGTATCTCTATCGTAGTCGGCGTCATCCTCGCAGCCCTCTTCTAAAGGAGAGAATGACGGCAAGCCTAAGACGTCTCAGAGCGTTGCCCTGGAGGGTGCGGCTCATCATAGCCGTGGGTCTGGTTTCCCTCATTGCGGTCATAGCGCATTACGTGCTCCATCTGCCATGGACGCTAGCCCCGGTGGCTGTGCTCGGGAGTCTCAGTGTCAGCATCTGGGACAAGCTTCCGAAACGCGGCCGCGGTGCCGACGGTCGAAAGCAGCAGTGAGCGACCGGGTGCCCCTTCGGGGGGCACCCGATCCGTGGACTGACCTCCGCGGACCCGCTGGAAGTCGGGCGGCGGGCCGCTTTACAGGAGCTGGAAACGCAAGACCCGTCCACTTGAACAAGGACCATGTGCGTCGCTTGGGCTGCGGCGGTTGATCGTATGGATGTGGGCGCGCCTGCCGCGTCTTGTGGCCTACTTCGACAACAACGTCATCCCATGCTCTGCCGCAAGGCCGGAGTCCCGGCCGCAGTGCAGGGGAGCCGAAGGGAGCGGGGAGCGGTGCGGCGGTCGCCAGTGCTGTTCTTCGCCCATGGCGGGGAGCGAATCGGGGAGCAGGCGGCGCGGTCAACTGCGCTGAACTGTTTGGATTGCGTGTGACTGTGTCGTGCCACACCGTGATAGCAGCTGCTCAGGGTGAATTACTGGGAGCCGATAAATGAACCCCTATATATGAACACAGATCTGACGCAGAGGCGCTCCCTCTACGAGCGCATTTGGGCGTGGTTGGCGCTGGTTCAACGCCGGTTGAGTACGGTTGGTGCAGGTCGGAGTCGTGGCGTGTGTCGTCGTAGGTTCGTCTTCGGGTGGGTTGAATGGTCTTGTTTGTCCGGTGAACTCTTTGATGCGGGGAAGTGCTCGATTCGTGAACCCGTTGGAGGATCCTGAGCCTGCTTCAGGTGACGGAAGCGCTCGCTGCTTGAACCTGTTCGCGGGCGCGGGGCTGACCTGGCAGGGCGAGGGTGGCAGGGTCCACGCCGATGATCCGGTAGTCACTGTCTTGGCCGTCTCGGGCAAGGCTTTGGTGAACAGCACGTCGGGTGCAAGCACCGAACCGTAGTGCCGCGGCGGGCTCGCGGCGGCGCGCACCCAGCCACCGGCCCACGGCCCGGTCCAGGGCGTCGGCATCGATTCGGGCCAGCGGCCTGCGGATGATGGCCTCGTCGGCGACCGGGCGGCGCCCGGTCAGCACGTCCACTCGTCTGCCGAGCGCGACCAGCGTGGTGGTCGGCGCATCGGCGATCCATTCGCCGACCACCATCAGCGAACCGGCGCCGCCAGCACCGCCGCCGCGGCAACGACCGATAGATAGATAAGGTCGTGGCGCATACCACGCGGCGAACGCGGATCGGGGACAGCGGCAGGCACTCCAACAGCCCGGGCATCGGGCGCTGGGATCGGAGCGGCGTCGCGTAGTTGGTCAAACGCGGGCGGGACGAGGGAGGATGCAGCGGCGGGCACGGTCCTCTTCGCTGGTCATGTGGCTTCGAGAACCAGCATGATCTTCCGAGGCCATGGCCGCCTCAAAGTCAGGGCCCCGCTATACACCCGGCCGGACACGGAGGGGGAAGCACGCATGTCCGCGATGGTGCGCCGGCGACTGATCTCCCCGCCGAACTCGCGGACGCTACAGTCATGCGATGGCCGACGTCGTCGTGTTGAAGGGCGTCAGCTTTCGACCGTGCGAATAAAGCCAGACGCTGCTGCATAGCTACGCGTCAGACCATCGTAGGGCCGCGCCCCACGTCCGTTCGTGACAAGCCCAAGGCGGATTCGGACCAGTGGCCCCACGAGGCGTCACGTCCCGTGGAAGTCGCTGCCGATTTATCGAGGCGGCCCCGGCTGTGCCGACCATCGCGCCAGAGCGTGCCGGGCACGCGAGCGAGATTGGCGGAAGAAGACCGCCGCTCGGTGCAGCTGTGATCAGCGCTCGGACAGTGTCAACTGAGTCAGGTCGTAGCTCCTGTCCGACGTCAATCGGGAGCGACGCGTGATCGCCAGTAGGGCGCGGCTCGTCCTGCCTCGTGATCTACACGGCATCAGCCCCGATCGAGATCGCGCTCTGTACGCCTCAGCATTCGAGTTCGCGGTCCGATGTCGGACAATTTGCAGAAGTCTCCTGACGTCGGCGGGCGGCTCTGGCACGATGACCATGGCGGACTGGGTACTCGGCGCGGTCGGTTATCAGGAGTCTGCTGCGTGTTCCGAATTGCCGGCCACTTTGCCCTCTCGGAGGTCCTTGTCATGGCCAACGTCCAGCTCGGTCTTGCGGACAAGGTCGCGCTTCTATCCTTGATGTCTCTGGTGCATGAGGCCTCGAATGCCGACCTGCACGCTGCGTACGGCGTCACGATCGATCGAGAGTCGCGATCACGGCTGGAGAAGCACGGCTATGTCACTTGCCGGCGTGACAGCGGCCGGCCGGGTCGTCCGTACGTGCACGAACTCACCGAGCAGGGCTGGCGCCGAGGCCGCGAAGAACTGCGTGAAGCGCCGCCGGAGAAGGCGGGAAAGCCGTATCGCATCCTGTACGCGTATTTGAACCATATGGATCGGCTGATGACCCGGTTGGAGCTCGGCCTGGAGGACCTCCTTACCGTTGCGGGCGTGGGCGACGCGCCGCAACGCCAGGACGTCGAACAGCGCATCCGGACCGTCTATGCGGACCTTGCGAAGGAGCCGGGGTCTCCTGTGCTCTTGCGGCTGCTCCGTCAGCACTTGGCGGACATCTCGCGTGAAGAGGTCGATGCCGCGCTGTTGCAGCTCGTTCTGATGCCCGGCGTCTATCTGGAGCCTGAGCCGAAGCAGAGCATGCTGTCGGATGCCGACTGGCACGCGGCGATCACCGTCGGCGGTGAGGCAAGGCATCTGCTCACGATCGGCAGATCGTGAGGGACGCTGAGCGGCGCGGCCTTGCCGCGCTCAAATTCGACTGGGCGCCAACACACGACGATGTCTGGGTATCCAACTCCGCGCACGTCGAAGAACTCAACAGGCGGGCGGCCACGGTTATCCTCGCCGGCATCGACGAGATCGCTCGCAGTCCGCGTCGTAACCCTCTGGGCATCCCTCTCATCGGCCAACACGGTGCCGGGAAGACGCACATGCTGAGCTGGGCACGTGAGCAGGTTCAGCGTAAAGACGGCTATTTCATTCTCGTCGATCTTGAGAAGAACCCTGAGTTCTGGCGGAGCATCGTGGTGTCGCTGCTGGACGGGCTGCGCCGCGAGGACCCGCGCACGGATCAGCTGACCCTGCTGCTGGAGCGGCTCTGTCGCCAAGCCGGTACCGAGCCGGACGTCCGCGAACAGATTACAGGTCGGGAGCCGCTCACACCGTTGGCGCTTGCGCAGTTCATCCGGGACCTGCGGCGCATGGACAGCCGGATTGGTGGCGCGTGTCAAGACACCGCTCGCGCCCTCGCGTTGTATCGCGCCCAGGACTTCGATGCACAGGACCTCGCGGAGCGCTATTTGATGGCACGCGAGGACGACGCCGCGGACTGGGCGCATTGGGGAGTAAGACGCCTTGGGAAGTCGGCCCACGAGGTCGCCGCCGAGATCTCGCGGCTCATGTCACTTACCGGCCCGACGCTGCTGGCTGTCGATCAGATCGACACGCTGGTCTCCGAGATGGACGCCTCCTACGATGACGAAGGGGAGATAACCGTCCAGCAGGCTCGGCTCCTAGAACGGGCCGGCGACGGTCTGATGAGTCTGCGGCAGACGATGCCCAGAACGCTGATCATCGTCGCGTGCATGAATCAAACGTGGAGACTGCTGAAGCGCAAGTCCACCGAAGCAGCCGCGGACCGGTTTCGTTCGGAGCTGAGCCTTGGGCAGATCCCTTCCGCCGAGGTGGGCCGTGCGCTGGTGGCGGCATGGTTCCGGCCGCAGTTCGAGAATGCCGAGTTCGAACCGCCATACCCCACCTGGCCGATTCGGCCAGAGGCGTTCGCGAGCGCGCCTTTCTTCTCGCCGCGAGGCCTGTTGAAGCGTGTGGCCGCGCACATCGAGGACTGCCTCGCAGGCGATGAGCTTGTCGAGCTGGAGCGGCTCTCTGTCGGGTCTGAGACGGCTGTGTCAGGCGGTGTTGCTGTCCAACCTGCGGTATTGCAGAGCGCTCCAGTGATCGCGGAGCGTGAAGGTTTCGCCGCGTTGGACGCCAAGTTCGAGAGGCTGTGCCGCACGGCCGACACGACTCGCGCGTTCGAACGCGAACATGAGGACAGGGTCATGTCCTGGCTCCTTGCCGAAGGTCTCAATGCATGGAAAGTCGAGCAGGGACCGGCGGGCAACCAGTACTGGGTCGAGCCGGACGCCGCCGAACGAGGCTCATTCCACGCGAGGCTGCACCGCTCGCTCAACGAGGAGACCGAGGACGAAGCGCGCTGGGCGTTCAAGGCGATCTCCGCTGTCAACGCACGGGCAGCTCAAGCGCGACTCGACCGTATAAGAGGCCTGACCGGATCCGGGCCGGACTCTTCGAAGCGAAAGGCGTACGTGGTGCGCCGCGACGCTTGGCCCAGCGGGAAGGCCATGAGCAAAATGGTCGCGGACTTCATACAGGCGGGCGGTGTCGTGCTCAACGCCGATCCCGAGGACCTGAAGGTCTTCGCGGCGCTCGGCAAGATGAGGGAGGAGCAGGACTCGGACCTGGACGACTGGCTGGCCGTTCGTCGCCCAGCAAGTCGGACCGGCTTACTGACCGCTGTCTTTGGTCCGCCGCAGGGAGCCACAGCCGTGAACGTACAGCCGCCGGACCGCCCGTCCGCGGGAGGCGGCGCGGATGACAGTTCCAGGCCGGCGCCTGCTCGCGGCGCACCGCCCGCAGACGAGCCGGTTCATGTCAGCGCTCTGCCGATCGGCCGCACGGTTGATCGCGGCGCTCCGGTTCGCATGTCGTTGGAATCACTGCGCAAGCACACGGCGATCTTCGCCGGCTCGGGTTCGGGGAAGACGGTGCTGATCCGCCGCATCGTGGAGGAATGCGCCCTGCTCGGCGTATCCTCGATCGTGCTCGATCCCAACAACGATCTCGCGCGCCTTGGCGATCCGTGGCCCGTAACACCGCGGGGATGGGACGTCGACGATGCGGCGAAAGCCGCCGACTACCTCGCGAACACCGATGTCGTCGTCTGGACGCCACGGCGCGAGGCGGGACGTCCGCTGAGCCTGCAGCCCTTGCCGGACTTCGCCGCGGTCCGCGATGATCCGGATGAGTTTCGGCTCGCCCTCGACAACGCGGTCGCCACGCTCGCACCGCGTGCGCGCATATCCGGAGAGACAGCCAAGGCTGAGCGAGGACGCGCGGTCTTGCGCGAGGCCCTGGAATATCTGGGCCGTCGGGGCGGCAGCCTGGCCAACCTCATCGATCTGATGGCCGAACTGCCGGACGGGATTTCGAGCCTGGCCAAGGCTCCGGACATCGCCGCGGATCTCGCGCAGACTCTGCGTGCCGCGATGATCAACGACCCGCTGTTCGGCGGCGCGGGCGTACCGCTCGATCCGGAGGTACTCTTCACCCCTGCCGCAGGCAAGCGCGCGCGGATCTCGGTGATCAGCTTCATCGGCCTGCCGACCAACGAACAGCGCCAGAGCTTCGTCAATCAGCTCCAAATGGCGCTGTTCGCCTGGATCAAGCAGCATCCGGCGAGGGATCGTCCGCTCGGCGGACTCTACGTGATGGACGAGGCGCAGACCCTCGCGCCCTCCGGCGCGATGACGGCGTGCACCGGCAGCACCCTTGCCCTGGCCTCGCAGGCTCGCAAATACGGGCTCGGCCTCGTGTTCGCCACGCAGTCGCCGCGCGGAATACACAACCGCATCGTCGGCAATGCGGCGGCGCAGTTCTACGGATTCCTCAACAGCCTGTCACACATCCAGGCTGCGAAGGAGTTGGCGGCGGCGAAGGCGAGCGGCGTCGTGGATATCTCACGCCTGACCGCCGGTCAGTTCTACGCCGTGGGAGAGGGCCTTGCGTTCCAGAAGATCGTGGCGCCGATGTGCCTGAGCCATCACCCGTCCAGCGCTCTGAGCGCCGAGGAAGTGCTGATGCGGGCCCGCGCCAGAGCATAGGCCCGCAGGAGGGAGGAGGACGGGTGGATCTCGTCATTCAGAGCAGGCCGGAGCGGTTCCAGCAGGAGAGGGATCTCGTCGGGCTCAGCCAGGACGAGGCTTTCGAGGCCTTCGCCGGGTTCTGCGTGCTCAGCAGCTACTACGAAAGCGAGTTCGATCCGGACGTTTTTCGCACCGGAGGTGAGAACGATCTGGGCATCGACGTGTTCGGCATTCTTGTCAATGGCGAACTGCTGCACGACAGCACCGAGGTGCTCGCCGTCGTGGAGAATGCAAAACAGCTTGACGTGCAGTTCATTGTGGTCCAGGCGAAGACCAGTCCCCGCTTCGAGGCGAAGGTGATCTCCGACCTTGCTGACAACCTCCGGCATGTGTTCGCTCCAGCAGCGCTCGTATATCCGGCGTCGGGCGACGTTGTGGATCTGCGCACATCGATCCGCGCCCTCTACACCGAGATTTCCAAGTTCGCCGACAAGCCGCCGCGATTGCGCGTTAGGTATGTGACGACGGGCGAGCAGGTCGCCGACTTCGTCGAGAAGAAGTTGCGTGCGGCAGAACGGTCGCTGTCAGCGCTCGAGCGGTTCGCCGAAGTCGAGTTCGCGTGTGTCACTCGCAGCGAGCTTATCAAGCTGGAAAAGCGTGCGACCGGAGCCGTGAATGCGAGCTTCGCGATGGTCAAGAAGTTCGCCATGCCGAAGGCGCCGGGCGTCGAGCAGGCCTGCACCGGACTGCTGTCCGCCACCGACCTCGTCACGAATGTGCTCACCGACGCAGGCGGCGGGATCCGCAAGACCCTGTTCCACGAGAACGTCCGCGACTTCCAGGGCTACAACACCGTCAACGGCGAGATCAGGAACAGCCTGCTCGACGAGGATCGTCGTCGCCGTTTCGCTGTTCTGCACAACGGGATCACCATCGTGGCCCGCGACATGTGGGTCGTCGGTGATGAGGTCCATATCAAGGACTTCCAGATCGTCAACGGCTGCCAGACTTGCCATGTACTGTTCGACTTGCGGGATCAGCTCACGCCAGAGATCCAGGTGCATGTGCGAGTCGTCCACTCACAGGACGAAGACGTCATCGGCGGCATAGTGGCGGCGACGAATCTGCAAACCGCGATCAGCGAGGAGGACCTGACCTCACGCGAGCAGTTCCACAAAGATCTCGAGGACTACTTCGTCGCGCACGAGCCACCGCGGCGGCTTTACTACGAGCGCCGCTCGAAGCAATACAGTTCGCGTCAGGACGTCGAGAAGACGCGAATCGTCACGCGCCCGCAGCTCACCCGCGCATACGCCGCGATGTTCCTGGGCGAACCGTCCGGAGTCGGCCGCTACCAACAGTTGGTTGAAGCCCGTAAGGACAGCCTGTTCAGACAAGACCAGCAGCCGATCGCGTACTACACGGCGGCCGCGGCGTACTACCGGGTGGAATGGCTGATTCGCAATCGCCGGATCGAGACGAAGTACAGCGCGGTCCGCTATCACCTTCTGGCGGCGGTCATGATGCGGCTGTGTGGGCCGCATCCGTTGCCGCGCAACAACAGGAAGGCCGTTGAAAAGGCCTGCAACGCCGTCTTGACCGTCATGTGGGACGCGTCGAAGGCCGAAGGTCTCGTGGGTGAGCTCCTCGCGCGGATCAAGAAGGTGGTCGAGCGGGAGACGGCGAGGGGAATACCACTTGGTGAGATGGTGCGTACGCAGCGCTTCGCCGACAGCGTGCGCAAAGAACTGGGTCTCCCTGCTCCGATGCCCGGCGAAGAGGAATAGAACGTCGCCGCGTCGGAAAGCGCTGCAACGCTTTGTGGTCTACGCGCTATGCATCACCCTCAAGATTCGCTTCACACTGCTCTCGCTTATCCCGTACTGCTTAGCTATGTCCTTCGGCGTCGCGCCGGCCCGCCGCGCCTCGATCATTTCGCGCACGGCGGCTTCGCCTAGCTGATCAACTACCCGCCTCGGGACGGCTGGTCTCGGCTTCGCCCGCACGCTTGCTGTTAATCTCCGGCAGGCTCTTCTTGATCGTTTTTTACATATGGTTAGACGCGGACGGCCAGGGTTGTCGACGAACTGCGCCGGATTGAGGCGGTTACTGCAACCGTTGCGTGACGGATCGTCGGCTTCCGGGAGTCGCTGAGCTATCGGCTCCGCGAACTGCACGGCTCGCAGCGGCCTACGACGCCCTGGGGCTCGAGGCGCCGCAGGACATGGCGTTAGGGCCGTCCTGAGGATCTGGCGCGCTACGGCTACGGCACGGTGATGACGGGGCAGCGGGCGCGGCGGACCAGCCAAGCCGGAAGCGAACCGAACACCTGATGCCAACGATGCTGCGGGGCACCGAGCACGAGCGCCTCGGCGTGTACCCACGCGGCCACGTGATGGAGCGAGCGGCCTCGTCGCCCGCACAGCTGAGCGAGGTAGACGCTCACGTCGTTGATATCCGCCAGCTTGGAGACCTCGTCGATCAGCCACAGCAGCGGCGCCATTTGCGCACCACCCGGCGCCGGGTACGCGGTGACGACCGCCTCGCCAGCGCAGGCCGGTGCGACGTGGACTACCAGTAGCTGTCGGCGCATGCGGCGGGCGAGACCTGCGGCGTACAGCAATGCGCGGCGGCTCGCTTCGGATTTGTCGTAGCCGACCAGGACGGGTCTGCGGAGCCGCACGGTCCCGTTGTCGCCTGAAAGCAGCTCGCGTACGTGGGCGGTCTGTCCGCATCGGTGGCGCATTCTATTAAAGCCGAGGCTCGGGGCGCTTATATTGCACTATGCAATGATATCTCGGATTGGGTGATCCACAACCTTCCCGGCCGTGCCGGCCGCCTCCCTGCTCCGTCAGCGCCGGGTCAGCGATCGGTCAGTCGCCTCCGAGACGCTGACTCGTGGCTTGCCCGGGCCTGATGCCGTTCAAGCCGCACCTCGCCCGACCGCAGCGCACCGAGGATCTCCGGATCGAGGAGCCCATGACGATCGCACAGTCACTTCTCACGTACATCGCGGACACCTGGATGAAAGGCGACGCCGACGGGCTCGACGAGAACGTGCCGCTCCTCGAGCTCAACATCATCGACTCGTCGGAGATCTTCGACCTCGTACACCACGTGCAGACGGAATACCGCGTCACCGTGCCGCTGCGTGAGGTCGCCCCGGACAACTTCCGCACCGTCGCGGCGATCGCCGCGCTGGTGGAGCGACTGCGCACGGAAAGCGAGGGCGTGCGATGACGAGCATGGCCAGCCTGGATGTGGCTTCCGCGTCGGTGCATCGACGCGTCGTGGACATCATCGCGATGCACACCCTGTACGACACCGCGCATCTTCAGCCCGACAGCCACTTAGAGGGTGAACTCGGCATCGACTCCGTCGTCCTGGAATCGATCCTCGCCGAAGTGAAGGAGCAGTTCGGGATCCGCGCCGATCTGGCCGGCGGTCAGGCCACGATCCGGGACCTGGTGCGAGCGGTAGAGCAGATCCTCGGTGATTCGAACGATCTGCGCGAGCCGGCGGGCGCAGGCACTGCGGCGCGACAGTTCCGAGGCGGCGAGGACGTACCCGAGGACGTGCTCGAGGACGTACTCGCGGCGGCGATCGCGCACACCCATTACCCGCGCCACCAACTCGATCCGGACGCGGACTTGGAGGGAGACCTCGGCATTGACTCGGTCGTACTCGCGGCGATCGCCGCGGATGCAGCACGCGCCCTCGCTCTGCCACATGGTGCGCACGCGCCGGTTGCGGCACGCACGCTGCGGGATCTTGCCGCGCAACTGACGGCAGCGCGGCCGGCCGGCGCCGTGCTGCCGTCAGTTGCCCGGCCTCGCTCATCAGAGCCGGGATTAGCCATGGCCGAGGAAGACGTCCGCGTACTCTCGGACCTGCGGCGGGCCGAGACTTCGGCAGCGGACCGCGCACGCGTTGAGCCTTCGGCCAGGGCGACCCCGGCGCGGCGAGAGTGGGACCCGCGCTCGATGAAGGATTTCGTCGAGCAGCGCGATCCGGACCTGTTCGCCAAGGCCCGCGCCTTCGCCGCCTACCGCCGGCGCCGCGAGCAGGAAAACCTCTACTGGTACGGGATGCCGCTGCAGTCGCGCTGCGAGAACCGCGCGGTCATTCGCGACGAGCAGACCGGCCGCACTCGCGAGTACCTGATGTTCGCGTCCAACAACTACCTCGGGCTGGCCAACCACCCCAGGGTCATCGACGCGATCTGCGACGCCACCCGCGTCTACGGCGCCACGAACACCGGATGCAGGCTCATCGGCGGCACCAACGTGCTGCACAAGGAGCTCGAACGGCGACTCGCCGCCTTCAAGCAGCGCCCGGCCTGCATCGTCTTCCCAGGTGGATACTCGGCGAACTTGGGCACCATCGCCGCTTTGGCCAAGAGCTACGACACGGTCGCGGTCGACAAGCTCAACCACATGAGCATCGTGGACGGCGGCAAGCTGTCCGGCGCGGCCCGGCGGATATATCAGCACAACGACATGGCTGATCTCGAGCGGATCCTCGAACGCGCGCAGGACCGGGACACCGGCACGCTGATCGTCACCGACGGGGTGTTCAGCATGCACGGCGACATCTGCGACCTGCCGGAGATCGTGCGGCTCGCGAAGGGCTACGGCGCCCGCGTCCTGGTCGACGACGCCCACGCCACCGGAGTCCTCGGCGCCCGCGGCACCGGCACCGCCGAGCACTTCGGGCTGAAGGGCCAGGTCGACCTGGAACTCGGCACCATGAGCAAGACCCTCGCCGGCATGGGCGGCTTCGTCGTCGGCGACGAGGACGTCATCGAATACCTGCGGTATTACGCCGACTCGTACGTCTTCGCCGCGACGATTCCCGCCGGCGTGGCGGCCGGACTGATCGCCGCCATCGACGTCATCGAATCCGAACCTGAGCGCATCAATACCCTGTGGTCGAATATCAGGCTGCTGCGAGGGCGGCTCCAGGAGGCCGGGCTCGACCTGGAGAACACGGACAGCGCCATCCTGCCGATCGTCATCGGCGACGAGCGCACCACGATGGAGATGGGTCGCGCGGTGCGTGCCCGCGGTCTGTTCTGCCAGACCGTTGTCTTCCCGGGGGTGCCGCTCGGGCAAGGCCGGCTGCGCGTCAGCGTAACGAGCGAGCACACCGTCGATGACCTCGATCAGGCCGCGCAGATCTTCATCGACGCCGCGCAGGAGGTCGGGGTGTTAGCGGGCCACCGCGGACAGCGCAGGCCGTCGACCGGGGAAGTAAGGGGCCTGAGCGCATGATCGACACGGCGCTGCTTCGGCTGCCTGCTGCGCTAACGCCCGAGCAGGCTATCCGCCCGGCTCTCCTTGGACGGGACACTGTCACCTACGGCACGCTCGTCGCGCAGGTCGACCAAATGCGCCGAGGGTTGCGGGACCTCGGGGCGACGCACGGCGACCGTGTGGCGATCTGGATGGGCAAGAGCCCGCGTTACGCCACGGCGATTCTCGCTGCCATGCACGCCGGGTGCGCCTATGTTCCGCTCGACGCCAAACAGCCGGCAGCTCGCGTGCACACAATCCTCGCCGACGCCGAACCCGTCGCAGTGTTCACCGACCGCGCGCACGTAGGGGAGTTGGTCGGCCGACCGCTGCCCGAATCCGTGCGGGCGGTGATCGTAGCTGACGATGAGGATGGCAAGGCTCGTGTCGAAGAGGCGCTCAGGTACAACAGTGCGCTGATTCGGTCTTGGTCGTCGATGGAGCAGGCGGCCAGCGCGGGATCGCCAGATACGGCCGCCCCGGAGGATCTCGCGGCGATCCTGTACACGTCCGGATCGACCGGTATCCCCAAGGGCGTGAAGATCTCCTACCGGAGCCTGGCCAATTTCGTCGGCTGGGCCCGCGGAGAACTGGATCTCGGACCCAGCGATGTCTTCGCGAACCATGCCTCGTTCAACTTCGACCTGAGCACCTTCGACCTTTTCACGGCTCTCAGCGCGGGCGCCTCGGTGTGGATCGTGCCCGACGCCGCCACCCGCGACGTCGCGGCACTGGCCGCAGGCATTCGCGAGCACGCCGTCACCGTCTGGTATTCGGTGCCTTCGATCCTGCACCTGCTGACCGCCTCCGGCGCGCTGACCTCCGAGTCGGCCAAGACGCTGCGCTACGTGCTGTTCGCGGGAGAGGTCTTCCCGATCGCCCAGCTGCGCGCGCTGGCCGCAGCGCTACCGGAATTGTGCTCCCTCTACAACCTGTACGGTCCCACCGAAACCAACGTCTGTACGTATTACCGCGTGGGCGCCGCAGACCTCGAACGAACCGATCCCGTGCCGATTGGCGGCCCGATCAGCGGCACCCGGTTGCTCGTGCTCGACGAAGAAGACCGCCCCGTCACGCAGCCCGGAGCGCTCGGCGAACTCGTCGTCGAAGGCGACTGCGTGACCCCCGGCTACTGGCGGCGCGAGGCAGAGCCCGCCGCCCGCGACCACCGCGCCGGCCGTCATCGCACCGGTGACCTGGTCTGCTTCGAGGAAGGGCGGCTGCTCTACCGCGGACGCAAGGACCGCATGGTCAAGCTCTCCGGATATCGCGTCGAACTCGGCGAGATCGAAGCCGCCGCCCTGCGCCACCCGGATATCGCGGCCGCCGCGGTGATCACCGTCGGCGAGGGTGCGGCGACTCGCCTCGCCCTGTTTTACGTCCTGCGGCCCGGGGCTCCGGCTCCCAGCCTCCTGGCGATCAAGCGCCACTGCGCGCTGCACCTGCCTCCGTACATGGTGCCGCACATGGCTACCCGTCTAGGCGACCTGCCGCGTAACGCCAACGGCAAGACCGACTACCGCCGCCTCGGCCGCGAGGAGGAGACCGGCCGGCCGGAACCGACCCCCACGTCACGGAGCCGATCATGACGCTTGCACCGATCGAAGAGCACTGGCAGGGGTCTGAGCCGGACACCGTGGCCGGGCTGTTGCGCCACCACGTGCGCCACCGGCCCGACGCGGTCGCCTACCGATTCCTGACCGGCCCGGCCGACAGCGCCACCTACACCTTCCGGCAGCTCGACCTGCGCGCCCGCACCATCGCGGTCCACCTGACCGAAGCAGGACTGCGCGGTCGGCCGGTGCTGCTGCTCCACCCGCCAGGACTGGAGTACATCGCCTGCTTCTTCGGCTGCTTGTACGCCGGCGCCATCGCCGTTCCGGCCTATCCGCCAGACACCCGGCGCTTCGGCCAGAGCATGCAGCGCCTCGCCGCCATCGCCCGGGACGCGCGTGCCACCCACGCCCTCACGACCAAGGCGCTGGCCGACTTCGCGGCCGCCAAGCGCGAGGAGATCGCCGCACTGGGTCTCAGCGCACTGAACTGGGTCGCCAGCGACCTGCTCGACGACGCGCGCGCCGAGACCTGGCGCGACCCGGAGGCGACCGGCGGCACCCTGGCGTTCCTGCAATACACCTCCGGCTCGACCGCCACGCCCAAGGGCGTGATGGTCAGCAACGGCAACCTGGTCAGCAACCTGCGCTCGATCCACCGCCGGCTGCGGCACGACGCCGACAGCGCGATGGTCTCCTGGCTGCCGCCGTACCACGACATGGGTTTGATCGGCGGCATCCTCTCGCCGCTCTACGGCGGATTCCCGGCCCACCTCATGGCGCCGATGACGTTCGTCACCCGGCCGCTGATGTGGCTGCAGACCCTCTCCGAGACGGGCGCCTCGACCAGCGTCGCCCCTAACTTCGGCTTCGAGCACTGCCTGCGGCGGGTGACTCCGCAGCAGCGCGACACGCTCGATCTGAGCGCATGGCGGCTCGCGCTCAACGGCGCCGAACCGGTGCGCGCCGACACCCTTGACCGCTTCGTCGACTACTTCGGGCCGTGCGGATTCAAACGCAGTGCTCTGATGCCGTGTTACGGACTGGCCGAGGCGACGCTCATGGCCAGCGGCGTCGCCGCGCACGAACCGCCGGTCGTCACCAGCTTCTGCACCGAGGCGCTCGGCGCGGGCGAAGCGAGGGCCGCGGCGCCGTCCGGCTCGCCGGCGACGCGCCTGGTCGGTTGCGGCGAGCCGGTCGAGGACGTCGGCATCGCGATCGTCGAGGCGCAGACCGCGCGCCGGGTGCCGGACAGCCGGATCGGCGAGATCTGGATCTGCGGACCCAATGTCGCGCGCGGCTACTGGCGCCGGCCCGAAGCGACCCGCGAAACCTTCCGAGCTCGCATCGACGGCGAACCGGAAACCGAGTACCTGCGCACCGGAGACCTCGGCTTCATCCGCGACGGGCAGCTGCACATCGTCGGCCGCACCAAGGACGTCGTGATCATCCAGGGCCGAAACCACTATCCGCAGGACATCGAGCTCACCGTGGAGCAGGCCGCCACCGCCGTCCGCCCCGGCTGCGGCGCCGTCTTCGGCGTCGAACTCGACGACACCGAACAGCTGGTGCTCGCCTTCGAGGTCGAATCACGGCCCGACGATCCGGCGGCGCTGCTGGCGGCCGTGCGCGCCGCCGTCCTGGAGCAGCACGAGGTGACGCCGCACGCCGTCCTCCTGCTCAAGCGGGCCACCATCCCGAAGACGACCAGCGGCAAGATCCAGCGCCAAGCCTGCAAGCAGCGTTTCCTCCACCTGGACCTGTCGGTGCTCGCGGCCAGCGTGAGCAGGCAGAGCGCGGCGCCGTCGACGTCGCCTTCGGCCGGCCCGGCCCAAGGTCTTTCGGTCGCCGACCGCCGCGAACGGGTGGCTGACGCGATCGCGCACGTGCTCAGCGACGTGCTCGGCCGCGAGCTGCGCCGCGACGAGCTGGCCGGCCGCCGCCTCGCCGAGCTCGGCGTCGACTATCCACGCCTCGCCCGTGCGGCCCAGTCGCTCGAAGAGCGGCTCGACACTCGGGTAGACCTCGGGGCGCTGCTGATGGATCCGCGCGTCGAGACCCTCACCGCGCAGCTGCTCGGCGAAAGCCTTACCCGCGACCTGGGCTCGCTCTTCGTCCAGCCGCCGCAGTCCGTGCGTACCGCGGCCGAGATCGAATCCTGGCTCATCGCGCGGGCAGCGGACCGGCTCGGCCTGCCCGCCACCGCCCTGGACCCCACCCGGCCGCTGTCCGCGCTCGGCATCGACTCGCCGACCGCCGTGATGATCCTCGACGAACTGGGGCAGTGGCTCGGCAGACCGCTCTCGCCGACCGCCGCGTTCAACCACCCGACCCCTCGCGACCTCGCTGCCGCGTTGAGCCGGCCGCGCGACGGCCGGGCGCGCGACGAGCGGGCCCGCGACAACACGAGGCCGCGCGACAACCGGCCCGACGGCGGCCGAGCCTTCTTCCGCTCCACGACCGGTTCGGGGGCCGCCGAGCGCGGCGCCGAACCGATCGCGATCATCGGCATCGGCTGCCGGCTGCCGGGCGCGCCCGATCCGCAGGCGTTCTGGCAACTGCTGCTCGACGGCCGCGACGCGATCACCGAGGTGCCGGCGCAGCGCTGGTCGGCGCCGCGTGCGGACCTGCCGCAGCACGGCGGCTTCATCGACGACATCGACCGCTTCGACGCCCGGTTCTTCGGCATCTCGGCACGAGAGGCCGAGCGCATGGACCCGCAGCAGCGGCTCCTGCTGGAAACCGCCTGGCACACCCTCGACGACGCCGCGATCGCGCCGACCGCGCTGGCCGGTACGAACACCGGAGTGTTCGTCGGCATCAGCAGCCACGACTACTCCGAGCTGCAGATGCGCGACCTCGACGCCGTCGACATCCACAGCGCCACCGGCAATGCCCACTCCATCGCCGCCAACCGGCTGTCCTACCTGCTCGACCTGCACGGACCGAGCATCGCGGTGGACACCGCCTGCTCCTCCTCGTTGGCCGCGATCCACCTGGCCTGCCAAAGCCTGCGCGCGGGGGAGTGCACCGTCGCGCTGGCCGGCGGAGTCAACCTTCTGATAACGCCGGGCCTGTCCGCGGCCTTCTCCCGCGGCCGCATGCTCGCCACCGACGGGCGCTGCCGCACCTTCGACGACGCGGCAACCGGTTATGTGCGCGGCGAGGGCGTCGCCCTGGTCTGCCTCAAACCGCTGTCCGCAGCGCTCGCGGACGGCGACCGGATCTACGCCACCGTCAACGGCTCGCATCACAGCCACGGTGGACGCGCGAACGGTCTCACCGCGCCGAAGAGCACTGCGCAGCGCGACGTCATCGAGCGCGCGCTCGACCAGGCCGGGCTGCACGCCGACCGGATCGCGTACGTCGAGGCGCACGGCACCGGCACGCCGCTAGGCGACCCGATCGAGTGGGAGGCGCTGGCGCAGGTCTACGGCCGCGACGACGCCTCGTGCCTGGTCGGTTCGGCCAAGGCGAACATCGGCCATCTCGAGGCCGCGGCCGGGGCGGCCGGGCTGATCAAGGCGGCGCTGATCCTGCATCACGGCGAGGTGCCGCCACAGATACACTTCCGCACGCCGAACCGGCATCTGGCCGAGCACGGCAGCACCCTGACGGTCCCGGTGCGCCGCCAGCCACTTGCCCGCCCAAGCGGCGGCCCGGCCTGCGCGGCGGTCAGTTCCTTCGGGTTCGGCGGCGCGAACGTGCACGTGGTGCTGTCCACTGCGCCGCCCTCACCGCCTGCCGCGATGCCGCCGACGCGAGGCGTTCACGCGCTCTGCTTGTCCGCGCACACACCCACCGCGCTGACGACGCTCGCTCACCGCTACCGCACTCACATGGCCGCCAACCCGGAAATCCGGCTCGACGAGCTTTGCCACACCGCGAACACCGGCCGCGCGGCGCTCAGCCACCGGGCAGTGCTCGTCAGCGACTCGATCGCAGCACTCGACGACACGCTCGACGCTCTTTCCCGGGGCGAGGCGCGCCCGAATCTGATCAAGGGTGAGGCCGCATTCCATTCCGGCCCGCCGGTGGCGTTCTTGTTCAGCGGACAAGGCAGCCAGTACGCCGGCATGGGCCGATCTCTCTACGAATCGTTTCCGCAGTTTGCCGACACGATCGACCGAGCGGAGCGGATTCTGAAGCCGCTGCTCGACCGCTCACTGCTCGACCTGTACTTCAGCCCGCACGGCGCGGAGCAGCTTCGCCGCACCCGACACTGCCAGCCCGCCCTCGTCGCCTTCGAGATCGCGATCGCGCAGCTGTGGATCTCGCTCGCTGTGCGGCCAGCCGCAGTGCTTGGACACAGCATCGGCGCCCTCGCCGCCGCTTGCGTCGCCGGAGCGATGTCCTTCGAGGACGCACTTACGTTGGCTGCCGAGCGCGGACGGCACATGGACGCGCAGCCGGGCGATGGCGCGATGATCGCCTGCGCCGGACCCGCCGGGACCATCCAGTCAGCCGCCGCCGACTTCGCCTCCGTGGCCATCGCGGCGGTCAACACGGATGACCAGATCGTGCTTTCGGGGCTCGACACCGAGATCAATGCCGTCAGGGACGTGCTGGAAAGCCGCGGCGTCACGGTTCGGCCGCTCGCCGTCTCGCATGCCTTTCACTCCAAGCTGATGGCGGGGGCAGCCGCCCCGCTGCGCGCCGCGGCGCGGCGTATCGGGTTCACCCAGCCCGTGATCACTTGGGTGTCGGACGCCACCGGCCAGGCCGCCGGTGTCGTGGACGCGGACTACTGGGTCGAGCACATGCTCGGAACCGTCCGCTTCGCCGATGGATTCAGAACGCTGATGCGACAGGGCTGCACCGCATTCGTCGAAGTCGGCCCGCACCCGACGCTCCTGAATCTCGGCAGGGCGATAACTCGAACCGACGCTGCATCTGACGCTGCGACAGGTGGCGCGCCACTGTGGCTGCCCTCGTTGCGTCGCGGCTCCGAGGACGCAGAAGTGCTGTTGCGCTCCCTCGGGCAGCTTCACTGTGTCGGCGCGACGGTCGACTGGGGGGCGCTCGACCCGGCGGAGCGACGACCGCGACGAGTCTCCCTTCCGCGCACCGTGCTGGAACCGCAGCGCTACTGGTTCACCGCGTCCGCGCAGGCTGCGGCCGGAACCTCGAGCGCTGAGTTCCCGCAAACAGCGGTCCCTCAAGCAGCGATCCCGCACCAGGTCAATGGCAGCGCACCGGCCCTGCCACGTTTCACCGACTCTATGAGGACGGCGACGGGACGCCAGATGGCCGCCATCGCGACGGCGCCGGGTTACTCGGCAGGCCGAAGCGGTGAGGCGCTCCGTCAGCAGGTCATCGGCCATATCTCCCAGGTGTGCGGCTTCCCGCCTGATCAGATCCCGCCGAACGCCCGGCTCGGCATGGACCTGGGATTCGACTCGCTGATGAAGACCGACCTGCAGCGACGCGTCACCGCTGGGAATCTGGACCTGCTTGACCGGATCCGCGAAGCGCTGCCCGACGATCCCACCGTCGCTCAGCTGATCGCGCTGCTGAACAACGGCCGCGATCTCGGCGACCCTGTGGCTCCGCTCGTCCCGCCCCAGCAGGCGTCGGCGCCAGTGCCAACGCCGACACCGATGCCGACCCACTCACCCGAACCGGCGGCACCGGTCCAGCGCGAGCGATCCTTCACGGACTGGGCGGAATACGCCGAGCTGCGCGGCCGGCTGCGGCAGGCCGAATCCAGCGGCGCCAATCCCTACGGCCGCATCCACGACGGATTCAACGCGGCAGTGGCCGTCGTCGAGGGCCACCAGATGATCAACTTCTCGGCCTTCAACTACCTCGGACTCTCGCACCACCCGCGCGTGCGCAAAGCCGCCCTCGACGCGATCGAGCGCTACGGCACCTCCTGCTCGGCCACCCCGTTGCTGTGTGGCGAAACCCCGCTGCATCACGAGCTGGACAGCGAGATCGCCGCATTCCTCGGCACCGACGCGGCCATCGTGTTCGCCGGAGGCCACGCGACCAACGTGGCCACCGTCGGCCACCTGTTCGGCCCGCAGGACCTGATCCTGCACGACGCCTGGATCCACGACAGTTCCGTGCGCGGCAGCATGCTGTCGGGCGCCCGGCGCCGCCCCTTCCCGCACAACGACTGGCAGGCGCTCGACCGCATCCTCGGCACCTTGCGCGACCAGCACCGCCGCGCGGTCGTACTCATCGAGGGCGCCTACAGCCAGGACGGCGACCTGCCCGACCTGCCGCGCTTCATCGAGGTCAAGCAGCGCCACGACGCCATGCTGATGATCGACGAGGCGCACTCCATCGGGGTGCTCGGCCGCACCGGGCGCGGCGTCGGCGAGCACTTCGGCGTGCCACGCGACCAGGTCGACCTGTGGATGGGCACGCTCAGCAAGGCGCTGGGCAGCCTCGGCGGATACATCGCGGCGAACGAACAGATCATCCGATACCTGAAGTTCACCACGCCGCTCTACATCTTCAGCACCGGCATCTCGCCGGCCAACGCGGCTGCGGCGCTCGAAGCCCTGCGCGTCATCCAGGACGAACCGCACCGCGTTGCCAACGTCCAGCGCCTGGCGGAGTACTTCCGCACGGCGGCCCGCGACCGCGGCATGGACATCGGAGTCTCCCGGGCCTCCGCCGTCGTCCCGATCATCCTGGGCGACTGGGAGCGCGCTATGGCGATCTCCAACACCCTGCACACGGCGGGCGTGAATGTCATGCCGATCGGCTATCCCGCGGTCGACCGCGACAAATGCCGGCTGCGCTTCTTCATCAACACCGATCACACCGAAGCAGACCTCGATCACTCCCTCGATCTTCTGGGACAGGCCATGGACGAGTACTCGGCCGATGAGCGGCCGACACAACCCTCATCACCCCGCACCGGCAACGGCATAGGCACAGGCACAGGCACAGGCACCGGGCGTGACGGCACCGCGTCGGCCCAGGCCGTGCCCGAAGTGCGCACCGAGCGCGGCAACGGCGCCCGCGGCAGCGCGGAAGTGCTCGTCGCGGGAGCCAGCGGATTCATCGGCGGCCACCTCGTGCGCCGGCTCGCCGACCACGGCTACCGGGTACGGGCCCTGGTCCGCCGCCGCAGCGACCACACCGCCCTGGCCGGACTGCCGATCGAACTGGCCACCGGCAGCCTCGACGATCCCGAGAGCCTGCGCCGCGCCGCCGAGGGTGTGCGTTACGTGTACAACTGCACCGGCAAGTCGGCCGACTGGGGCCCCTGGGAGGAGTTCCGCTCCGTCAACGTCGACGGCTGCGTGAACCTCGTCAACGCCGCTGCACAAGCCGGCACTGTGGAGCGCTTCCTGCACCTGAGCACCACGGACGTCTACGGCTACCCGGTGATCCCTTGCGACGAGAGTACTGAACCGCGGGACATCGGCCTGCCCTACAACCGCAGCAAGGTGATGGGGGAGCGGGCAGTACGTGAGGCGGCGGCGCGCGCTGGTCTGCCGCTGACGATCGTGCGGCCGGTGTCGGTCTACGGCCCGCGCAGCAAGGACTTCGTCATCGAGATCGCCAACCTGCTGCTCAAGAAGCAGATGGTCTACATCGGCGGCGGCCGGGTCCCGGCCGGACTGCTCTACGTCGGCAACGCCGCGGACGCCATCATCGCCGCGTGCACGAGCCCTGACACGATCGGCCGAGCGTACAACCTGCGCGACGCGGAACTCACCACCTGGCGCGAATACATCGAGGCGCTGGCGCGCGGCATAGGCGCCAAGGCCCCGTCGGTCAACCTGCCGGGACCGCTGGCCACCGGCGTGGCCACGGTCTCGGAGAAGGTCTACGGCGCGCTGCGCATCAGCGCCCGGCCGGTGCTCACCCGGCACGCCGTGCGGCTGCTGGACCGCTACCAGTCCTATCCGATCGACCGCGCCCGAGAAGACTTCGGCTTCAAGAGCGAGACCAGCTTCGAGGAGGGCATGCGCCTGACCCTCGCCTGGCTCGACTCGGCCGAGGGCCGCAGGCACGTTGCCCGCTAGCGCCTATTCGGGAACAGGATTCGGATCCATGCTGCTGACCGACCGGCCACCGCGCCCGCAGGAACCGGGGCCCGCACTCACGCGAACCCCAACCGCGGACGTCGACGCCTGGTTCCCGGACGTCAGTGCGACGCCCGATCCCGCCGCACCGCTGCGCCTGATCTGCCTGCCCTACGCGGGCGGCACCCCGTCGATCTTCCGCGATTGGAGCGCAGCGCTCGGCTCCGCCGTCGCAGTGGTCCCCGTCCTGTTGCCCGGACGCGGTCTGCGTATTCGAGAACAGCCATACACCTCGATGCGGCCACTCGCCGAGCAGCTGGCCGCAGCGATCGCGGCACGCGGCCTGGCCGAGCGGTACGCGCTGTTCGGCCACAGCATGGGAGCGCTCGTCGCCTACGAAGTGGCCTGCGAACTACGTCGGCGCGGCTTCGCGGAGCCCGCACACCTTTTCGTCTCCGGCAGCAAGGCCCCGCACCTCTACGGCGACCGGGCCGACCACCTGCTCGCCGACCCGCAGCTGCGCGACCTGGTCCGGGATCTGGGCGGCCTCGGCCCCGACGAGCAGAGCGGCGAGGCCTATCTCGAGCGGCGCCTGCCGGTGCTGCGCGCGGACTTGACCGTGTGCGACCGCTACCGCTGGACCCCGCGGCCCCCGTTGCGCTGCCCGATGACCGCGCTGTGCGCCACCCACGACCCGATCGCCACCGCCGCGCAGGTCGAGGCCTGGCGCGAGCACACCACCGGTTCGCTGCTGCGCCGGGACTTTCCCGGCAACCACTTCTATCTGACCGGCCCCGCCCGCTCGCTGCTCCTCACCCAGCTGCGCCGGGACCTGGACGCGCTCGTCCACGCGCACACCGGCGAACCCGCCGGCCCCTCCGGAAGGAACCCCTCATGACGACGCTGCATGTCGCCGGAACCACCCGCAATCGCGCGCCCCGCGCGGTCGCCCAAGCCGCCACGCTCGGCAAGGTCCTGACAACGCCGCAGGTCCCGCTCCTGCTCGCGCTGTCCAAGCGCTTCGTCACCCCGCTGTACCGGGCCACGTTCCTCGCCTCCGCAGCGGGCAACGGCCTGCTGCGCTGGATGGCGGTGCGTCCGTGCGACCTGGAGACGCTCGCGATCAAGCTCGGCGTCGAGGGCAAGGAGGACAAGCGGCGGCTGCGCGCCTGGCTGGAGGTGGGCGTCCGCCTCGGCGAATTCGACAAGCACGAGGGCTGCTACCGGCTCAAGAGCCGCAGCGCCAAACTGCTGGCCCGGATGAAGCACGACGCCTTGGCCGCCGCGCTCGAAGAGATCATGCAAACCCACGTACCCGTGCTGCTCAACGCCCCGCAGATGCTGCGCGCCGGACAGCGCTTCACCATGGCCGACCAAGACGGCAGCGTCATCGCCCGCTCCACCCGCGTCGTCGAGCCGCTCGTCGAGGCCGCCATCGACGCCACCCTCGAACGCGAATACCCCGTCCGCCTCCTGGAGATCGGCTGCGGCAGCGGCACCTACGTGCGCTACGCGGCCTCCCTCAACCCCCGGCTGACCGCCCTCGCCATCGACCTGCAGGACGAGGTCGCCCGCCAGGCCGCGAAGAACATCGCCGAGTGGGGCCTGACCGACCGGGTGGAAGTGCGCACCGGCGACCTGCGCACCCTGCAGCTCGAGCCGCAGTTCGACCTGGTGACCATGCACAACAACATCTACTACTTCGCTCCCGCCGAGCGGGTGGCGATCCTGGAGCGCGCCCGGCGCCTGCTCGCCCCCGGCGGCAAGCTGCTGCTGACCACCTCGTGCAAGGGCGGCCACGTCGGCCTCGACCTGCTCAACCTCTGGTTCGAGTACGCCGACTTCGGAGGTCCCCTTCCGGCCGCGGACGAGCTCGTCGAACAGTTCACGCAGGCCGGTTTCCTCGACGCGCAGGCCCGGCGGATCGTGCCCGGCGAACAGTTCCGCGCCTTCACCGGCACCAACCCCCACGCCCCGCTGTCCTGACCGCAGGAGCGCCCACCATGTCACCACGCACTATCGCGAGCACCAAGGCCGCGAGCACCACTGCCCCCACTGGCGCCCGCTTGATCGCCACGCTGAAAGACGCGTCCGGACCTGAAGCGGCCGCGGCCGACACCGCGCTGTTGGGCGGCAAAGCCGCGCGCCTGGCCGAAATGACCGCCGCCGGGCTGCCCGTGCCACCCGCCTTCTGCATCACCACCGAGCTGTTCGACCAATACCTCGCGGACACCGGCCTCGCCGGAAAGATCCACGCGATGGATCCGGCCGACGCCCGCAGCGCGATCGCCGACACGGCGATCCCGAAGCCGCTCGCGGACCTGATCACCGCCGCCTACGCGCAGCTGGGCAGCCCGCGCGTCGCCGTGCGCTCCTCCGCCTGCAAGGAGGACTCCGCAATCCAGTCCTTCGCCGGCCAGCACGACACCGTGCTCGACGTGGCCGGCGACGAGGCGCTACTCGAAGCGGTCAAGACGTGCTGGGCCTCGCTGTGGTCACCGCGCGCCGCTTCCTACCGCGCGGCCGGCCGGGACGCAGAGTCGATCGCGGTGCTGGTGCAGGAAATGGTGCGAGCCGAGGTGAGCGGGGTGCTGTTCACCGCGGACCCGGTCAGCCCGCAGCCGCACCGGATGATCGTCGAAGCCTGCCACGGTCTGGGCGAAGGGCTGGTGTCCGGACGGGTTTCCAGCGACTTCTTCGCCCTCGACGACCGCACCATGGAGCCGGTCGACGAGCGCATCCGCTACAAGGTCACCAAATGCGCGCCGATCGAACCCGGCCGCATCGGCATGATCAAGGTCGACGGCGCCGCCCGCACCGCTCCCTGCCTCACCCGCGCGCAACTGCGCGACCTGTGTTCCCTGGCCCTGCGCGTGCGCTCGCACTACGGCGACGAACAAGACATCGAATGGTCTCTCAGCGATGGGCAGCTATACCTGCTGCAAGCCCGGCCCATCACCACCAAGCCCGTCGCGGCGCTGGCCCGCAGCCCCTTCCTGCACCGCCAGCCCGACGCCATACAACACGGCGCACTGTGGTCGCGCATGGACATCGGCGAGATCTTCGTCGGCCAGATGACGCCACTAGGCCTCAGCTTCGCGCGCTACCACCAGAAGTACGTGCACGGGCACTGCGCCGCGGCGGTAGGCGTGCGCGACACCGGCGACTACGTCGGATACATGGGGTACCTCAACGGCCACGTGTACCTCAACGTCTCCTACACCTCCTACCTGCTCGGCCAGTGCCTCCCGACCCGCGACCAGCGGCACTTCACGGCGCGATTCGTCAGCGAGGAAGTAGATCTCGCCAACTATCGCAACCCGTACGGGACCTTCCCCGGCGGCATCGAGGACGCGAAGTCCACCGCCTTCTGGATCAAGCACACCGCCACCGAACTGGTGCGCATGAAGCAGCGCTGCAAGCAGCTGGTCGCCTCACGGCTCTTCGAATTCGACCGCGCGCGCGGCATCGACCTGTCGCGGCTGACCCGGCTCGAACTGCACACCGAGCTGGAGCGCTATCTCGAGCACTACCACGACATGCACGTCGGCTACATGCCGTACTACATCAACGCGTTCGGCGCCTACGGCCTGATGACCGAGCTGTGCGCGAAATGGCTCGGCAGCGCGGGCGCGAATCTACAGAACCGCGTCAAGACCGATATGTCGAACCTGCGCACCGTGGCCTCGGCGCGCGAGATGTGGACCGTGGCGCAGGCCGCCAAGCAGCGCCCGCGCGTGATGAAGATCATCCGCGAGAGCCCGCTTGAGCACATCGAGGCCGCGTTGCGTGAGGACAAAGACGGCGCGGTGTTCTGGGACCGGCACATGGAGCCGTTCCTGCGCGCGAACGGCACCCGCAGCCAGCAGGAGATGGAGCTGACCCATCCGCGCTGGATCGACGACCCCTCCTACATCTTCCAGATGGTCCGCCGTTATGCCGAGGACGGGATGTCCATCGACGACATCCTCAAGCGCAACCGCGGCGGGGGAGAGGAGGACGCCGCCGCCGTCCTGCGCACGCTGCCGCGCGTCAAGCGCACCATGCTCGAGAAGATCATCGCGTTGTACGCCAACTGCAGCGAACTGCGTGAAACCGCGCGCATGTCGATGGTCACCTCGCTCTGGTTGATCCGCAACGTCATCTACGAGGTCGCACGGCGGTTGATCGAGGAAGGCGCCCTCTACACCGTCGAGGAGGTCGCCTTCCTCGAGTTCGACGACATCCGCACCTACCTGGCCAGCGGCGCCCCGGCCCGCGAGGTGTTCGACCGCGCCGCGATCGACGAGACCCGGCGGGTATACGAGCACTACAAGCGGCTGCCGGAACCGCCCCTGTCGTTCATCGGCGAATACGACCCGGCCGAGCAGGCGCGCCCGGCCGCGGACGGTCCGCAGCTGATCGGGCTCGGCGCCAGCCCGGGCCGGGTCACCGGGCGCGCCCGCATCATCGAGGACCTGGTCTGGCAGGCCGATGAGTTCCAGCCGGGGGAGATCCTGGTCACCCGTTACACCGACGCGTCCTGGACTCCGCTGTTCGCCATCGCCGGCGGCGTGGTCACCGACATCGGCTCGATGCTCTCGCACAGCTCGATCGTCTCGCGCGAGTTCAACGTGCCCTCAGTGGTCAACACCAAGCACGCCACCCAGCGCATCAACACCGGCGACCTGGTCACCATCGACGGCGACGCCGGCCTCGTCGAAATCATCGAAGCCTGATTCACCGCGCGGCGCGACCGCTACGACGCCCCGCCCCGACGTGGGCGGGGCGGGACGGAGAGAGACCCCATGATTCCCAACCAGTGGTACCCGATCCTGCTGCCTGAGGACGTGACCAACGACAAGCCGACCGGCGTGCGCAGGATGGGCCAGAACCTGGTGCTGTGGCGCGACATCGACGGCAACCTGGTCTGCCAGGACGCCCGCTGCCCGCACAAGGGCGCGAATCTCGGCGACGGCCGGCTCAAAGGCAACTCGGTGGAATGTCGCTACCACGGCTTCCGGTACGGCCCGGAGGGCAACTGCGTGGCCATCCCCGCGCTCGGCTCCGACGCGCGCATACCGGCCGCGCTCTCGATCGCGCGCTACCCGGTGCGCGAACAGAACGGGCTGATCTGGCTCTGGTGGGGCGACGAGCGCCCGGAGAACGAACTGCCCGACGTGCAGATCCCGCCCGAGGTGGCCGACCACCCGGGCCTGCACGCGACCATGCACTGGACCCGTCCGGTGCACTACACCCGCTACATCGAGAGCGTCCTCGAGTTCTACCACGTCACCTACGTGCACCGGGACCACTGGTTCAACTACGTGGACTACCTGTTCCTCTACGGCACGCTGCGCAAGTTCGGCCTCGACGGCCGGGAACGCTACCTGGCCGCCACCAAGGTCGAGAACAGCCACCTGGAGGTCGACGGGCAGACCCTGCGTTACTCCTTCGACCACGTCGAGGAGGAGGACCCGACCAACACCAACCACTACGACGTGACCTTCACCTTCCCCTCGATGTCGCACATCGCCAGCAAACAGTTCGAGGTCACCGCCTGGTTCGCGCCCATCGACGACGAGCACACCGAGATCTTCCTGCGCTGGTACGAGTTCCCCCGGCTCAAGGGCGTGCTGCGCTCCGAGCGCCTACGCCGCCTCGTGCCGCGTCTTTCGCTGTACATGGAAAAGTGGGTCCAGGACCCCCAGGACGTGCGCGTGCTGCTCGGCCAGGAGCCGAAGGTCAGCGGACGCGGCGTCAGCAAGTTCATCCCGGTGGACGAACTGAACGCCAAGTACGTCTCCATGCGGACCAGGCTGCTGCAAGAGGCCGCCGCGACGACCAACGGCAACGGCTCGTCCAACCGCACCAACGGTGCTAACGGCAAGAACAGCGCCACCGATGCTCACGCCACCAACGGTGCCAACCACGTGAACGGCGCTAGCAGCACCAACGGCGTCAACAACATGAACGGCGCTAACAGCACCAACGGCTCATCACACGACATCGAGCAGACTACGGCCGCAGCCCCCGCGCACTGATCGGCACCTCGAGCCCCGTCGGCGGGTGCGGAACCTCCCCGCTCGCACCCGCCGGCGGATTCTGCGCGGCCGCAGGACCGCCTGGACCGCGTCAATCCGCGGTCAGCGATCCGTCAGCGCTTCGCACGAGACTGATTCGGCCCCAGCAATCACCTCCGGCCCCGCGCAGCCGCTGCGGCCTGCCGCGCCCGATCCGCCTACGTCCCGATACCTCAGGAGCTCGTCATGGCAAACGACTACGACGTCATTGTGATCGGCGGCGGCCCGGCCGGCTCGGCCGCGGCCGGCCTGCTGGCCAAGGCAGGGCGCAGCGTGCTGGTCCTGGAAAAGGAGAAGTTCCCCCGCTACCACGTCGGCGAATCCCTCGTCCCGGGCGCCATCCCGGTTCTCGAGGAGCTCGGCGTGCGCGACGTCCTCGAAGCCGGATACCTGCGCAAGTACGGCACCACGCTGCGCTGGGGCGCCGAGCGCGACCTGTGGACGATCCGCTTCGCCGAGGTCGGGCCGATCGAGTACGCCTACGAAGTCAAGCGCGCCGAATTCGACAACGTGCTGCTCACCCAGGCCCGCGTGCTCGGAGCCACCGTGATCGAGGAGGCGACGGTCACCGAGCCGTTGTTCGACGGCGAGCGCTGCACCGGCGTGCGTTACCGGCTAGGACGTCAGGGCACTGTCACAGAGGCGCACGCGCGGTACGTCATCGACGCCTCCGGCCAGGCGAAGCTGCTCGCCCATCGGGAGAATCTGATCGACTGGCACGAGGACCTGCGCAACATCGCCGTGTGGAGCTACTTCCAAGGCGGAGTGCACTTCCCCGGCACCGACCGCGGCAACATCCTGACCGAGTACCACGGCAACGGCTGGGTCTGGGTCATCCCGTTCTCCGACGGCACCCGCAGCGTCGGATTCGTCGGCCCGAACGACCTGTTCGTGCAGTCGGGCCTGACCCCCGAGCAGTACTTCACCCGCAACTTCGAGGCCACCAAGGAGGCCAAGCGGCTGCTGGAAGGCGCCTCGCGGATCTGCGACTTCCGGGTGACGAAGGACTGGTCGTACGCGGCCACCCGCTTCTGCGGCCCCGGCTACCTGATGATCGGCGACGCGGCGGCCTTCGTGGATCCGCTCTTCTCCACCGGCGTGATGCTCGCGCTCAAGAGCGCCTCCGTCGCGGCGGCCACGACCGGCGCCATCCTCGACGACCCGGAGCGCGAGGCGGAATACCAGAAGGGATACGAGCACAGCTACCGCGACTTCTTCGACACGGTGGTCTCCTTCGTCCGGTACTTCTACGACGCCCGCCGCCAGCGCGTCGACTACTGGTCGCGCGCCCAGGAACTGATCGACCCGGTCCGCGAGCTCGAGGAGCGGGCCGACTTCATCCGGCTGGTCTCCGGCCTCGGCGGCGGCCTCGAGGTAATGCAGACCCCGGATTCGGTCCGCGAGGCCGCGAACCTCGCCGCGGCCGACGCCAAGCCCGCCGCTTAGGCACCCGACAGCAGGAGTCGCCAGTCCATGCACTCCGAGCCGCAGACCAGCCGACAGGCCCGCGCCCGCGCCGCCGAACCGATCGCGATCGTCGGCATCGCGGCACTGTACCCGCACGCCCGGGGCGTAGCAGAGTACTGGGAACTCATGCGCCGAAGCACGCCGCCGTGCAGTTGCTCGCAGGGCGGCGTCGCGGCTTCGGGCCTGGACGACCTCGACATCGACGTGGCCCGCTTCGGCATCCCGCCGGCCCAGCGCGGCTCGCTCAACCGCATGCAACTGCTCATGCTCGAAGCGGCCGCGCAGTGCCTCGTGGACGCGGGACATGATCCGCGCTCACCGCTCGGCGGACGCACCGACGTGGTGTGCGCCACCAGTTTCGGACTCGATCGCCAACTGGCCAACGCGCTGCGCGTCGAGGCCGTCCGCTACACCCGCGATCTGGAAGCCGCACTCGCCGCGCCTGACGGCGCGCTCTCGGCAGCCGGCGCGCGCGAGGCGGCGGACGAACTGCGCGCGCTGCTCACCGGTCGGCTCGGCGGATCACCGCACGACCGCGTCGGCGAGATGCCGAGCAGCATCCCGGCGCGGATCGCCGCGGCGTTCAAGCTGCATGGCCGGACCGTGAGCATCGAATCGGCGGACGCCGGCTCCTTCGTCGCCCTCGCGGCCGCGGTCGACAGCCTGCGAGCAGGCCACGCGGACGCCGTGCTCGTCGCCGCCGGACAACGGCGGGAGGGCGCACTGCTCGAGAGGGCGCTCGACGCGAAAGGCTTGCTGCAACCCGACGCCCATCCGTTCGCCGCCGACGGATACGGTCTGCGGCCTGGCGAAGGTGTCAGCGCTCTGCTGCTCAAGCCGCTGTCGGGCGCACAGCGCTCCCAAGACCGAATCTATGCTCTGATCCGCGACTGCACACTAGTCCACCACGCCAGGCCGGGAGTCTTCCGGTATTCGCCCTCGACTTCGCACCGACTCCAAGCCGCCGCGGCCGCGCACCACTCCGCCGCGGTGCCGCCGACCGCGGTGCAATACGTCGAGAGTGCCGCCGCGAGCATGGCGCCAGTCGCCCGCGCCGACCTCGACGCGCTCGGCGCGCTGTTCGCGCACCGGCTGCCCGGCTCAATCGCCTTGGGCAGCGCGCAGGACCGGCTCGGTCACACGATCTGCGCCGCCGGCCTGGCCGCGGTCACCAAGGCGGCGCTCGCGCTGCACCACCGGCACCTGCCCGCGCAGGCCGCCTGCCCGAAAGCCGATCCGCTGGACTTGTCCGGCACCGCGTTCCGCTTCACGCGAACGACCGAGCCCTGGTTGTGTCCAGAAGCCGACTTGCCGCGCCGCGCCGCGGTCGTCGGCTCCTCGCTGACCGGCACCGTGTGCTACCTGCTGCTCGACGAACACGTGCCGAAAGCCGCCGCGTCCGGCGCAGCCGCGATCCCGGCCGCTGCGGCAGCACGAAGGTCGCAGCCCGTCGCAATCCTCGCCGCGGCCGGGAGCTTCGCCGACAGACGCACCGCCGACGACTTCTGGCGCACTTCGCTGCACGCGGACGATCGCATCAGACCGCTGCCCGCCGAACTACTCGACCGAGAGCTCTACTTCCGGCCCGGCAGCACCGGCCTGGCGCAGACGTACACCGAGCTCGGCGCCGCCCTGCCTCCCCCCAAGCAGCCACCGCCCGGCCTTCACATCATTCCCCGGCGCTACGCGGCCATGGACCCGGCCCAGCGGCTCATCCTGGACGTCGCCGATCAACTTTTCGCCTCCTGCCACACCAGACCGGCCGACCTGCGTGGCAGAGGGCTGATCGCCATCGGCAGCTCGCTGAGCCTCTCCCGCGAACGGCGACTAAACGCACAGCTCGCCCTCCCAGAGATCGAGCAGGCTGTCAAAGAGCTCGCCGCGCTGCGCCACCTGACCGCAGAGGACCGCGACGCCGTAGTCAAACTGGCCCGCGAGCGCTTCGCCACCGCCGACGAGGTACTCGGACCGGTCACGCTCGACGGATATCTGGCCAGCGGTGCGGCCGCACTCATCGCCAACGAATTCCGCCTCAGCGCCGTCCCGGTGGCCGTCGAGGCAGCCTGCGCCTCGGCGCTGGCCGCGGTGGACATGGCCATCAGTGCCCTGCGAACCGGAAGCGCCGACTACGCGATAGCCGGCGGCGTCGAATTGCCCTGCAACGAGCGCGACCTGGTTCTCTGTTCCGCCCTCGGGCTGCTGTCGCCGACCCGCATCACGCCGTTCGCAGCCGGCGCCGACGGATTCACTCCCGGCGACGGCTGCGCGCTGTTCCTGCTCAAGCGCGAAGAAGACTGCACACGCGAAGGCGAGCGGATACTCGGCCTCATCCGCGGTGTCGGCGCCTCCAACGACGCCAAATCCCTGATCGCCCCGGACGCCGACGGCCAGGCGCGCGCAATGCGCGAGGCTTTCGGGCAGGTCGACTTCGGCCCCGACGCGGTCGGATACCTCGAAGCGCACGGCACCGGCACCCGCGTCGGCGATCGCGTCGAGATCGACGCGACCACCCAGGTCTACGGCAAGACCTCCCGCGAGGAGCCACTGCGCATCGGCACCGCGAAGGCAGCCTTCGGCCACACCTTCGCTGCGGCCGGCGGCGCCGGCTTGCTACGCGCCCTGTACGCGGTACGCACGGCAACGTACCCGCCCACCGCAGGTGAGGGCGAGCTGAACCCGGCGATCGATCTGCACGCCATCCCGGCCGAGATACCGCGCCGTCCCCAGCCGTGGACCAGCCCGCCAGACCGGCCGCGCCGCGCCGCCGTCAGCAGCTTCGGCACCGGCGGCATCAACTACCACCTGCTGATCGAAGAACCCGGAGGCGCGATCCGATGACCTCGTACACGGACACGGTTACAACAGACACACCTGCAATAGACGCGCTTGCAATAAACACTGTCGCAACCGACGCCGTTGCGGACACGGATGTCGACGAACTGTGCCGGGCGGTGCGCGGCTTCGCCGAGAGCAAGCTGAGCGGCACTCCCGAGAGCCACGCCGACTTCCGCCGCCGCTGGCGCATGACGGGGCAACAGGGCGTCCTCGGCGCCTGCGTCCCGACGTCCTACGGAGGAGCCGGCCTGAATGCGACCGCGACGAGCGCCGTCATGGAAGCATTCGGATACGGCTGCCAGGACACCGGCTTCGCCTTCTCCTGCGCAGCCCACCTCTTCGCCTGCCTCATGCCGATCGTCCACTTCGGCACCGAGGAGCAGAAACGCCGCTGGCTGCCCGCACTGTGCTCCGGCGAACACGTCGCGGCCCACGCCGTCACCGAACCGGACGCCGGATCCGACGCGCTGCATCTGACCACCCGCGCGGAACACCGCGGTGAGACTTTCGCGCTGTCGGGCACCAAGTGCTTCGCCACCAATGCGCCCGTCGCAGACGTGCTGCTGATTCAGGCCGCCACCCGGGCCGGCGGCGGCTTCTTCGGCCTCAGTTCGTTCCTGGTTCGCGCGGACGCGCCCGGGGTCCAGGTCGGCCAGCCCTATCGGAAGGTGGGCCTGCACGGCTCGCCGACAGCAGACATCTACCTCGACGAGTGCGTGGTTCCCGCGTCCGACCTGCTCGGGCCCGAGGGAGCCGGCGCCGGAGTGTTCTCCCTGTCCATGCGCTGGGAGCGCACCTGCCTCTTCGCGATCTACCTCGGCGCGATGCGGCGCGTACTGGACACGACCGTCCAGTACGCGCGGCAACGCGAGCAGTTCGGCGTCCCGATCGGCAGCTTCCAGGCGATCAGTCACCGAATCGTCGACATGGAGCTGCGACTGCGCAGCGCGCGCCTTCTGCTTCAGCAGGCCGCCCGCGGCCTCGACGCCGGCGACGAGGACGACATCGCGCCCGCGCTCGCGAAGCTGGCGGTCAGCGAGGCGGCGGTGCAGTGCGGCATGGACGCGATACAGATACGCGGCGCTCTGGGGGTGCTCGACGGTGAGGCCGAGCGACTGCTGCGCGACGCGTTGCCCTCCCGGATCTTCTCAGGCACCAACGAAATCCAGCGCAACAACGTGGCCCGGGCGCTCGGCCTGGGAGCCCCGCGCCCCGCACAACGCCCGACCCCTAGCGAGGAGCCTCGTGGACATCATCGTGCATCGCATACGGCTACGGCCCGGAGTCGCTCCTGAGCAGTTCGAGACCTGGGTACGCGAACGCGACTACGCGGCCTGCCCCGAGCTGGCCAGCGTCGTCTCCTTCAGCGTTCAGCGCGTGACCACGGACACGACGGCACCGGTGCACTACTTCGAAGTCATCACGGTGCGAGACCGGGAGCTGTTCGCGCGGGACATGAAGAGCGCCGTGTTCGGGCAACTCGTCGACGCCTTCGAGCGGATGGCGGTCGTGGTCGACGAGTGCGCTGGAGAACGCATCGAACCGGGATACGCCGCCGCATAACGCGACGCGACTGCGGCCCACCGGTATCCCTTTTTCGGTCCGCCTTGTGCCGGAGCGAAAATGAACAGCCGTTCGGATTCATGTGCCGGGCGGCTGTTGTTTTCGTGACGGTTTACCGAACGGTCGTTGAAGAAAACGACGCCCGCAGCCGCATTAGGAGCACCTAACTCCGGCGAACTCGGTACGATAGTGCAAGATAAGGACGCTGATTGTAATCTCCGAGCACCACGGAATTCGTAGTGCTCAGACAGCATACTGACCGGTCGGATGGTGGTTGACCGTTCTACCGACGGATGACCTTGACACTAACATTGCAGCGTGCAAGAGTTCGAGCTGTGCCTCGGTCGAGGAACAACGGGGAAAAGATCATACCGTTGTCTGATTCCGGCCGCCGCCGGAGGTTCGGCCACAGGAAAGGGAATATCAGCTAGTTCTTGGGAGTGTCGTGTTCATCGACATACTTGGTACGGTCGCCGTCAGGGTGGAAGGGTGTTGCCGGGGAATCCGCGCGAACAAGGTGCGCGCGATGCTCGCGACGCTCGCCCTTGACGCCGGCCGTGCGATCTCACACGTCGATCTCGCCGACGAGCTATGGTGCGGCCAACCGCTCGGCAACGTGCGCAATGCGTTGCAGGCGCAGGCCACCAGGGTGCGGCGGGTGCTCGACGGGAAGACAGGGCAGGGACCCGGCCTGACCGTGCTGCGCGCGGTGGGCAACGGGTACCTGCTCGACATCCCGCCGGAGCACGTCGACGGAAACCGTTTCCTCGATCTGGCCGCTCGCGGCGCGGCGCTGCTGCACTGCGACGCGGACCGCGCGCTCGAGCTGCTTCAAGAGGCGCTGCGCCTGTGGCGCGGACCTGCCCTGCTGGACGCGGGCGACGGGTTGCGCTGCCGCAGTGCCGCAACGCTGTTCGACGAGCGGCGCCTGACCGTCTGGGAGGACATCGTCAGCGCCCGCCTCGCCGTGGGAGACAACCGGCAGGCGATCGCGGATCTCAGTCAGCTGGTAGCCCACCACCCGCTGCATGAGCGCTTCTACGAGCAGCTGATGCTCGCTCTTTACCGCGTAGGCCGGCACAGCGACGCGCTGGACCTGTTCCACCGGCTGCGCGCGCGGCTCGACGAGGAACTCGGCCTGGAGCCCAGCGACCGGCTCAAGCACCGATACGCCGAGATTCTCTCCCAGGACCCACGGCTGGAATCGACGGCCGCCGTATGGTCGCAGCAGGTCGGCCAGCGCATCGCAGCGTACTGACGGCGCGGCTGCGCGCCGCCGCTCCGGCCCGGCCGCGCCGGGTCATCACCGCACCCTGATGGATCGACGGGTTCCTTCCTTCGCCGCAGGACCATCGCCGGCTTTCGCTGCCGTACAAGGCGGAATGCGCCCCGAACCCGTCGCAGTTCAGGCGTCGAGCGCCTTTCCCTGGCCGGTCGTCACGAGCGTGTCGACCGGCCTCGCGCGGCTCGCATCAAAGGGCTGCGACCCACCGCATCCTCGCAACCGGGTCTGACCAGTCGCTGACCGGCCGTTGAACCACCCGATCCGGTCCCCGACGGTCAGTCATCGGTCAGCGCACGGTCAGCGCACGGAAACAGACTGGTCGCCGCAGCCCCGCCAGACGGAGGAGTAGCTACTGTGGCCCTACCTCGCCGCGCCCGTCCGAAGGGCGGCGCCCTGTGAGCCGGGCCGCCGTCCTCGCCGGACTCGGCAGCGCGCTGCCTGAGCGCGTGGTGACCAACGAGCAGTTGCCCGCCACCGCGAACAGCACGGACGAGTGGATCCGCACCCGCACGGGCATCCGGCAACGGCACTTCGCCGCGCCGGGCACCGCCACCTCGGACCTCGCGGTCGAGGCCGGGCGCGGTGCGCTCAAGTCCTCCGGCCAGGGTGGGGCCGACGCCGTCGTGGTGGCCACCACCACGCCCGACCGGCCGTGCCCGGCCACTGCGCCGTTCGTGGCCAGCAGACTCGGGCTCTCCGGGGCCGCGGCCTTCGACGTCGCGGCGGTGTGCACCGGATTCGTCTACGCCCTGGCGACAGCCGCCGGCCTGATCGCCGCCGAGGCCGCCGACCGAGTCCTGGTCATCGGCGCGGACACCTACTCCAGCATCCTCAACCCGCACGACCGCACCACCTTCGCCCTCTTCGGCGACGGCGCGGGCGCGGTGCTGCTGCGCGCCGGGAAGCACGGTGAGCCGGGCGCCCTCGGAGCGTTCGACCTCGGCAGCGACGGCGAGGGCAGGGACCTGATCACGGTACGCGCCGGCGGCTCGCAGCAACGGCTCGCGGCGAGCGCGGGCGACCCTGACGACCAGTACTTCACGATGGCAGGCCGGGAGGTGTTCCGCCACGCGGTGCAGCGCATGGAACGCTCCGTGCGCACGGCGCTCGAACAGGCGGGCTGGCGGCACACCGACCTGGACCGCCTCGTGTGCCACCAGGCCAACCAACGCATCCTCGACCGCCTCGCCGACCTGCTCGGCATCGATCCGCAGCGCGTCGTCAGCAACATCGCGCTGGTCGGCAACACGGCCGCCGCCTCCATCCCGCTGGCCCTGCACCAGGCCCATGAGGAGGGCTCGCTGCACGCCGGGCAACGCGTACTGCTCACCGCCTTCGGCGGCGGCTTGACCTGGGGATCGGTCACGTTGACCTGGCCCCGGCTCGCCGCGCCGTGACGCCTCACGAACCACCACCCGACACGAAGGAGCGCCCGATGGCGAACTCTTACGACGCGCTGGTCGACCTGCTGGTGCACCGGTTCGACGTCGACCCGGCGAAGATCACGCCGCAGGCCACGTTCGAGGATCTGGACATCGACTCGCTGTTCATGGTCGAGCTGCTGCTGGTCGTCCAGGCCGAGCTCGGCGTGCAGATCGACGACGACGCCGCCACCCCGCGCGACACGATCGCCAAGGCCGCCGAGCTGATCGGCGCGCGGGTGGCCGCCTCGGCGTCATGACCGCGGTCGCGGTCACCGGGCTCGGGCTGATCACCGCGGCCGGAATCGGCGCGCAGGCCACCTGGGCGGGCGTGTGCTCGGGCCGCTCCGCGGCGCGCCGGGACCCGCAGCTGGCCGGACTGCCGGTGGACTTCTCGTGCACGGTGCCCGGCTTCGAACCGGCGGTCCACGTCGGCACGCGCAGCCGGCTGATCCACGACAGGTTCGTCCAGCTGGCACTCGCTGCCGCGCGCGAGGCGGTCGCTGACGCCGGACTCGACCCGGCCACCTGGGATGGCGCCCGAGTCGGGGTGGTCGTCGGCTGCGGGCTCGGGGGAGTGTCCACCTGGGAACGCCAGCAGCGGGTGATGATGGAGACCGGGCCCGGCGCGGTCTCCGCCCTGCTGATCCCGATGCTGGTGCCGAACATGGCGGCGGGGAACGTGGCCATCGATCTGAAGGCCACGGGCCCGAACTTCGTCACCGCCACCGCCTGCGCCTCCGGCGCGACCGCCCTGGGCGCCGCGCGTGACCTGTTGCTGGCCGGCCGGTGCGACGTCGTACTCGCAGGCGGCAGCGAAGCAGGTGTCAGCCCGCTGATCGTCACCGGGTTCGCGCAGATGGGCGCGCTGTCGCGGCGCCGCGACGATCCGGGCGCCGCCAGCCGCCCCTTCGACGCCGATCGCGACGGGTTCGTCATCGGCGAAGGCAGCGCGATCCTCGTGCTCGAACGCGAATCCGACGCCCGCGCCCGCGGCGCGCGTGTCCGGGCCCGCTTCGCGGGCTACGGCGCCAGCGCGGACGCCCATCACCTCACCGCGCCGGATCCGCAGGCGACCGGCGTCATCCGGGCGACACGCGAAGCGCTGCGCGAGGCCGAGCTCGCACCCGAGGACATCGACCACGTCAACGCGCACGGCACGTCCACCCCGCTCAACGATGAAATCGAGGCGAGCGCGCTGGGCACCCTCTTCGGCGCCGGACCCGCGGTCACCTCGACCAAGGGCGTGCTCGGCCACACGCTCGGCGCCGCCGGGGCGATCGAGGCCGCCCTCAGCGTCCTGACCCTCGAACACGGCACGGTCCCGCCCACGGCCAACCTCGACTGTCAGGATCCGAAGATCGAACTCGACGTGGTCCACGGTCGGCCGCGCCATGGACACCTGCGGGCGGCCGTGAGCAACTCGTTCGGCTTCGGCGGCCAGAACGCGGTGCTCGTCTTCACCGCCGCCTGACCCTCTCCGCTCGGCCCGCAGCGGCCGAAGCCCATCCCATCAGCCCTCTCAAGGAGCCATCGTGGTCCAGCGCACCGTTCTGTTGAAGCGTGTCTCGGGCGCGCTCGCCCTGATCAACGGCATCTCGAAGTTCATCCCGCAGCCCGACGCCGCCGACAAGCCGCTGACCGACACACTGCTTGGTCGCGGCGAGTTGCCTGGCACCTCACGCCGGCCGCCCCGCGGTGCCCTGCTGCTTACTCTCGCTGTTCTAGCCGGCCTGCTGCTCTACCGGCGCCCGTGGGCGCGAAGCGGCGCGTCGCTTGAAGCGCTTCTCACCGACAGCGAGGACTAGGACGCGGGTCATGTCGTTCGCCATCCCTCACGACGACCTTCAGGCCCTCGAAGACCGCGTACAAGCCGCGCTGCGCACAACCGACGACAGCGCCCTCGACGTGCTCGGCTACGGCGAAGTCACCCTCGTGCTCAAGCTGACGACCCCTCACGGCGCCTACGCGTGCAAGCGGCTGCCGGTGTTTCCCACGCTGGAGCGGTACGAGCGTTACACGAGCACGCTCGCAGACTACCTCGAAAAGCTCGAGCAGGCCGGCATCCGTGCGGCGCCCACGCGGCTATGGCACGAGCGCCTGTCCGGCGGCCGTATCGTCGCCTACTGCGTCCAAGAGGCCTTGCCCGCCGAACGGCTGTGCTCGCGGCTGCTACGCGACCAGCCCCAGTCCTGGGCCGTCGACTTCTTCAAGCGCTTCCTCGATCACGTCGACCGTGCCGTCACCCCGGCCTTCGGCCTCGACGCCCAGGCCTCGAACTGGATCGACCTGGACGGCGAACTCACCTACCTCGACGTCACGACCCCGCTGCTGCGCGACGACCAAGGGCGCGAGCGGCTCGACGTGCCGCTGTTCCTCACCTCGCTGCCGTGGGTCCTGCGCGACGCCGTACGTCTCACCATGAGCAAGTCGATCTTCGACAAGTTCTACTCGAGCCGCGGCGTGCTGCTCGACTTCCTCGGCAACCTGCACAAGGAGCGGCTCGAGAAGCTCATTCCGCTCTTCCTGGAGGTGGCCAACCCGCGCCTGTCCGCGCCGATCACGGCGCAGGAGGTCGCTGCCTACTACCGCGGCGATGCGCGCATGTGGGAACTGATTCAGCGGCTGCGCAAAGCCGACCGCTTCTGGCATCGCAACGTGCTGCGACTCCCCTATCCGTTCCTGCTGCCGCCCGAAATCGACCGATGACCGAGCATCCGGACGGCCGGACCGTCTGCGCGGCCCTCCAGCGCGGCCTAACCCTCGACCCGGCACGCCCGCTGCACCTTTGCCACGCACCCGGGCCGCTGACCCTCGCCGTAGTCTCGATCGCCTGGCTCGGCAGCCTGCCCGAAACGGCCCGCGCCGCGCTTGAACGCCGCGAACTGCACCCGCAGGAAGCGGCGCACGCCGCCACGCTCTGGCTGCTCAAGCGCCGGTTGGAATGGGTCGCCGGACGGTTGGCCACATCCCGCGCCGTACGCGCCCACCAGCGTCGCCACCTCGGTCACGAACCAGGTCCGCGCCGCATCAAGGTCTCGCAGATCCGCAGCGGACCGCGCGCGGGCAAGCCCACAGCCAACGCTCCGGTGCAGATCGGACTGTCACACTCCGGCGACTTCGCGGTGGCCGCCTGCGGCCCGCGGCCGATCGGCGTCGATCTGGAGCGCACCCGCCCCATGCCGCCGCCACTGCTCGACCTGCTGGCCACACCCGACGCGGATGAGGCGGCTGAGGCGGCGGAGCCGGTGCCGGCGCATCCCGCGCTGCGGGAGATGGCGCCGTCATTGCACTGGGCATGCAAGGAGGCTGTGCTCAAGCGTCTCGGCGTCGGCCTGCGCGTGGATCCGCGCGAAGTGACGCTCACCGGCTGGCAAGCAGACGGCCGCTTCTCCTGGCGAGCCGGCGCTGACCTGCGACAGCACGAGCCCGACGCCGAGCAGGCGCAGCGCTTCGCCGGATGGGCCCGCGACATCGACGGCTATTCCCTGGCCCTGGTATGGAAGTAGCGTGACACGTGCGGACTCCCACGGCCCCTGCGCCCCCTCCTGCGCCGACGCAGCCCTTTGACCTCGTCTTGAGCCAAGCCGCGAAAGTCGCCGCGCTCAGCCCGTCCTCGCACAACTGCCAGCCGTGGGCGCTTGCGCACCTGGCCGGGGACGAGGCCCGCAGCGCGGCGGCGAAGCTGTTCCACGATGACGTCGCCGGACCGCACCGCTATCTCGCGCTGGCCCTCGATCAGGACCGCCGGCTCACCGCTTTGGCCGCGCACGGACTCGAGATGCTCCTCAGCTGCGGGCTGTACGGCCAACTACTCGTTCGGGCACTTGCCGCGCAGGGCTGGACTCTCGCGCAAGCCGGCTTTCTGGAGGAGGACGCTCCCAAGCTGCACCCGCGCTGGCCCGAGCGATGGACCGCGCTCGGAGTCTTGAAGCTCGTCCCAGGTGTCCACGCCGCAGAATCCATGTCCGAGCTGAGTGCCGCGGCCGCGGCCCGATGCACGAATCGGGCGCCCTACCTCAATGAGCAGCTCGATCCCGCGGTGCTGGAAGAGCTAAAGGCGCCGGGAACGGCGCTGTGTGAGAACCATGACATACAAGTGCACCACCTATTCCGTGCCGAGGACCGATCCCAATTCGCCCGGCTGCTCGCCCGCCACGGCGGCCGCGACTTCAGTGACCTGACCGCTTGGAGCGAGACCTTCTCATTCATCCGATCGCCGCAAGAGGCTGCCGGGCACGGCGACGGCTTCACGCTCGCCCAGCTCTTCGGACCCATGCGCCCGACGCGCCGCCACCTGATGAAACTCGCCCTCGCGCCCAGGACCATGCGCGCGCTTCGCCACCTCGGCTATCCCCGCCTGCTGGCCGGGCAATTGGCCGCGCTCACCCGCGAAACGCCGACGATCAGCATCTTGAGCCTGCCCACCGCGGCACCGACCGCGCACGACATCCTGCGTGCGGGCGCTTACCTGACGGACTATTGGCTTCGCGCCACCCGCAGCGGCCTCGCCATCCACCCGCTCAGCATCCTGCTGCAACACGAGGACGCGCGCCGTGATCTGCAGTCACGGTTCAACCTGCCCGGCCGGGTCTTCTTCGTCGCCCGGCTCGGCCGTCCGACCAGGGCCTTCCCACGCACCGCGCGGCGAGCAGCGTCCGGCGCGCACATCGAGCTCTGACTCCAGCGAAAAAATCATTGCACGATGCACTGAATTAGCATTGCATCATGCAATGATCGGTGTAGCATTGGCCATATGGACAATCCGCAACGGCGGCACATTCGCGCAGGTCGAAGACCATCTACCGTGGAACAGGGAGCTGCGACGCGCCAGGCGCTCCTGGACGCCGCGGCCGCACTGATCGCCGAGACCGGCTGGTGTGCGGTCACCACCCGCGCCATCGCCGCCCGGGCGGGCGTGCCGCACGGGGCGGTGAGCTACCACTTCGAGGGCAAGGACGACCTGCTGCGCGAGGCCGCCCTGTCCGCGACCCGCCAGGCGCTGGCCGCTCCGCTCGCGCTGGCCGCACAGGCCGGCAGCGTCGCTGAGCTGCTCAGCGGGACGTTCGCCTGGTACGCCGCCGGCGGCCTGTCCGACCCCGCGGTGGCCCAGCTCCTCGAAACCGCCCGCGAGGCCGTGCGGGACAACGCGCTGCGCGCTCCGATCGCCGCGGACCTGCACGACTACCGCAAGGCGCTGGCTGACCTGGTCCGGCGCGACCAGGAACGCGGCGCGCTGGTGGGCGCCGTGCCCGCCGACGGCGTCGCCGCGGCAATAGCCGCCCTGCTCGACGGCCTGCTTCTACACCTCGTCCTCGACCCCGAACTCGACACCCGGCCGGCCGCAGCCGCCGTGCTGGGCCTGCTGGCAGGAGAACCGCAATGACCGCATACCACTGGGGCGTCCGGATGGCGCGCCACCGCAAGGCCGTCTTCTATACATGGATTGCGCTCCTCATCGCGTGCATGGCCTCCTTCCCGCTGCTCGAATCGCACTTGGGCGGACCGAACTACGGGGTCAACGGCTCACAGTCCGAACAAGTCAGCGCGCTGCTTCAACGGCACTTCGCCGGTGAGGGGGCCGAACAGGACGTGATCGTCTTCAGCAGCTCCGGGGATATCACCGCTGCCGCCGGGCGGAGCGCCGTCGCCAAGGTGCTCTCCGCGGCCAAAGGCCAGACCGGAGTGGTCGGCGTCCTGAGTCCCTTCGCGCCGCAAGCCCACGACCAGATCTCGCCCGACCATCGCGCCGCGCTCGCCCTCATCGGGCTCAACGGCAGCCCCAGCCAGCTCACCTCGCGTTCCGGCAAGGTGCAGACAGCAGTGCGGAACGCCTCGGGTGACGGCGTGCAGGCGTATCTCACCGGCTACTCGCCGATCACCAACGACCTGACCGCGGTCGAGAACGCGGATTCCGAGCATGCCGAGTCCATCGGCATGCCCGTCGCGCTCCTCGTCCTGCTGTTCGCCCTCGGCGCCGTGGTCGCCGCGGTGCTCCCGCTGCTGCTCGCCATCGCCGGGCTCATGCTCGCCTTCGGCGTCGTCGCCCTGCTCGCCCTCGGCTTCAACTTCGACGCCTTCCTGGTCACCATCATCACCATGATCGGCACCGGCATCGGGATCGACTACGCCCTGTTCATCGTCAGCCGGTTCCGCGAGGAACTGGCCCGGCGCGGGGTGAGCGGGAAGGGCGGCGGCGCGCAGCACCGCGCCCAGTCCGCGCAGATCGCCGAGGCCGCGGGCTCCGCCATGGCCACGTCCGGCCGCACGGTGTTGTTCTCCGGCGTCGTCGTCGCCATCTCGATGTGCTCGCTGTTCATCGTGAACTCCTCGGTTTTCCGCGAGATCTCCGTCGCCGTGCTGATCGTGGTCGTCTGCACCCTGGCCGCGGCCTGGACGCTGCTGCCCGCCGTGCTGGCCATGCTCGGCGCACGGGTCAACAAGGGCTCGCTGCCGGCCCGCTTCCAGCCCGCCGACATCCAGCCCGGAGCGTTGGAGAACACCGGCGGCTGGGCCCGCTGGGCGCACACGATCATGCGGCACCCGATCGTGGCGGGCGTGGCCGCAGTGGCGATCCTCGTGCTCGCGGCGCTGCCGGTGGGCGACATGCGCTACGGCATCGACCTCGGCACCGCCTCGCTGACCGGCAAGCCCTCGGCCAAGGCCCAGCAGGTGCTTGAGCGCTCCTTCGGACCCGGGGTCGTCTCACCGGTGCAGATCGTCGTCACCGGTCCGGGTGACACACCGCTCCAAGCGGCAGGCGCTCAGCAGGCACAGCGACTGGCCGCGGCGGTCTCCCACGACTCGCGCGTTAGCGCCGTCGACACGCAGCAGGTGGGCGGGCGCGTGCTGATCGACGCGGTGCCCTCCGTGCCGATCGACTCATCGGCGGCGACCACGCTCGTCCAGCACATCCGCGACGACCTCGTGCCTCAGGCCACTGCGCACACGAGCACGGTCGCGCTGGTCGGCGGCGCGACCGCGGTGTTCCTCGACCTCACGCACGAGACCAACGCCAAGGTTCCGTACATCCTGCTGCTCGTCCTCGGGCTCTCGCTGCTGTTCCTGCTCGTGGTGTTCCGCAGCGTCGTGCTGCCGGTCAAGGCCGTCGCGATGAACCTGCTGGCGACCGCTGCGGCGATGGGCCTGACGGTCGCGGTCTTCCAGTGGGGCCACGGATCGAGCGTGCTGAACTTCACCAGCGTCGGATTCCTTCAGGTGTATCTCCCGATCAGCGTCTTCGTGATGCTGTTCGGCCTCTCGATGGACTACGAGGTCTTCCTCATCCGCCGCATGCAGGAGGTCTGGCAGCAGACCCGCGACAACGCGACCGCGGTGGCCACCGGCATCGAGCACACCGCCCGCCCGATCGCCGCGGCCGCGGCGATCATGGTGGCCGTCTTCGGCAGCTTCATGATCGCGAACGTGCTCGAGCTCAAGCAGTTCGGCCTGGCCCTGGCGGCGGCGATCGCCCTGGACGCCACGCTGATCCGCCTGGTTCTGGTCCCGGCGCTGATGCGTCTGCTGGGGCACTGGAACTGGTGGACGCCCTCGGTGTTGGAGCGCCTCCTGCCCGGCGGGACGGCTCCGGCGGCGAGCGTGCCGGCGCCGTCGCGCCCCGCGGCCGAGGCGGTCACCAGCGATCCTCCGCGTGGTGCGGCCCGCTAGCGCAGGCCCGAGCAGGGCTCGGCGGCGGGGATCGGCGCGGCACGCCAGCGCCAGCCCCTCCGCCGAGCCGCTCACCGTCTCCGAATCGCTCACCGTCTCCGAACCGGTCAGGCAGTGGTCAGCGATCGATCAGTGCACTGTGCCACGCTTCCCGCGTGGACGTCTTCGACATGCTCGCCGACGAACGGCGGGCGCTCGCCGACCTGCTCGACCAGCTCACCGCCCGGCAGCTGGCCACCCCGAGTCTGTGCAACCGGTGGCGCGTCCACGACGTGGCCGCGCACGTGGTGATGGTTCTCGAGGTCAGTTCGGGCGAGTTCCTTCGAACCCTGATGACTTCCCGGGGCAGCTTCGACCGGGCGAACGACAAACTCACCGCCCGCTGGGCCGAGCACTCGGCCACCGAGCTCACCGAACGGCTGCGCCGCCTCGCGGAATCCCGGTTCATCCCGCGGGGCCAGGGTCCGGAGGCGCCACTGGCCGACCTGCTCGTCCACGATCTCGACATCCGCCGCCCGCTCCGCATCGTCCGCGACGTCGAACCGGACCGGCTGCGCGCCGCGCTGCAGTGCCTGGTGACGCTCAAGCACCCGCCGGGCGCTCCCGGGCCGACTCTAGTGCCGCGCGGCTGCCTCGACGGGCTGCGCCTGGAGGCGGAAGACATCGACTTCACCTGGGGACGTGGCGCTCCGGTACGGGGCGCGGCGGACGACCTGCTGCTCGCGATAACCGGCCGCGGCGAGGGAGCGCGACGGCTCAGCGGCCCAGGCGCTACGACGCTTGCGCGCCGCATCGGGTGACAGCGCTCAGAACGGGTGACAGCGTTCAGAACGCAGCGTCTTCGCCTGCTTGGCCGGTCCCTGACCGGTCATCACGCGTGAACGTCTGCTGATCCGCGGGGCGGAAGGCCAGCAGCGGCACTTCATGCACCAGCCGAAGCCGCGCGCTTGGCGAGGCGTCGTAGTCCCACCCCACCAGCCATGTGAGAGCACGCCTGATCATCGGCGCGGCCCAGTGGTGGTCGTGTTCGTAGTGCGCGAGCGCTTCGGCGGCTTCTTGCTCCCCGAGCACGCGGTACGCGGGCGAAAAGCGCTCGTTCGCGACCGCAACTTCGACGGCGCCGCCGGCCCGCACATTGCGATACCAGTCCGCGTGCTCGCCGAGTCCAGCCATGACGACGAACTCATTGCGCCCTGGGTCGGCGCGGACGATTTCGAGCATGGTCCGATATCGGCGCCCCGACTTTCGGCCGATGTGCGTCAGGCGCAGGAACCGGTGATCAAGCAGCCAGCCGGCGTGCAGGTCGTAGAGCCGCGTGGGTGATCTGAGCAGCCAGCGAGTCGCCGATCCCGGCCTCTTGTGCACAGCCGGGCTGTCGGATGCTTCGTTGGTGGCCATCACATCGCCTCCCTCACGGTCCAGGCTCGGTTTCCAGCGACGTAGCTACCCAAGAATTATTGCACTATGCAATCTATTGGGAGGGGATGCGCCCGGGCCGCAGACCGCGGCGGCTCGAACCGCTTCTGTTAGAAGGCTGTTAGGCGCCCCGCCGAGGATGAGTATGCGGAATCCGCTCAAGGACAACGACGAATACGTAGGAGACACAGCCTGTGAAGCTCAAACGATTGGGCGCGCTGGTCGCGTCCGTGATCGCGGGCCTGACGCTCGTGGTCGGCGGCCCGGCGGTGTCGGCGCACGCCGCGACCGCGGACTGCATCCCCACCGTCGACTACCCGCAATCCAACGGAACGGTGTGGGCGTCGGTTTGGTGCGGAGCCGGAGACATCGGAAATATCGACCAGAACGTCTACGAGGACGGCCATCTGGTGTGGCAGCGGTCGTCGTATCAGTGCATCGGGTCGGGCGGCACGGTGGTCTTCGTCAACTGCTCCGAGACCAACCACTTCGGCACACGTACCCCCGGCCACGAGTGGTGCCAGATGACGTGGTTCTTCCTGAGCGCCGGAACTGACTCGGAACGCGAGTGCATCTACCCGGACGGGCACATCACGTACAGCTCAAGCGGTTGGTACTGATCGGACAGCCGCCCCGGGTGCGGCACGCTCCCTCCCGCCTGACCCGCGGATAGCCGCGGTGGCCTCACTGCCCGGGCGAGATCGCTCAAGGTCGACCCGGTTCGCCATCGGCGGCCGGGTCGACCGTCGTCAGCATTGACGGCCTGGATGGCTTTCGGACTCAGCGGCGCCGACAGGCAGCGCTCACGATCGCCTCGGGCCGTGGCGGAGGAGGTCTCGTACCTGTTGCACACGTGGATCACCGAGATCGGACAAGATGCCCTCAGCGGCGCTTAGATGCTCTCGCGCTTCCCGGTCCCGGCCGAGCCTCGCCAGGTCCTCGGCCTGGTCCTGCAGCGCGTCGGCTTCCTGAGTCCGGTCGCCGGCCGCGCGGATCTCGCACAGACCTCGCTCACGGGTACGGACTGCCAGTTCGACGTCGCCCAGACCGCTGTATGCCCGTGCGAGTTTGCTCAGTGCGTCGCCCTTGCCGTGGATGTCACCGTTTTGCGGGTAGGAGCCGAGGGCGCACAGCAACGTATCCCGGGCCAGTTCGAAGCGCCCCTGAGCCAGATACACCTCGCCGAGCGACGCATAGCCGGTGCACTTCCCCAACGCATAGTCGGCCTTCTCAGCGATCGCGATCGTCTCTTCGAGCACGGCCAACGCGTCGTCGAAACGCTCGAGTTTACGATAGAGGATCCCGAGGTTGGACAGACAAGCCGCGACACCTTCCGGGTTGCCCAGACGACGGCGCACCTCGAGCGCTTCCTCGAAGTGGGCCACGGCGTCCTCGTACCGGTGCTGCTTCGCCTCGGTGATGGCAATCACGTTGAGCAGCGCGCTGCGCCCGCTTTCCGCCTTGGCCTCGATCGCGCTCGCCAGACCCGTCAACAGGATACTGAGGACCTCCTGATAGGGATGCTCAAGCGCGAGGTAGGTGTAGAGCTTGAACGCCAGCTGCCAGGCGAGATCGTGGCGGCCGATCCGCACCGCTTGCGCCACCGCGGTGGTGAGGTTGTCCTTCTCTGCCCGGAACCAGGCGAGGCACTCGGCGTAATCGCGCGCGGGTGGGAACCGCCACGCCGGATCGGGCTCGCGCTCCAGTGGCCGCACCCGGCCGGGCGCCATCGCCAGCGTGGTCCGGACGACCGCGTGCAGGGTCCAGTCCAGCAACCGGGCCACGCTGTCCGCGCCGCGCTGCGCCGGATCCTGCAGCCGGGATTTCTCGGCGGCATAGAGACGCAACAGGTCGTGGTAGCGGTAGATCCCCGCCTGCGGTGACTCCAGCAGGTGCGCGTCGACGAGCGACTCGAGCAAGCATTCGGCTTGCACGTATTCGACGCCGAGCGCGGCGGCCGCGCTCATGATGCTCAGATGAGGCCCGTCAAAGAGGGAGAGCAACCTGAACGCCTCGCGCTGCCCGACGCCGTCCGCGGCTTTCAAGTCCAAGGCCGCGTAGCTGACTTCGAAGCTCGCCCGTATACCGAGGTCGCCGGCGGTCAACTCGCCGAGGCGGTCCTCGGCGCGCTCCAGGCGGTCAGCCAGGTCGGCGAGCCGCCACCCGGGCCGGGCGAGCAGGCGCGCGCCTGCGATCCTGATCGCCAGCGGAAGGCCCGCGCATCGGCCCAGGACGCGGGTGAAGGCCTCCGGCTCGGCTTGGCAGCGCGCGGAGCCGATGATCCGCTCAAGGAGCGCGCTGGCGTCCGCGTCCGGGAGTACGTCCAGATTCAGTCGGTGCCCGGCCTCCAGCTCGATGAGGCGGTCTCGGCTGGTGACCAGGACGCACGAACCGCCGCTGCCGGGAAGCAGCGGCCTGATCTGATGGGCGTCGAGGGCGTCGTCGAGCACGATCAGCATCGTGCGGTCCGCCAGCCAGCCACGGTAAGCGGCGGCAAGCTCTTCCGTTTCGGCCGACAGCGCCGCAGGATCCGCGCCGAGCGCGCGCAGGAAACGGGCGAGCACCTCGGCGGCCGTGGCCGGGCGGTCACCGCCTCCGCGCAGGTTCGCATACAGTTGCCCGTCGGGGAACCCGGCCCGCGTGGCATGAGCGGCGTGTACCGCGAGGGCCGTCTTGCCGATGCCTCCAGCACCGGTGAGCGCCGAGACCACCACGACCTGCGGCGGCCGCCGGCTATCGCCGAGCAGCGAGGTCAGCTGCGCCAGCTGCATGCCGCGCCCGGTGAAGTCGGCAACGTTGCCGGGCAGCTGTGCCGGCACCGGGCCCCGCGCTCGTACCTCAGGCACCGGTTCGCCGCGCAGCAGACGCTGATGTAGCTGCCGAAGGTCGTCGGAGGGCTCGATCCCCAACTCCCCGACGAGAATCCTGCGCAGCTCCCGATAGGCCTCCTGCGCCTCCGCCTGTCGGCCGGAGCAGTGCAGCGCGAGCATGAGCCGGGCGTGGAAGGATTCGTGAAGGGGGTGTCGGTCGACGAGTGTGCGCAGCTCGCCGACCAAGTCCCGGTGGCGCCCGAGCCTGAGGTCTGCTTCGATGCGGGCCTCCAGCGCTCGCAGCCGCAGCTCGCCGAGACGCTGCGCCTCGGTCTGGCACAGAACCGTCGGCGCGCATCCCGCGAGCGGCTCGCCGCGCCACAGCCTCAGCGCTTCGGCCAGGCCGTTCGACGCGCTCTCCCAGTCGCCGTTGCGGGCAGCGCGCTGCGCTTGATCGTAGAGCCGGGTGAAGACGTGCAGGTCGAGTTCTCCGTCGTGTACCTCGAGCAGATAACCCTGCGTAACAGTCCGGAGCCGGGAGCCGTCGCCGGTCAGTGCGGCGCGCAGGCGCATGACGTGGTTGTACAGCGAAGCGGTGGCGGCCGCGGGAGGATCTTCGCCCCAGAGCATCGCGGTCAGCCGCTCGGTGGTGACGACCCGGTTCGCCTCCAGCAGCAGCGCGGCCAGCACGGTGCGCCGCATAACCGCCTGAATCCTCAGCTCCGCCCCGTCGCGGATGACCGCCGGCGGCCCGAGCACCGAAAACTGAAGCAAGGATCGTCTCGCTCAAACGCATCATGGCGCGGCAAGCGCGCATCGAATGTGATTGCCCCATTACCGAAAGCGATTCGGCGGACATCGTATCCGGCGCAGAGGATCATGTTCCATACCCTCAAGAGGCTGCAATACCGGTCAGGCATCCTGGACGGCTTTATCGCCGGAACCGGACTTACCCGGATGTCCCGGATAGCGGTCCCGATCTCGTTCGGTTGGCCCGGAGTCGTGTGGGCCGCCGAGAAGAAGGTTGGCGAGTGCGGTGCGGTGGTGGATGACGGCCTTGCCGTCGCGGACGCTGGTGATGAGTCCGGCGGCGCGTAGCGCCGCGGTGTGCGCGGAGATGGTCGCCGCGCTCAGTCCGAGGCCATGAGCGAGTCCGCTCGTGTTCACGGCTTCGGCGGCGAGTTCCAGGATGCGAA
>NZ_DASRBQ010000129.1:0-13780 GCF_035653575.1 Actinocrinis sp.
GCGAGCTCACGGGCAGCAGGGATCACGTCGAGCCCGTGGACGCCCCTCACGACTGCGTCCTCGGCAACCGCCCGGCCAGCGATCACGTCCACGAGGTTCACGCCCAGAGATTGGAGCTCCAGCCCGAGCTGGCGAGTGAGCGCGAACTGCGGATCAGTGTCGACGAGGAGCAGACGAGCACCGCTCTTGGCCAGGAGCACGGCCACATTCGCCGCCGTGGTCGTCTTCCCCACCCCTCCCTTCTGCTGCGCGATCACGATGACCATCACGACCTCCTCTGGTTGATGTCAGGCGCGCCGAGCGGCTGCCGCACGGCGTTTCTCGTTGGTTCTGAGCGCCAGTCGCTCGGGCTCGTCTGCCAGCCGCAGATCGCGGCCGACGTGCTCCGCGCAGCGGGCGATGAGCCGCCCGAAGCGCTTCTGGAGCCACGACACGGTCTGATCGGGCGCGCCGATGACCAGCGCCCCGGCGCGGTCGACCGCGATCAGCTCCAGCGGCTCAAACCAGACCGCGAACACGCTCTCGCTCACGGCGCCGACGAGCTGCGCACGGATCAGCTCCCAGACCGCGTTGTCCTCGGCAGTCGGCAGCACCAGGCCGCGCCGCAGCTCGGCGAGATCGATGCGGACCACTCGTTGCCGCTTGCGTCCGCTGTCGGTGACGTACGTCTGCTCGACCAGGATCGGGTCAGGCAGGCTCCCCCCTGCAGGGGGGTTGGGGGGGTCTTCGTTGGTTCCCGGGTTCTGGGGTTCTCTTCCCGCGCGCGCGAAGGGCGCCGGGGTTTCTGCCGGGGTTTGTGCCGGGGTTTCCGGCGCTGGGAGCTCGAAAAGTGTCCGATCCTGACCGCCGTTTACGAGCGAAACCCCGGTACGGATCGGACACTTTTGCCCGGAAACTGTCCGATCCTGACCGCGCTTTCCATCCGAGCCAGCCGCAGCCGCAACCAGCGGCCTGGCGCCTGCTGGCGGCGGCACGCGCCGAGCTAGACGCGCCGAAGCTGCGTCCGCGAGCTGGCGCGGGTCCGCAACGGTCCAGACGTTCGTGTTCCCGCGACCACCCGTGCCGCTGACCAGGACGAGCTCGCCCGAGACCAGCAGCGCCTGCCGCCCCCGCCGATACGACCTGTCCGTCACCCCCGCCGCCGCACAAAGCTGCTCCGTCGAGAGGTCACGGACAACGCCGGCCTCGTCCGCCAGCGCCGCCATCGTCGCCAGCAGCAGGCGCGCCGGCCCGGACGCCCGGCTATAGCCCAGGACAGCCTCGGCGAGCTCCGCGTTGACCGCGCCGTCCCACCACGGCCCCGTGTCGGCGAACGCGAGCCGCACGGTGCTTGCCCGCCCGCGCCCGGTCACGCGCTCCTCGACCTCGACGAGCCCGCGGCGGATGAGCTGCTCGCGCGCCTGTTGGTATCGGCTGCGGCGCAGCCCCGCCCGCGCCGATGCCGTCGGCGCCCCAGGCCACGCCCGGTTCTCGCGATCGGCGAAGCTCGCCAGCGACAACGCGACCAAACGCTCGCCCCCGGACAGGTCATCACGCGCGAGCACGGCCGCGATCGCCCGACGACTCATCGCGCGCCTCCGACTGAGTCCGTCCGAGGGCGCAGTAATCTTTGCTCCAGTCCACCCGAGGACGCAGAGCTTCCGTTGTTGCCTCGATCCCCCTCAGCTGTTGACGCAGCTGGCCCGGGGATCGACGCCGTTAAGGGGCGAATACCCGACCGCGGCGGTTGCCCGCGCGGACGAGCCCCCGGCTGTCGAACTCTCAACTCCTGCGATTCACCTCCCCGGGGAACTCATCCCCGAGGAGCACGACGCGTCCGATCACGAGCGCGCCGCTGCTGGTCCCGAAATCCGTTTTCGGGACCACAACCACGACAAATCCCAGCAATCCAAGACAGTAATTCCTGCCACGGAAAGCGAGATCAGGCGCAAAACTGCCTGCAAATCGCTGTGAAATAACTTCACAGACCAATCGCTTCACACGCGAGAGGTCGCTGGTTCGAACCCAGCCGTGCCCATCATTTTTTTCCTGGATATCGCCAGTATCTGCTAGCTCGGTGTTCCACGATCCGCCGAGCCGCCGCAACCGGGTCTGGCAGACCGACTTCTCCGAGCTTGAGACCCGCGCCGGCGGGGTGTGGCAGATGGGCGGCGTGGTCGACTACGTGAGCAAGTTCTGCCTGACCCGCCCGGTGACAGCGACCAAGGCCTGGCGCGAGGCTGTCTCGTGTCTCCCGAGCAACAACAGCTCAAGCTCGCCCGCATCCAAAAGCTCAACCAGCGGCTCCACCGCGCCTACCTGCTCGCCCACCAGCTGCGCCAGATCTACCGCGTCGGCTTCGACCAAGTGATCGCGCTGCTCGACGCGTGGCTGCGCTGGGCGCGCCGATCCCGTCTCGAGTCGTTCGTCAAACTCGCCCGACGGATCACCGAACAGCGTGAAGGGATCGAGGCCGCGATCCGGCACGGCCTCCCGAACGCATGCGTCGAGCAAGTGAACACACAGCTGCGGCTGATCATCCGCCGCGCGTTCGGATTCCACTCCTAACAAGCCGCGATCAACCTCGCGATGCTCGCCCTCGCCGGCCTCTGCCCATCACTCCCACGGCGGTGACACAACCCACGGCTCCTGCAGGAGACCCCGAAATGGGACAGTCTGAGGACCGGCCGAGCCCACGACCGAGCGGCAGCGAGGCGCACGACCGCGGACCGCCAGCTGTGCCCCGGGAATACCGCGATCACACGAAGGCAGGTGCGCTTTCGGCGGTCGGTCAGCTCCCGAGTCGGGCGATGCAGCGCCGTCGACGCCGTCCTCGCTGATCAGGTCGGGAGCGTCCGTCCGGAGCCCGGCTTCTACCCGATGATCAACTGGTCAGCGCGGGAGCGACTGGGTGTCCGCACGCGAGCGTAGCGGCCGCCAGGTCACGGTCCCATGTGACGACTACGAGCGTAGGATCTGTCACGCTGAGCGCTGTCGCGAGATGAACCGCGTCATAGCCCCGGAGCGCATGCTTCTCCGCCAGCTCGCCGGCCTCTCGTGCAAGCGTGTCGTCGACGCCGATCCGCTGCATCGACGCCACGACGACGCCTAGGTCGGCGACCGCCCGTCGGTACGCGCGCGTGTCGACTCGCCCGGCCCGCGCCGCTGCCGCAAGCGCCGCCCTCGCCTCCGGATAGACCAGATGGCTGGCGAGCTTCAACTGCGCGGCTTCCCACAGCTGATCGGCGAGCTCCGAGCCGTCCTCGGCCACGATCAGCTTGATCACCGCGGACGTGTCGAAGTAGGCGTTCAGCGCCGCTGGTCCGCAACCAGATCAGAGACGCTTGCCCGAGCGTGACCTCGTTGTCGGAGCCGCCACCGCCCGCTTGGCACCGACACCAGGCCGCGGGCACGCAGACCCTCCAGGGGGTCGACCTGGTCCACGGGCGTGAGGCGAGCGACGCGCTTCCCGCGCATCGTCACGACTACCTCGCCGCCGTCGGCTACGTGGCGGACATACCGACTCAGATGATCATGAAGGTCACGCACCCCGACCTCATGCTTGAGCTCTTCTTGTGGCGTCATAGACAAGATTATACGCACCACATTCGCTCCCTCCGCCGCAGCCGGGGTGCCCCAAACCCATCGCCATCGTGTGGCCGATAGACACCTACATGCCGCCGATCGATTATGGAGCTCCCCCGATTTTCCGGACACCCGAGCGCTTGTGTTGAAAGCGCTTCGAACGGACGGTGTCCGTCATGCCGAAATCCGGGGCTCCCGGCATCGATGTAGGTGTTCGATCTCGGGAATCGGCGTGCTGAGGGCGCACCAAGGTCATCGGCCGCTTCCCCGGCGAGACCGGCTGCCTATCGCTGTGCTGGGCGGCACTGGACCTGATCATCACCCAATCCACCCGCCTCGTGTTCACCGATCTCGAGCGCCAAGCGCTGGCGCGGCTGCGTGACGGTCACTCTCTCCCAAGCCCGTGGAGGTGGTGGCAGCCTAACGTGCAATGTAACTATCAGCACGAACCTGCGTCGTCAGAATCTACAGCAGCGCTGGGACGCAACCCGCCGGCCATCGCTCGGACTCGACGGGCTACTTCACGCACGCGACCAGGTTCTCGCAGTCGATGCCGTCCAGGAACGCGGCCGAGCGCCAGTTGGTGCTGAAGATCGAGGAGGCTGGTTGCCCGTTGACGGTCGCGGCCAGCAGGCGCTGGTCGGCGGTGGTGTCGCCGAGCAGGAACCGGTCAAACCAAGCCCGGGTGTAGTACTCGAAGTTGTGGAGCATGGTGTCGCTGGTCGTCGTGTTGTTCTGGGCCCAGTCGCTGTGCGTGGAGCCGCGGAACACGACCTCCATGGACGGGACGCCGGCGTGGCGCCACACCTCATAAGCGGTCTTCTTCAGATCGGGATCGGTGTTGGTCGGCTCGTCCGCACCCCGCCCGTCGGACGCCTCCCCAAGCGCCGGAACGGTCGGCGTGATCGGGTCGCTTGAGCCCGGAACCTCGCCCCCGATCAGCTGCCCGGCCACGCCGCCGCCGCTCGGTGAGCCGGCATCGCCGGTCAGGTCCGAGGCCAGGTTGTCCCAGGCCACGATCGCCTTGATCCGGTGGTCGACCATCTGCGCGTAGCTGACCGCGCGGGCCGACAGCGAGTGCCCGGCCGCGCCCAGCTCGTTCGGGTCGACCGAGCCGGCGAACGGGTCATAGGCCGAGGTCAGGTAGTCGAGTCCCGTCTGGATCGCGTCGACGTAGTTGGTGGCCTGCTGGAACGGCACCCCGGGGCAAGCCTGGGTTGGATCCGACGGTGGTGGGACCTGGCAGGCCGGGTTGCCGAACGTCCTCGAGTGCCCAACCCCCTGGGGATCGATGGTCACCGCGATGTAGCCATGGCCGGCCAGGTCTCGCGCCGACCATTGGTACATGGCCTCCACGCCGGGCCCGCTCCCGGGACCAATGACCACGGCCGGTCGCAACGCTCCGAACCGGGCGTCCGGGGAGCCGGCGCTCAGGTCCAGGGGAGCGAACACCGTCCCGGCCAGACACGCCCCCGTGCGATGGGACGGGAACGTGAACGTGGCGCTGCGCCACTGACCCTCCCACGAGTAGGCCTGATACGGGTCGTCGTAGGTGGGGATCTGGCCGGCAGCCACGCTCGGCGAGGGGTCGCACGCGTGGGTGGCGTCGGCGGTGGCGATCCCGGGGACAGCGGCCAGCGCAGCCGAAGCGGCCGACGCGGCGAGGATCAGACGGGATCGGGTCATGGTCATGAGCATGAGGGCACCGGAGTTGGTTGATAGGCGGGGTTGCCCGCGCCGGAGCTTCCGCTCGGCGTCGGATTCGGGTCCTGACGGGCGCCGGCCGCGGCGGCCAGGCCATTGCCTTGCGGAATGGTTCCGGCCGGAAGGCTGTCCACGTAGTCGATCGAGCCCTCAAACCCGGCCGCCATCGACGCCAGCAGCGACGGGTTCACAGCGCTGGGCTGATCGCCCGCCGTGTGGAAGTAGTAGCTGCCCCCGCTGATCGAGATGATCGGCACCCCCTGGTGGTAGGGGTAGGCCTGCTCGCCGACGTTGCGCACGGCCGGCGAGCTCGAGCCGGTGATCGTCGCCGTGCCGGCAAACGCCGCCTGGACCCCGGGAAGCAGCAGCGGGTTCTCGCTGACGTAGAACAGCCGGGTCAGGTCACCGGCGGGGGCTTGCACCACGCTTCCGTCGGGCGCTTCGGCCAGCTGGGCTGCCCCGATCGATGCCCCGAGGTGAACATAGGCCTGGGCAGCCGAGAACCAGCCCGGGTGGTCCTGCATGAACAGGGGCAGCCCCAGGTAGCCGATCTCATGGCCGGTGGTGGCCACGAAGATCATCGTGAACGGGCGGCTGCTCTGCGGAAGCGAGGCGTAGTGGCGAGCCAGCCCGAGGAAGATGGCCACGCCCGACCCGCGCTCGGACGCCGCAGGCCCGAACGCCGAGGTCGGAGTCCCGATGACCACGTAGTGCGACGGATCGGCGCCGGGCAGCACGCCGTACACGTCGCGGTCGCAGCCGGTTCCCACCGAGGCAGTCAGGGTCAACGTGGCCGGGGCCCCGGCCTTGGCTGCTGTGATCACGCCCGCCCCGGTGCGCTTGCCCACGAACACCGTGGGCAGGTTCTGGACGCCCTGGCGGGAGTCGATGTCCTCCTGGACCGGATAGTCCTGCGCGCCCTCGGTCACGGCGACCAGCCCCACCGCCCCGGCGGCCTGGGCGGCGGTGAACGCGCCGTCGAGCGTCGGCTCGACCGCGTCGTCGACCATCGGCACGTCGATGACCTCGATCTTGCCCGCCACCCCGGCCCGCGAGTCCTCCTGGGCGCTGCCGGTGCCGGCGTAGACCAGCGGTGCGCTGACCCCGGCGGCCGGGGTCGTCCCCGAATAGAACCGGGGCGCGGTCGACGGAACGGCCTGACCGGTGACCTGCAGCGAGACGGTGGACGGGGCGAACCGCAGGAACGTGAACGCGTCGCTTCCGGTCTGCAGGCCGACCGCAGCCAGTTGCTGAATTACCCAGTCCTGCGTCGCCGCCCCGTTGGCCGACCCGGTGAGGTGGTCGGTGCCCAGCCCGGCATAGGTGGTGACGTCGGCCATCAGGCTCTGGGCCGACAGCGGGTCGGCCAGGGCCGGAGCCGCGCTGTCCAGGGCGAGCGCCGCCACGATGAGCACTGTGACCCGTGCCCTCATGGGGTCACGCACCCGCTGAGGTTGCCGCAGTCAACCCCGAGCCCGGGCAGGTAGGCCGCGGAGTGGTGGTGGTCATAGGAACGACGTGGTCCCCGGACGGCGGCGTCCAGCACCGCCGTCTCGTCGATCTCGCGCGGCGGCCTGCCCCGCCTTCGTGGAACACCCGCAGAACCCTGCATCTCCCGCCCACCATGAGATCACCGCAAGAACGAACCGTCAAGGTCGAAAAGAGGGCGCTCCTCTAGGCCCGTCTGGACGTCGATCTCCTGCACCGCCCAGTCGATCGCCGGCTTTGAGACGCCGGGCAGGCGGACCGGTGATGAGGCCGTGATGTAGGCGTCGCCGTCGGGCGTGAGGCGGAACTCGTGCAATCCCATGTCGAGGCCGTTGCCGACCGGAGGTTCTGCTCCTTGAAGTCGGTGATCAGCGTGTTGCGCGAGACGGGGTAGGGCCACACCAGGTTGCCCTGCGGGCCGAGGATCATCGGGCGGTTCTGGACGGGCCCGACTGCGGCGCCACGAAGGTGTCGCCCCCCGCCGCCGGCGCGTGGTTCTCGGTCACCGTGAGGTCTCCCCCTGGACGAACGGACGGTCGGGATGAAGCTCCCGCCGTCGCCGTCCGAGCCGGCCGCGATGTGTCCGGTGTGCGCGCCCGAGACCAGTCGGTCACCTGCACCTGCCTGATCGCGCTGGCCGGCAGGCCCCGAAACGCGATCTGCGTCTGAGCCCGGTTGTACTTGCTGCCGGCCAGCGGGTAGACGCTGATGCTCGGCTGCGCCCACGCGCTCGCCGCGGTTGCCGCGGTTGCCGCGAGGCTGACCGCCGCGAGGAGCGTCGCCGCGCCCGCGCGCCCCAGGTGGGATGACCGCATCACCCGGGACGCGGTCCCCGCCTGCCCGCGCGCAACTCTGGGCGCCCGGACGAGTTAGCGGGGTGGGACGGGCCTGGACGGACATGCCTGAAGTCGTCGCTCACCGACTGCTAGTGCTCCTGGGCGTCGCCGCGGTCGCGGGCGGCGGCGCCGGCGTGGGCGTAGCCGCCGGCGCCGGCGGGACGGCGCCCACCGCCCCGACGACGGTGTCGACCGGCACCTCCACCGCTCCGCCGCATCCGCCCGCCTGCCGGGCGACGGCCGCGACGCTCTACGTCGCCCCCAACCCGTCGGTCGCCGGGCGCAGGACGGCGCTGTTCGGGCATGTGTCGCTGGCCCGCCGGGCCACGCGCGGCGGGCACGCGGCGCCCCGACCCTGCTCGGCGACGGTGGTGCTGTGGCGGCGCCTCCCCGGACAGCGGACGTTTCGCCCGGTTGGTCACCGGCTCCTCGCCGGCCGCGGCGATTACCGCTTCGTGTTTCCGGCGGCCCGCGCGCAGACCAGCTCCGAGTGGCGCGCGACGAGCGGCGCCGTGGCAAGCCGGACCGTCGCGCAGGGGGTGTACGCGAACGTGTCGCTCGCGAGCACCGCGACGTTCGCGATCTCGGGCGACACCGAGAGGTTCAGCGGCGAGGTGGCGCCGGGCCACGCCGGACAGCGGGTGCTGCTGCAACGGCTGGTGGGAGGGACCTGGAGGACGCTGAGGCGACCGCGCCTGAACCTCGGCTCGAGCTTCTCGGCGAAGTTCAAGTTCGTCAAGAGTGGCGCTCAGCAGTGGCGGGTGCTGCTGCCCGCCGACCCGGCCAACCTGCAGTCCAGCTCGCCGCCGCTCAGGGTCAGGATCGCTCCGGCGACCGGGATCCACAAGATCCGGCACATCGTGATCATCATGCAGGAGAACCGCTCGTTCGACAGCTACTTCGGCACGTTTCCCGGAGCCGACGGCATTCCGCCCGGGGTGTGCGTCCCCGACCCGCTCAACGGTGGCTGCATCGCGCCGTATCACGATCCTTCGGATGTCAACTACGGCGGGCCGCACGGGTATTCGGACGCGTTGGCCGACATCGACGGCGGGGCGATGGACGGGTTCGTCGCCCAGGTGGAGAAGGGCATGAGCTGCTCGACCACCAACCCGGAGTGCAGCCCCTGCACGCAGCAGGCCAGCGGCGGGCAGGAGCAGCAGAACAGGTGCGTCGATGTGATGGGCTACCACGACGCGCGTGAGATCCCCAACTACTGGACCTATGCGCAGGATTTCGTGCTACAGGACCACATGTTCGAGGCGACCGACTCCTGGAGCCTCCCGTCGGCGCTGTACAAGGTCTCGGAGTGGTCGGCCTGGTGCTGGGGCCCGAACAACCCGTTCTCCTGCCACAGCGCGCCGCACTGGTCCAACCCCGACTGGGTGTGGGGCAGCATCGCGGACATCAACGGTCCCTCGGACCAGACCCCACACTACGCCTGGACGGACATGACCTACCTCCTGCACGGGCAGAACGTCAGCTGGCGCTACTACGTGATGACAGGGCCCCAGCCGGACTGCGTGAACGACAGCGCGGTCAGCTGCCCCCCGATCGCCCAGGCCTCGACCACGCCCGGGATCTGGAACCCGCTGCCCGACTTCACCGACGTGCGCGAGGACGGCCAGCTCGGCAACATCCAGCCGCTGTCGAGCTTCTACGCCGCGGCGGCCGGCGGCACGCTGCCCGCCGTCTCGTGGATCGACCCCAACGGCATCGTCTCCGAGCACCCGCCCGCGCGCGTCAGCGACGGCCAGCGCTACGTCACCGGGCTAATCAACGCGATCATGCAGAGCCCCGACTGGAAGAGCACGGCGATATTCCTCGCCTGGGACGACTGGGGCGGCTTCTACGACCACGTCCCCCCGCCCACCGTCGACCAGCAGGGCTATGGCCTGCGGGTGCCGGCAATCGTGATCAGCCCGTACGCCAAGCGCGGGTACATCGACCACCAGGTCCTCAGCCTCGACGCCTACAACAAGTTCATCGAGGATGACCTGCTCGGGGGCGAGCGGCTCGACCCCGCCACCGACGGCCGCCCCGACCCCAGGCCCGACGTCCGCGAGTCGCTGCCGATCCTCGGCAGCCTGGCCCGCGACTTCAACTTCGCCCAGCCGCCGCGCCCGCCCCTCATCCTTCCGACCAACCCGCCGCCGGGGCCGGCATCCACGCCGCCCTAGCGGCAGAATTGGTCGAGCCCGCTCGCCCGGCGGGATCACACGATGGAGCTTCAGCGACAGCTCGTGGACGCGGAGATGCTCGCACCGGGCACGGGCGAGCCGATCCGCACCACGATCGACGTGCGCCTCGACCCCCTCACGGGCCACAGCTCCCGCATCCTGCCCGAACGGGGGCTGATGCCCGCCAACGCCTTCGACCTGGAGGCGTTCGGACGCGAGAGCGAGCCGCGCTGCCCGTTCTGCGCGCCGCGCATCGACTCCGCGACGCCGAGGCTCCCCGCCGAGATCGCGCCGGCGGGACAGATCATCCGTGGCGAGGCGGTGCTGTTCCCCAACCTCCACGCCTACGCCTCGCACAGCTGCGTCTCGGTGTACTCCCCGCGGCGCCACTACCTCCCGCTGGGCGAGATGACCGAGGGGCTCCTGGCGGACAACCTCGCCACCCAGGTCGAGTACGCGAAGGCGGTGGCGGCCGCCGACCCGGCGTCGCGGTGGGCGTCGATCAACGCCAACCACATGCTGCCCTCGGGCAGCTCGCTGTTTCACCCTCACCTGCAGGGGATCGTCGACTCCGAGCCGACGACGATGCAGCGCATGCTGGCCGAGCTTCCCGCCGAGCGCTTCCGCGCCTACCTCGACGCCGAGCGGCGGGCCGGAGAGCGCTACCTCGGGAGCACCGGACGGGCCGAGTGGCTGGCCAGCTTCGCGCCGATCGCCCCAGCCGAGCTGCGCGCGCTCGTGCCCGGCGTGGCCTCGCCCGCCGAGGCGGACGAGGACCTCGTCGCGGAGCTGGCGCGCGGCCTTGCGATCACGCTCCGCGCCTACGCGGAGATGGGGTTCGAGAGCTTCAACCTGGCCGTCTACGGCGCGCCCCCGGGAACCCTCGGCTACCCGCTGAACCTGCGGATCGCGTGCCGCTCCAACCTGAGGCCGTTCTACCGCTCGGACTCCACCTTCCTCGAGCGGCTGCACTGGGAGGGCGCCGTCGACCTCTCCCCCGAGCGCCTCGCCGAGCGGATCGGCGAGCGCTTCCGGTGCTGAAACCGCCCGCCTGTATCCTTGCTCGCGGCGATGAAGCTCGCCCTGGACCGCGCCTCCTGGCGCTGATGGCTTCTACGGTTGGACCCAGCCGGGACCGCCGTCGAACGCACGGGAGGTGACGACCAGCATGACCGAGACATCTGTGCAGCTGTCGCTGGACGAGCTCGCCGCGCGTGCCAGTCGGGTCCTGGATGAGGTCGAGCGCGCCGTGGTGGGCAAGCGCGATGCGCTCGAGCTGGCGCTGTGCGCCCTGCTCGCCGACGGCCACGTGCTGATCGAGGACTACCCCGGCCTGGCCAAGACCCTGCTCGCGCGCTCGTTCGCCGCCGTCACCGGAACCCGCTTCGCGCGGGTCCAGTTCACGCCGGACCTGATGCCCTCCGATGTCACCGGGGGCTCGGTCTTCAACCAGCGCAGCTCGGAGTTCGAGTTTCGCCCGGGGCCGGTGTTCACGAACATCCTCCTTGCGGACGAGATCAACCGCGCGCCGCCGAAGACCCAGGCGGCGCTGCTGGAGGCGATGCAGGAGCGTCAGGTGACGACCGACGAGCGCACGCGGCCGCTGGAGCGGCCGTTCCTCGTGCTGGCCACGCAGAACCCGATCGAGTACGAGGGCACCTACCCGCTGCCCGAGGCGCAGCTCGACCGCTTCCTGATCCGGATGCGGGTTGGCTACCCGTCGCCCAGCGCCGAGGCGGAGATCCTCGAGCGGCGCCTCAAGCGCCGCCAGGACGAGGCCGAACTGGCACCCGTCGTCGACCGCGACGAGCTGCTGGCGATGCAGCTCGCAATCGAGGACGTGCACGTCTCCGAGAGCATCGTCGGCTACATCGTGGCGCTGGTGAGCGCGACGCGGGAGAGCCCCAGCGTCCAGGTCGGCGCCAGCCCCCGGGGCACGCTGGCGCTGATGAAGCTCGGCCGGGTCAAGGCCGCGCTCGACGGACGCGACTTCGTGGTCCCCGACGACGTCAAGGCGATCGCGGTGCCCGCGCTCGCGCACCGGCTCGCGCTGCGTCCCGAGCTGTGGGTCCAGCAGGTGCAGCCCGAGGACGTGGTGCAGGAATGCCTGAGCTCGGTCCCGGTGCCGGCGACCGAGCCCTCCGGGGCGGAGGGCTCGCGATGAGGCTCCGCCTCCGCCGCCAGGCCGCACCCTCGGATGGGCCGTCACGGGCGGCCGAGGGGCGCGGGGTGGTCCGTCAAGCGCCGCCGAGCGTCGTCACGAGCTGGCTGCGGCAGGGCCTGCGCAACAGGATGTGCCCCCTCTGCCGCGTCGCCCACAAGGCCGATCGGGAGTACATCTGGCACTTCTACGACGAGGCGAGCAACGACATGGGGGTGGTCGACGAGGTCCGCCGCGCCTACGGCTTCTGCGCCGAGCACATGGAGATGCTGCGACGGATCGACGTCGAGGACATGAAGACGACGCTGAGCATCAGCGTCCTGCTCGCGGACACCTTCGCGGGCATCGTGGAGCAGTTGCAGTCGCTCGGGCCCGGCTCGCGGTTTGCGCCCGCGCGGTGCCCGGCGTGCGCCAACCGCGAGGATCACCTGCGCCGGAACGCCGATTACCTGCTCGACCTGCTGGCCACCAGCCCCGGCTACCGCGAGGAGTTCGAGGCCTCTCCCGGTCTCTGCTTCCCCCACTTCGAGCTCGCCTGGGAGCAGGCCCGCACCCGGAGTGACCGCGAGCTGCTGCTCGCGGTCCAGCGGGACGCCTCACGGTCTCTGCTGGGCGAGCTGCGCGAGCACGTCCGCAAGCACGACGACAAGTACCGCCACGAGCCCAAGGGGCCCGAGCGCGACTCCTGGCAGCGCGCGATCTTCCTCACCACCGGCTGGCCGCCGCCCAAGCAGTCCGCGGCTGAGCCGGAGGAGGGCCCGTGAGGGCCGCGGGCGGGGATGGCGCCGGGAGGGCGTCCGGCTGCAGGGCCGGCTCAGATCGAGTCGATGAACTCGTCGATGGGGATCGCGGAGAGCGTCTCGTAGCGCGCGCTGATTGACCCGGCGAGCATAACTTGACGCCCCGTTAGCACGTACAATCGCCCTCGGCGATGAGGCTCGCTCCGGACCGCGGCATGGTGCTGCTGATGGCCTCTAACGAAGCGACCCGCTCCACAGGAGGTCGATGTTTGCCCAGCAGGCGCTACCCCGACGAATCGTGCTGAGGCGGCCGTCGCGCAGAGTCGAGATCGGCGCGGCCGCGAGCGCCTAGGCACGGCGGGGGATCAGGGTGCCTGGCTTCCTCACCCATCACGGCGTGGTGGTGGCGTTGGTCTGCGCGGGCGCGGCGATCGCCTACGGCGTCCTGACGTCGCGCTCGCTGCTCATGCTCTCGCCGGGCAACGAGCGGATGCGCTCGATCTCGGCCGGGGTGCAGGAGGGCGCCTCCGCGTATCTCAACCGGCAGTACGCGATCATCGCGGCGATCGGCGTGGTCGTCTTCGTCCTGCTGATCCCGCTGCAGAACATCCGCGTGGCGATCGGGTTCGCGATCGGCGGCGCGCTCTCGGCCGCTGCCGGGTACATCGGGATGAACATGTCGGTGCGCGCGAACGCGCGGGTGGCCGAGTCCGCCCGGGGCGGGGTGGCCCGTGCCCTGGCGGTCGCCTTCCGGGGAGGGGCGGTGACCGGCCTGCTGGTGGTGGGGCTCGCGCTGCTCGCGGTCGCCGGCTACTACGGCGTGTTGACCTGGATCGTGGGCGAGACGCAGCACAACGCGATCAACGCGCTGATCGGGGTCAGCTTCGGCGGCTCGCTGATCTCGGTGTTCGCCCGCCTGGGCGGCGGGATCTACACCAAGGCGGCCGACATCGGGGCGGATCTGGTCGGCAAGATCGAGGCCGGGATCCCCGAGGACGACCCGCGCAACCCGGCGGTGATCGCCGACAACGTCGGCGACAACGTCGGCGACTGCGCCGGGATGGCGGCCGACCTGTTCGAGACCTACGCGGTCACCGCCGTGGCCGT
>NZ_DASRBQ010000130.1:0-3297 GCF_035653575.1 Actinocrinis sp.
ACGTCCGGGGTGCTGCGGGGATCGCGTAAGCGTGACCGAAGACCACCTTTCGTCGCGGATGCTGCGGTAACTGCCCGTCCGGCACAGTGCGGGGCGGGCGATCTCGACGGTGTGACCCTTCCCTTCTCCTCAGATTCCTACTTGCATGTACTGCCGATGCCTGCCGGGACCCCGTTCACCTGCTCGGGCCCCGGCACGTCGCATCGTCCTTCAGCGGCCACCGATCCTGCTGGCGACCATCCTGCCGATCTAACTGCTGCGGGCAGTTCATGTCTGCCACGCTCACCAGACTTCGTACTCTCGCAACAACAGTAACCCTACCCGAACCGCAAGCAGATATCTACTCCGGCTACACCAGATTTTTTCGACCCCCGACAGTACAGCTCATCTGAGCGCGTTGGACGCGTGCCGCTCAAACGTGTCGATCTCTGCGATGGACGGCAGAGATTCGGCTGGGGCGACGTTGGGCGCGCGGAGGACGTGCTCGGTCAGACGCAGACAGCGTTGCCCCACGAAGGCCTGATGAAGCAGGCCAAAGGCGTACTGGCGCTGGGCGGCGAGCTCTCGATCGAGGACGCTGGACTGGCCATGCGCCTGCAAGTCCACCTGCGCGGCAAGCCGGTCACCGATGTCTCGCGTCCGCTCGTGAGCGAGAGGGTCCCGGTCGAGCAGGTAACGGAACACGGGTAGACAGCCATGCCCGGGATGGTGTCCCATGCCGCCGGCTTAGGGTTCAAGTGCCGCAGGGGCGGACGCCGTCGAGCGGATCGGCGATCGCGAGCACGGCGTCCGGGGAGATCTGACAGAGGGCCACCACCGATCGGCCTGGTCGTTCAGCCTGCCGTGCAGCTAGGGGAAGGCGCGGCGAAAAAAGATTCGCGCCGAGCTGTCCGTCCCGTGCCCGGCTGTTCGTCACTGCTCTAGACCCGCCCCGAGGAGGCGGCACCGTCTGAAGGAGCACAACCGATGACGAACATCCCAACACCGTCCACGACCCGCCTGCGCTGGGTGCTGGGCCTGATGTCGACCGCGTACTTCATGGTCGTGCTCGACTCGCTCGTCGTGATCACCGCGCTACCGCAGATGCAGCGGGACCTGCACGCCGACCTCGCGTCCCTGCAGTGGACGGTCAACTCCTACGGCATCGCGTTCGCCGCGGGGATCATCACCGCCGCGGCGCTCGGCGACCGGTTCGGGCGGCGGCGCGTCTTCAACCTCGGCCTGGCGCTGTTCACGCTGTCGTCGGCCGCGTGCGCCCTGGCGCCCGACATCGGCGTGCTCGTGGCCGCGCGTACCGTGCAAGGGCTCGGCGCGGCCGTGGTCATGCCGCTGAGCCTGACCATCCTCACCACAGCGTTCCCTCCGCAGCGGCGCGGCCTGATCGTCGGGGTTTACGGCGGCCTGGCCGGGCTGGCCGTCGCGGCGGGCCCGATCGTCGGCGGCGTGGTCGCCGAACGCCTCGACTGGCACTGGATCTTCTGGCTCAACGTCCCGATCGGCCTGGTCGCCCTGGTGCTCGGTGCGCGGCTGCTGCCGGAGAGCCACGGCGTGCCCGAGCGGCTTGACCTGGTCGGCGTCGGGCTGGTCAGCGGCGGCGTGGTCAATCTGGTGTGGGCGCTGGTCCGGACCGCTGGCCTCGGATGGTCCAGTCCAGAGATCCTGTCGACACTCCTAGTCGGCGCCGCGCTCCTGGCGGCCTTTGTCGGATGGGAACGGCGGACCGGCGAACCGATGGTGCCGATGCGCCTGTTCCGCAACCAGGCCTTCGCCGTCGGCAACCTGACGACGTTCCTGATGTCCGGCGCCACGTTCGCCGCGGCCTTCCTGGTCACCCAGGAGTTCCAGTTCGCGCGCGGGTACTCGCCGATCGCGGCCGGCGTGCGGCTGCTGCCGTTCTTCGGCACGCCGATGGTCGTCTCGCCGATCGCGGGCGCGCTCTCCGACCGGATCGGCCGGCGGCCGATCATGCTGACCGGCCTCGCGCTGCAGGCCCTCGGCTACGCGTGGGCGGCCGTGCGCGGCTCGCTGGCCACAAGCTGGGTGGAACTCGTCGTCGCACTGCTCGTCGCGGGCATCGGAATCTCCATGGCGCTGCCGACGGTGCCCACGGCCGTCCTCAGCGCGGTCGCCGAACACGAGATGGGCAAGGCGTCCGGCGTCAACTACATGGCACAGCGCTTCGGTGCGGTCTTCTCGATCGCGATCGCCAGCGCGGTGTTCGCCGCCCACGGCCACCTCGGCGACCCGGCCTCCGTGACCGCCGGGTTCCGTCCGGCGCTGTGGTCCTGCGTGGTGTTCGCCGTACTCGCCGCACTGACGGCGTTCGCGATCACCGGGCGCCGGACTGAGGCGCACGCCGACACTCCCGCGGCCGACGACGTCTTCGTCGCCGCCTGAACCCGACTCCCGCATCCAACGCTGACACCGAAAACCGCGAGGACACGACAATGCCCGACATCCTGCACCGCATCAGCATCGACGCCCCGACCGAGCGCGTGCACGACCTGATCGCCACCACCGAGGGCATCGCCCGCTGGTGGACCGGACGGCCACTCGACGGCTACACCGCAATCGGCAGCCGCTTCGGCGTCTACTTCGCCAACGCAGAGAAGCCGGCCGCGGTCATGGAAGTCGTGGCCGACACGCCCGACGAGATCACCTGGCGCGTCGAGCAGGGCCCTGACGCATGGCTCGACACGCTCATCACCTTCGCGCTGCGCCCGCACGGCGACGACGGCACGACACCGCTGTTCACCCACACCGGCTGGCGCGAGGCCACCGAATTCATGAGCGGCTGCACCACCAACTGGGGCGCGTACCTGACCAGCCTCAAGGCCGGCGCCGAGAGCGGCGAGTTCGCGGCGTACCCGAACGGCGAGATCAGCCGCTGGGGCTGATGGGGCTGAGCGCAACGCGTGTCCCCGCCAGCAGTGTGCTGGCGGGGACACGCACGCATCGGCTCTGCGCTCTCGCGACCGATGCGAACATCAGTATGCGGCGAAAGGCTGTCGGGAAAGGATGTGTAGGTGTGCCGCAGCCGGCGGAACGTGACGTCCCGCGGCGCGCAGTACGCCCACAGCCGGGCGCGGTTCCATTCCCCGCGCCGCCAGTTGTTCTGGTTGAGCACCGCGCCGACCGGGGTGGTGAACAGCAGTCCCGCGGGTCCGAGCGGGTACTGGGAACGGTGCAGCCGCAGTTCGGTGGCGGCCAGGGTGGTAGTGGCAGGGTGCGTATTCCGGCTTTGCTCTTGGGCGGGGTGAACACCGCGAAGGCGCTCCGCTCCGGTCGACCGGCCGA
>NZ_DASRBQ010000131.1:0-4898 GCF_035653575.1 Actinocrinis sp.
CCGGCGGCAGCAGCCGCTTCAGTTTGGCGAGTGCGGGACGGACCTCGGGCGCGCCGGGGGCGTGCACGACCGCGGTGCCGTGGAAGGTGATCGTGGCCGGCGGAATCGGGAACAGCAGGGCCAGCAGGCCGCCCCGCCGCACTAGCACGGTCACCGAGACGTGATGGTCGGCCGCGATCTGGCGTGCCTTCCAGCTGCTAGGTCCCACAGCCACGTAGAGGCGCCGGTTGAGGGTCTTGTAGACGACGCCGCTGGTGCGCGGCTGCCCGGCCCCGGTGACGTGGCCGAGTACGGCTACTGACGCTCTGTCCAGGGACCGCCAGACCTGCTCGGTGCGAAGGTTCGACGCGGCCGTCTTGTCGCGCCGACGCCCAGCCCGCTCGACAGGGGCCGAGGGCGAGGGCGCGGCTGACCGGTCGTGACTGGTCGGCATGCTCATAAGCTCACTGTGTCCCGCGATGCCGCCTCAGGCAACGGCCGAATGTCCCATCCGGGGCTCGCGCGCCGCGCGCGGAAAATGGCTTGGGAACGGCGGGCAGCCACTGCTAATGTCGCGGTCGGCCGTGAACTCTTCGCAGGGAGGTGAGACTCGTGAACCCAACCACCCACGGGTGCTCCCTCAGCTCGTCACGGTCCCGAGGCTGACTTAGGTGTCGCCGGGAGCGCCTTGATTTCGAGGCTCTCCTGAGAGGGGACACCGATGAACCACAAACCTTTCGCCGCGATAGACCAGACCAACGCGGCTGCCCTGGCCCTGTTCGAGGGCATCGGCGGGCAGCGGACCGGCAGCAGTCTGGAGCTGGCGCGATGAACAAGCAGCGCGAAAGCATCGAGCTCGAGGGGCGCGTGGTCGAGTGCCTGCGCAGCGCCATGTTCACCGTGCAGCTCGACAACGGTCACCGGGTGCTCGCGCACATCAGCGGGAAGATCCGCAAGAACTACATCAAGATCCTGCCGGAAGACCGGGTGCTGGTCGAGCTCACGCCGTACGACCTGACCCGCGGCCGGATCGTGTTCCGATACCGCAACTAACGGTGGTTGCTACTAACCGTGGTCGCAACTAACGGCTATCGCGACCGACCGCGATAGACAGCGCCTGCGTATTCAGCATTGGCGCTCGCAGTAACTAAGCACCGCGATTGAGCTGCGTCGTTGACGACAGAGGGTCGTCGTCAACGACGCAGCTCAATGGCGCTTTTGAGGGAACGCACAGTTACGCGGTGTGTGCACCGCGCCGCACGGGAGATCACGGCGACCGCGCAATCCGCATCGGATCGGTTCGACCAGCAGCCGAAGCGCACTCACGAGGGGAAACCCGTGCTCGACGTAGTGCCGTTCACAGTTCAGACCGTTGACCTCGGCCAAAGCCGCCATGTGATGAACCTGCGCGGTGATCTTGACATCGCCGCGGCCGACCAGGCATGGGAGCAGGTGAACGAGCTGCTGACGCGCGGCGCGCTAGTGATCCTCGACGTGTCAAGGCTCGGGCTCATGGACAGCTCCGGCCTGCGCTTCCTGCTGCTGGCCCGGCGCGAAGCCGAGGCGCGCGGCGCCACGTTGGCCCTGCTGCGGCCGCGTCCCTGGCTGCGCGAGCGGCTGCGCGTCGGCGGCGTGCTGGACCTGTTCGATCTGCATTTCGAGCTCAGCAGCGCGAGCGCGCTGCGGTCCGCCGGCGCCGCGGCGGCGACGACCGAGGCGACCGCGAACTAGCCCGGCCGCCGCGCGAAACGCTCAGCGGCCAAGACCGGCGGCGACCTCTCTGGCTGTGCGGTCCGGGTCGGACGGCGGGTCGATCCACAACCGGACGCGGGTGCCGCGTCCCGGCGCCGAGCGCAGCTGCACTAGATCGCAGAACTGGTTGACGAACCACAGGCCGCGGCCGCCGAGCCGGGTCGGCGAGGGGCGCAGCTGGCCGACCAGCGGGTCGGTGATCACCCCGTCGTCGCGCAACTCGCAGACCAGTGCGTTGTCCTGCGTCCACAGCAGCATGGTGCCGCCCCCGCCGCCGTAGCGGATGCTGTTGGTGGCGACCTCGCTCACGGCCAGTGTCAGCTCCCGCGTGCGCCGAACCGGCAGGCCGTTGAGCTGGGCGAAGCGTGCCACCGCCGCGCGCACCGTGGGCAGGTCACCGAGGCGGTAGGTCAGCCGTTCGGCCGAGGCGGGCGGCTCGGGAAGGTCATCGGCGGCATAGGGGCCGGTCAGATAGTCGGCGACCGGCTGCCTAGCGGCCCCGTCCCACACCAGCGGGTGGCAGCGGGTGAGCGCATCGATCGCCGCGGCCGGATGCGCGCTGGTGTCCACCGGGCAGAGTAGCGACCAGGCCGGGGCCTTGGCGAAGGCGAGGTTGAGCAGCCATTCGGCGTAGCGGGCGTCGCTGCTGTCGGCGTCCCCCCGCGACGGGAAGGTGACGTCGTTGACTCCGTGCACGACGCGTCCGTCGTCGTATTGGGCGATCCAGTTCTGCCAGGCGGGCACGAGGCGGCCCGGGTTGCGCCCGAGCGCGGTCGTGTCCAGGAAGCTCACCGCGTCGTCGGCCGCGAGACGAGCGCGCAGCGCGTCGTGCCGCTCGGCCGGGGCGGCGATGAGCACCGCCGCGCCGGAACTGCGGGCCTGCTCGATGTACGCCAGCGTGCCGGTCACGTACTGCTGCGTCCCCGCGTAGGGGTAGATCATATGCAGCAGACCGATCGCCGCGGCCGAAGCTTCGCTCATGGCTGCACCTGCACCGCGACGCCGGCATCGCCGTAGCCGGACATCAGCCAGGCGGCGCGGACCGTCTCATTCGTGTGCTTGAGCAGCACCGACGTGCCGGGAGCGGCCGCCACGGTCTCCACCATGGCGCGCCACGCCGCCGCGTCGATCAATTCGAGTTGCTCGCAGTGGAGCTGAAGATTCGGGCTGCGCAGCAGAGCGCCCCGCAACGCAGTGGTGAACGCACGCAGCGATTCGAACCCGACGCTGCCCTCAAGTGTGTACCCGTGCGCGCCGGTGGGACGCAGCCGGAAACCGGACACGTCAGGAGTGATACCCACCACCCGCGAATGTACCGGCGCAATGTCGCCGAGGACCGCGGGTCTCCACAGGGCGCCGCGGTAAGCGCACACCACCCCGGTGCGGGTGTCGGCGGCCAGCTCGGCCAGCTCGAGTTCGATTGCGACCACCTCGGCCACCGGCGCGTCCGGCGAGGTCAGCTGCTCCATCGAGGCGAGGACCCACGGTGCCCTTCCGTCGCGTCGTGCCCGATGCACACGTTCGCGTACGGCCGTCAGTGCCGCGTCCGGGCCGTGCGAGGTGCCGAGCTCGTGCGCGACTCCCCGCGGAGGATCGCCGTCGAGGATGAGCAGGCCTCCGGCCTGCTGGTCCGCCTGAGCGATGAGCGCGTCGCGACCCGCTGCGTACTCGTGGATCGAACCGGCGCGCCAGCAGACATGCTCGCCTGCGGTCAGCTCCCACGTCTGGCTGGTGGCCTGTGTCACCGGGCCATTATCGGGGATGGGCGAGCGAATGGAGCTCATCCGTCCCGGACGCGGCGAAGTGATCCGAACACCGAATAAGGGATCGACCTGAGCCGCTAGAGGGCTCTCAGCAAGGGGAAACACGGTTGCAGCCGAGCCGTCCGGGCGGCAGCCTGAGCCTTGTCAACCGGCTGGAATCGCCAAGGAGGACGGATGGAGCCGCTCAGTCTGACGCAGGACGAGGCGCGCGAGCGGGCCGCGTTGATCGCGGTCGAGCGCTACGAGATCGACGTCGACTTCACCGGCCTGCTCACCGGCGACCAGGTCGGCTGCGTCTCCACGGTGGAGTTCAGCTGCCGGCGGCCGGGCGCCTCGACCTTCGTGGACTGCGCCGCGCAGGTGGTGGAGGCGACGCTCAACGGCAGTCCGCTCGGGGCGCCCGCCGAGGGGCGGATCCTGCTGCCGGACTTGAGCCCGCGCAACCGGCTCGTCGTGCGCACCACGCAGGCGGACACGACGAACGGCGCGGGAGTGCACAAGGCCGTCGATCCCGCGGACGGCGAGGTGTACGTGTGGACCAGCTTCGAGCCGGACGAGGCGAGGTTCGTGTGGGCCTGCTTCGACCAGCCGGACCTGAAGGCGCCGCACGCGTTCACGGTCACCGCGCCCGCGGCGTGGACGGTGACCAGCAACAGCGGCGCCCCGCGGATCGAGGATGCCGGCGAAGGCACGTCGGCCGGTGCGGCGCGGAGGTGGACCTTCGCGGACACCCCGCCCCTGTCGACCTACAACGCGGTCGTCAACGCGGGGCCGTTCCACCAGATACGCCGCACCGCCGGCGGCTACGACCTCGGGCTCTACACCCGCCAGTCGCTGGCCGCGCTGCTGGAGCGCGACGCGGACGAGGCCTTCACCCTCACCGAGCAGGGCCTGAGCTTCTACGGGCGGGTCTTCGGGATGCCGTTCCCGCAGCGCACCTACGACCAGGTGTTCATGCCCGAATTCGGCGGGGCGATGGAGAACTTCGGCTGCGTGACCTGGTCCGACGGGTTCCTGCAGCGCAGCGCGCCGACCGCGGCCGAGCGCGAGCTGTTCGCGAAGGTGCTGCTGCACGAGATGGCGCACATGTGGTTCGGCAACATCGTGACCATGCGGTGGTGGGACGACCTGTGGCTGAACGAGGCGTTCGCCGAGTTCGCCTGCAACTGGGCCGCCGCCGAGGCGACCGCGTACCGCGACGCGTGGGCCGGTCACCTGGCCACCGGGAAGCAGCGCGCCTACCTCACCGATCAGGGCCCGATCTCGCACCCGATCCGCACGCAGGTGCGCAGCACTGCCGAAGCGGCCTCGATCTTCGACGCGATCACGTACGAGAAGGGCGCCTCGGTGCTCAAGCAGCTGATGACGTACGTGGGCGAGGAGAACTTCTCGGCCGGCATGACC
>NZ_DASRBQ010000132.1:0-25470 GCF_035653575.1 Actinocrinis sp.
GGAAGCTCGGCGATCAGCGGCTGGACGGTGCGGTGGACGCTCGCCTCCGGCCAGACGATCACCCAGGTGTGGAGCGGGACGCTCAATGCGAGCGGATCGTCCGTGTCGGTCGGCAACGCCTCCTACAACGGCTCGCTGCAGCCGTCGGCCTCGACCACGTTCGGCTTCCTCGCCAACGGCACGCCGACGACCCCGGCTCTGAGCTGCACCAGCCCGTAGCTCGCTGACCACCTCGACTACCCCGCAGGAGACTTCGTGAGACTCCCCCATCGCCGGCCGTGGCTGGCGGCCGCAAGCGCGATCGCGATCGCCGCCACCGGACTGACCGTGACCGCCGTCACTTCGGCGCAGGCCGCGGCCGGCTGCCAGGTCTCGTACACCGTGTCCAGCCAATGGCCCGGCGGCTTCGGCGCCAACGTGTCGATCACCAACCTCGGCAGCCCGATCAGCAGCTGGAACCTGACCTGGTCCTTCGGCGCCGGACAGACGATCACCCAACTGTGGAACGGCACCTACACCCAATCCGGCGCCAACGTCACCGTCACCAACGCCTCGTACAACGGCTCCATCGCAACCGGCGGCAACACCAGCTTCGGGTTCAACGGATCCTGGAACGGCAGCAACCCGGCCCCCACCGCCTTCACGCTCAACGGCACGCTGTGCACGGGCGGCATAAGCAGCGGCACGCCAACGCCTACGGCCACCGCGACAGCGAGCGCCACGCCGTCGGCTACCCCGTCGACCTCGACGTCCTCCTCGCCGTCCGCGTCGCCGACCGGGACACCGCCCCCGCCCAGCCTGCCGTGCGACATCTACGCTGCGGGCGGCACCCCGTGTATCGCGGCGCACTCGACGACCAGGGCCTTGTACGCGTCTTACAACGGTCCGCTGTATCAAGTTCAGCGCGCTTCCGACAAGAGCTACCTGAACATCGGCCTGATCAGCGCGGGCGGGGTGGTCAACGCCGGCCCGCAGGTCTCCTTCTGCTCCGGCACCACGTGCACCATCACGAAGATCTACGACCAATCGCCGCAGCACAATGATCTGCCGGTCTCCTGGGGCGGGTTCTGGCACGGCCCCGGACCGAACGGCGCCGACGTCGGCGCGAACGCCATGGCGCTGCCGCTCACCATCGGCGGGCACAGCGCGTACGGGGTCAAGGTCACCCCCGGCGTCGGCTATCGCGTCGACAACGCCAAGGCGGCCCCCACCGGTTCGCAGCCGGAGGGCATCTACATGGTCACCTCCTCCAACAACGTCAACCAGTACTGCTGCTTCGACTACGGCAGCGGCGAGAATGACCACGCGGACGACGGCAACGCCACCATGAACGCCATCTACTGGGGCACCGCCTGCTGGTTCGGCGGCTGCGTCGGCTCCGGGCCGTGGGTCGGCGCGGACCTGGAGAACGGGATGTTCTTCAGCACCCAGGGCTCCCAGAAGAACCCTAACTACCAGGGCGTGCACTACTCGTACGTCTCCGCGTGGGAGAAGAACAACGGGACGAGCAACTTCACCCTGAAATACGGCAACGCCCAAAGCGGAGGCCTGACCACACCGTTCAGCGGGCCGCTGCCCAACGGCTACTCCCCGATGAAGGTGCAGTCCTCGCTCGAGTTGGGCACCGGCGGAGACAACAGCGTCAGCGACTACGGCGAGTTCTTCGAGGGCGCGATCACCGCCGGCTATCCCTCCGACAGCACCGAGAACGCGGTCCAGGCGAGCATCGTCTCGGCCGGTTATCAGTAACCTGCCGTCTCCGGGTTCTGTGACGGCTCGGCCACTGCGCTGACGATCAGCGGCCTGTGCCGCCGCAAGCGGGCTTGCCGTCGGGGCGCGATCGCGCCCCGACGGCAAGCCCGTTGTGCCGAGTTCGCTGTCAGAACTGGAAGACCAGCCGGGCCGGGACCCGTCCGGCGAGCACCTCTTCGAAGCAGTCGTTGACCTCGATCAGCTTGCGCGGCTGCGCGATGACCTCGGTGCGGCCGGCCGCGTGCAGGTCGAAGACCTCCTGCAGGTCCTTGCGAGTGCCCACGATCGAACCGATGATCGACTTGCCGCCGAGCACGGTGTCGAAGATCGGGACGGTCATCGCGTCGTCGGCGGGCAGTGCCACGCACACCAGCCGGCCGCCGCGCCGCAGCGACCCGTAGGCCTGCTCGAAGGCGCGCGGGGAGACCGCGAGCGAGATCGCGACATCCGCGCCGCCGAGCGCGCGGATCGCCTCCACCGGGTCGGCGGTGCGGGCGTTGACGACCTCGTCGGCGCCCAGCCGCCTGGCCAGATCGAGCTTCGCGTCCTCGACGTCGACCGCGATGACGCGTCCGCCGAAGATCTTCGCGTACTGCATCGCGAGGTGGCCGAGGCCGCCGATGCCGACGATGACCGCGGTCTCGCCGGGACGCAGGTTCGAGACCTTCACCGCCTTGTACGTGGTGACTCCGGCGCAGGTGAGCGGCGCCGCGTCGAACGACGAGACGGCGTCAGGCACAGTGACGACGTAGCGGTCGTCGGCGACCGCGTACTCGGCGTACGCGCCGTTGACCGAGTAGCCGCTGTTCTGCTGGGACTCGCACAGTGTCTCCCAGCCGCTCAGGCAGTACGAACAGGTGCCGCAGGCCGAGCCGAGCCAGGCGATCGCGACGCGCTGGCCGACCCGGTGCACCGAGGCTCCGGGGCCGAGCGCCTCGATGACGCCGACTCCCTCATGGCCGGGAATGAACGGCGCGGCCGGCTTGACCGGCCAGTCGCCGTGCGCGGCGTGAATGTCGGTGTGGCACAGCCCCGAGGCCTCCATGCGCACCAGGACCTGGCCGGGGCCGGGCTCGGGGACGGGCAGCTGCTGGATCTCCAGCTTCGCGCCGAGCGCCGGGACCACGGCCGCCTGCATCGTCTTCATGGTTGATCTCCGTTTCGGATCGGGCGCCTGGCCGGGCGGGGCGCCCGGGCGGCGCCGGGTCAGGCCTGCGGCGCCGCCCGGGCCGCTGTTCAGAACAGTCCGAGCGGGTTTTCGCTGTAGCTGACCAGGAGGTTCTTGGTCTGGCTGTAGTGTTCGAGCATCATCTGGTGGGTCTCGCGGCCGATCCCGGAGATCTTGTAGCCGCCGAAGGCCGCGCCGGCCGGGTACTGGTGGTAGCAGTTGGTCCACACCCGCCCGGCCTGGACCGCCCGGCCCATCCGGTAGGCCAGCGCGCCGTCGCGGGTCCACACCCCGGCACCGAGCCCGTAGAGGGTGTCGTTCGCGATGCGCACCGCGTCGGCCTCGTCCTTGAACGTGGTGACCGCCAGCACGGGTCCGAAGATCTCCTCCTGGAACACCCGCATCCGGTTCTCGCCCTTGAGCACGGTCGGCTCGTAGAAGTAGCCGTCCGCGAACTCGCCGCCGACCTGGGCCCGCTTGCCGCCGATGAGGACCTCGGCGCCTTCGGCCCTGCCGATGTCGACGTAGGCGGCGATCTTCTCGATCTGCTGGGCGGAGACCTGCGGGCCCATCATGGTCTCGGTGTCCAGCGGGTCGCCCTGCACGATGCGCCCGACGCGCTCGAGAGCGCGCTCCATGAAGCGCTCGTAGACGCTCTCCTGGATCAGCGCGCGCGAGGGACAGGTGCACACCTCGCCCTTGTTGAACGCGTAGAGCACGAGGCCCTCGATCGCCTTGTCGAGGAACGCGTCGTCCTTGGCCATCACGTCGGCGAAGAACACGTTCGGGCTCTTGCCGCCCAGCTCCAGGGTCACCGGGATGATGTTCTGCGCGGCGTACTGCATGATCAGCCGGCCGGTCGTGGTCTCGCCGGTGAAGGCGACCTTCGCGATCCGCGGGCTGGAGGCCAGCGCCTGGCCGATCTTCCCGCCGGGGCCGTTGACGATGTTGAGCACGCCGGGCGGCAGGATGTCGCCGACCACCTCGGCCAGCTTCAGGATCGACCACGGGGTCGGGGAGGCGGGCTTGAGCACCGAGCAGTTGCCGGCGGCCAGTGCCGGAGCCAGCTTCCAGGCCGCCATCAGCAGCGGGAAGTTGAACGGGATGATCTGCCCGACCACTCCGAGCGGCTCGTGGAAGTGATACGAGATCAGGTCCTCGGCGATTTGCGTGATCGTGCTCTCGCGCGAGCGCACGGCCGCGGCGAAGTACCGGAAGTGGTCCGCGGCCAGCGGGATGTCCGCGGCCAGGGTCTCGCGCACCGGCTTGCCGTTCTCCCAGCTCTCGGCCACCGCCAACTCCTCGCGGTGCGCGTCGATCGCGTCCGCGACCGCGTTGAGCACGGCGGCGCGGGCCGCGGCGCTCTCACGCCCCCACTCCTCGGCCGCGGCGTGTGCCGCGTCCAGCGCCAGCTCCACGTCCGCCGGGCTGGAGTCGGCGACCTCGCAGATCGGCTTGGCCGTCGCGGGGCCCAGGTTCGTCCGGTACTTGCCGGCGATCGGGGCGATCCACTTGCCCCCGATGTAGTTGTCGTAGCGGGGATTCACCGAGACCACGCTGTCCCGGTGTCCGGGCGGCGCGTACTTCATTGCCGTCCCCTTTCGCTCTCGTCGGGAGTCACCGGTCCGGGTTCGGCGCGGTTGGGCGGGTTTCCCGGACTGCGATCTCGACGTTAGGAGCGGCACCGTTGCCATACCGTTGCCGTCGGCTGGCGGCGGTCGGCGCAGGTCACGGGGTGAGTAACGGTGCGGGTGACGGGGTGGATGAGGGCATGGCTGAGGGCGCGGATGAGAGGGCCAGCGAGCGGGCCTTCGCCGCCGCCTGCGCGCGACCGGCCGAACCGCCGGGCAGCCGGTCGGCGAGCGCTCGCCACGCGGCGGCGTCGATCGCTCCGCTGGGTCCGGTGAGCCAGTGACGCAGCACTGCGGGGTCCGCGCTGCTCAACACCTGAGCGCGCAGCCGCCGCGCCAGCATGACCCGGTGCTCGACGATTCCGGGGGCCTCGGAGGTGGGCAGCAGCGGACCGCGGTAGGCGTCGAGCGCCTCGGCGACCCTGCCGTCCGCCAGCAGATCGAGTACGTGCTCGAAGTCGCAGTCCACGGGATGGCGCAGCGCATAGGGGTAGGAGGCGATCAGGTCCCCGCCCAGCATGCACCGCAGCCGCGACAACTCGGCTCGCAATGTCACCGGGGGGATCTCGCGTTCGGAGAGCGCTACGGCGAGTTGCGGACCGGTCAGCCCCTCCGGTGCCAGGGCGAGCAGCACGAGGATCTCGCTGTGCCTCGGCCGCAGCGCGACGGCGGAACCGTTCACTTCCAGCAGCGCGTGCTGTCGTCCCAGCGCACTGAGCCGCATCGTGGCTTGAGCCGGCTCCGGCGCAAGCAGAGCGAGCTGGGCTTCGGCCGCCTTGGCGGTGGCGCGCACCAGCGCCAGGGCGTACGGCCCGGCGACCGAGTCGTGCCCGGTCAGGTCCACCGCGCCGAGTACCAGGCCGGTGCGCGGGTCCCGGATCGGCGCCGCGACGCAGGTCCACGGCCGCACCGCCGGGTTGTAGTGCTCGGCTTTGATGATCTGCACGGGGCGATGCAAGGCCAGGGCCGTGCCGGGCGCGTTGGTGCCGGCCTCGCGCTCCGACCACGCGGCCCCTTCGACGAAGTTCATCCGCTCGGCACGGCCGCGCACGCCGTGATGCCCGCGGATCCACAGCAGCGTCCCGGCCGCGTCGGTGACCGCGAACACGTATCCGGCCTCGTCGCTCTCCCGCCCGAGCAGTTCCCTGAACAGCGGTAGCAGCGGGGCGAGCCGATGGCGGGAGCGGTAGGCACCCAGCTCGGCATCGCCCATCCGGATCTCTGGAAGCAGGCGCCCCTCGCGCGGCACGCCGGCCGCGGCGCACCGCCGCCAGGAGGCCGCTACGACCGGCCGGGCGTCCACGCGCCCGGCAGCGGCGGTCCGGGCCTCGGCCACGACCGCCGTCGCCTGCGTCGCCATCGCCGGTTCACCTGCCCTGATCCTGTCCGCAGCCTGCGACCTGCAACCACTGTCAGTCTCGCGGGCCCGGCGAGCCAGGGCCTTTCGGGAGGGCAGCATCCGGGCCATTGGTCCGGCCTCCAGTCCCGGCCAGAAACTCTATCCGCCCCCTGATAAGAGACTTTCTTCCCGTCAGGCAAGGAGTTGTCCGACACCGGCATTGTGATACCGAAACGAGTGGTACCCCGGCGGCGGAGGCGGCCGGGGTACCACGTCTCAGTACGCTCAGTCCTGAGCATGAACATGCGCTTCGAGAAACGGCCTGCAGCAGAAAACTCTCTCACGTGCGTGCCAGATAGTTTCGGTAGAGGCTAGCGAGGCGGCGTGGCTCAGGTCAATGGATCCGCGTTGCGGCGAAGGAGGCCAACGCCACCGCGTTGTGCTGACACGAAAGTTACTTGTGGACAAGCGCGTCCGCCTGCTGCGGCCACCACCCCGATCCGCACCGCAGTTGACGCACCGTCAACGCCCCATAACGTGGCCTCACGGCGGGCGGCGGTCCGGCGGCTGCCGATCGAGGGGAGACGACGCGTTGGCCAGCACGGTGGCGGAGATTCGAGTCCCGTTCCACGGCGAGGGCTCCGGAAGCGGCGAACTGACCTGGGGACAGCGCGGGATCTGGAGCACCATCCAGCGCACCGGCCGCACCATGAACATCGGCGGGGTCATGTCGCTGCCGGAAGGCACCCCGGTCGAGGAGATCGCCGGAGTCCTGCAATTCGCGGTCAGCCGACACCAGGCGCTGCGCACCAGGCTCCAGTTCGACGAAGACCGCCCGCCGGGCGCCCCGCCGCACCAGACAGTCAGCGAGTCCGGCGAAACCGTGCTGCACGTCGTCGACATCGACGATACCGACGACCCGGCTGCCGCCGCCGAGGAGTTGCGTTCCCGCTATGAGACCACAGCCTTCGATCATGCCCGCGAATGGCCGGTGCGGATGGGCGTGGTTCGCAAGGGCGGGACGCTGACACATCTCGTCGTGCAATACAGTCACGTCGCCGTGGACGGCCTCGGCATCGACGCGATCGCCCGCGACCTGGCCAACCGCGACCCGCGCAGCAACCGGCCCACCGCGCCGGTCGGCGGAATGCAGCCGCTGGAGATCGCCCGGGCGCAGGCCGGGCCGGCCGGGCGCCGCCAGAGTGACAAAGCCCTGCGTTACTGGGACAGCCAATTGGCCACCGTGCCCGCGCGGCGCTTCTCTGCGTCCGAGGATCCGCGCGAGCCCCGCTTCTGGGAGCTCTTCTGCTACTCCCCGGCCATGCACTTGGCCATGCGCTCGATCAGTGCCCGTACCGGAGCGCACAATTCGCATGTGCTGCTCGCCGCGTACGCGGTCGCCTTGGCTCGGGTCACCCGCCGCACCCCCAGCGTCGCGCAGGTGGTGGTGAGCAATCGGTTCCGGCCCGGCTTCGCCGACGCGGTCACCCAGCTGTCGCAGACCGGCATCTGCGTGATCGACGTCGCGGACTGCGTATTCGACGACGTGGTCGCCCGCGCCTGGAAGGCAGCAGCGGGCGCGTACATGCACGGCTATTACGAGCCCGGCGCCCACCAAAGCCTGCTGGACGAGATAAGCCAGCGACGCGGCGAGGAACTCGACCTCTCCTGCTTCGTCAACGACCGCCGCGTCCTTGCGCCCGACGAGCCCCCGCCGACCGAGGACGAACTGCGCGCCGCGCTGCCCCGCACCAGGTTGCGCTGGGACCGCAAGCAGCCGATCTTCGACGGCGCCTTCTTCCTCCAGGTCGACTCGGCGCCCGACGCCAACGTCCCCGGCCGGCTCATCCCCGAGGAGCAGCAGCAACCCGCCGTCTACTTCGCCATCTGGGCCGACACCCACGCCCTCGCCCCGCGCGACATCGAGGCCTGCGCCCGCGAACTGGAGGCAGTCACCGTCGAAGCAGCCTTCGACGGCAAGGCCCCCACGCGAGTCGGTCCCTGGAACGGAGCGGAGTGACGAGCAGGCCGGGGCCGGCCTCTACGAATGGGTGCCTACGGGACTGGGCGTCGCTTTCCACCGCGGCCGGACAGGTGCTGTGGCGCGACGGAATCCTCAGCGGTCGCTGCCGGTCAGGCCGGCGAACAGGTCGTTCTCCGGGAGCGCCGCGCCGGTGGAGTCCTGAACGCGCAGGAAGGTCTCGACCCCCATCAGTTGCGTGAACCGCTCGACGCCGAGGCTCAGGAAGAAGATGTTCTCGCTCTGACTCGCGTGCGCGGCGAGCGCCTCGTATTTGCGCTCGCCGAACTCGGCGACGTCGACCCAGGTGGTGATCGCCTCGTCGGGCAGGCCGAACGGGATCGCTTCCTGCTGTGCGGGGTCCTGCTCCGGCATCTCCATGCCCAGCTCGGCCATGACGCGGCCGAACTCGGCCATCGCCGAGTGCGGCATGGTCGTCCAGTACACCTTCGCCGGGATCCCGGTCTGCTCGACCGCCGCCATCGTGATCCGGTGTGCCTGGATGTGGTCGGGGTGACCGTAGAAGCCGTTCTCGTCGTACGTCACCACGACGTCGGGCTGGTAGTAGCGCATCAGGTCGGCCAGCCGGTCGGCCGCCTCGGCCACCGGAGTGGTCCAAAACGAGCCGGGGGCGGTGTTCTGCGGCCAGCCCATCATGCCCGAGTCGGCGTACCCGAGCAGCTCGAGATCGCTGACCTTCAGCGCCCGGCAGCTGGCCTCGAGCTCGGTGCGCCGCAGCGCCGCGACCGCCGCCGGATCGTGCCCGGGTTCGCCGGGCTTCACTCCGCCGGGCGCGTCGCCGCAGCCGCCGTCCGTGCACGTGACCAGCACCGTGCGGACGCCCTGCGCGGCATAGCGGGCCAGCACGCCGCCGGTCCCGGTGGCCTCGTCGTCGGGATGGGCGTGCACCGCCATCAGTGTCAGTGGACGATCTACCATGAGCGGCATCCTAAGGCGCGGCGCCGACAGAAGGCGGGCCGAGAAGTCTCGGTCAGGCGGCGACCGGTTGCAGCCGGAACACGGCGATCTGGGTGAGGTGCTCGGCGATCTGCGTCGCCGAGGCGCCGTTGGGGAACGGCCACTCGGGCGAGGTCCGCCCCAGCCGGCTTAGATACGTGTGCACCGCGAGCGCGGCTTCGTCGTCCTCGACGAGCACCGCCCGGTGCCGGGGCTGCGGGTCGCCCTCGATCTCGCACTCCCCGGCCGCCAACAGATTTCGTACCCAGTCCCGCCGACGGTTGGGGGCGCACAAGTAGCGCTCCCCCGCGACCATCGGGACCGCGATCGGCAGCGACCGAGGCTCCCCGGTCTTACGGCCGGTCACGGACACGACCCGCAGCACGTAGGTGCCCTCCTGATATGGAGCGGGCCCATCGGCACGGATCTTGTTCATCATGAACCGGTTACGCTCTTGAGGATCCAGGTCGGCCGGATTCGCCACGCGCGTGCCCTTCCGTCGACTGACGGCTCGTCGCCTCGTTGATCAAGACTTCGTCATCATACTGATCTGCAGCGAACTGAGCCGGAGCGGCGCCGCGTTGTGGTGGAGTAGATCGCATCGGCGGTGACCGGACGGCTTGGGGAGCGGGATGCCGGAAGACTCGGGGAGTTGGACTTATGTGCTCGTCACCCCGGACGGGCTGGTGACCGAGTCACTGCCGTGGCTCGTTGAGAAGCTGCGCTCGTCCGGGCTTGTGCCCGTCGCAGGACGGCTGATCCGCCTGGAATCGGCCACGATGCTGCGCATATACGATCCGTCCGGGCGACTCCAGCAGTCGGACTTCCCGTCCAAGCGGGCCTTCGATCTCTGGTACGGTCTGGGGCCGAGCTGCGTTCTGACGCTGCATTACGGCGATCTCGACGCCTGCGACGCGCTGCTGGCGGTCAAGGGCGCGACGAATCCGGCCGCCGCGTCACCCGACTCGATCCGGTACAAGGGCGAGAACGGGCTGCTGAACCTGGTGCACTGCCCGGACGACGAGGTCGCCGCGGCGGAGGAACTGGCCATGCTGCTCGGCCCGAAGTGTGCTCAAACCATGCAACGGCTCGCCATGGCGCCGAACGACCGGGTCCAGTCGCTGACGGTCGACCTGCTGGCTGACGCGTTGCCCGTGAGTAGCGGAAGTACAGCGCTTTCGCTGCCCCTGCTGGTGGGCCGGATTCGGCTTCGCCTCGTGCAGCAGGCGGCCCTCGACGCGGTGTCTGCGGCGTCCGCGACGTCTACCGAGTCCACGTTGTCAACGCTGGTGGCTGTCGCCTCAGCGCTGCGCGACGGGCAGCAGGAGATCGCCAAGATGACCACCAGCTCAGACCGGGTCCACGTCGCCCGGGCTCTGGACGGACAGGTCCACGGCCACCTGCTGAGCCTGACACGACTGACACAGAACCCTGCGTTGGAGAGGTCGCTTCACGGTCTGCGCGCTGTACTCATGGGATCCGAGGACGACTGGCTTAGAACGCTGGCTGCACTCGAAGCGAACGGCACGTACATCTCCCCCGCTGAGAGCGCGATGCTAGAGATCAGTACGTACCTCTGACCCGCACAACCAGCATGGCGACGCCTTGATCGCGCAGGGCTACCGCGGCGACTTTCCTGCCCGACTCGACTGCGCACGCCGGCTGTATCAGCGTTCAAGTGTCTCGCCCTCGTTGAAGCGGCGGCAACGACGCAGCGACCGCTTTTGCCGCTTGTTGCCGCCCGGCCTCCGCGCGAGGCCAAATCGCCTGATCAGAGCGCGCACACGGCCTATAGATGCGCTGCAGGTCTGCGCACCTGCGCCCCACCTAGCCTCAATATCAGCACGCAGCGAACGGGGATTCTCAGCCGTCAGCCGCGGATGGCCGTCGAGCACAAGCCCGACGGCCCGCATCTCAGGCCGCTGGCCGCGGCCACGTCACGCGACCGCCAACGGGGCGCCGCGCTCTTCAAGAGGGGTATCAGCCATGAACAAGCACGTCTCCGCCGCCACGCCGACCGGATCCGCCCTGCGCCGGTCACGACTGCGCTCGCTGCGCGGCCGGGCCGCGGCCGCCACCGCCACGGTCGCGCTGGCCACGGCCGGCGCGCTGGCCGCGGGCGCCACCTCCGCGCACGCCGCCTCCGGGTTCACCATCCACCTGAGCCCGAACTCCAGCTTCGGCCTGCTGCTCGACATGGCCGGCGGCTCGACCTCCTCCGGCGGGGGCCTGATCCAGTGGTACGCCAACGGCGGCAACAACCAGAACTGGACCTTCATCCCGGTCGCCGGCAGCGAGAACTACATGATCCAGAACGCGAACAGCGGGCTGTGCCTGACCACCGACGGGGTGGCGGGCGACCAGATCGTCCAGTTCCCCTGCGCCGGCGGGATCAACCAGATCTGGCACACCCCGGTCACCCCCTGGCTCGTCGGCGCCGGGACCATCATGAACCCCTGGAGCGGCCTGTACATGGACGTCTACGGCGACAGCCCGTGGGCGGGAGCGGGCATCGACGCCTACTACTACAACGGCGGCGCGAACCAGTTCTTCGGCGCCCTCTGACCGACCGGCCCGGGCGCAGTGGCTCTGCTGCAGTCCACTCGTGTCTACGCCTGTCTACTCCTGCGCCAACCCGTTCTCGATCACGTAGCGGACCAACTCGACCCGGTTGTGCAGTTGCAGCTTGCCGAGTGTGTTCTGCACGTGGTTCTGCACGGTGCGGTGCGAGAGGACGAGGCGCTCCGCGATCTGGCGGTATGTCAGGCCTTTGGCTACCAGGCGGAGCACCTCGGTCTCCCGCTCGGTCAGCTGGGGGACCTGGTCGTCCGCTTCGCCGCGGGGCGCGGCGGCCAGGCGGCGGAACTCGCCCAGCACCAGCGCGGCCAGTCCGGCGGTGAACACCGCGTCGCCGGCGGCGGTTCTGGCGACCGCGTCGAGGAACTCGGCGGCGCTCGCCGATTTCAGCAGGTAGCCGCCGGCTCCGGCCTTGACCGCGTCGAGGACGTCCTGGTGCTCGCCGCTCGCGGAGAGCACCAGGACCCGAAGGGCCGGGAGCGCGGCCAGCAGCCCCCTGATCACCTCGACGCCGTTGACGTCCGGCAGTTGCAGATCGACCACGGCCAGATCGGGCCGCACCGCCGCGGCCGCCCGCAGCGCCGCGCGTCCCTCGCCGACCGCCGCGACCACCTGGTACCCGGCGGCGGCCAGGTCGCGGGCGACCGCGTCGCGCCACATCGGGTGGTCATCGACGATCAGGACTCTGGTATCCGCGGCGCCGGCCGGCGCCCGCCCGTCGTGCGTCGTCATCGCCGCGGCACCCGCATCTCCACCTCAGTGCCCTGACCGGCCGGAGAGCTGATCGCGACCGTGCCGCCCAGCTCCTCGACCCGCCCCCGGATCGACCGCGTCACTCCGATCCGCCCCGCCCGCGCCGCCTCGGCCAGCCGGCCCGGCGCGATGCCGGGCCCGTCGTCCCGCACCGTCACCACCACGCCGTCTCCCTCGTCTTCGACGAGCAGCCAGGCCGGTGCCTGCGGGCCGACATGTCTGCGCACGTTGTCCAGCGCCGCGCCGACGGCTGCCGCGAGTTCGTCCGCGACGGCGCCGGGCAGCACGACCGCGGCGGCCGGTGTGGCGACGGTGACGGTGGCGGTGGCGAACCGGCTCAGTACCTCGCGCAGATCCGTGTTCCCGGCAGGCCCGGAACGCGATCCCGGCCCGCGCCCTCGCGCGAAACCCGGTCCCGGTCCCGAATTCGAGCGCGGCCCGAGCAGTCGCCCGAAGCCAGGTCCCAGCCCCGGTCCCGGTCCTGGGCCCGGAATCGGCCCAGGACCTGGGCTCGAACCGGTGGCCCGCGTCCCGATCAGCTGGCGTAACGCGCTCTCCTGCTCTCCGGCCAGCCGCCCGAGTTCAGCCGCCTCGCCGCCGAGTTCCGTGCCCCGCCGCTGCACCAGGGCCAGGACCTGGAGCACCGAGTCGTGGATTCCCCGGGCCAAGCGCTCGCGCTCCCGCGCGGTGGCCACCTCAAGCGCCCTGGTCTCCGCCTCGCTGCTGAGCCTGGCGATATGGCCGATCGCGATCGCGGTCAGCAGCAGAAGCACTCCCTCGTTGACTCCGGTCAGGTCGATCCGCCCTCGCACGACCATGCAGCAGGCCCCGATCACCGCCGCGGCGGCGCAACCGGCCCGACGGCCGGCGCGAATCGCCCAGGCGATGACGGGCCCTGCGATCCAAACCATCGGCAGAGTCACCGCCAAATCGTCCGCGCGCAGCACCCACCGCGTGAGCAACAGGCAACCGGTTGTGATCGCGAGATCCGCCCACGGCAACAGCCAGCTGCGCCGAGCATCGCGGGGGTAGGCGTAGGAGCTGTAACCGGTCCACAGCGCCATGACCATGAGCCCGCACAAGACGAGAACGGGGCGGGTGAAATGACTGTGGCGGGCAACCGCGAGCACCGATGCGAACCCGAACGCTGCGACGCGAAAAACGGTCAGCGCGCGCCAGAGCGGCGCTTCGTACCCGTGCGGGCCGCCGCCTACCGCGAGTACGCCAGCTGTCATGCGCAACGGCGATCGCATTGCCCCCTCTTCTCCCCCGCGTGCCCTCTCGCCGGTCAGTGAGCTGCATTTTTGCACACGACGCGTAGCAGGGCATCGCGTACGATGGTCCGGCGAACTGAGTACGCCGACGCGCCGAACCTGAGTATCCGTACGGATTTCGGCGCGGCGGCGGATGGCGAGACTGTCGTCATGACACTTCCCCTCGAACACGTGCGCGGTGCCGCATGAAAGCCTCGCGCTCCCGGCCCACGTCCGGTTACGAGCGCGCTTGGACCGTCTTCGGCATCGTCGTCGCGGTGCTGATGGCGCTCGCGGGCCTGTCGGTCGCCGCTGTAGCGGTCGTGTTCTGGATCGGCATGTCGCACTACGGGAGCAACAAATGACGGCGGTAGACGGGGTGGTTCGACAGCTGCGGGGCATCGTCGTGACCGTGCGGCCGCCGGTGTTCGTACTGCTGGCGTTCTACGCGGAACTCGGGCTGGCGCAGGCCGGAAAGCCAAATGCCTACGTGCTGCTCGCGAAGATCCTCGCCGCGACCGCGGCGTTCCTGGTGTTCTCCGTGGCCTGCAACGACTTGGCGGACGAGGCCATCGACCGGGTGAACCTCTCCGGCGATCCGCGCCGCCCGCTCGTCTCCGGCGCGGTGAGCCGGGCGCGTCTGCTTGCGACGGGCTGGGTCGCGGCCGGCGCCGCGCTGCTCATCAGTGTGTTGATAGGCTGGCCGGCACTCGTGATCACCGCCGTCGGTCTCGCCGTCAGCGGCGCGTACTCGGTGCGGCCTGTTCGCATCGCGCAGCGCGGTGTACTGGCGCCGTTGCTGCTACCAGCCTGCTACGTCGCGGTGCCCTACCTGCTCGGGATCACCGCGGTCCGCCGCGCGCCGACGGGGACTGACCTCGCGCTGCTCGGCGGCCTGTACCTCGGCTTCATCGGGCGCATCCTGCTCAAGGACTTCCGCGACGTGCGCGGCGACGCCATGTTCGGCAAGCGCACCTTTCTCGTGCGGCACGGCAGGCGATGGACGTGTGTGTTCAGCGCGTGCTGCTGGGCCGCGGGAACCAGCGTCATGCTGGCGGCGATGCCCGACGGATCGCGCGCCGAACACGTCGCGCGATACACCATCGGCGCCTGCGCCGTGTTCGCAGTCCTCTTCATCGCGGGTCTCGCGGCACACGAAAACCCGCGCCGCGACGAGGCGTTGATCAGCGCCGTCGCCATCCTCGGCCGCGCCATGATCCTGATACTGATCATCCACCTGTCGGCGGTCGACCTGGGCCTCACCCCGTTCATCGAATTCGCCTTCCTGAACCTCCTCGGCGCTCTCGCCCTGTCGCAGGCGACGTCGGTGGCACGACACGGCCCGCGCCTGCGCCTTCTGCCGGTGCCAATCGAACAGGTCGACGAGCAGCACTCGCTCGCTTCATAAGCGGGCTTGGAGCGGCCGTTCAGCCGAGGCGGGGATCGATGTGGATCTTCGGACCCGGTCCGGCGCCAGCCGGGCGCCAGCCCGCCAGGGTCGCGCTCGTGCGTTCCAGGCTCACGGTGGCGGCGACCAGAGGCCGGGGATCGACGACGCCCTCGGCGTAGGCGCGGATGGCGGCTTCCAGACCTGGTGAGGCCGACAGGACGCCGACCGCTGTGACGTCCTTCAGGACCAGCGTGTGAGCGTCGATGGTGCTGGGTTCGCTGGCCAGCCCTATATAGACGACGCGGCCGCCCGGTTCGACCAGGTCGAGGGCCCGCGCGGGCGAGCGCACGTTGTTGGTGGCGTCGATCACTGCATCGAACGGCAGCGACGGCAACTGGTCCACGTGCCAGCTGTTTTCGAAGCCGAGTTCGCGCGCGAAGGCGAGGGAGCCGTCAGTCACGCCCGCGACGTGTACTTCCGCACCGGTGGCGCGGGCGAACATCGCCGCTAGCAGGCCGATCGTGCCTGGGCCGAGGATCAGGACACGGTCGGCCTGCGTCAGCTCTGCCGCCTGCGCCGCGCGATATGCGTTACCGCCCGGCTCGACCAGGGCGCCGAGTGCTGCGTCGACGGTGTCGGGCAGGACGTGCAGTGAGGAGACCGGTACGGCGAGCTGCTCGGCCAGTGCGCCGCGCCGCCCGGTGCGGATTCCGACTTCCTCGCGGTTCGCGCAGACGTGCTGTCGCCCGCGCAGGCAGCGACGGCAGGTCCCGTCGCCGATCATGGTGTCACCCATCACGCGGCGGCCGACCCACTGCGCGTCGACACCCTCACCGACCGCAGCGACGCGGCCAGACCATTCGTGCCCTAGCCGCATCGGGTAGAACGCCTGGCCGTCCTTGAAATACGCCATCTCGCCGGTGTAAAGCTCGACGTCGGTGCCACAGACCCCGACTCGCTCCACGTCGATGACGGCCTCCCCGGGCGCGGGAATCGGTGCGGAGACCTGCTGCACCGACCCTTCGTAAGGCCCGGTCAGAACGAAGGCACGCATGGTGGATTCGCGCAGCGGGCGCTGTTCGATCACGCTGGGTTCCCCGCGAAGGATGGCTGTCCCGACCACGGCGGTACGGGCAGACCCGGCACCTCGACCCGGGCCGTGAACAGCCGCCCCGACTCGGGATAGGCGCGTCTTTGGTCCTCGTCGAGATCCGCGGTCGCTGTGGTGGCGACGAGGGTACGCAGGTCGTCACCTATGAACGCCACGCTGGAGCTGTGCGGCGCCGGTAGTGTGAGACGGCTGACAAGGGTGCCGTCCGGAGCATACCGGCGGACCTCGCCCCTCCCCCACACGGCGATCCACAGATGTTCTTCGGCGTCGAGCGCGATGCCGTCGGGGAAGGCGTCATCAAGGTGCAGATGAACGTGTCGCTCACCGACTTCGCCGGTCGACGGCTCGTAGTCGCGGACGAAGACCATGCGCCGCATGGTGTCGGCGCTGTACATGCGTCGGCCGTCCGCGGACCAGGCCAGACCGTTGGAGAGCGTGAGGTCGCTATCCAACTCAGTCAACCGGCCGTCGGACTCCAGCCGGACGAGTGACTCACGCTCCGACGGGCCGTCCAGGCTCATGGAGCCGACGAGGAAGCGCCCCGCCGGGTCCGTGCCGCCGTCGTTGAGCCGGCGCCGCTGGCCGGGGGCGAGGATCCGCGGGCCGTCGTGCCGGGTTCCGTCAGGGTCGAGCGCGACGAGGTGCTCTTGCGCGGCGACGAGCAGCGTGCCGTCGTCCGCAGCGACGACCGCGCCGACCATGCAGTCGAATGCGTGGCGGCGGGTGACGGTGATGCGGATGTCTCCGGAGGTGGCTTCGAGGCTGCCTTCGAGCACCAGGCCGGCGTGGATGTCGACCCACAGCAGGCAGCGGCGCGCCGCGTCCCATACCGGGCCTTCGGCCAACTGGAACGTTTCCGCGGTCGCGGGGGCGAGGATGCCGCTCACCGGTGTGGATCCTGCAGGCCGCCGAGCGCATCACGGATCGCGTCGACAGCATCGATCAGCGCGCTTAAGGGCGTGCGGTAGATAAGAGTGCTGACACTTACGGCTCCGGATGGGGCTGTCGGCGAGGTCGCATATACGGGTACCGCGATGCAGCCGATCCCTGCTTCGTTCTCCTCGGCGTCGAGCGCGTATCCGCGCTCAAGCGTGGCCTTGAATTCGACGTGCAGAGCCTCGGCGGTGCACAAGGTATTCGGTGTGCGGCGGATCAACGGCGCGCCCGCGACCCAGGCCTCGACCTGTCGCAGGTTCCGCAGTTGATAGGCGAGCAGGAGCTTGCCGACGGCCGTGGCGTGCGCCGGATTGCGGCCGCCGACCGTGGAGGTCAGCCGGACAGCGCCGCTGGGCGGATCGACCTTGGCGCGGTAGACGACCTCCCGGCCGTCGAGCACCGCGTAGTGCGCCGTTTCGCCGAACCGTTCGGCCAGTGCCTCCAAGGCGGGGCGCACCCGGACGTGGTCGGGCCGGGCCTCGTGATGGGCGAAGGCCATGCGCAGCAGCTCGTCGCCCAGAAGGTAGTGGCCACGCGCGTCCTGGTCGGCCAGCCCGGCCCGGCGAAGCGCGCCGAGCGCCCGGTGCACGGTCGGCTTGGGGCTGCCGATCGCCCGGGTCAGTTCTTCGAGTCCTGCGCCGTCCGGATACCGAGCGAGCTGCTTGAGCACGGCGAGCACCCGATCCGATCCCACCAGGCGGCCGTCGTCGGCGTTGGGGGCTGCCGGTCCCGCGGACGCGTGTGTATGCTCCATGGCGGTCCAGAGATTAGACCCTCGTACCGATTATTGGAAAGGGCCGGCGGTGAAGCTTCGCAGTGCTCAGTGGTACGCGGGTCAGGATCGCAACGCCTACATCCACCGGGCCTGGATGCGGCGCGGCTTGCCGGACGACGCCTTCGCCGGCCGGCCGCAGATCGCCATCGCGAACACCGCCTCCGATCTGACTCCGTGTAACGCGCACCTGAACGAGGTGGCCGCGTCGGTGCGTGACGGCGTTCACGAAGCGGGCGGCATCCCGCTGGATCTGCCCGTCGTCTCCCTCGGGGAAACCCAGGTGCGGCCCACGGCCATGCTCTGGCGCAATATGGCGGCGATGGCGACCGAGGAGATGCTGCGCGCGAACCCGATCGACGGGGTGGTCCTGCTCGGCGGCTGCGACAAGACGATCCCCTCGCTGCTCATGGCCGCCGCCTCGGTGGACCTGCCCGCGGTGGTCGTGCCCGGCGGCCCGATGCTGACCGGCACCTTCCGCGGCACGCCCCTGGGCTGCGGCACCGACGTCTGGAGGCTGTCGGAGGAGGTGCGGGCCGGCACGCTGTCCCAGGAGCAGTTCGTCCGCTCGGAATCCTCGATGATCCGCAGCCGCGGGCACTGCAACACCATGGGAACCGCCTCCACGATGGCCCTGGTGGCCGAGGCCCTGGGCACGGTCGTGCCCGGCGTGGCCGGCACTCCCGCTCCGGACAGCCGCCTGCTGGAGGCCGCCCATCGCACCGGGAGGCTGGCCGTGGACCTGGTGGCCGCCGAACGGCGGCCGAGCACGTTCCTGACCAAGGCGTCCTTCCACAACGCGATCGTGGCGCTGGCCGCCATCGGCGGTTCGACCAACGCCGTCGTGCACCTGCTGGCCATCGCCGGCCGCCTGGGCATCGAGCTGACCCTCGACGACTTCGACCGCATCGGCTCGCGCGTCCCGGTGCTCGTGGATCTCCAGCCCGCCGGCCGCTTCCTCATGGAGGACTTCCACCGGGCCGGCGGCCTGCTCGCGGTGCTGCGCGAAGTCAGGGAACTGCTAGATCCCGAGGCGCTGACGGTGACCGGCAGGCCGCTGGTCGACTACCTCGACGACGCCGCGATCTGGGACGCCGAGGTCATCAGGACACGCACCCAGCCGCTGGTCGAGCAGGGCGGCATCGCGGTGCTGCGCGGAAGCCTCGCGCCCGATGGAGCGCTCATCAAACCCGCGGCCGCCTCGCCGCACCTGCTGCGCCACCGCGGTCGGGCGCTGGTGTTCGACAGCATCGAGGACTTCCACGCCCGCATCGACGACCCCGACCTCGACGTCGACGCGGATTCCGTGCTCGTCCTGCGCGGCTGCGGTCCGAAGGGCTACCCCGGCATGCCCGAGGTCTCCAACATGCCGCTGCCGAAGAAGCTCCTGACCCAGGGCGTTCGCGACATGGTCCGGGTCTGCGACGGCCGGATGAGCGGCACCGCCTACGGCACGGTCGTACTGCACGTCGCTCCCGAAGCCGCCGCCGGCGGCCCCCTCGCGCTCGTGCGCACCGGCGACATCATCAACCTGGACGTCGAGGCCCGGCGCATCGACGTGGAAGTACCCGCCGACGAGCTCGCCGCCCGCGGACCGCACCCGTCCGCCATCGCGGGCTTCGCCAATCCCCGGCGCGGCTGGGAACGGCTGTACGTCGACCACGTGCAGCAGGCTGACACCGGCGCCGATCTGGACTTCCTCGTGGGATCCAGTGGATCGAACGTCGCCCGCGACTCGCACTGACCCGGCGCGCGTCCGCCTCCGCCGGTGTCAGGCGCACTGGGGCACCACGTGAGCGGGCCGCCGGTCATTCTCGTCAACGGGCTGCCGGGCGCCGGCAAGACCACCTTGGCCAGGGCACTGTCCCAGCGATTGCGGTTGCCCCTCTTCAGCAAGGACGTCATCAAGGAGGCACACGCCGACGTCCTCGGCGCGATGCCTCCGCGGCCGGGACCGCAGCGCCGCTGGAACGCGAGCCTCGGCGCCGCGGCCGGCGACACGATGTGGGCCCTGCTGGCCGACTCCCCCGGCGGCGCGATCCTGGAGTCCTGCTGGCGTGCCGAATTCCGCGACCTGGCCGCGGCCGGCCTGGCCCGAGCCGGTGTCGGGCACCCGCTGGAGATCTACTGCGACGTCCCGCTCGCCGAGGCTCGCAGCCGCTTCGAGAAGCGGCATCCCCGCCACCCGATCCACGGCGCGCTGCCCGACGACGGCGAGTGGGAACGCTGGGGCCGCACCGCCGAACCGCTCAATCTCGGCCCCACCCTGCGCGTAGCGACCGCCGGCGCTGTCGACCTGGGGCCCGTCATCGCCTGGATCGCGGAGCACGCGAACACCGGGGCACTTTGACGCCTCGCAATTCATCGAGTCGGCCGACGTGTGGCTGCCGGTGTTCACGGGAAATGGGGTGCGGTGCCCGACACTGGGCGCGGGCCGCCCCGGGCACCCGGGGCGTGCCGAGACCGACCATCGCAGCGCCCTACCACGAGCAGGGGATACAGCCATGGACGTGGCCGCCGACGCGCCTAACCGCTATACCCGTCCGGTCGTCGCGGACGGGGAGGTCAAACCGCTGCTGGACGCCCCGCAGAATCTCGCGGCGGGCATCACTATGTGGATATTCGTGGTCGGCCCCATGCTGTGCCTGACCGTCGCCGTCCCGCTCGCCTGGGACCGCGGCCTGTCGGCGCTCGACCTCGCACTCGCCGTGGGCGCCTACCTGGTCTCGGGGTTCGGTGTGACGGTCGGCTACCACCGCTGTTTCACCCACCGCTCGTTCAAGGCGCGGCGCGGGCTGCGCATCGCCCTCGCGGTCGCCGGTTCGCTGGCGGTCGAGGGCTCGCCGGTGCAGTGGGTCGCCAACCACCGGCGCCATCACGCGTTCGCGGACCGCGAGGGCGACCCGCACTCGCCGTGGCGTTACGGCACCGACGCCAGGGCGCTGCTCAAGGGACTGCTGTTCGCGCACGTCGGGTGGATGCTGCGCCGCGAGCTGAGCAATCGGGCCCGATTCGCGCCGGACATCGCCGACGACGCGGACCTGCGCCTCATCGGCCGGCTTTTCGGCCCGCTGGCCGCGATCTCGCTGCTCGGCCCGGCCCTGGTGGGCGGTCTCGTGACCGGCTCCTGGGCCGGCGCGCTTGAGGCGTTCTTCTGGGCCGGGCTGATCCGGATGGCGGTGCTGCACCACCTGACCTGGTCGGTGAACTCGGTGTGCCACGTCGCGGGAAAGCGGCCGTTCTCCTGCCGCGACCGCGCCACCAACTTCTGGCCGCTGGCGCTGCTGTCCTTCGGCGAGAGCTGGCACAACTCGCATCACGCCGACCCGACCTCGGCGCGGCACGGCGTACTGCCCGGGCAGCTCGACCCCAGCGCGCGCCTCATCTGGATCTTCGAGAAGCTGCATTGGGCCTACGACGTGCGCTGGCCGCAAGTGACGCGGATGCGCGCCAACTCGCTGCCCGCGCCGGACGGCGCGACGAACACCGAGATGAGCACCGAAGCGGGCGCCGCACACTGAGCCCGCCCACGCCGCGGCGCGTTCGTCTTCCGGCGTTTACCCGCTCCCGGCGAGCGCGTCACGGTCCTGTCACCGGAACCGGTGACGCTCCCGGTGTGCGCAGAACCCTGCCCGTTGAACGGGCCCTGGTCGTCTCAGTCCACGATGTTGCACCCGCCACCACGACGGAGACCCGGCGATGGCTCGCCGATCTCGACACGTTCGGGGTCCGCGGCGTGTTGCTCGCCGTGCCCGGCCCGTGGCGCGGAAGCGAACTGGCCGACGCACCAGAGTCGGCCGCACTGCTGCGTGACGCCGCGGCACGCGGGCACGAGATCGCGCTGCACGGCTGGACGCACACCGCGCAGCCGGGCGGGGGCAGGACCCGGCGCTTAAGCGGGGCGTTCGCCGCGCGCGGGGCCGGAGAGTTCTGGGCGCTCGACGAGGCGGCGGCGCGGGACCGGATCGAGCGCGGACGAGCGAGTCTGGCCGCGGCCGGACTCGACGTGCGGGGCTTCGTGCCGCCGGGTTATCTCGCCTCCCCCGGCGCCCGTCAGGCGCTCGCGGCCAGCGGGCTGCATTACTGGACCAGCCACCTCTTCATCCACGACCTGACGGACGGCTCCCGGTTGTTCGCACCCTCAGTCTCACACCGCCCTGCCCGGGTCCGCGATGCCGGCTCGAGCGCTTCTGATCATCGCGTCCTCGAACGCTCCGGGGAACTGCTCATCGACAACGCCTCGCGGGCACTGCCCCGGCCGCGCGTCCCGCTGCGCCTGGCGCTGCATCCGGACGACCTGCACCGACCCGGGCTGCGCGAGGTCACCCTGCGCGCCATCGAGCGCGCGCTGCGCTGCGGCGCCCGCGCCACCACGTACAGCCACCTGCTCGCCGGCCTTCGCCAGGATGCGACGGCCAAGCCTGCGGCGGCCCGGTGAGGATCGTCCAGCTCGCGAACATGTACCACCTGCGCTCCGGAGGGTTGCGCACGGTGGTGGACACGCTCGGCCGGGGTTACGCTGCGGCCGGACATGACAGAGTCCTGATCGTACCCGGCGCGAAACGCTCGGTGACCGAGGACGGGCACGGCACCGTCATCACGGTGCCGGGCACTCCGGTCACCGGCGGCTATCGCATGATCCTGCGTACGGAGAAGGTGCTTGAGACCCTGGCCGCGCTGAACCCCGACTCGATCGAGGTGTCGGACAAGGCGACCCTCGCCGGGGCGGGGCCGTGGGCACGCGAGCGGGGCGTGCGCGCGGTGCTGTTCTCGCACGAACGGCTCGGCGAGATGGTGGCGAACCGGACCGGCGCGCAGTCCGAGTCGCTGCAGAAGGCGGTGCTGCGGTGGACCCGGCGGGTGGTGGCCGGGTTCGACGAGGTCGTGGCGACCTCGGCGTTCGGGGAACGGGAGCTCGCCCTGGCCGGAGCGCGCAACATCCGCCGGGTGCCGTTGGGCGTTGACCTCGAGGTGTTCCGGCCGCCGGTCGAGAGAGACAGAATCCTGAGAGGCACGGTCGAGAAAGACACGGCCGGGAGAGACACAGCCGAAAGAGACACAGCCGAGAGAGACTCGGCGGAGCCGCGGGCGGGCGGTGCAGGCTCCGCCGGATCGGACCTCGCCAACTCGACGAGCCCTGATGTCGTGCGGCTGGTGTACGCCGGGCGGCTGTCCAACGAGAAGAACCCGCAGGCCGCTGTCGAGGCAATACGGGTACTGCGATGCTGGGGTGTGGACGCGCGGCTCGACGTGTACGGCAGCGGGCCGCAGTGCGGTGCGCTGGTCCGGCGGGGCAAGGGGCTCCCGGTCGTCTTTCACGGCCATGTGGCCCGGCGCGCGGACCTCGCCGAGCGGCTGACCGGAGCCGATCTGGTGCTCGCGCCCTCCGCGTGCGAGACCTTTGGGCTCTCTGCCTTGGAGGCGCTGGCCTGCGGGGTCGCCGTGGTCGCGGCGGCCGGGTCGGGCGCGGCCGAACTGGTTTCGCAGGCGCCGCCACCTGAGTGCCGCAACGCGGTCCACGGTGGCAGGACGATGCCGGGCGCGGCTCCGCCCGGCGCGGGCATCGCCGTCACCCCGACCGGTACCGGCCTGGCCACGGGAGTGCTGGAACTGCTTACGTACCCTGCGAGCGTGCGAGCCGCCGCGGCCAGGACCCGCGCGTCGCAGTTCCCTTGGTCGGCCTCGGTCGAGCGGATGCTCGCGATCCACCAGGGCGCACTGATGGCCGCAGACGCCGCCTGAAGCGGCAGACGCTCACGCCCGGATCGGCGGGCCGTCGTGCGGCCCGCCGATCCGGGATGGTGCCGAGCTGTGGTTAGGAGGTGGCTACGTCGTCGTACAGCGTGTACGTCGGGTCACCCGGATAGTTGTCGTCGACATTGGTCAGGGTCAGCGTGTAGCTGTGGCCTGCGGTGATGGACGCGGTCTTCTGCACCCAGCCGGAGCTGGAGACACAGGTCTTGGCGAGCACCGTGCTGGTCGTTCCGGTGGTGTTGTCCTTCAGCGTCGCGGTGGCCCAGTCGTAGGTCACCGTGTCCGGGCAGGTGACGTTGTACCAGAACGTCAGCTTGGTGTTCCCGGAGGCGGCGGTGAAGGTCTGCTTGATCGACGAGGTGGTGCTGGGGCTGCTGTTGCCGAGCTGCGCCGCGTAGCCGCCGGAGTGCGGACCCGAGGTCGTCACCGAGGTGACGCCGGAGGCCGTCCAGCCGGACAGTGAACCGGTCTCGAAGCCGCCGTTGACGATCGCGTTGCCGCCGCTGCCTGAGCCGTTGATGGTCCAGGTGAAGGAGGTGGAGCCGGTGGCGCCGGTGGTGTCGGTGGCGGTGACGGTGACGCTGTAGGTGTTGGCGGTGGTGGGGGTGCCGGTGATCAGGCCGCTGCTGGAGATCGACAGGCCGGCGGGCAGGCCGCTGGCCGAATAGGTCAGGCTCGCGCCGCCGGAGTCGGTGGCGCTGATCTGCAGGGAGACCGCGGTGCCCACGGTGCCGGTCTGGGAGCCGGGGTTGGTGACGGTGACGGTGTTGCCGCCGCCGCCGTGGTTGAGGATGGCGTGGGAGATGGCGCAGTTGTTGGTGTCGTTGGACCAGCTGGCCTGTTCGGCGTAGGTGCCGAAGGAGCCGAAGGAGATGTTCGCGGCGCCGCCGGCGCTGCCGGGGCTGATCCAGGCGCACTCGTCGGAGTTCTCCTGGCCGTTATACGAGCTGCCGGTGTTGTTGGTCCAGCCGCCGGCGGGGTTTTGGTCCGACATCATCTCGTGCCACTCGTGCCCGAGGGTGATGGAGTAGCCGTCGGTGGTGCCGGGGGAGTTGACGAACCCGACCCCGCAGCCGGCCCCGGAGTCGGTGTTGTACGGCTGGTTGCTAAAGGCGATGTCGCCGTAGGGGGAGGAGACCGCGCCGCCGGTCAGGGTGCTGTCGCCGTTGTAGTCGTGCCAGGCGCAGTACTGGCCCTGGTAGTTGTCCGGGTTGGTGCCGTGCGGGGAGGCGATGATGTAGTAGGCGTCCCGGTTGGCCGCGGCGGTGGTGTTGCCGAAGTGCGCGGCGGCGTTGACCGCCTCCTGGCCCAGCTGGTGCCCGCTGGCGGCGGAGGGGGAGGCCGCGGAGTTGTCGTACCACACCCCGGCCAGCACCCCGCCGCTCTGATACGGGATGAAGTTGGCGTTGCTGGGGCAACTGGTGGCGCCGGCCGTCACGTTCGGGCCGTCGCACCACTGGGTCAGATCGGCGGACCAGGTTTCGCCGTTGGTGCCGATGCCCTTGAACATCTGCTGGGCGACGGAGGCGACGCCGGAGGGGTCGCCGGTGAACTTCAGGTTGCCGTTGGCGTCGGTGCTGGAGGTGCCCCACTGGGTGCCGTAGAAGACGATGTAGACCTTCGAGTGCCCGGACTGCACGCCGATGCCGTCGATGCCCCCGCCGTAGGAGAGGGTTTCCGGGCCGGTGGCGGTGGTGGCGTTCGGGTGCGCGGCCGCGTACGCGCGCATCTTCGCCAGCTGGCCGATCGTCGGGATCACACCGTGGCGGTAGGAATGCTGATACGCGGGCGAATACGGATTGACCGCCGAGGAGGCGGAGGTCGTCGCGGCGGAGGCCGGCGCGAGCGCGGTCACCGTCATTGCGGTGGCGAGGGCGAAGCCGGTGGCAGCGGCCAGCGGGACTTTCAGACCGCGGCGGCGCGCCGCGGCCGTGGGTGGGTGGGTCACCTGCATATCCCCTTATCTCGGGTGGCGGCGGCGCATGTGGGTGCGTCCGGCCGCACGGGAGTGCGGGCACGCGAGACGGGACGGCGGGATCACCGCTTGGCCCCAGGAC
>NZ_DASRBQ010000133.1:0-5173 GCF_035653575.1 Actinocrinis sp.
TTGGACGATCAGTCCGGGCAACACCGGCGGGACGTGTCAGGTCTCGTACGTGAAGAACGAGTGGTCTGGCGGGTTCACCGCGAACGTGACGGTGACCAACTCCGGCACCACCGCGATCAACGGCTGGACGCTCAAGTGGACCTTCCCCGGAGACCAGAAGGTCACCAACGCCTGGAACGCCACGGTCACCCAGTCGGGCAGCGCCGCCACGGCCACCAACGTCTCCTACAACGCGAGCATCGCCCCCGGCGGCAACGTCCAGTTCGGCTTCCAAGGCACCTGGGCATCCAACGACACCAACCCCAGCACCTTCACCCTCAACGGCACAGCGTGCAGCTAGCGCTTTAACAGCCATCTGCTGCATCCGCGCGGCCCTCCCCCGCTCGGCTCTGACACGGGGAGGGCCCCGCCTCCATCGATCCGCCTTTGCTGCGCCGTCAGTCGCGAGTTGCCCGTTGCCGGCTGCCGACGTAATGGCGTGAACCGTGACGCGACTCTCTGGTTAGGTGGCTAAACGCATGCCATCAACAGGGAAACGAGTCGCGATGAACGCCCCCACCGCCGCGATCAGCACCGCCGACGTAGAAGCGGCCGCCGCCCGGATCGCCGCAGCGATCCGACCAGTCGTGCTGGCCGACGCCGAACCGGGCATCGCCGGTGCGGCGCGCATCAGCCTGGCCTTGGAGTACATGCAGCACACCGGCAGCTTCAAGGCACGGGGAGCGGCGAACCTGGCCGCCTTTCACCGCGACGCCGGCACCATGCCGCAGGCCGGGGTGGTCATCGCATCGGGAGGCAACGCCGGCCTGGCCTGCGCGTGGGCCGCGAAGGCGACGGGGACCCCGGCCACGGTGTTCCTGCCCACCACCGCTCCCAAGTTCAAGGTCGACAAGCTCAGGTCGTACGGCGCGCGCGTGGAGTTGGTCGGCAGCGAGTACGCGCACGCACTTGAGGCCTCGCGCACTTACGCGCAACAGACCGGCGCGCTGCTCTCGCACGCGTATGACCATCCCCTGATCGCCGCGGGTGCCGGCACCCTCGCCGCGGAGATCGTTGAACGGCAGCCCGGCGTGGACACGATCATGGTCGCGGTCGGCGGCGGCGGACTGTTCTCCGGTATCGCGGCCGTCGCCGCGCGGCACGGAATCAAGGTCGTGGCGGTGGAACCGCGCTATTGCAGGGCCCTGAACGCCGCCATCGAGGCCGGCGGCCCAGTCGACACGCCGCTCGACTCGATCGCCGCGGATTCCCTCGGGGCGCGCCGCGTCTCCCGGATGGCCTATGACCTGGCCCGAATCACCGGCGCGATCTCGGTCCTGGTCAGCGACGAGGCAATCGCCCAAGCTCGCCAGGCGCTCTGGGACCAGCGGCGCATCGTCGTCGAGTACGGAGGCGCCACCGCGCTGGCGGCGCTGCTATCCGGCGCGTATGTGCCAGCCGATGGTGAACACGTCGCGGTCGTGTTGTGCGGCGCGAACACCGACCCCACCGACCTGGTCGTCAGGACGTAACCGCCATCAAGGCGCGCATCGTCCGCCCGTCCGTTCGTTCGTGCGCGCGGCAACTAAGCGTCCTGTCAGATGATGGGCTTGTATGCGGGCGCCGGTCCGGTGCTGTTGCGCAGGGAGATCGGCGGCGCGAGCAGTCGGTGCCTCGGGGCGGCGTTGGGTTCGGCGATGCGCTCGATGAGCAGCTCGACCGCGATCGACCCCATTTCCAACGCGGGCACGTCGGCGGCGGTCAGCTGCGGGTGGAACTCCTCGGCCCAATGTCTGGCCGCGACCCCGGCAATGGAGAACCGTGCGGGGATCTCCCGCCCGGCGCGTTCCAGCGCCCGCTGCACGCCGGGCAGCGCCGCCTCGTTGATCGTCGCGATGGCGGTGACCTCGGGGTGGGTGGCGGTGATCCGCTCGACGCAGGCCTCCCCCGAGGGCGCGTCGTCCGCGCAGCAGTATTCGACGCCGGTCAGGCCGCGCCGCGCGACGGCGGACGTGAAGCCGTCGCGTGCCCGGTGGCCGGGGCCGTAGCCCGCGGCGAGCAGTTCGGCGGAGCGGTTGATCAACGCGATATCGCGATGCCCGAGATCCGCGAGGTGGTCCACGCAACGACCGATCAGCGTCGCGTAGTCGACGTCGACCCAGCACACCTCGTGCGCCTGCGCTGTGTGGCCGATCGTCACGAAGGGCATCCGCGCGCGCTGGAGCGTGGTGACGCGCGGGTCGTCCAGGCGGATCTCCATGACGATCACTCCGTCGACGCGGCGGCCGCTGACAATCCGCTCGAACGAGCGGTCGTGATCGCCTCCGGACGGCGAGAGCAGGACGTCGAGATCGACACGCGCCGCCGCCTCCAGCACGCTGGCGACGAACTCCAGCTGCATGTACGTCAGCCGACCACCGGCCGGCGGGATGACCAGCCCGATAGTGCGGGTGCGGCCCTCCTTCAGGGCCCGGGCTGCCGCGTTCGGGCGGTAATCGAGCTCTTCGATGACCTCTTGGATCCGCCGCCGCGTCGCCTCTGACACGGTGCGCTTGCCGCTGAGCGCGTACGAGACCGTGCTGCGCGAGACGCCGGAGCGACGGGCGATCTCACCGATATTCATCGCACTCCTCGCCAATGGTTCGAAGCACTCACATCGAGTCGAACCGATTCGGTTGAGTGTAGCAAGGCGACGGCAGTCTTCAATGCGGCGGCGAGCGACGGCCTGTGCGACCGGCGAGCAAACGGACGCTTCGGACAGCAGCGACCGGCTGCCATCCACGACCTTCTTGACTTGTAGCGAGCAGGAGGCTGCTGAGCTGCGAACTGCCTGTCGGTGGCCGGGAAGCATTGACGGCCCCGGCGCGCGGGTTTATCTTCAGTCGAACCGATTCGCCGAACCGGTTCGATGGCTCGCCCGGCGGCCATCCCGGCAGGCTGTCCGGGCGGATCGGCGACACGGCGCAGGACTCCACGTGCACGGCTCTATGCGACCCAAGTTCTTGGAAGAGAAGAGAAAGTCAATGAAGACTGTTCCGTCCAGGCGGCGCCTGGCCGCTGCGGGCTTGGCGGCGGTCGCGCTCACCGCCAGCGTCACCGCGTGCAGTTCATCCTCATCGAGCAAGGGCTCCTCGGGCTCGGCCGCCTCGGGAACTTACACGATCTGGGACCCGTACCCCCAGTACGACAACTCCTCGGCGTGGGTGCAGTTGTTGCAGAAGTGCGGTACGTCGGCGGGCGTCACGGTTAAGCGCACCGGGTTTGACACCACGGATCTGACGAGCAAGGTGCTTCTTGCGGCGCAGCAGGGCACGGCGCCGGATGTGCTGATCGTGGACAATCCGGTGGTCTCGACGCTGGCTGAGGCCGGGGTGCTGACCGACACCTCGACCACGAAGGTGGACACCAGCGCGGTGGAGCCGAACCTGCTGGCCGCCGGGCAGCTGAACGGCAAGACCTACGGGATCCCGATCGGCGCCAACACGCTCGCGCTGTACTACAACAAGAACGTGCTGCAGGCCGCAGGAGTCGATCCGGCCAGCGTGAAGGACTGGGCCTCGCTGAACGCGGCACTGGCGAAGATCAAGAACGCTGGGAAGAAGGGGATCTCGATCTCGGCGATCGGGACCGAGGAGGGCAGCTTCCAGTTCCTGCCCTGGTTCTGGGGCGCCGGAGCGAACCTGACGAACCTGGCCTCGCCGCAGGCTGTTGATGCGCTGACGCTGTGGACCACCTGGCTCAAGGACGGCTACGCGCCCAACTCGGCGCTGCAGGACACGCAGACCACCAGCTGGCAGGAGTTCGCGACCGGACAGGTCGGGTTCGCGGAGAACGGCACCTGGCAGCTGAGCAACGCGAAGAAGGCCGGCTTCCCCTACGGCATCATCCCGATTCCGGCGATGAACGGCGGCACCGCTCCCGCGCCGACCGGCGGCGAGTTCGTGACCGTGCCGGTGCAGAGCGACACCGCGCGCTACGCCACCAGCGAGAAGCTGGTCGCTTGCCTCAGCAGCGCGGACAACGCCTACACCACGGACACGGCGCTCGGCTACATCGGCGCGACGCAGGCGGTCCAGCAGAAGCAGAGCACTGACAGCGACCTGGTGCCGTGGATCCAGGCGGTCCAGGCCGCCAAGGGCCGCACCAGCGACAACCTGGGGACGAAGTACCCGAAGATCTCCCAGCCGTTGTGGACCGCGGTACAGGCGGCGCTGTCCGGCTCGGCCAGTCCCAGCGGGGCGCTGCAAACCGCGCAGAACACCGCCGCCTCGGCCACCAAGTAGCCAAGCCGGAGTGAGAGTTCTTCGATGAACGACACGACACAGACGGTGGCCCGGTCTGTGCGTGGCCGTGGCGGGGCGCCGGGTTCCGGTGCCCCGCCCGCGGCACGCGCGACGCGTCCCGGGCGCCGGCGGCGCCACTCGATCCGCACGAGCCAGTGGGCCGCGTGGGGATTCCTGGCCCCGGTCACCGCGTACCTCGTGGTGTTCTACGCCTACCCGATGTACAAGAACCTTGACTTGAGCCTGCGCGACTACACCGTGATGTCGTTCGTGCACGGTGGTGCGCCGTTCGCGGGGCTCGGGAACTACCGCACGGTGTTCAGCGACCCGACCTTCGCGCCCGCGCTGATCCACACATTCGTGTTCACAGCCGCCTCGCTGGCCTTCCAGTTCTGCATCGGCATGGCTTTGGCAGTCTTCTTTCACCAGCATTTCCGGCTCTCGGCGACGCTGCGGGCGCTGTTCCTGGTGCCCTGGCTGCTGCCGCTGATCGTCTCCGCCTCCACCTGGTCCTGGATGCTCAACTCCGACTCCGGGGTGGTCAACTACGGCCTGCACCTGCTGGGCCTCGGCCCGGTGGACTGGCTCACCTCCCCGCACTGGTCCCTCGCCTCGGTGATCATCGCGAACATCTGGATCGGGATCCCGTTCAACCTGGTGCTGCTCTACAGTGGCCTGCAGTCGATCCCCGCCACCCTCTACGAGGCAGCCGCCCTCGACGGCGTCAATGCCTGGCAGCGCTTCCGCCGCATCACCTTCCCGCTGCTGCGCCCGGTCTCCGCGATCACGCTGCTGCTCGGACTGATCTACACCCTCAAGGTCTTCGACATCATCTGGATCATGACGCGGGGCGGCCCGGTCGACTCCTCCACCACCTTCGCCACCTGGTCCTACCGCCTCGGCTTCGGCAA
>NZ_DASRBQ010000134.1:0-20141 GCF_035653575.1 Actinocrinis sp.
CGCCTGGTACCGCATTCGACGCCGGCGCAGGCGAGGGCGGTGACGCGGTCTGGCTGGCATCGCAGGGTTGGAAGGTCACCGCGGCAGACATCTCCAACGTGGCCCTCCAGCGCGCGCAGGAGCTAGCGCGGCAACGCGGCCTGGACATCACCTGGCTGCACGCCGACCTTGCGCTGACCCCGATCCAAGGCACGTACGACCTGGTCACATCGCACTACATGCACATGCCCCGCGCCGCGCGCGAATCGGTCTACCGCAACCTCGCGGCAGCCGTGGCACCAGGCGGCACGCTGCTCATCGTGGGCCACGACCCGAGCGACCTGCTCACCACGGTCCCGCGCCCCGACCTCGCCGCGCTCGGCTGGACGGCCGCAGACCTGGCCGCCTCGCTCGACGACGACTGGACCATCGAGGTCGCCGAAGCCCGGCCGCGCGAGGCCACCGATCCAGACGGGCAGAAGGTCACCATCCACGACGCCGTCCTCCGCGCCCGCCGCAATCCGCCGCGCGAGTAGCGCTCACCGAGCGGCGCTAGGAACCTGTCTGCATGCAAATCGCCGCTTCCCCGGTCCCTGCTGAGCGTCTCGCCGCTCATCGCGTCGCCGCGACGGCGCTGGCCGTCCAATCAGACGCCGAACTGGCCGAACTGGTGGCCGGCGGGCGCTCGCAGGGCACGGGGATCGGCGGCAGCGCGGTGACCCTGGAAGTCGCCGGCGTCACCGTCTTCGCCAAGTCGATCCCGCTCACCGACCTGGAGTTGCGCCCAGAAAACCACCGATCGACGGCCGATCTGTTCGGTCTGCCGACGTTCTATCAATACCCGATGGGCTCGACCGGCTTCGGCGCGTGGCGGGAGCTGGCCGCACACATCATGACCACAACCTGGGTTCTCACCGGTGGCTTTCCCGGCTTCCCGCTCACGCACCACTGGCGCGTCCTACCCGCGCCGCCGCCGCGAGAAGACGCCGTTGCGGGCGAGTTCGGCGGCATCGACGGGGCCGTGGCGCGCTGGGACGGATCAGTCGCCGTCCGCCGCCGCCTGGAGGCGATTGCCGCCTCCAGCGCGTGCATCGTCGTCTTCCAGGAGCACATTCCGTACCGGCTCGCCGACTGGCTCGCCGGCCCCGACGCGGACTTCGCGCTGGCCGAGCGGCAGTTGGTGGCCGGAGCCAGGTTCATGCGTGCGCAGGGCTTCGTCCACTTCGACACGCACTTCGGGAACGTGCTGACCGACGGCACCCAGGTGTACTTCGCCGACTTCGGCCTGGCGACGTGCGATCACTTCGCCCTATCGGAACCCGAACGCCGCTTCCTCGCCGACCACCGCGACTTCGATCTCGCCTACATCGCCACAGGTCTGGTCGCGCACGCGGTCGACGCGCTGCGCGGGAACCAGCCGCGCCGCGAATTCCTGCGCGCGTGGGTATCGGGAAACGCCGAGCGCCCGGTTGCCGTGCCGCACCTCGCAGCGCTCCTTGATCGCTACGGCCCGCTGGCCCAGTTGGTCCTCGATTTCTACGACGCGCTGAACAGCGGGCCGAAGACTCACCCGTGGCCTGCCGAGCAGGTCGCGCGGCTGCTCCCAGCCCCGGATACAGGATCCCACGCAGCGTCAGATACAGCGCCCGGTACAGCTGAGAGCGTCACCGATTAGCGGTGCTGAGCTGTCGCCGCGGCGGCTGACGGTCCAACAGTTGGGAACTGGCTGCCAGAAGAATTCGTGATCGGTCAGTCCGTCGAGCCTGGGCCGGAGCTGACGCCGCCAGTGGGACTCGAACTGATCGACTACCTCGAGGTTCCAGTCCATGTCCATCCCAGGACGATAGCTGCCGCTACGACCCAGAGGTTCGCTGCCACTAATCCCAGGTCATAGGACATTGCCGCGACAGGATGAGGAGCAGAACCCTGATAGGTTCCCCGTAGTTAGCGCCAACCGGGAAAAGAGCCGAGCACGGTGAAGCACCCCAGCGACATTGACCAACGAATCGTCGACAAGGTCGTGGCTAGACGTGGTCGCCTGCACCTTCGCGACGGCATCGACCCGCGAAGCACCGCTTTGGTGGTCGTCGATCTCGACTCCGGCAGCGCGGGACGCCTGGCTCAGGATCAGGTGGACCTCGGCGGACCGAGAACGCTGATCTCCGCGGAGCCGATCAACTCGATAGCCACCACCCTCCGCGGCACCGGCGGGGTGGTGGCGTGGGTGACCACGCCGGTCGATGCAACGAACCCGGGGTTCAGGGCCGTTTTTGGCGAGGAACGAGCGCGCATGTACGAGCAAGAGAACAAGCCCGGTGGTCCCGCCTGGACGATCTGGCCCGAGTTGGCCGTGCAGAACGAGGACATCCGCACCACGAAGAAGAACGCCAGTGCGTTCTTCCCAGGCAAATGCGACCTGCACGACACTCTCCAGCAACGTGGCATCAACACGCTCTTGATCGCCGGCGCGATGACGAACGTGTGCTGCGAATCGTCCGCACGCGACGCAGTCGAACTCGGATACGCAGTGACCATGGTCTCCGACGCCCTTATCGGCCAGTCCTTTGGACTCCACGAAGCCTCACTGGCGACCTTCTTCCGCGTGTTCGGCGACGTGCGCCCCTCCGGCGAGGTGATTGACCTGCTCACGCGTACACCCTGAGGCCTCAGGCCGCGCAGGCGCAGAAAATCGGCGGCAGCGGACACACGCTCACACCCGCGTCAGATACAGCGTCCGGTACAGCGGTGCTTAACTCTCGCTAGCGGGCGTTTGCAAAAGCAAGCACTTAGGCGCACACTGGAGTTGTGGCAAACCTCCTGGGACCGAAGCACGTGGCGCAGCTCGGCGCGTACATCCGCGAGCAGCGGGAGAACGCGCAGTACTCGCTGCGGCAGCTGGCCCAGGCGGCCGGGGTATCCAACCCCTACCTCAGCCAGATCGAGCGCGGCCTGCGCAAGCCGAGTGCCGAGATCCTGCAGCAGCTTGCGAAGGCGCTGAAGATATCCGCCGAGACGCTTTACGTGCAGGCCGGTTTACTCGACGGCTCGCCTGAGCACTCGGAGGCGCATGTGGGCGACACGGACGGCACGCGCGGTGCGGACATCGCCGCGGCCGGCCGGGTGGTCGCCGCGATCGCCGCGGATCCCGCGCTGACCCGCCGTCAGAAGCAGATCCTGCGCGAGATTTACGAGTCCTTCCGCGCGGAGACCGCGGCCGCGGCTCCGACGTACGCCCCTTCCGGCGAGACCGACCGACCGACGACACCGACTACTGCGGGGCTCGCGCCCCACGAGACCCGAGGTGACTGACATGAGCATGACCAATGAGATCCGCCGGACCCTTTCCGACCCCAAGCCGCTGTACGCGCTCGCCGGGGCGGGCGACCTGGCCGCGTCCAAGCTGCGTGAGGCGCCGGCGCTGCTGACCGAGGCGGCCGCCACGGTCACCACGCTGGCCAACCGGATCGCCGCCGAGGCGCCGGAGCAGATCGCCAAGGTGCAGACCCGGCTCGCCGAGGTCCAGACGCGCCTGGCCGAGGTGCCCGGCACGCTGGCCAGCGACACGCGTTCGGTCGTGGCGACCCTCGACCCGCGCACCGCGCGCGAGTCGATCCGCGGCGTCGTGGCCGGCGTCGACACCCAGGCGCTGCGCGACAAGGCCCAGACCCTCGCCCTGGTCCAGGTGGGCCGGGTCCTCGAGGCCGCGGGCAAGGCCGTGGAGACCTACGACGAGCTGGCCGAGCGCGGCAAGGTCGTCGTCGAGCGGTACCGCGGCGCGGTCGACGGCTCGGCCGAGGACGTGACCGTGGTCGTCGAGCAGGTGATCGTGGAGGAGCCGGCGCCGGCCGAGCCGAAGCCCGCGACCGCGACCGCCGCCAAGTCCGCGCCGAACGGTGCCAAGCCGAAGGTCGAGGAGGCCGAGGTGGCCGACACCCCGTCCGCCTCCGCCAAGCCGGCCTCGGCGCAGGCGAAGAAGACCGCCACCACCCCGCGCAAGCGGACCGCCGCGTCCTCAGCGGCCAAGTCCACCAAGGCGTGACGGCTACGTCCCATAAGTAAAGATCGGGCAGTACGCTCGGAAGCGCGACGGATTCAGGGCCGCGCTTCCGAGCGGCCGCGCCCACGGTCGAGGAGCCTGCGATGGGATTCGGCAACGGACTGATCACCGGCACGTTCTTCAGCGTGCTGAACCTCATTCTGCTCGCGCTGCTGATCTTCAAGATCTTCGTCTTCATCGACGCGGCGATCCGTCCGGCGCAGGCATACGTCGCGGCCGAGAAGCTGACGAAGGTGGCCTGGCTGCTGTTCCTCGGCATCGCCGCGGTCGTTGACCTCTTCTTCGGCGGCCCCTTCTCGATACTGACCATCCTCGGCACGGTCGCCGCGATCGTGTACATGGTGGACGTGCGCCCCGCGCTGCGGCAGTTCTCCAGCGCCCGCCGCGGCCCGCAGGACGGGCCGTACGGGCCCTGGTGATCAAGCCGGTTTCCGGCTGATCCGCGGGTTCTCAGCCGATTCTCAAGTTGCTCTAACGACCGGCTTATGGCCGCTGTGCACTATAGAAGCAACCCCCCAAGGTCGGGGCGCGGTGTTAGACCCGCCCCGTTATCCGGGAGAGCCCGACTCCCGGAGGTGCTTCAGGCACCGTTGCTGTGGCCCCGACGTCGCCATCCCCCGCGTGCGACGCCTGGGGCCACAGCCTTTTCCACGGTGCTTGTTCGTGTCGCGACGGCTGTTCGTGTGGGGGCGGCTGTTCGCGTGGTGGCGGTTGCGTCGGCTGCGTCCGTGGCGGCCGTTCCAGCGACAGCGGACCACGCGACGCTCACCTCGCCGAGCCGCCACCGGTTCGCGCGCCCGACGATCGGCCACTGCGGCAGCAGCGAGCCGACCGCCGCGATCCAGCGCTGCCGCACGCCGAGGTCTCCGATCGGGGCCGCCGTCTGCCAGGCCCGCTCAAGCGCCTGCAAGAACGCATGGATCGGCTCACCCGGCACGTTGCGGTGAATCAGCGCCTTGGGTAACCGCTCGGCGAACACGGCCGGAGACTCCAGCGAGGCCAACCGTCCGGCCAGCGTCAGCGTCAGCGGGCCGCTTCGGTCCAGTGCGACCCAGGTGGCGACGCGGCCGTTCTCCGAGCAGGTGCCCTCGATCAGCAGGCCGCCAACCGCCAATCGCGCGGTGAGCGCGTGCCAGACCCCTGCCACCTCGGATTCGTCGTACTGTCGCAGCACATTGAAGGCACGGATCACCGTGGGCGCGCGGTCCACCGGCAACTCGAATCCGCCGAGCCGGAAATCGAGACCCGAGCACACAGAGGGCAGCGCCGCCGCCACGCGAGCCGGGTCGATCTCCAATCCGATCGTCTGAACATCCGGCCGCATCGAACGCAGCCTCGTGTGCAGCTCGACGGTAGTAATCGGATAAGCGCCATACCCGAGATCGACGACCAGCGGGGCCTCCGGCGCCGCGCGCAACAACCCGCCGTGTACGCCGACCAGCCAACGATCGACCCGACGCAGCCGGTTCGGCGCAGTCGTGCCCCGCGTAATGGTCCCGACCGGGCGGGTGTGCTTCACGGCGCCGCCTACTCGAAGCCGCCGGCTGCCGCCTGCGATCCGTGGCCGCTCATGATCCGCTGCGGTGCACCTTGTGCGGCGCGGCCTGCGCGATCGGCTTGATGACCATGAGGTCGATGTCGACGTGAGCCGGCCTGGTGACCGCGAACGCGACGCAATCCGCGATGTCCTCGGCGACCAGCGGCGCGTCGACGCCGCGGTACGTCGCCTCGGCGCGCTCCGCATCGCCGCCGAAGCGCACCAGCGAGAACTCCTCGGTCTTGACCATCCCCGGCGCGATCTCGGTGATCCGGACCGGCTGGCCGTTCAGCTCAAGCCGCAGCGTCTCGCTCATCGCGTGCTGCGCGTGCTTCGCGGCCGTGTAACCGCCCCCGCCCTCGTATACGAGATGTCCGGCGATCGACGTGATGTTCACCACGTGCCCGCGTCCATAACGCACCATCGCAGGCAGCAGCGCCTTGGTCATACGCACCGAGCCGAGCACATTCACATCGAACATCCGCTGCCACTGTTCGAGGTCTGCCTCAGCCACCGGATCGAGGCCGAACGCGCCACCCGCGTTGTTGACCAACACCGCGCACTCAGGCACTGCCTCAGCGAGCGCGGCAACCGATGCTTCATCGGTCACATCCAGCTGAAACGCGGTGGCGCCGATCTCCGCGGCCAGCTTCTCCAGCCGGTCGATCCGGCGCGCGGCCGCCACGACGTGGAAGCCTTCGGTAGCCAGGCGACGCGCCGTCGCCGCCCCGATCCCGCTGCTCGCCCCGGTGACGACGGCGACCGGAGAGGAGGGGGCGTGCACAGGCGCGGAAGCGGGAGGAGTCATGCGCCCATTCTCCGGCATCCTCCGACTGGTCTTCATAAATGACCATGTGATTCAAACGTAGCCTGGAGGACATGCGGGGAATAGCGGCGCGTCCGGGAGCGGTTGCAACGCTTCGGCGCGTGGCGCGCTTCAGGGTCGCTGGGGCCCGGCGCACCTTACGTCGAGAGGCACGTCGCAACCGGCGGCGAGCCGCTCGGCGAGCCCGGCTGCTGTACGGACGCCGCCTGTACGGACACCGTCATCGACACTGTGGAGGACCGAGATTGATTCCCCGGCGGATAGCCACGCTCTCGGTTCACACCTCCCCACTGCACCAGCCCGGCACCGGTGATGCCGGCGGGATGAACGTGTACATCGTCGAGGTATCCAAGCGACTGGCCGCGCTCGGCATCGAGGTCGAGATCTTCACTCGCGCCACCGCGGGCGACCTGCCGCCGGTCGTGGAAATGGCGCCCGGGGTCTACGTCCGGCACATCACCGCCGGACCGTACGAGGGCCTGTCCAAGGAGGACCTTCCCGGCCAGTTGTGCGCGTTCACTTCCGGGGTCTTGCGCGCCGAGGCGATGCACAAGCCGGGCTACTACGAACTGATCCACTCGCACTACTGGCTGTCCGGCCAGGTCGGCTGGCTCGCCACCGAACGCTGGGGCGTGCCGCTCGTACACTCGATGCACACCCTGGCCCGGGTCAAGAACGCCGCGCTGGCTGATTCGGACACCCCCGAGCCGCAGAACCGGCTGATCGGCGAGTCCCAGGTGGTCGACGCCGCGGACCGGCTGATCGCCAACACCGAGCAAGAGGCGGAGCAGCTGGTCGGGCTGTACGGAGCGGATCCGAGCCGGGTCGCCGTGGTGAACCCCGGAGTGGATCTGGACACCTTCAAGCCCGGCGATCAGACCGCCGCCCGCGCCCGCCTCGGCCTGCCCCGGCACGCCCAAGTGCTGCTGTTCGCCGGACGCATCCAGCCGCTCAAGGCCCCGGACATCCTGCTCCGCCTCGCCGCCGATCTGCTGCGCCGCGACCCCGAGCGGTACCGGGACCTGGTCGTCGTCATCGTGGGCGGGCCCAGCGGCACCGGCCTGGCCGAGCCGCACCAGCTGACCACGCTGGCCCGGCGGCTCGGCATCTCTGACCGCACGCGCTTCGTCAAGCCGGTCGGTCAGGCGCAGCTGGCCGAGTGGTACCGGGCCGCCGACCTCGCGCTCGTGCCCTCGTTCAACGAGTCGTTCGGCCTGGTCGCGGTAGAAGCGCAGGCCTGCGGTACACCGGTCGTCGCGGCGAAGGTCGGTGGACTCGTTACCGCAGTGCGTGACGGTGAGTCAGGCATCCTCATTCCGGGCCACGATCCTGTGGACTACGCGTCAGCCTGCGCGTGGCTGCTGGACGATCCGGGACGGCTCGAGCACATGCGGCTCGGAGCGCGTCAGCACGCGACCGGGTTCGGTTGGGGAGCCACCGCGGACCGCATCGTCGGCGTGTACAGCGACGCGCTCGCGGAACGCTGGGCCAGCCGTCGTCGCGTAAGCTCGATCGTGGGATGACGAACAACACCGGCACCACCACGAACTCGGCGTTGCGCGCGCAGGCCATCGCGGCGATCGAGGCCGCGCTCGCCGAAGCCGAGGCGGCCTATGAGCGCCCGAAGGAGGACCACTTCGTCGTCGCGCTCCCGGGAACGCACAAGCTAAGTACCACCTGCTCGCTGCTCGTCGGCGACCACACGTTGTCCGTTAACGCATTCGTGGTGCGTGCAGCTGACGAGAACCGCGAGGCGGTGTACCGCTGGCTCCTGGAGCACAACACCCGGCTCTCCGGTATCGCGTTCGCGCTCGACCGCCTCGGGGACGTCTTCCTGATCGGCCGAGTACCGCTGGCCGCCGTCACCGAGGCCGAGGTGGACCGGCTGCTCGGCTCCGTCCTCGACGCCGCCGACTCCAGCTTCGACACGCTGCTCGAACTCGGATTCGCCACCTCGATCCGGCGCGAATGGGCCTGGCGGCTCAAGCGCGGCGAATCGACGGCGAACCTGGCGGCCTTCGAGCGGCTGCGCCCGGACGCGGCGACCCTCGACGGTGAGGCCTCGCAGACCTCCGAGCCCGCTGAGCCCGCTGAATCCTTCGAGCGCTCCGAGCGTTCCGAGCCCTCTGCGGCCGCTGAACAAGACAGCTGACCGCCGACCCAAGCCCGGGTCGGGGCTCAGGCGGTGGCAAACTCCGGCTGCTGACCGTCCGCGATCTGGGCTGACGACTGCGCCTGCCGCGTCTGCTCGACCTCGGCCGATCGCGCCACCGCGACCCGCCGCTCGACCTGCTTGCCGATGCGCAGGAAGGCCAGCGCCGTCAGCGCCGTCACGGCGAAGCATCCGATCCACAGCGGAGTGCCGCCGTACGCACTGATCACCACACCGCCGACCAGCGGGGCTACGACCTGCGAAAGCGTCCACGCGAGCTGATACACGCCCTGGTAGCGCCCGCGCAGGTGGTCTTGCGACAGTCGCGCGGAGACTGCCTGGCCGGTCGGGGTGTTGCCGATCTCGCCAAGCGTCATCACCACGACGCAGAGCACGTACATCTCGATCGACTGACCGAAGGCGAGCAGGCCGAAGCCCGCGCCGATCACGAGGCCCGCCCCGGCCAGCACCCGGCCCTCCCGATATCTCTTCAGCAGCCTCGTCACCGGCATCTGGAGTAGCACGATCAGTACTCCGTTGATCGCCGAGATCCGCCCGAACTGTGCGGCAGACAGACCGCTTGCGGACATCGCCATTGGTAGGGCGGCGTTGATCTGCATGAAGACGATCAGCAGCAGGAACGTCGTCGCGACGAACGCCACGAAGGTGCGGTCGCGCAGTACCGTGCCGAGGCCGTCGCGCGAGTGACCGTCCCCGTCTCTCTTGGCGCTGGATGAGGCCCTTGCCCTGACCGTCGCGACCGGAGTCGAGTCCGGTACCAGCACCGCGATCAGCAAAGCGCACAGCGTGGTCGTGGCAGCGTCAGCGTAGAAGAGAGTGCGGTAACCAAACTGCGTGACCAACCCGACTGCCGCCATCGAGAACGAGAAGCCCAGGTTGATCGCCCAGAAGTTCAACGCGTAGGCCCGTACCCGGTCGCCGACCGGCACCATGTCGGCGATCATCGCGTTCTGCGCCGGCCGGAAGGCGTTGGTGGCCAGGCCCACCATGAGCGCCCCGAGCGCCAGCGCCCACGGAGAGCGTGCGTATCCGAGCACGACGATCGTTACCGCGTTGGCCAGTTGCGAGCCGACCAGCGTGGGCTTGCGCCCGATCCGGTCCGCGAGCACGCCGCCGACCACACCCGACACCGCCGCGCCGGCTCCGAACAGCGCCGCGACCGCTCCCGCGAGCGCGGCCGAGCGGTGCAGCGGCCCGGTGACATAGAACGCAAAGAACGGCAGCACGAAGCCGCCGATCCGGTTCACCAGGGTTCCGATCCACAGCCACCAGAAGGCGCCGGGCAGGCCTCCGAAGGTCGACTCCGCCGCGCTTCTGAGCCGGATCACGCGCACATCCTTCCCCGTACCGTTCAGCGTCGAGCCCGCAGTCAGGTAATGATCGCAATGCCGATTGAGACATTACATCCGGACCGGATGCGAGAGCAATCGGTTATCGCGGATACGCTCAGGGCCATGGCTGACTCGTACCGTCTCGTACTGCTGCGCCACGGCGAGAGCGCGTGGAACGCGAAGAATCTCTTCACCGGGTGGGTCGACGTCGACCTGACCGCCCAGGGCGAGGAGGAGGCGATCCGCGGCGGCAAGCTGCTCGCGGAGCGCGGCCTGCTGCCCGACCTCGTGCACACTTCCGTCCTGCGCCGTGCGATCCGCACCGCGCAACTGGGACTCGACGCCGCCGAGCGGCACTGGATCCCGGTACGCCGCTCCTGGCGGCTCAACGAGCGGCACTACGGCGCGCTCCAGGGCAAGGACAAGGCGCAGACGCTCGCCGAATTCGGCGAGGAGCAGTTCATGCTGTGGCGTCGCTCCTACGACACGCCCCCGCCGCCGCTCGCCGAAGACGCCGAGTACTCACAGTTCGACGACCCGCGGTACGCCCAGCTGCCCCGCGAGCTGCGGCCGCGTACCGAATGCCTCAAGGACGTCGTCGGGCGGATGCTTCCGTACTGGTACGACGCGATCATCCCGGACCTGCTCACCGGCAAGACGGTGCTCGTCGCCGCGCACGGTAACTCGCTGCGTGCGCTGGTCAAGCACCTCGACGGGATCTCGGATGAGGCCATCGCCGGGCTCAACATCCCGACCGGAATCCCGCTGCTGTACGAACTCGACGCTGATCTGCGCCCGGTGACGACCGGCGGTGAATACCTCGACCCGGCGGCGGCCGCCGAGGCGATCGAGGCGGTCAAAAACCAGGGCCGCAAGTAAGCGCAAGGAGAAATGACAGAGGAGCCCTTCGCACCCCCGCGTGCGAAGGGCTCCTCCGTCCCCCCTCCCATCCCCTGGCAGCGTCCTTAGTCGTGCTCGCCGGTCACGAGGAAGATCAGGCGCCGCGCGACCGACACCGCGTGGTCGGCGAAGCGCTCGTAGTACCGGCCGATCAGCGTCACGTCGATGGCCGTCTCGACCGAGTAGTCGGTCTTCTTGTCGAGCAGTGCTCGGAACAGCGCCCGGTGCAGCTCGTCCATCGCGTCGTCGTCCTCGGGCAGCTCGCGCGCGGTGTCCACGTCCCGGCCGTCGATGATCTCGGCGGTCTTCTGCGCCAGCTCCCCGGCGATCCGGCCCATCTCGCGGATGGTGGAGCGTAGGTCCTCCGGGATCGCCACCTCCGGGTAGCGCAGCCGCGCCACCTTCGCGATGTGCCGGGCCAGGTCGCCCATCCGCTCGAGGTCGGCGCTCATCCGCAGCGAGGTGATGATCGTGCGCAGGTCGCCGGCCACCGGCTGCTGCCTGGCGAGCAGGTCGAGCGCCCGGGAGTCCAGCTCGTTCTGCAGCGCGTCCACGGCGTCGTCGGCGGAGATCACCGACTCGGCGACCTGCAGGTCCGCGTCCAGGAGGGCGGCGGTGGCCCGGCCCATCGCGGTCCCCACAAGGCCGGTCATCTCGATGAGCGTCCGGCCGATCGAATCGAGTTCCTCGTGGTACACGTCCCGCATCGAAAATGCTCCCGTAGGCAGTGGTGGTGGCCGGGCACAGCCGTGAACCGGCACAGCGGTGGGCACACCGTGGTGAGCCTCCACGGTAGTGTGGCGCGCTCAGCCGCAGCCGGGCAGGGCGGTGAACCCGACGCGACGTAAACGTGAACTCTTGGCGACGGATCACGCTGCGTGCTTTCGGCCACTCCGACCGGTCTGCACCGGCATTTACTCTGGAAGTGTGTCCTACCTCGCGGCCGACTTCCACGTCGCCGCGGCTTCGGCGGCCGCCTTGGTAGCGCTGGCCGTCGGCGCCGCGGGCGGTCTCGCGTTCCGCTGGAGCGAACGGGAGCGGCGGGTCGCCGAGCCGGCGGCCCCGGAACCGCTCGTACCCTCCGGCGTGGCCGCCGTCCTCCAGGTCTTGCGCTCCTCCGCCGTACTGCTCGACCCCAGCGACGCCGTGGTCAAGGCGTCCCCGGCGGCGCACGCCCTCGGCCTGGTGCGCGGCCAGCGGCTGGTCTCCGAGGAGCTGGTCGCCATGGCCAGGCGGGTGCGCCGGGACGGCGAGATCCGGCAGCTCGAACTCGAGATCCCGCGCGGCCCGCTGGGCGGCGACACCCTCGCCGTCTCGGTCCGGGTCGCCCCACTCGGCTCACAGCTCGTGCTGGTCCTGGTCGAGGACCGCACCGAGGCGCACCGGATAGACGCGGTACGCAGGGACTTCGTCGCCAACGTGAGCCACGAACTCAAGACCCCGGTGGGCGCGCTGGCGCTGCTCTCTGAGGCGGTGCTCTCGGCGAGCGACGACCCGGAGGCGGTGCGCAGATTCGCCGAGCGGATGCAGCGCGAGGCGCACCGGCTCGGCAACCTGGTGCAGGACCTGATCGACCTGTCCCGGCTGGAGAGCCACGACCCGCTGACCAAGGCCGAGCGAGTGGAGCTGAGCGAGGTGGTGGAGGAGGCGCTGGGCCGGGCCCGCGAGGTCGCCGCCGCCCGCAGCATCGAACTGGTCGGCAGCGCCCCGCGGGGACTGTACGTGCTCGGCGATTTCGATCAGTTGGTCACCGGTTTGGGAAATCTTGTCGGGAATGCCGTCAACTATTCACCTGAACAGACCAAGGTGGTGGTGGCGGTGCGCCGAGAGGGTGAGCTGGCCGAGATCTCGGTCACCGACCAGGGCATCGGCATCCCGGAGCAGGACCTCAAACGGATCTTCGAGCGGTTTTACCGGGTGGACCCGGCCCGCTCGCGGGTGACCGGGGGAACGGGCCTCGGGCTCTCGATAGTCAAACACATCGCCGCCACCCACGGCGGGGATGTCGCGGTGTGGAGCGTGGAGGGGGCCGGTTCCACCTTCACCCTGCGCCTGCCGCTGCTGGGCGATCCGCCGCCGGCTGAAGACGGCCGGGCCGACGGCGGCGTTCTGGAACTCAACACAGGGAGTCGTACGACGTGACCAGGGTGCTGGTGGTCGAGGACGAGGACTCGTTCAGCGACCCGCTCTCCTACATGCTGCGCAACGAAGGCTTCGAGGTCGCCGTCGCGCCCACCGGTCCCGAGGCGTTGGAGGAGTTCGACCGGCACGGGGCCGACCTCGTGCTACTCGACCTCATGCTGCCCGGCCTGCCCGGCACCGAGGTCTGCCGGCAGCTGCGCACCCGCTCGGCCGTGCCCGTCATCATGCTTACGGCCAAGGACAGCGAGATCGACAAGGTGGTCGGGCTGGAACTGGGCGCCGACGACTACGTCACCAAGCCGTTCTCCTCGCGCGAGCTGGTCGCCCGCATCCGCGCGGTGCTGCGCCGGCACGGCCAGGCCGAGGAGCCGGACGACGCGGCGCTCGAGGCCGGCCCGGTCCGGATGGACGTCGAGCGGCACACGGTCAGCGTCTCCGGGCGCGGCGTGCAGCTTCCGCTCAAGGAGTTCGAGCTGCTGGAGATGCTGCTGCGCAACGCGGGCCGCGTGCTCACGCGGATGCAGCTGATAGACCGGGTCTGGGGCGCGGACTACGTCGGCGACACCAAGACGCTGGACGTACACGTCAAGCGGCTGCGCGCGAAGATCGAGCCGGATCCGGCCGTGCCGCGATACCTCGTTACCGTGCGCGGCCTCGGCTACAAGTTCGAGCCGTAAGCCGCTCCTGCCGCGCCAAAGCGCTAACGGCTTTACACGCCGGCACGTACAACGCGAAGCGGGTGGCGCTCTCTGTTCTGGGAGCGCCACCCGCTTCGTCTGTCTCAGACCTGACCGGTCGTCACGTTCTCACGCGACGGCTACTTCTTGCTCGACGTCGGGCTGGCGGAGGCCGACGCGGACGCCGAGGCGCTGCTGCTCGCGGAGGAGGAGGCGCTCGCGCTCGCACTGGCGGACGCGCTCGGCGAAGGAGTCGCCGGGTTCGGGTTGTAGTCGGCGAAATCGCCGGTGTTCGGCTGGATCTGCGCCTGCACCGTCACCGTGCCGGCGTCGCCGAACGAGAAGGTCACCTTCGCCAGGTCGCCCACCTTCAGGCCCGCGGCGGAGAACTCGATCTGCGGCTGGCCCGGCTGGCCGAAGTAGGCGGTCTGGCCGGCCGCGATGCTCTGCGCCGCCGCCGATCCGCTTCCAGCGCCCGCGGACGGCGAACCGCTCGCCCCACCGGGGACGATCTGCGCGGAGGCATCGTCGACCTGGACGTTCGGCCAGTTCACGTCGGCGCTGCCGTTGTTCGATACGGCCCCGATGACCTCGGCGTTGTTGGTGTTCGGGTCCACCACCACCCACACGTTGTTGATCTTCAGCGAGCCAGTGCTCCCGCTTCCGGCATTCGGCTTCACCTGCGTCGCCGCGGAGTTGAAGCCGGCTCCGCAGGCGGTGGCGAGCGGAGCCAAGGTCAGCAGCACGGCTGCGGTGGCCAGGCCCGCACGGCCCCGGCGAGAGGGGGTCGACCGGCGGGTCGTGCTCGGGGAGTGGAGGCTGCTCACGGTCGGTCTGGCTCCTTGGCGCGTGACTGGTCGGACAAGAACTGAACCGAGCCACAGCGTACTGACCGCGATGAGCCGATCCTCACCGGGATAGCCCTAAGAGAGGTGAGGTGAATTATCCGGGCGTGTTACCGAGCCGCCGGAAGCAGCATCGCCACGGCGGAAGCCACGAGCGCCGCGAGCAGCACTACCGCGATGGCGGCGCGAGGCGAGCCGAGGATGCGGCCGGCCCGGATCAACTTGGCGCGCCGTCTGGACCAGCGCTCCTCGCGTAGATATCTGCGCAGGTCGGGTAGTAGTTCGCGTAAGTCGTCAGGCGCCTGGCAGTCGGCATCGGTGATCTCGGTCCCGTCCGGCCAGTGGCCGACCACGGTCTGGTCCTGCTCGTCCGGCTGGTCGTCCCAGCCGGACCCCGCGCTGCTCGATCGCCCGCTGGCGTCCACCTCGCGCTCACCCCACCTGACGTGTGCGAAGAGCCGGTCTTCTGGTTGAGGTCCTTTGGTCATTGTGCGCCTGCCGCGCGTTCATGCCCAGAGGCGGTTTCGCGCCTGTGTGGGAGGGCCGCTTGAGGGCCCGCAGGGGCGCCTGCGGTAGTGCTTCCGGGGGCGCGCGAAAAGCGCCGTCCGCCCCCCTGACCTGGGGCGAGTACGGTCCGTCCAGTATTGTCAAGTGCCCTTCACCCGCCTGACCTGCGCAAACGCCCTTTAGAAAGTCGCCCGGCCGTGTTATCCTGGATACCCACGGAAGGGGTACGCATCACATGACGTTCAAGGTTGGCGAGACCGTCGTCTATCCCCACCATGGGGCCGCTCTCATCGAGGCGATCGAGACCCGGATGGTCAAGGGCGAGGCGCGCCCCTACCTCCGGCTCAAGGTGGCCCAGGGCGACCTCACCCTGATGGTTCCCACCGACAAGGTGGAATATGTAGGCGTCCGCGATGTGGTCGGCCAGGACGGTCTCGACCGCGTCTTCGAGGTACTGCGCGCCCCGCACACCGAGGAGCCCACCAACTGGTCCCGCCGGTACAAGGCCAACTTGGAGAAGCTGGCCTCCGGTGACGTGATCAAGGTGGCGGAGGTCGTCCGCGACCTGTGGCGCCGGGAGAAGGAGCGCGGCCTTTCCGCCGGCGAGAAGCGCATGCTCGGCAAGGCCCGCCAGATCCTGGTCAGCGAGCTCGCCCTGGCGGAGAACACCAACGAGGACAAGGCCGAGACCATCCTCGACGAGGTGCTGGCCTCCTGAGCGCGGGCTTCGGCCCGCCGGTACCGGCTCTGTCTTCGGCCTGATGATGAGCACATCCCGCGGCGGGACGGCCGCGATCGTCCCCGCCGCGGGCCGAGGTGAACGCCTCGGCCCCGGCGCCCCCAAGGCGCTGCGCTCGATCGGCGGAATCCCGATCCTGGTTCACGCGGTCCGTTCGCTGGTCTCCAGCGGGCGGATCGGTCTTGTCGTGGTCGCGGCGCCCCCGAACGGCGTCGACGGGGTGCGCGAGCTGTTGTGTGAGTTCGGCGAGTCGGTGCACGTGGTGCCGGGCGGCGACACCCGTCAGCGTTCGGTTGCGCTCGCGCTCGACGCGATTCCCGAGACTTACGAGATCATCTTGGTGCACGACGCGGCGCGTGCCCTTACTCCGCCTTCGCTGGTTACCGCAGTCATCGACGCGGTAGCCACGGGGAGCGACGCCGTCATCCCGGTGTTACCGGTTGCGGATACGATCAAGGCCGTGGACTCGTCCGGCACGACCGTTACCGCAACCGTGGACCGATCCACGTTGCGCGCGGTACAGACGCCGCAGGGCTTCCGGCGGTCCCTGCTGATCAAGGCACACGCCGCCGCGACCGCCATGGACACCACCGACGACGCTGGCCTGGTCGAACGCCTCGGGCTGCCGGTCACGGTCATCCCGGGCCACACTGAGGCCTTCAAGGTCACTACGCCGTTCGATCTCTTGCTCGCCGAGGCCGTCTGGTCGGAGCGCGACAAGGCCGCTGAGCCCCATGCCTGACGACGACCTGCCTCCGCTTCCGCTCGTCGGCATCGGCGTCGATGTTCACCCGTTCGAGGAAGGCCGGCCGCTGCGCGTCGCCGGACTCGACTGGCCCGGCGAGATCGGCTTGGCGGGCCACTCGGACGCCGACGTCGCCGCGCACGCCGCCTGCGACGCATTGTTCTCCGCGGCCGGACTCGGCGACCTCGGGTCCAATTTCGGCACCGACAAGCCGCAATGGCGCGGAGCCGCGGGCGTCACGCTGCTGGCGGAGGCCGGCCGCCGAGTGCGCGAGGCGGGCTTCCGGATCGGCAATGTCTCCATTCAAGTGATCGGCGTTCGTCCGAAGATCGGACCGCGCCGCGCCGAGGCCGAGAAGGTGCTCTCCGAAGCGCTCGACGCCTCGGTCCGAGTGAGCGCCACGACCACGGACGGCCTCGGCCTCACCGGCCGCGCCGAAGGCCTGGCCGCGATCGCCACCGCCCTCGTCGTCCCCGTCTCCGGCGTTGCGGCCGATTAGCTTCGCTTAGCCCACCGCCTGGCCGCGATCGCCACCGCACCACCCTCGGCGTCCCCACCTCCAGCGTCGTAGCCGATTAGCTTCGTTTAGCCGAGGGCCTGGCCGCGATCGCCACCGCACCACCCTCGGCGTCCCCACCTCCAGCGCTGTAACCGCCTAGCCCGCCAGTTCGCACACCTCTCGTCCGAACCGGAAGCTCTCCCTACTTACTCACCTACTCCGCCTACTTCCCTCCACCTACTTCGTGCCCGGCACCCTTCTCCTACGCGACCTGCTCAGCAACAGAGCCAGCGCCGCCGCACGCCCCGGCACCCCGCTGACCGCGCCACCGCGCCGCGCGCCTGAGCCGCAGATCAGCACGTTCGGGATGTCCGTCTCGACCCCCCAGGTGCCCACTTCCCGCTCGCTCGTCGCCCACGGCCAGTCCAGGTCGCCGTGGAAGATATGACCGCCGGGCATCGCCAGTTCGTCCTCGATGTCGCGCGGCGAGCGAGCCTCAATGCATGGCCGCCCCTTGGCGTCGCGCGCCAAGCAGTCTTCGATCGGTTCGGCGAGATAACGGTTCAGCCCGGCCAGCGCCAGTTGCATCGCCTTGTCCCGCGCCCCGGCCTCGTCGTAGAGCCGAGCTGGCGTATGCAGACCGAACAGGGTCAGCGTGTGCAGTCCCCGCGCCATCGACTCCGGACCGAGAATCGTACGGTCGGTCAATGTGTGGCAGTAGACCTCTGATGGCAGCGGATCCGGCAGCGCCCCGGCCTCAGACTGCGTATATGCGGTACGCAGCCCGCTGTACGACTCGTCGATGTGGAACGTGCCCGCGAATGCCACTCTCGGGTCCATGCCTGATTTGAGCGCGGGCAGCCGTGACAAGACCATGTTGATTTTCAGCTGGTTGCCTTCGGGACGCGGGCCGCTCGGCCGCCCCAGCAACTCGTTGAGGACTGTAGGCGCGGCATTGACGAGTACGTACCGTGCGTCGATCCGTCGCTCACCGCCGTCAGCCGTCGTATAACGCACTGATGCGCGTCGGCCGTCGGTGTCGATACGGGTAGCCGTTGCACCCGTAACGAACACCGCGCCGGCCTTATCCGCAGCGCGCGCCAACGACTCGGCGACCGCGCCCATCCCACCGATCGGTACCCGCCACTCGCCGGTTCCGTTGCCGATCACGTGATACAGAAAGCAGCGGTTCTGCGCGAGCGAAAGATCGTGCGCGTGGCTCTGCGTGCCGATCAGCGCATCCGTCAGCACGACACCGCGCACGTCGTCGTCCGCGAAGGTCTCCTCGACGATCTCGCCGAGTGGCCGCTCAAGGAATGGGTCCCAGAACGAGCTGCCGACGGCCTCGCGCACCGCCTTCATCATCTCGCCCTTGGGCGCCAGCGGTTCCAGCAGCGACGGCGCGAACACGCGGGCAGCGCGCTCGATCCGGCCGTAAAACTCCTGCCAGGCCCGCCACTCGCGGTCCGAACCGGTCAGCCGTCGAAACGAGTCTGCGGTCCGCGCGCCGGGCTGCCGTTCGACCAACAGCCCGTCCGGCTTCCCCCCGCGCAGCACCGGCGTGTACGACGCGACCGGGCGTGAACGCAGTTCGACGTCCAGCTCTAGGTCGCGAACGATCGCGTAAGGCAACAGCGAGACCAGGTACGAGTAGCGCGACAGGTTCGCGTCCACGCCGGGAAAGGGACGCTCGCTCACCGCCGCCCCGCCGATCCGGCCGAGTCGTTCGAGCACCGTCACCTTTGAGCCGTAGCGGGCCAGGTAGGCCGCGGCGACCAGGCCGTTGTGCCCGCCGCCGACGATCACCACGTCGGTGCTCGTCGGAGTGGTGCGCGCCTGATCGTCAGCGCTGTCTGCCATGCGCGCTCCTGTCCCGCCCGAACGGTAGAAGGCAAGGATACGAGCGGTATCACCGGCAAATCGAGAGCAAGGCCGTGAACAACGCGATCAAAACGATCGCTCCCAAGAAATTGTTGAGCCTTCCTCTTTATTTACCTCTGTGAAAGAGTTATCTTGCTCTCATGGACTCCGCCACCGACACCGAAGCAGCCGCAGTCTCGCCCGCGGCGACCGCGGACCTGCGCGTTTTCGCCCTGGAACTCGGCGGCGCCCTGTCTGGCATACAGCGGGCGACCCGGCGGCGAGTCCGGCGCGAGCTAGGCCTGCCCCCGCTCAGCGGAGCGCAGGTGGAACTGCTGCGGCTGGTCGCCTCATCGCCGGGGATCGGCGTCTCGGCGGCGGCGCGCGAGCTCAACCTGGCCGGCAACTCGGTCTCCACGCTGGTGAATCAGCTGGTCGCGAAGGACTACCTGCGCCGCGAGCCGAGCCCGTCCGATCGTCGCGCCGCCGTGCTCAACACCACCGACGCGGGCCGTGACCGGCTCAACCGCTGGGCCGACGAGCGCACTCGCCTGTTCGCCGAGCAGTTGGCCCTCCTCGCCCCGGCGGACCTGGACGCGCTGCGCGCCGCGGTCCCAGCCCTGCGCCGTCTGGCCGCCGGCCTGGCCGAACACAGAGCGGAACGACTTGAAGGAGTGGACAACGCCATGAGCGAAACAGAGGCGCCCCGATGACCGAGTCCGTGACCGAATCTGAATCTGTGACGGAACCCGCGATCGCCTGCACAAAGCTGGTCTACGCGTTCGGCAGCACGAAGGCCGTGGACGGCATCGAATTCGAAGTCGAGCCGGGGAGCGTATACGGCCTGCTCGGCCCGAACGGCGCCGGTAAGACCACCGCGATCCGCGCCATCACGACCCTGCTTCCGGTCCCGCCGGGGATGGTGACTGTATTCGGGCACGATGTGGCTAGGCGGCGGATGGATGTACGCCGTCTGCTCGGCTACGTACCGCAGCAGCTCTCGGCAGACTCCGGGCTCACCGGCCGCGAGAACATTGCGATGTTCGCCCGCCTCTTCGACGTCCCGCGCAGGGAACGCGACGAGCGGGTCACCGCCGCCCTCGACTCGGTTGGCCTGCTCGACGCCGCCGACCGCTTGGCGAAGACCTACTCCGGCGGCATGGTCCGCCGCCTCGAACTTGCGCAGGCGCTGGTCTCCTCGCCCCGGCTGCTCATCCTGGACGAGCCAACCATCGGCCTTGACCCCATCGCCCGCGCCTCGGTGTGGGAACGGATCGGCGAGGTACGCGCCGCGACCGGCATGACCGTGTTCGTCACCACGCAC
>NZ_DASRBQ010000135.1:0-12659 GCF_035653575.1 Actinocrinis sp.
AGCCGGCGCTCATCTGCGGACTTAACCTGTTCGTCGCCCAGCCGCCGGACGTCGGGTTCGGTGCCGCGCAGGCAGGCTCTGAACCAGCCGCGCTGGTCGCCGTCTCATGTCCGCACTGACGCGCTGGTCGTCGCAACTCGAGTCCTTCGACGCGCGGGGACGACTGTTCGCTGCCGGAAGATCGCTGCTCGGCGCGGCGCAACTCAGCATCCTGCTAGCCAATCCAGAGCGCCTCCTGTTCGGCGCCACCCCGTGGGCGTCGGGCGGCAGTCTTTGCCGCGGCGTGAACTCGCTGACGCTCTGGTGCGCTGCCGGCTCCGGGAATGCGGCGTCCTCCATAGCCGAGTTGGTAGCCTGCACCGTGCTGGTCGGAGTCATATGTGGTCTCTGGCCGCGATGGTTGTGCGTACCGCACTGGTACATCACGTTCAGCATGAGCGCGCGTATCACGGCTAGCAACGGCGGCGATGCCGTAGCGGAGATACTCGCGATGCTTCTGATCCCCTACTGCCTCGGTGATCGCCGGGTCTGGCACTGGCAGCGTCCGGTTTCGGGCCTGGAGCCGGTGTGGCGGGGCATTTCGTGCGCCGCCCACCTCGTGCTCAGATGCCAGGTCGTCATCATCTACGTCAACGCGGCGATATCAAAGCTGAGCTACCCAGCGTGGCGCGACGGAACCGCGCTGCGGACGGTGCTCATGGCACCGGGCTGGAATGTTCCCCCTGGCGTGCGCGGCCTGATCGAGCCCCTGCTGTCCATCTCCTGGGCTGGCACCGCGATGACGTGGGGCGCCGTCGCCACGGAATTCGGCATAGCCGCAGCCACCCTTGGCTCTCCTCGTATCCGCCGAGGCGGTTTAGGGCTGGCCGTCTGTCTCCATGCGGCGATCATTCTCACGCTCGGCCTGTTCAGCTTCGGCCTCATCATGATCGCGCTCGTGATGATCGCCGCGGAGAGCGGACAGCGATCCGCCGCACCACACGTCCCGGCCGACCACGGGCTGGGCCGACAGATCTCATCCGCCTGGGAGCGTATATGACCGAGATAAAGCTCGAGGAGCTCACCCCCGCCGCTGCGCACCGCGACCTCGTCGAGGTTTACGGGGTGGTCTCCGGCGTGCAGCGCGAGGATCTTCCCGACCTGCCGATTCCGTCGTTCGAGGCTTTCGCCGAGCGGATGAGCGTGCCCACTGCCCGTATCGGACCACGCCGCGCTTGGGTCGCTCGGGTCGACGGGACCATCGTCGCCGTCGTCATGGCTTACTTCCCGCCTGCGGAGAACAAGCACATCGGCGTTGTCAATGTCCAGGTCCTGCCGCACATGCGGCGACAGGGCATCGGGGCGGCACTGGTACGGGCGGCATTACCGTCCTTACACGCCGACGGCCGGCACGTAATCGCGAGCCAGGGGATGAGGGAGGGCTCGACCGGCGATATTTGGGCGCGGCGCCACGGCTTTCACCCGGTTCATCGGGTGGCTGTCCAGTCGCTGGCGGTCAACGACGCCACCAATGCGCTGTGGCAGGTATCGGCACCGCCGGAATTCCGGTCCCTGCGGTGGGTCGACTCGACCCCCGACGAATTCGTCGTCGAGTACGCGCGGGCGCGAACCGCGATCACAGACGCCCCGACGGGGGATCAGTCATACACACACCCGACCTGGACGGTGGAACAAGTCCGCCGACACGAGGCCGCCGCCAGGGCGATCGGCACGAAGCTGTATGTGGTCGCGGCCGTCCACGAGCCCACCGGGACGATCGCCGGGCTGACCGAGATGGAAATGCGGGTGAACGAGACGGATCGCGGCCACCAGGAGGACACCGCCGTACTGCCCGCGTTCCGCGGGCGGGGTCTCGGGCGCTACATCAAAGCCGAGATGATGCGCTGGCTGACGAGCGAGTATCCCGCGCTCAAGAGCGTTATCACCGCGTCAGCCGTTGAGAACTCGCACATGATCCGGGTGAACCGCGAGCTCGGCTATGTCACGGACATGGTACTCGTCGATCTCGAAGCCGACATCGAGGACTTGGCTGCTCGGTTGGAACCATAGCGGCGGCGAGCGCCGCCGGATGGCGGCCGAATCGGCTGGCACTGCCCGTCGAGTCCGCCCAAGCAGTGCTCTGGAAGGCCATGGTGACGAGTTCGGTGACCTGCTGGCGCTGCGGGGAGATGCGACGTAGTCGGAAGGTACCGGTGAGGTAGCGCCCGATGACAGCGTGTATGGCGAACATCATTGCGCGGCGCTGTCCCGGGAGACTAAATGCTGGACGCCCTTCTTGCCGATTCCGACCGATCCACGCGCGAACTATCGCCCGCGACGACGACCTTCCTTCCACTCGAATTGCTGCGTGCCGGAGAGTCGCCGCGTACGGACGGGATCGACCAGGAGTACGTCGGGATCCTCGCTGCCGTCGAAACGCGTCTGCCGCCGATCCTGGTCCATCGTGCGACGATGCGCGTCATCGACGGCGTACACCGGCTGCATGCGGCCAGGCTCGCCGGGGCGATCGCGATCGAGGTGGAGTTCTTCGACGGAACCGACCGCGAGGCGTTCGTCAAGGCGGTCGAGGCGAACGTCGCGAACGGACTCCCGCTGAGCCTGCACGACCGGAAGAACTGCGCGGCGCGGATCATCCGCAGCTATCCCGAGTGGTCAGATCGGCTGATCGCGGCGAAGACCGGGCTGGCCACGAAGACCGTCGCCGCGCTGAGAGTCGGCTCCTGCGCTGATGTGGACCAGTCCGGGATGCGCGTCGGAGCGGACGGACGACTGCGCCCGCTGAACGTCGCGGCCGGGCGGATCCGCGCGGGCGAGGTGCTGGAGCGCAACCCCAAGGCCTCGTTACGCGAGGTTGCCCGGCAGGCCGGAATCTCGGTGGGTACCGCGCGGGACGTGCGTGACCGGCTGCGCCAGGGGCGCAGCCTGCTGCCCGGCGACGGCGACCGAGCCGGAGCTGTGCTGTCCGCAGCTGATCCAGGTCCGCATGCCCGGCCGGAACCGGTCAACCTCGTCAACGTGCTCGAGTCGCTGCGACGCGACCCCGCGCTGCGCTACTCCGAGGACGGGAGGACCCTGATCCGCTGGCTTGACACCCGCATCATCCGCATCGAGGAGGCCGGTTACGCGACACGGGTGCCGCCGCATCAGGCCGCGATCATCGCCAAAGCCGCGCGAGCCTGCGCGCAACTGTGGGAGAACATCGCACAGGGACTCGAGCGCCGGGCGGCCGTCGAGAATCTCTGAGGTCAGCGACAGAGGAAATATGGTCTCGCGCAGCGTCGCGCGGCAGGCTCGCCGCGCGCCACGGCCGCACGGCGCGGATCGATCGACCGCCTCGACCTAGTCCGTCACTCGAGTCACGTGGGTCCTCACGACGCCGCGCCCACCGCTTCGCGCAGTGCACGGACGCAGGCCATGATCGTCTCAACCCCCGCGTTCGGTGTCATGGCCGTCGTGTCGATGTAGATGCGACGGCCCCGGTCGGGAACGAGGCCGCGATACAGCCGCGCCATCGTCTCCTGGTATTCGACGAAGTCCTCCTCGACGCTCGAGCCTTGGCGAAAATCCCGACCGCTGTGATAGCCGTCGAGCACCTTGCCCAGCCGGATTCTCCGTTCCAGAGTGATTCGAGCCGGGCATTCGACGAGGACCGTCAACGATTCACGCGGCGCGAACCCGAAAGCCGCCTCGACCAGGTTTCGGTCGGCGCCGCGAATCAGCGCTCGGGCCATTCCGGAAAGCACGTACCGGTCCGCGATCACCACCTCGCCCGCTTCGAGCCGGGGGCGGATCACCGTCTCGCAGCGGTGTGCCAAGTCGGTGGCCTCGGCGAAGAGGAGTGAGTAGGCGCCGAGCCTGCCTTCCCGCTTCCACCTCGGGATCAGCTCGCCGACGAGTTCCGAGGAATTCCAGTCGGTGACCGTCGGCTCGCCGGATTCCTCGGCGAGATGTCGGGCCAGCAATTTGATGAGGGTCGATTTCCCCGCCGAATACACTCCGTCGAGCACGATGAGCATGGCACTTCCCCGGGATAGACATGGGACGGCAAGCCGCATTAAACCGTTCGAGGTGTTCGCTGGAAAGGAGTGTTCGCACGGCGCACGACGCGCGACTGCGCAGCACCGCTCATCTTGTGCACATCGCGGACGGGCGGAGAGGATGAACCGCTCTGTGGGAACGTCGGGGAGAAAGGCCGCTACGTGGCTTCCAGGATCCGCAAGCCGTCGACCGGTCCGGGGAATCGAATCAGGCTCTACCCGCGCCTCGCCGAACTCGCGTGGCGGACCGGTCCTGGCATCGCGTTGCTGACCCTGTTCGCCACGCTGCTGTCCGCCGCGGCGCCGCTGGCGGTGGTCAGCGTGGTCGGAGCGCTCGCCGCGGCGGCTCCCGCAGTCGCGCGCGACGGACTCGGCTCTATGGCCGGACACCATGCGCTGCTCTGGGTGCTCGCCGCGACCGTGCTGCTGTTCCTGCAGTGGACGGCGAGCGCTGTGCGGACGGCCGGTGCGACCGCGCTGGGTCTGCGCATCGACGCGGCGCTGCAGCGGGACCTGATGGCCGCCGTGATGCGGCCCGAGGGAATCGGCCACCTCGAGGACGCGCGCACGGCCGATCTGCTGAGCGTAGGCCGGGATACCTTCCGCGCCGCCTGGGGGCGGCCGGGACGGCTGGCGACGACGCTGAGCGGCCTGGTGACCTCCTGGCTGGTCGTCGCGGGCGCGGTGGTCGCCCTCGTGCATTTCGATCCGTGGGCGGGCCTCGCGGTCGCGGCCGCGGGTCTGTGGGTGGCACGGGAGGAGCGGGTCGCCTCGCGCACCGAGGCCGCGCACCACTACGGCAATGCCGAGAGCTCGCGGCGGCTCGAATACCTCTACGCGCTCGGATCCGAGCCAGCCGCGGCCAAGGAGGTCCGGGTCTTCGGACTAAGCGGATTCCTCCTGCGCGCCTTCTCCGGCACCTGGCAGGAGTCGATGCGGTCGGTGCTCACGCCGATTCCGCGCAGGCCGACGCTGGCCACCGGAACACTCGCTGTGACGGTGCTCGGCTCGCTCGCCTGGATCGCCGCCCGGGCGGTCGACGGGCAGGTGGCTCCCGGAAATGCCGCCGTGTACATCCAATCATTGATTCTGGTGTTGACCGGAATCCAGCAGTCGGCGTGGACGGGATTGCAGACGGAACTGGCCCTGGCGACCCTGCGCAAGTACGCCGACGCGGTCGACGCCGTCAACGGCTGCGCCGAGGGCGACAGCGCGGGCGGCGCGACGATCACCGCTCCGACGCGCTCGATCAGCTTCGAGAACGTATCCTTCCGCTACCCGAACGCGGACTCGGATTCGCTGACCGCCCTCGGCCTCGAGATCCCGGCCGGCCGCTCGTTGGCGATCGTCGGTGCGAACGGCGCCGGCAAGAGCACGCTGGTCAAGCTGCTCTGCGGGCTGTACGAGCCGACTGAGGGCCGCGTCGCCGTCGACGGCGTGGACTTGGCAGGCGCCGACAAGAAGTCATGGCGGCGCAACATCGCGGCGGTCTTCCAGGACTCGATCCGATTCGCGCTGCCGGCCCGTGCAAACGTCGGATTCGGCCACGTGGACGCGATGGCCGACGAGGCCGGCATAGTTCAAGCCGCTGCCGAAGCCGAGATCGCCGAAGACCTCGCCGCCCTCGGCGCGGGGTGGGACACGCCGTTATCCTCGGAATACACCGACGGCACGGATCTGTCGGGCGGCCAGTGGCAGAAGGTCGCGCTCGCCCGGGCGCTGTTCGCGGTGCGGCACGGTGCGCGCCTGCTGATTCTGGACGAACCGGCTGCACATCTCGACGCGCGCGCCGAGGCCCGGCTGCACGAGCGCTTCCTGGAACTCACCGAGGGCCTGACGGCGGTCGTGATCTCGCATCGCTTCTCGACGGTACGTCGCGCGGATTCCATCGTGGTGCTCGATGACGGCCACGTGGTGGAGCAGGGCACGCATGACGAACTCATCGACCGCGGCGGCCGCTATGCGCACATGTTCGAGCTGCAGGCCGCGCGCTTCGCCGACCCAGACGCCCCCGACTCCGAAGTGGTGACCAACCGATGAGGTTTCCTTCCTACACCGCGCGGCTGCTGGCCGGAATCGCTCGCGAGATCGGGCTCGGGGTCTGCCTGCTCTACACCTGTGTCAGTGCTACGACGTTCGTCGCACCCCTCGCCCTCGCCCTCGGCGTCCGTCCGCTCGTCGACGGCGCCTACCAGCACGACCGGCCGCAGGTGGTGCTCGGCGCCGTGCTGGCCGGAATCGCGGTGCTGCTCACGGTGCTCGCCCCGGTGGGTTACCGGTGGGCGACGATCAGGATGCGCGAACGGTCGGTCATGGTCGTCCAGCGACGGCTGCTGGCGCTCACGTCCGAGGCGCCGCGGCTGACACACTTCGAACGGCCGGAGTTCTGGGATCGCGTCCAGGTGCTCAAGCGCGGCACCGAGGATCTGGCCAACGGCATGACGCTGGCGCTGATCGGACCGGTCGTGCTGGCGCAGCTCGTCAGCACCGTCATCCTGCTCGGCCGCCTACAGCCGCTCCTCAGCCTGGTGCCGATCATCGCGCTCCCGGCCATCTGGCTAAGCCGGCGCTCCGAGCGGTTGAAGCAGAGCGCGGAGACGCAGGCCGCGCAGCCGCGCCGGCTCGCCCAACACCTGTTCACGCTCTCGACGGGAGCACAGTCCGCCAAGGACGTGCGCGTCTACAACCTCAGCGACGAATTGCTCGACAGGCACCGGGCCGCCGCCGAGGCCGTGCGCGCGAAGACCGAGTCCGCGCTGTTCAAGTCGGTCGCCGCGAACGCCGCCAGTTGGCTGCTGTTCACGGCTGCCTACGCTGGAGCGCTGATCCTGGTCCTGCGCCAGGTGGCTCGCGGATCGGCCACTGCGGGCGACGTGGCGCTGACCGTGACCCTGGCCGCTGCGGTCGTCGCCGGCGCCGCCCGGCTCACCGATCTCAGCGGGTCGGTCACCCGGATCGGCGCGGTCGCCGAGCACTACCGGTGGCTGGAGGATCAGACCACGCTCGAGCGGCGTGCGCTGCCGCCACCGCCGCCGCCGCGGCTCACCAAGGGCGTCGAGCTCGACGCAGTGGGCTTCGGGTACGGCGAAGACGACCGGCAGGTCCTTTCCGACGTCTCGGTCACGCTGCCCGCCGGAGCCGTCGTCGCCGTGGTCGGCGAGAACGGCGCGGGGAAGACGACGCTGGTCAAGCTGCTGACCGGAATGTACGCACCGAACCGCGGCCGGATCCTGATCGACGGCAAGGATCTTGCGGACCTCGATTTGGCGGCGTACCGGCGCAGCATCACGGCGGGTTTCCAAGACCATGCCCGGTTCGAGTTCACCGCCGCGCGCGCGGTGGGCGTCGGCGACGCGACCAGACTCGACGACGAACAGCTGGTCGCGTCCGCGCTTGAAGCGGGTGACGCCCGGTTCGTCGCGGACCTCCCCCAGGGCGGTGACACGCAACTCGGCGCTCAGTGGGCCGGCGGCGTAGACCTTTCCGGCGGCCAGTGGCAGAAGATCGCCATAGCGCGCTCGATGATGCGTCCATCGGCGCTGCTCTCTGTCTACGACGAGCCCAGTGCCGCACTGGATCCGCAGTCCGAGCACGCGCTGTTCAAGCGGATCGCCGCGAATGCCCGGATCGGAAAGAGCGACGGCCGAATCACCCTTCTGATTTCACACCGCTTCTCCACGGTCCGGATGGCCGACCTGATCATCGTCCTGGGCGACGGCCGCGTCCTGGAACAGGGAAGCCACAACGAGCTCATGGCGAACGCGGGCCTCTATGCCGAACTGTTCGAGATGCAGGCGGCGGCATACCGCTGAGAAACACGACGGCGAGTGGTCTGGCATCCGCCGCTTACCGCCTTCCTCAGCGGAGCAGATCTCGGTACGTGGAGATGGATCTCTCGTATCCCAGTGCGAAGTACTCCCGCAGCCGAGATACGTCCGGCCTGGGCCAGCGCGCGGCCAGCGCCGCCAGACCGCTCTCGCCGGTGAAGGACCGCAGGTCCCTGCGGTGTTCGAGCAGGACGCTGTGCGCCCCTCGATCGAGCACGATGGGTATTGCGGCGTCCTGGAGACGAAGGCCGAGAGCCTGGTCCGAGTTACCGCCGCCAATGCCCTCATCGAGGTTGCCGATCTCCTTCAGAGTCTGACGGCGTATCGAGTGGTTGCCCATCCGCACGGCGAGCCAGTCCATGTCGGTGCGGTCGCTTTCGAGCTCCCTGTACATGTCCTCGAAGCCCGGGGTGAGTGCGGACCTGCGTTGAAGTTCGCCAAAATGGTGCCGCACCAGATCCGGCGTCACGATCCAGTCCGTGAATCCCAGCTGTTCCGCGGTACGGCGCAGATCGGTGAAGCCGAGCAATGAACCGAAGGCGCGGATCGCGAGGTCGCCAGGCGGTTGCAGCGTTCCGGCGATGACGTCGCGAAACAAGACGCTGAACATGTATTGCCGCTCGACGCCGCAGACGTAGGCCGGTTCGAGCCGCCGCTCGTGCGCGGCGATGTGGCTCGCCACCGCGGCGGGAGCGAGCAGCGAATCGTCGGTGCAGAGCAGCACGATGCAGCCGCGCGCCGCGTCGAGACCGAGGTTGTAGGCGTGCGACTGGCCGTATACCGGCCCCGTGTTGCGCAGGACTCGCAGTGAGAGCGACGGATGCTCATCGCCGAAGCTCCTGACGAAGCCGTCCAGGTCGACGGAGCTTGCGTCGTCCACGATGACGACCTCGAAGTCGTCCTTCGGTGTCGTCTGGCAGTCCAGGGCTACCAACGTGAGCCGCAGGAGCGCTCCTTTCATCTCCGCTCCCGGCCCGCCGCCGAGGCGACACGGGATGATGACGGACAGCCTGGGGGCACTCACGGGTGACTCACTCTCCGCGGTGGGGTCGGACGACCAACTCCGGGCCGGCCGCCATCTCGACCACGGCCGGAGCCGTACCTGCGCCGAGTGCCTCGTTGAGCGGCGCGCGCGTCGGGTTTCCCGACAACAGCAGCGGCCCGCTTTCCGGTCCCGCGTTGAACAGCAGGTCCACCACTGACAGGTCAGGCACGAACTCGCCCCACAACTGCGGGTAGACCGGTCCGCTGTAGTTCTGGTAGACGACTGAGATGCCCGCGTCCCTGAACTCGGACTCGATAAGATAGTCGCGCCCGTTGATGCCGGAGACGTAGACGGAGCCGGCTGTCCTGCGACAGTGATCGAGCACGAGCCGCGATTTGCGGCCCTGCCAGCCTATCTCGCTGGCGAGCACGAACTCGGCCTCGATGCCGAGCACTTCGGCGAGCCTGCGAAGCAGGACGACGTTGAGCTCGGCGAGCCGCGTCCACGTGCGCCCGAGGTATAGTTCCTCGAACATTCCGGCGTAGCGGCTCCAGTGGGGTGCGTGCGCGTACGCGCTTTCCAGGCTGCGCCAGTGCCGTCGCTGCCAGCTCGCTGCTTCGCTCGGCGGGGCCGCCTGTATCGCGGTGTCCATCAGCCGTCGCGAGGCACAGTCCGCGCGCGAAACGGGGACGGTGAGCCAGAAGCACCCGTGCGAATCCTTGATCCGATTGCGGTTGATCCAGTTCTGCGGAGTGAACTCGGCGGCGTCCATCACCACGAAGCAGTCCGCGAGGGCGAGCTTGTGGAACAGACCCGCCCACGGCAGATACGTCGGCTGATGGCAGGTGATGACGCGTGGAGAGCCGGTCACGGAGCGGACATCGGCTGCGCGAGCAGGCTTCCGCGCGCCGTCTCGGTGATGTGGTGTGCCGCAACGGAGTCGAAGAAGCAGGCCTCGTCGAACATCCAAGCCCGCTGGCCGCCCTCGGCCAGATGCCTCTGCCGCAGCGCGCGATGCGAGTCCCGGTACCCGTTGGGCCAGTGGATTCCCTGCTGGCAGTAGGACAGGTCGATGAAGTACCGCGGCTCGTCCTGCCCGCCGGGCCGGGGAATGCGCGCGTGGAACATCGCCGATTGGATGAAGACCGCCGATCCGGGCGGCAGATCGTCGACGACGACGGCACCGGGCAGCGGCTGCCAGCCGAGCTGCCACAGGGCGCGCTTGCTGGCTACGGACCACTGGGTTCCGGGGGCCAGCATGAGGTCGCCGACGGTGCCGTTCAGTCCATTGAGATAGATCAGCACGTGCACCATTAGGTGGGAGCGATTGGTCTGCGGATACTGGTCGTAGTCGTGGTGCCAGGGCAGGCCGGCCGTTCCGGCGTCGTGCCGGGCGGCGTTGATGTGGTGCAGGACGTACCGGCCGCGGCGCGGGTCCTCGGGCACGTCGAGCACCGGCGGCAGGTCACCGGTGAGCGACCATTCGGCCCGCGGCCGCCAGTGCTCCATCAACTCGTCGAGGACGGCGGTGATCCGCGGGTGCCAGGTCAGCCGACCGAGCTCCGGCGATTCGTGCGCGCGCGGCCGCTCGGGCGGCATCTGGTGGAGCAGCGGAGAACGCACCAGTCTGCTGACCCGGTCGCGCGCCCGCGGCGAGAGGTTCCGGCCCAGGTCGGCCGAGCGGCTGGTGGCGTCGGCGAATGCGTCCACCGCCGCCTTCAGCGCGGCGATCGCAGGCTCGTCGAGGATGCTCTCGACGACGCAGAAGCCCCGTTCGAAGTCGGTCAGCTGGCTCTCGGTCAGGGCGGACGGGGCAGTGGACACGGCTACCTCCTGGGTTCGTCGGGTGCGGCGGTCGTCGCTGCCTGCGGGTAGATCAGCGAGCGCAGCTCGGCGGTGGACAGGCGGTCCGCCGCGTCGTCGCTGCGATACTCGAAACCGGTCGCGACCGGCTTGCCGACCAGGCCTGCGTAGGTCTGCGGGGGCTTGCTCCCCCATGCCTCGTGGAACGCGGGGACGATAACGAAGAAGTCGTCGAACTCGAGCGTGTGCCTGGATTCGTCCGCAGGAATCAGCACCTCGTGGATCTTCTCGCCCGGCCGGATCCCGATGATCCGCTGGGCGCACTCCGGGGCGATCGCCGTGGCGAGGTCCACCATCCGCATGTTCGGCTGCTTGGGCACGAAGATCTCTCCGCGGCCCATCATTGCGAGCACCTGGATGACGAACTCGGCTCCGCGTTCGAGCGTGATCCAGAAGCGGGTCATCCGCGGGTCTGTGATCGGCAGCGTGCCGGATGCGCGGCGCTCCTCGAAGAAGGGGATGACGCTGCCGCGGGAGCCGACCACGTTTCCGTAGCGCACCACCGAGAACCGGGTGCCGTTCTCGCTGCCGAGTCCGTTGGCGGCGATGAAGAGCTTGTCCGAGCACAGCTTCGTGGCGCCGTAGAGGTTGATCGGGTTCGTCGCCTTGTCCGTGGACAGCGCGACCACCCGCTCGACCCCGGCGTCGAGCGCGGCGTTGATGACGTTCTCCGCGCCGAGCACGTTTGTCCGGATGCACTCGATCGGGTTGAACTCGGCCGTGGGCACCTGCTTGAGGGCGGCCGCGTGCACGACGACGTCGATGCCGGAGAAGAGCCGCCCGAGCCGGCTCCGGTCGCGCACGTCGCCGACGACGTAGCGGACGTTCGGGCCATTGATCGACGCCGCCATCTCGAACTGCTTGAACTCGTCGCGAGAGAGCACGACCAGGCGGCGCGGTGCGAACTCCTTCAGGACGCGCCGGACGAAGACCCGGCCGAAGGAACCGGTCCCGCCGGTCACCAGAATGGATTTTCCGTACAGGTCGTACGGGACGATCGCGCTCATCAGGCTCTCGTTTCTCGAGGCGGAGGGTGGGCTCTGCTAGATCGGCGATCGCGACGCCGCCCGCGGGCGCTCGTCGGAGAAGAGCCGATCGGCGATGCGGGAACTGCTCCAGTGCAGCGGCGTGTCGAGATCGACGGCGGCGTACTCGGCGAGGAAGCCGTCCGGCACCTCGCCGTCCGCGGCGAGCCGGGCCAGCACGTCGTACGGAACCCGTCCGGGGAAGAGTTCCTCCGCGTTGGCGAGGGCGAAGTACACGTTCCGGCTGGCGTGCGCCGTTCGCGCCGCGTCGAGCAGAACTGTCCAGTCGAGGCGCGGATTCGCGGCGATCAGGCTCACCACGTCCACGTACTGCAGCAGCCGCTGGTGCTTGAGCTTCTCGATGTAGCGCAACGTCGTCGACTCCTTGTACAGGTGCGCGGCGACGTCCAGCAGGAAGTGCTCGGGGCGGAACACGGGCACGCGCACCCCGCACGACTCGAAGTCGACGACCTCGTCGAGCAGGACCGCGGCGGGAAGCGAGGACCCGCTCGCGGGAAGGAACAGGTCGAAGCACACGTCTACCGAGACGGTGCGCTGGATCGGGCCGAGGCCGGGACGGTGGAACGTCGGCAAGTTGTTGACATGTACGTTCCAAAACACGTTCTGCCGGCGCGTCAGCGCATGGATCGTTCCGCGGGCGTCCACGGATCCGGCGACGTAGCCCTCCGCCTCGAGCACCCCGGCCACCGCGCGCGCCTGCGCACGCTCGACGAAGATGTCGATGTCGTTCATCGGACGCAGTCCGGGGTCTCCGTAGACCGCCGGCGCGAGATAGGCGCCCTTGCGAAGCGCGACGGCGACGCCGTGTGCCCGGAGCAGCTCGACGAGTCGGACCGATTCTTCGAGAAGCACTCGATTGCGGCTGCTGTTGAGCGCGTAGGCGGAGAGCAGCGCGTCCTGG
>NZ_DASRBQ010000136.1:0-12393 GCF_035653575.1 Actinocrinis sp.
GTACAGATCGATGTAGTCCGTACCGAGCCGCTGCAACGACTCATCGGCGGCTGCCCGGATGTTCGCCGCGGACAGCCCCGGACGGCTCGGCAGCTTAGCCACCTTGGTCGCGATCACCATCGCGTCCCGGTTGCCGCGCGACTTCATCCAGCGGCCGATGATCCGCTCGGAATCGCCGCCGGTGTTGCCCGGAACCCACAGCGAGTACACGTCCGCGGTGTCGATGAAATTGCCCCCGGCCGCCGCGTAAGCGTCCAGGATCGCGAACGACTCGTCCTCGTCCGCCGACCAGCCGAACACGTTGCCGCCGAGGCACAGCCCGAAGACGTCCAGATCGGTGTTCCCAAGTTTCGCCATGGATCGAACTTAGCAGCGCCCGCTTAGCGCCCGGCTTTACCGGCGGTCCCTGCGAAGGCCCGCGCGGCACCGCCCTGAGCCGAAAACCATTCGAATATTGTCGGTAGGCACCAGTAGCGTCGATAGGGTGTCTGGACGATCCCACCCTCCCCAAACTTCGCCGCAGGCGGTCCCTGGCGAGGTCCTGATCGAGGCCCGCGGCTTGACCAAGCACTTCACCAAGAAGGGCGCGGAACCGTTCACCGCGGTCGCCGGGGTCGACTTCGAGGTGCGCCGCGGCGAGGTGTTCGGCTTCCTCGGCCCCAACGGCGCGGGCAAGAGCACCACCATGCGGATGATCGGCTGCGTCTCCCCGAGTACCGGCGGCAGCCTGCGGATCTTCGGCATGAACCCGGCCGCCGACGGCCCCGCGATCCGGGCCCGGCTCGGCGTCGTGCCGCAGGAGGACACCCTCGACACCGAGATGCTGGTCCGCGACAACCTGCACGTCTACGGCCGCTACTTCGGCCTGCCGCGCGCCGTGATCCGGGAGCGCACCGAGCGGCTGCTGGACTTCGTGCAGCTGGCCGACCGCGCCGACGACAAGGTCGAACCGCTCTCCGGCGGCATGAAGCGCCGGCTGACCATCGCCCGCTCGCTGATCAACGAGCCGGAGATCCTCATCCTCGACGAGCCGACCACCGGCCTCGACCCACAGGCCAGGCACGTGGTGTGGGATCGGCTCTACCGGCTCAAGCAGCAGGGCACCACGCTCATCCTCACCACGCACTACATGGACGAGGCCGAGCAGCTGTGCGACCGGCTGGTAGTCATGGACAAGGGCCGCATCGCCGCCGAGGGCGCGCCGCACGAGCTGATCGGCCGCTACTCCACCCGCGAGGTGCTGGAGCTGCGCTTCCCGCTCGACGAACAGGAGCAGGCAGCGGAGAAGGCCGCCGGCATCGCCGAACGCGTCGAAGTGCTGCCCGACCGCGTGCTGCTCTACGTCGACAACGGCGAGGCGGCGCTGCAAGCCGTGCGCGGACGAGGCCTGGAGCCGGTGACCGCCCTGGTGCGCCGCTCCACGCTGGAGGACGTGTTCCTCACCCTCACCGGCCGCACCCTGGTCGACTGAGGACGGCGCGATGACAACGCTCGAACCGACCGCCACCGCAGCGCCCGCGCCGAGCTACCTGCCGCCCACGCAGGTTCCCGGGGCACTGCGCCTGACTTACCGCCAATTCCGCTACTGGGTCACCTACTCCCGGCGCACCTGGCGCGGCACCGTACTGTCCGCGATCTTCGGTCCCGCGCTCTACCTGACCGCGATGGGCCTGGGCCTGGGCACCCTCGTCGACCATGGCCGCGGCCTGCCGGGCGGCGTGCGCTTCCTCGACTTCGTCGCGCCCGGAGTGCTGGCCGCGAACGCGATGCAGACCGCGTTCGGCGAGGGCACGTACCCGGTGCTCGGCAGCGTCAAGTGGTTCGGCAACTACTGGGCCGCAGTCAACACGCCGCAGCGGCCCGAGGACGTCGTCGCCGGACACGCCGCCCTCGCGCTCGCCCGGCTCGCCGCGCTTAGCGGGATCTTCTTCGCCTTCATGAGCGCGTTCGGCACGCTGCACTCCGGCCTCGGCATCCTGGCCTGGCCCGCCTCCGTGCTCACCGGGGCGGCCTTCCTGCTGCCGATCATGGCCTACGTGATCACGCTGGACAGCGATGTGTCGCTCAGCGCCCTGTTCCGCTTTGTGATGACCCCGCTGTTCTTGTTCTCCGGCACGTTCTTCCCCTGGCAGCAACTGCCGGCGTGGGCGCACCCGATCGCGTACGTGACCCCGCTGTGGCACGGCGTGCAGCTGTGCCGGTCGCTGACCCTCGGCGGCGCGACCTGGACCGCGTCGCTGGTGCACGTCGCGTACCTGCTCGCCTTCGCGCTCGGCGGCTACGCGATCGCCCGGATCACCTACCGCCGCCGGCTCTACCGCTAAAGCGAGAGCCAGAGCCCGGCAAGACCCGACCTGACAAGGATGGAGTCGAGAGCGATGACGACGCTCAGCTACGCGCCCCGCGCCGTCCCGGCGTTCGGCCTCGGCTCGAAGCGCTCGCTGCACCTGATCGAGCGCAACATGCTGGCCTACCGCCGCATGTGGCTGATCCTGATCTCCGGCGTCTTCGAGCCGGTGTTCTACCTGCTGTCCATCGGCGTCGGCCTAGGCAAGCTGATCCCGAACGTCACCGGACCAGGCGGCAGACCGGTCACCTACGTCGAATTCGTCGCCCCGGCGCTGCTGGCCACCGCCGCGATGCAGGGCGCGATCTTCGACTCGACGTTCAACATCTTCTTCAAGATCAAGTACGGCCGGAACTACCACGCGATCCTGGCCACCCCGCTGACGGTCGGCGACGTCGCGCTCGGCGAGGTCGGCTGGGCGCTTTTGCGTGGCCTGCTGTACGCGGCGGCGTTCCTGTGCGTGGCGGCCGGCTTCGGCGCGACCCCGTCCTGGTGGGCGCCGCTGGCCCTGCCCGCCGCGGTGCTGATCGGCTTCGCCTTTGCCGGCCTCGGCATGGCCTGCACGACGTTCATGAGGTCCTGGCAGGACTTCGACTGGGTCACCCTCGCCATGATGCCGATGTTCCTGTTCTCCACGACCTTCTTCCCACTCGGCGTGTACCCCCGCTGGCTGCAGGTCTTCGTGGAGTGCACGCCGCTCTACCAGGGCATCGAGATCGTCAGAGGCCTGATGCTCGGCACCGTCGAACCGGCCCTGCTCGGCCGCGCCGCTTACCTCGCCATCCTCGGCGCGGTCGGTCTTGCCATCGCCTCGCGCCGCCTCGGCCGCCTGCTGACGTCCTGACTACGGCGCGTCGGCACCGAGCGGTCCGACTCGGGCTTGCGGTGGCGGTTACGCGTCCCCACCCACCCGCCCCCGCGCAGGTCAGCCCGTGTCCGCTCCGCGCCGGCGTCTCGCGTACTCGGCCAACTAACCTTTGAGTGAGTCACGCTTGCGATGACGCCGATGTTCCTGCCCGTCTCCTCTCGCCGGCTTGGCCGACGCTGGTCTCCCGGTGGCTCAGCTTGGCACTGAAGAGTGCCGACAGCCCCTGCGGTGTACATCGTTTCCCTGTAGCATGTATGCCGAGTGGATACATGAAAGGGGTTTGCCAGTGACCGTCACGCAGATCGATCTCGATGATGACGAGTTGGAGCAGGCGATGCGCAATCTCGGCACCGCCACCAAGAAAGACACCGTAAATACCGCATTGCGCGAGGTCAACGCTCGTCGGCGCCGCCTTGCCGCCCTGGAGCGGATGGCTGAACGGTACGAGCGCGGCGAGTTCGACGTTGCTGTAGCAGCGTGGGAGCACCGCAAGGGCACCGAGGCCGAGCCAGATGCGTCACAGCGGTGAGCGACGCGTACCTGATCGATACCAGCGCTGTGTGGCGGATCCTGCGCAATGAGGATGACCTGCGCCTTCGGTGGCTACCGTTTCTGGCGGAAGGACTGCTGCGCCACTGCATGCCCACCCGGCTTGAAGTGCTCTTTGGTGCACGCAGCCCGGCACACCGATCGGAGTTGGAAACTGATCTCGACGCGATGTTCCCGCCGGTAGGTATGCCCAAAGACCCATGGCGGTGGGCCGAGCGCGCCCAATACGAGCTGACCGGGCATTCCCAGCACCGCGGGCCCGGCGTGCTTGACCTGCTGGTGGCCGCGACTGCGGTCCACCACGACCTGACCGTCTTGCATGTGGACAACGACTTCCCAGCGATTGCCCGTGTTCTCCCCGAGCTGCGCGTGCGTGACGCGCGGGTCTGAACGCGGTAGCTCTCGGCGCAGTGGGCGCTTCAACTGAGCTGACGACGCCGAGCGTGAGCCCTTGGCTAACCGTCGAAGCGACTTCAGAGACGCCGAGCCCCCTGCGAGATCGTCGACGAGTGTCACTGGCGCCAGCGTCCGAGAGCGCGTCAGTCGGCGGCCCTGTCCGTGATTGAAGGCCCACGGCGATGATGCCGATGTTCCTGTTCTCCACGGCGTTCTTCCTGCTCGGCGTCTACCCCCGCTGGCTGCAGGTCTTCGTGGAGTGCCGCGCTCTATCAGGGCATCGAGATCGTCAGAGGCTTGATGGTCGGCGCGGTCGGCCTCGGCATCGCCTCCCGCCGCATCGGCAGGCTGCTGCTGTCTTGACGCGGGCGCGTCGGCGCCGAGCGTTCTGACTCAGGCTTACAGGCGGCGGTTACGTGTCCGCACCCATCCGGGGTCCCCGTGGATCAGGCCCTGTCCAGGCCCACGTGTGTCGAGTCCCGCGCGGCGTGACGCCGGGTTGGCGGAGCCGGTCATGGACGCCGCGCTCGGCGGAAACCTCATTCCGGGCCGGTCAGAGCTGGCCCCGCGATGGGCCGCATCTCCCGGATGTTCCAGGAGTGCGGCGTCATCCGTCTACGATCAGGAGTTGGGGCGCTTGCCGTGATTTGCCTTCTTCTTCTTGCGGGCCCGCTTCTTGTTACCGCCCTTTGCCATGGCGTTTCTCCTCGTCAGTGCGCCTGCGGCGCGTCCGGGTGTTTAAGGCGTTCGCCAGTCTAGCCATCGTCGACGCTCACGCCTCGCAATGGCCTAGGCCGTCATCTTCGAAACGCGAGACCGTTCTCAACGAAGGGTTCGACCGGCTCGCGGCAGCACTGGTCCGGCCTCGGCGGCGTGCACCGGGTGTCCGGTACGGGGGAACCGAGCGAGCCAACCGGACGGCGACCGAATCTGCGGCCGGTGAGTAGTACCTTATGGTCCTGCTGATCCTCGTTATCGCATGCCCTGCGGTGGCTGCGTCGCCGCTCTGCGCAGTTCGGCGGCCCGGCGCGGGAAGCGTTCGCAACCCGTCTGGACGACGCTCTTAGGTGAAATTGGATCTCTAGACGTGACGGTATCTGATTCGGCCGGCCGGCAATTGAGCACGGCAGACGTGGCCACCGAGCAGCATGCGCCGCTGCCGTCTCCTCCGCAGGACGGGCCGCCGAGCCTAGCCGTGGAGGGCACCGCCGCCTCACACCGCGGTCGCCGGAGGCACTGGGCAGCCCAACGGCCGAGTGGCGGCTCGCCCTTTTCCGCAGCTTTCGCCGCTGAGCACGCCGGTTTGATCTTGGCGATCGTGCTGGGCGTCCTGCTTCCGGTTGTGGTCGCCGCAGCGACCGGCAACCTCTCGATTCCGCACAACGACGCCTGGTCCTACAGCCGGATCGCGCAGACATTCGGACGCACCGGGCATATCAGACTACTGGATTGGAACCGATCCGCGCTGGTAGGCCAGTTCGTCGTGCTAGGACCGCTCGCCTCGTCGATCGTCGTGCAGCAGTTGTTCGTCGCGGTCCTCGCGGTCGTCGGCCTGTTCGCGGTGTACGACCTCACACGGCCGGCCCTCGGAACCCGTGGCGCCGGCTATGCCACGCTGGTGGTCGCGCTCTGGCCCGGCTTCGGTTTGCTGGCCACCTCCTTCATGCCGGATGTCCCCGCGCTCACGGCGGCGCTGCTCTGTCTCGCTCTCGGCCGCCGCGCGCTGGAGCGCGGCTCGATGGTCCTGTTCGTGCTGTCCATGGCCTGCGGTTTGTGGGGCATGACGATCCGGGAACAGTCGGGTGCCGCGCCGGTGGCCGTCGCCGTGTGTGCGCTCGCGATCGACCGCTACCGTCGTGCGCTCCGTCCCCTGATGACCATCGGCGTCACGATTCTCGCCGCGGTGCTGTATCTCGGGTTCGACGCCTGGCACAGCGGCTTGCCGAAGGTGGATCCGCCGAACTACGCCGTCGTCACCTCCACGTTGGGCACGGCAGTTAACCTGATCTGCCGATCCTGGTTCACGCTGGCGCTGCCGCTTGCTCCCGCGGTCGCGTACGCCGCTCGGCCCTGGCGTTGGCGGCGGCACAGCCAAATCGCGGCCGTGCTGACCGCCGCTGCCGCGGTCATGACGGTCCATGATTTTCATCCGAAGAACCTGTTCCTGGGCAACTACCTTGCGTGGAACGGTGCTTACGCGGCGGTCATGCCGGACGGCGACGACCGCGTCGTGTTCCCGCACCACTTTTGGTGGCTGGTGGTGGCTGCCGCGTGCCTGTCCGGCTCGCTGCTGACCGGGCTCGTCATCGAGAACTATCGCCGCGTCGGCCCGATCCTCGGAGTCTTCACGCTCGTCACGGCGGTGGGCACGGTGGCGACGAACCTTCTCGGGCAGAACATCTCCGACCGCTACTTGATCGCGCTCGCGCCAGGGCTGCTGGTCATCGTGCTCGCGCCGGCCGTCGAGCGCGACATTCCACGGATGCGCAGACGCCTGATCGCCCCGGTGGCCGCGGGACTGGCCGTCGGCCTGCTCTCGCTCGCCATCACCGCGAACGGCTTCAGCTTCGACACGCAGCGCTGGCGCACCGCCACCCAGGTCGCGCAGTCCGGAGTGCCCGCCGCGCGGATCGATGCGGGCCTCGAATGGCTGGGTTACTACTCGCCGGCCGGAATGGTCGACAGGTATCCGTCGTCCGGGATGGGCTTCGAGGGCTACTTCTCCCGGGTCGCCTCCTGCCGCGTGATCACCATGGGCAAGGTATCCAGGCATGGCTGGAAGCTCGAGAGGGTCGTAACCTACTCGACGTTCCTGGTCGCCGGCACGTCCCGGTTGTACGTGTACGACTCGGGCACGCCCTGCTGACGGCGAACCGGCATCTGGCGCGGCGCCGGACCTGCAGTGTTGCGCCACCTCGACATGCCGCCACTGTCGAGCACGGTCGAGAGCATCACTGAACGTCCGTCGCGCCCTACTCTGTTACAGGGGATTTCTGCGTTTCAAGGAGGACGCGCGTGCGTGCCGGTCGACGGATACTCGTGCTCGCAACGGTCGCTGCGCTGAGCAGCCCGACTGCGGCGTACGCCCGCGGTGGGGGCGGTAGCCACGGATTCAGCGGCGGCAGCGGAGGCGGTGGTGGCGGCGGGGGCTTCGGCGGTGGCGGCGGCTTCCACGGAACCGGCTTCGTCGGGGGAGTCGGCGGCGGCGGGGCTGCCTTGCTGCTCGTGGTGGTGATCCTCGTCCTGCTCTGGTGGTTCTACTCCCGCTCCCGAAAGTCGGGAAATGGACGCAGCCTCAACACGGTGTCCGACCGGGCGGCCCACCGCTCCGACGCGCTCGCGCGCGAACGCTCCGCCCAGGTAGAAGCCCAAGTCAACGCGCTCGCCGACACGGATGCGTCCTTCAACGTCGATGAGCTGAAGGCGCGTGCGGTCTCGCTGTACACGACCGCCCAGCGGGCCTGGACCGATCGCGATTACGCCACGCTCAGGCAGATCCTCTCCCCGGTGCTTTACGGCAAGTGGGCCGACGAACTGCGCGACTACGCGTCGCGTGGCGAGGTCAACGTCGTGGAGATCATCTCCGGTCCGATGGTCGAGCTGGTTGATGTCGCCAACCGGGCAGGTGAAAGGAACGACACGGTCACCTTCCGGATCACTGCGACGCTCAACGACTACGTACGCCGCGACGACGGCTCGCGCGCCGTGCGCTCAGACGGCTCGACGAGCCCGGTTGAGTACTGGACGTTGCGTAAGAACGACTCCGGGACGTGGATCGTGTCGTCAGTGGAGCAGGCGGCCGAAGGCGCGCATCACCTGACCGACGCCATCGAGACGGACAGCTGGGATCAGAAGGCGATCGCCCGAGACGCCGTGCTCGACGTCGCCGAGAAGACCTCGGCTAAGGGCCTCTCCGACATCCTGTCGCTCACCACCATCTCGTGGAGCACCGACGCCGACGCCGCAGCCAGCGACCTGAGCGCCCTGGACGGCCGGTTCGACAAGCCGGTCCTCGAGGTCGCGATCGAGCAGTTCCTCGAGGAATGGGCCATGAACGACGGCAGCCTCGACTTCACGTCCGTGCGTACGGTCAACCGCACTGTCATGCGTGACGCCGTCATCGCGTCGATCGAGGTGCGCTCGTTGCTCTCGCGCGACCCGATCGTCTTCCACGTCGCCGTCGAAGCAGAGGGCATCTACTACGAGGTCGACCGGCAGACCGAAGAGGTGCTCCAAGGCGACGCGCACAAGCGGCGGCCGGTCACCTTCGAGTTCGATCTGCGGCTGGACGAGCCCTCGGCGAAGGGGTGGACCGTGATCGCCGCGGGTGTGGAGAGGCCGGGTCTGGCCGGGCGGCGTGCTTAGGCGGCAAGACGCTTAGGCGGCGAGTGCGGTCCCGATCCAGGTCGAGATCCAGATCCATCCGGTTATCCGACGGTCATTCGACCCCGATGCACGCGCCGCGGATTTCCCGACGGATACTTGCAGGCGTGTCCGAGTCCGCAGCAGTCCAGCGCCACCTCACCGCCGACGACCTCCGCTCGCCGCGATGGATCGCCGCGCACGTCGGCATCGTCGTGCTGGTCGTGGTGTTCCTGCTGCTCGGCCGCTGGCAATGGCACGTCGGCCACAAGGTCGCCCCGCTCACCCCGCAGCAGCTCGCCTCGTGGCGCAAGCCGGTGCCCGCCGAGTCGCTGATTACCTCAGATGGCGTGGACGGCACGAAAGTGGGCCAGGCGGTAACGGCGCGAGGTACGTACGACGCGACGCGGCAGCTCCTCGTGCCCGGACGATCGCTCGACGGCCACAACGGTTACTACCTGATCGCGCCGTTGGTCACCGCGCCCGGTAAGGCGATCACGGTCAACCGGGGCTGGCTGCCCGCCACGGGCGCAGGGAGCGCGCAGCCGAGCATGCCCGCCCCGCCGACCGGTCAGGTCACCGTGACCGGTTGGGCCGCCGCGTCCGAGTCCACGACCGGGTCGGTCAACCAGAACGGCATCGTGCAGACCTTCGCGCCCGGCAGTGCCTCCGGCCCGCACGAGGTCAGCGTCATCTCCGCGGCGCAGCTGGTGAACCTGTGGCCCTACCACCTGCCGGACGGCTACCTGTCCGCCACGGACTCCGCGTCTCTTTCGGGCGGTCTTAAGGCGGTTCCAGCGCCGCTGCCTCCGCACGGCACGAGCTGGGATCTGCTGAACGTCGGCTACGCGTTCCAGTGGTGCCTGTTCGCGATCGTCACCGTCGGCTGGTACCTGCTGCACTGGCGCCGCGAGCTTCGTGCTTCAGCAGCGCTGGCCGAGGCGCAGGCTGAGGCAGACTCGCAGGCGCGCGCAGAGATAGAGATGCGGCCACAGGCGCAGGCTGAGATCCGGGTAGCGACCGCGATGAGCCCGGACGAGCCGCAGTCGGCCGAACCCCAGCCGAGCGCGGCAGCCGCTCAGCGCGAGATCGGCGAGTCCGCCGGCTGAGCCTGTCCTGGGATCCGCGCGGCCTGACGTGCGTCGATGTGCTTCAGGGTGCGTCCCGCCACGTACGGCGAGAGGCCCGGAACCAGGCCCGCGAGCGCCATCAGCGCCATGTGCGGAATCGAGAGCCGGTAGATGAACGCGGTCGCGATACACAGGATGACGTAGATCGGGTAGAGACCCATCCCGTGGATCATTCCGACGATCTTGTCGACCTCGCCTGAGTGCGCCCAGTACTTGAGCGGCATGCCGACGAACACCAGGATCACCATCATCACGCCGGTAGCCCACGCGAAGGCCACATAGGCGTTGACGAGCGGCGAGCGCTTAACGGGCTTGGCGACTGCCATCTTCGGACACCTCGCGGGGACTCTAGCGGTGGAACGGGACGCTGAAAGCAGCGTAATCGCCCGATACGGCAACGGCAGACTCGGGGTGTGGCCAGGGGAGCGGCCAACCCGCCCGGGCACATTCGGCGCAACGCCGCGAGCCGGGCCGGAACGCACGTGCCAATCAGGCCCCGACTCCGATACCGTCATCCCCATGTCCGAGACGACGCCGTCCGCACCGCCCTCGCTGAACGGCACTCACCCCACGCCCGCGCAGGTACGCGCGGCGGCCGAGGCACTCAAGCTCGCGATCGACCGGCACCTGGCGGCGGTGGAGGCGCGGACCGACGAACTCGACCCTTCCGTGCTCGAAGCCTTCGACGCCTTGGCCTCGGCGGCCGAGGAGTACGACGAGCTGCTCTACACGGTGCACGACGAGGTCACGCCGTTCGACGTGGTGCCCCCGGAGTCGGACGCGGTCTACGCCGGACCGGAAGAGGTCGAGGCGTTCTCGGTGTTCATCCGGCGCGATTTCCTGATCACCGACGCCGAAGCGCTGGCAGCGGCGGCCGGCAATGTCTCGGAGGACTTCGACGCGGAGTCCGGCGACAGCCGTGCCGCGGTCGCCGAACTATTCGACGCGTTCGATGCGGACGAGATCTCGTACCGCGCCGAGGAGATCGGCCTTGAGGCGATCGAGGCGACGACGTGGGTCGTCGCCGCGGACCCCGAGGCTGTCGGCGGCTGGGACGACGACCCGTTCTCGGAAGTGGACCTGCAAAAGCTGCTCTACCGCGTAGACCTGGTCGACGAGGAGGAACTCGACGACGAGGAAGAAGAAGAGGACGCCGACGATGAGTCCGCGGCCGCTCTGCACGACGCGGAAGACGTCGAGGACGAGGAAGACGGCGACGACGGCGAAGACGATGAGGAAGCCGAGGACGAGGAAGACGAGGTAGAGCACGGCCACGGGGCCGACGCCGCCAGGTAGTTCTTCCATGGCGGATGCCTTACGCCGCCGTCGGGCCATCCTTGCCGGTCCTCGTAACACAATGACGCCTGCCCGCTCGCTCGCTTGTCCGCCTGCGTGCTTGCCAGGCCAGGACGCGTCAGGTGGCCGAACCTTCGCCAGGCACGCCGCCAGCCGCCCTGGTCTATTCGCCACATGCGCCGTCGGCTACCTCTATCCCTCCAGCCTCGTTGGCTACGTGCCGCCACCGTGACGCCAATCTCCTGAAGTCCATTCGTCACATTGAGCAAAAGCCCGGTGACTACGTGGCAGAATGGCTGGATCAGAGGCGGGAACCGCCGTCGATCCCGAGGAGGTCGCCTCTTGCCGGTGGACATGCTCACCGCGAAGATCGAGTTCGGCTTCGACCAGCTCACGGCGCGAAGCGGCGGGGTCCTCGACGGGCCCTCGCACGTCGCCATGGGCCGGCGCGCGGCAGCCGCGATCGGGTACGCGTTGGGCTCCGAGGAGGAGGCCCGGATGATCGAGGCTTACCTCAACGTGTGGCGCCTCATGCATCTGCCGCACCTGCCTGCGGGCTCGCGCGGGCTGACCCGCGATGAGTTCGTCAGGTCCAATCTGGCGCTGGCCGACGGTTCTCCGGCCGACCGCGAGGCCATCCTTGGCGCGCTCGCAGACACCTTCTTCTGTCTCGCGGACGTCGACGGCGACGGTAGGGTGAACCGGGAGGAGTTCTGGGCCTTCCAGCACGGCCACTTCCCCGAGTTGACGCGTGCCGTGCTCGCCGAGGCCTTCGACCACCTGGACACCGACCGCGACGGCTACCTCTCCCGCCAGCAGTTCACCAGCTCAATCGTCGAGTACTGGACCAGCCGGGACCCGGACGCACCGGGCAACTGGTGGCTCGGCCGTCCCGCCTATATGAGTGCGGCTACGGGCTCGGCTACGAGTGCGAGGGCAGGTGCAGGGCCGAGTGCGGGGCCGGGCGTCGGCGAGCCGGTCGATCGCGCGAACGTTCGAGACCGGCGGTCGCATTCGACCCCGCTGGACGCCCCGGTCACCTCCTGATCTGACCGCCCTGGTCGCCCCCTCGCCCTTCCGCTCCGGCCGCCCGGCGCCGCCCTGGTCGCCTCTTGGCCCGACCGCTCGGATGCTCCGGTCACCTCCTGGTCCGACTGGTCGGATGCTCCGGTCACCTCCTGGCCCGACCGCCCGGCGCCGCCCTGGTCGTCTCTTGGCCCGACCGCGCTGTCTGCGGTCTGCGGCCCGCCGCCAGTCGTCAATCCCGCAGCGCGTGCTTGAGCCGCGTACGGCGCGCACGATCCGGGATCTTCTCCACCGCGTCGGCCAGTGCGCGCCCCGCTCCGTGCACAACCGTCAGATGCTGCGTGGCCAGCGTTATCGCACCGAGCGTCAACGCCCGGGTCAGCTTCGGCGCCGAGTCTCCGTCGAACACCGCGACCACC
>NZ_DASRBQ010000137.1:0-89759 GCF_035653575.1 Actinocrinis sp.
CGCTCGCGGCGCGAACGGCGGAATCAACGGCTCCACGATCGCCCACAACTCGTCCGGCACCAGCCGAGAGGACAGCACATCAACCACGAACGCTGAGTATGCCGCAGATCAGAACCCTACGACGTGAGACACCGTCTAAGCAGGAGTACGAGTATTACTAGTGCTGTGATCGTGGTTACGAGTATTCGAACAAGGAGGGCGGGTTGTCGCTCTCGAGCTTGAGATGAAGATCGTGAGGGGAATGGGTTTCTAACGACGTGCTCTTACGCGGTTGTGGAAGCCTCGCGTCGGAGCGACGGACTATCTCACCCTTGGCGATTCTGCCGCCGTCCGTGCTCCGCCCGCCGTCTCGTGAAGCGCCTTCGTGCGGCTCGCCTTCGTCCCGCGGTCTCGGCTCCGAGCTGGCTCCGTCGATGCCCGAACGATCCACCGTTTCACCTCAAGCATGAAGATCGCGTCGATCTGCCCCGTCGCGTGCTGCCCCGACATCTTGGCGAGCATGCAGCGATCACGCGCTCTGATACGCATCGATGTCACCCGATCGTGACTTTGAGCGCTAGCCAGATCAGCTCGTGCGGATGGCGGCCGCCGTCAGTGCCATCGGGTTCAGGCGCATCGCGTCGTTGTTCTCCATCAGTGCGAGCGCCAGAGGCTCGAGGAGTTGCGCGAGGCGGTTCGTGGCTGCGTCGCCGAGGGCAGTCCACGGGCCCATCGCGGACAGGTCGGTACGCTCCTCCACCCAGCGACGCAGCGCCGTTCCCTCATCCGTGAGCGCGCCGGCGCCATCGAGCAGGCCGCGCTTCCTCAGCCGCTCCGTCGCTTCCTCCCACTCCTCAGTTGACCAGCCGCGCGCCTGCCGCATGTAGCCCGCTTCGAGGCTGTTGTCGGCGGCGAAGCAGACCAGCGCCTCGCAGGGGTCGAGTTGCGCGGTAACCAGCGCGGCCACGTGACCGTCGCCGCGCGACTCGCGCAGTAGCGTCGTGGCCTGCCAGAGCGCCAGATGCGGCTGGTCCGGCCAGGGAAGTCTCGCGTTCGCCGCTGCCAGCGGACGGCCCGCCGTGGACGCGTGTTTGGCTGCGGTGACGGCCAACTCTGCTGCTTCGGCCAGGGCTGACCCGCTGAGGACTTCCTCTCCGAGCAGTCGGCGCAAGGCTCGGTCCACGCCGGCGAGGCGGGTCTCCAGGAATGCCTCCGGTGGCGCCGCCGTCCAGGCGTCCGGGAGCGCGCGGTGCACCCGGCTGGGGTGGAAGTTGTAGAAGGCTGATGTGACCTGTTCCGCCGAGGCGGCTCCCAGAGGGGCGGCCCGCATGCCGAAGTAGCCCATCCACCCGCCGCGGCAGCCGAGCGCGTCGGTCGCGGCCCGTGACTCCGGGGTGAAGTAGGTGACGGCGTGGTAGGGCTCGAATCGCAGCCACATCCGGCGGGCCAACGCGGTCATCGCCACTACCTCCTCAGAATCGATCATCCTCAGCATGGTCCATCTCCTGCGCGCTGGAAAGGCACACCGCCAACAGCGTTGCTACGGTCGGAGCGGCGCGCTGGTGTGCCGAACGCGGAAGGGGGCAAGGTGAGCGGTGTTCCAGGAGGGAGAGTCCGATGATTGGCACGTTGCGCACGGTGGTGCTCGACGCACCCGACGCCCGGCGGCTCGCCGCGTTCTACGCCGCACTCGGCGGATGGACTGAGCAGTACGCCGACGACGAATGGGTCACGTTGGTGACCGGGGACGGGTGGCGCGTCGCCACCCAGCGCAGCCCCGACTATGTGCCGCCGCGGTGGCCCGACCCGGCGTACCCCCAGCAGGCGCACCTCGACCTGCGGGTGCCGGAGCTCGAAGCCGGCGCGGCGCGGGCGACCGAGTTGGGCGCCGAGCTGTTGCGCAAGAACGAGAGCTGGTACACGCTGGCCGATCCTGCCGGGCACCCCTTCGACCTGTGCCTCTACCCGGAGAAGCAGGAGACCACGCTGATGGGCGTGATGCTCGACTGCCCGGACGCCAAGGCGCTGAGTGCGTTCTACGCGGAACTGCTCGGCAAGCCCGTCACGTACGAGGGCGAGGGTGTGGCGATGATCGGCGAGGACGGGGCGCAGCCTGTGCTGTTCCAGCAGGTCGCCGAGTACCGCCAGCCGCGCTGGCCCGACCCCGCCTATCCCCAGCAGTTCCATCTCGACGTCACGGTCGACGACGTCGACGCGGCCGAGGCGGCGGTGCTGAAGCTCGGCGCATCCACGCTGTCCTTCAGCGGCGAGAACTGGCGGGTATACGCCGACCCGGCCGGCAAGCCGTTCTGCCTCTGTTGGGACGAGGCGTAGTACCGGGGCGCTAGGCGGCGACGGGCTCAGCGGCTGTGGCGATGGCTTGATCAGCCGTTGATTAGCGCTTTCGCGCCACGGTCACGCCGTCGCGGACGGAAAGCATCACGGCGTCCACGCGCTCGTCGGTGGCGATGCGCTTGTTCAGCTCACGCATCGTCACGTATCGCTCCTCCTGGCAGGCCGGGTCCAGCACCCGGCCGCCGAGGAAGACGTTGTCGAGCACGATGAGGCCGCCGGGGCGCAGCCGCCGCAGCAGCTCCTCGTAGTACGCGGGGTAGCTCTCCTTGTCCGCGTCGATGAACGCGAAATCGAGGGTCGGCTCGTCCGGCAGCGCGCGCAGGGTGTCCAGAGCCGGCCCGATCTTGAGCTCGATCCGGTCGGCCACGCCGGCCTTCTCCCAGTACGAGCGCGCGATCGCGGTCCACTCGTTGCTCACGTCGCAGGCGAGCAGCTTGCCGCCGTCGGCAAGGCCGCGGGCGATGCTGATCGAGGAGAATCCGGTGAAGGTGCCCACCTCCACCGCGTTCTTCGCGCCGACGAGGCGTGCGAGCATGGTGAGCAGTGCGCCCTCGTCGCTCGTGATCTGCATCCCGGCCGAGTCGCCGGTGACCTCGCGGGTTTCCGCGATCAGCTCGCACAGCACGGCGTCCGCCGGGGTGCTGTGCGCGAGGGCGTAGTCGGCGGCGACCGGGTGGATGGCCTCGACGTCGTCGCCGGACAGCGGCTCGGACCATGCCACGGTCAGCTCGTCGCGGGTGGCGAAGCGGACGAGGTGACTGCCTACGACCTCCTGGAGAGTAGCGAGCCGGTCCGCGTCCTGCGCCGAGGCGATCAGCTCGATGCGCCCGGGGAGCGGACTGACGACGCACATGCCGGCGGAGAACGTGAGCGTGGCGCGGCCGTCGGCGGACTGCGTAGCCTCGATCTTGTTGCCGAAGTGGGAGACCAGCTGCTTGGCGTAGCGAGCGGGCCGGTCGGTGGCGACGCGGGCGATGGAGAAGGGCACGGGGTCAGGCTCCTCGGCAGCGTGGCTGGTCCTGGCTCGAGCGAGTCGCGGCAGGGCAAGCGTCCAGATTTCTCAACGCTTCCGGATTCTGGCCCGGGCCGGCTTGCTTGTCAAAAGCATCGGGATTCATGGACACTTCGGCCATGCCGCCCGAACGCCCCGCCCCCTTCCTTCTGCGGACCCCCGAGCATTTCAAAGCCCTGGCACATCCGGTGCGGCACCGGATCGTCAACCTGCTGCGACAGCGCCCCGCGACGCTGCGCCACCTCACCGAGGCACTCGGCCTGGCCAAAGGCACCGTGGCGTACCACGCGGGCGTGCTGCAGGATGCGGGGATGGTGCGGGTGGTGGAGATGAGGCAGGTGCGCGGCGGCACCGAGCAGTACTTGGGCCTGGTCAATAGCACCTTCAAGGCCGAAGAAGGGCAGAGCGTCGAGTTCCTTTACCGCGCAGCGCTCGCGGAGATGCTGCCGCAGGAGTCTGCGGACTCTGTTGAGGGCGGTGGAAGCGCTCGGGAACGCTCGCTGGAGAAGACCACGCTGCGGCACCTGTGGCTTACGCCGCAGCAGGCTCGGGCGCTGCTCGGCGAGCTGAAGCGGGTCGCTGCGAAGGAAGGCCAGAGCGCGCCGGGCGAAGGCGAGGCGTACGGGCTGCTGATCAGTCTGTTTCGCGCGGACATCCCGACGCTTCCGCCCGATGAAGCCGCCGCAGTGCACGAAGATCACGAGCTCGACTCTGCGCCGCGCAGCCGGACACGGTCGCGGTAGCGGATCTCGACGGAAGCGGTACCGCGATCAGAGCGGGGAATACCTTGGCCTTCACCGTCGCCCGATTCTGATCGGGCGACGGTGAAGGCGTGGGTAAAACGAGACCGTTCTTGATGGGCTCGCCTTATTTCTGGTAGCGGATTCGCCCCTGGGTCCGGCCGGCGAAAAGTCGGCCGGACCCAGAGGCGCGTATGGAATCCGCTTTGTTGCGCTTAAGCGTCCTCGAGGATTTCCGCGAATGCGATCACCACGCCGCCGGTGGCGTGCTCGAGGGTGGCGGCGACCAGCGGACCCGCCTCCGCGGCGGCCGCGCTGGCCGCCGCGTAGTCGGTGAAGTACAGGTCCAACAGCCGGTAGGCCGGAGTCGGGCTGCCGTCTTCCTTGGGCCAGACCTTCGAGGCCTGCAACCGGGTCAGGCCGGGGAGCTTGCGTGCCAGCGCGAGCTGGTCGGGGTAGGCCGCCTCGAAAGCCTCCGGGTCGGTGGGGTTGGAATAGACGAAGCTGATCTTGGTCGGATTGTTTTCCTGCGTCATGGCGGTACTCCTGACCGTTAGTCTCGGTTGAACAGGGGAGCGGGCCGTCGTTTAGCCCGGGAGAAGCTGGAATATGACAGTGCGCCCCGTCACTGTTCGCCGAGCGTAGCCAGAGGAATGAGCAGCGACCATGACCGCTCCGCCGACAAACCTTGCCGATCGTCCGGCGGCGCCGGCCGATTCGCTCCACGTGCCGCGGGCAATCGCCGAACCGGCGGTGCCCGAGCGGGCCGCGCTCGGGCTTGACGGAGACAGTCAGTCCCATGATTTGCTCTCGGCGCTGCTGCGCAGTGTCCGGTTGAGCGGCGACCGGATCGTCGCGTACGCGCCGCCGCGGACCTTCTCGATCGGTTTCGCCGGCGTCGGCAGCCTGCACTTCATCGAAGAGGGCGAACTCGCCCTTCGGATCGACGGAAACCCGCGCGTCGAGCGCGTAGGACGCGGCGACGTCGTCCTGCTTCCGCGCGGCGACCGGCACTACGTCAGCGATGCGGGCAGGGCCGCGCTAGCGACCACGGGTTCTGATTCCGCCGACGGCGACGCTTTCAGGCCGGCGCGCTGGCTGTGCGGAACATTCACGATCGGCGACCCGCAGGCCAGCCACCTGCTCGGGAGCCTGCCGGCCGTGATCGTCCTGCGCGGGGGCGGCGGTCCGGCGCTCGAAGGGCTCGAAGTCGCCCGCCGGATGCTCCTGATCGAGATGGAGTCTCCCTCTCAGGGCTCTGCGGTCATGGTCGCCCGCATCCTCGACCTGATCTTCATTCAGATCCTTCGCGCCTGGGCCGCCGGCTCGGACGCCGAACCGAACTGGCTGGCCGGTGCGTCCGACCCGCAGATCGGTGCGGCCCTGAGCGCGATCCACCGGAACCCCGACCACGACTGGACCGTCGAGGAGCTCGCCCGCGCGTGCAACCTCTCCCGGTCGGCGTTCGCGGCGCGGTTCCTCGCTCGCGTCGGAAAGCCGCCCGCCACCTACCTCGCGCACGTACGCCTGGACGCCGCGACCGATCTGCTGCGCGACACATCTCTTTCGGTCGCGCTCGTCGCGAAGAACGTCGGTTACACCTCGGAGGCGGCGTTCAGTCGCGCATTCAAGAACCGCTACGGCACGCCACCGGCACACTGGCGACGGGACCTACGCGGCCACTGAGGCCGTGACGGCCTTGGCGGAGTTCCAGAGCACGCCGCGATTGACGCGGTCGGGGTAGCGGCTGATCATCGCCTCATACAGGTCCAGGTAGCCGGTCGCCTTCTCGGCAGCGGCGGCGAAGTCCTGGATGTAGCGGCGGGTGCGCGCGATGTCCTCGGGGCTGTCGGGGTCGCCGTCGCGCTTGTGTCCGGAGACCACCGCGGTGGGCGCGAGCCGCTCGATGGTGTCGAGGGCGGCGAGCCAGTCGCTTCGTCCGGTGCCCTGGGACTCGGCCAGGTAGAGGTGCACGTCGCCGTATACGGCGTCGCCGGCCACGACCAGGCCGAGGGAGGGCACGTGCAGGGCGCTTGAGCCGTCCGTGTCGGCGTGGCCGAGGTCGATCGCGTGCAGCTGCTCGCCTTCCAGCTCGATCAGGTTGTCGTCGCCGAGGGGTTGCGCGACCAAGTGGGTCGCGGAGATCTGGCCGGGAAAGCGGGGATCCCAGAAGCCGTCGAACCAGCGCGGACTGAACTGCGCGTCCATGTGCTTCACCACGCCCGCGGTGGAGACGAGCCTGGCGTCCGGGAAGTGCTCAAGTAGCGCCGGGGCGCCGAAGAAGTGATCGCCGTGGGCGTGGGTGACGAAGATCGTGGTGAGGTTCTTGCCGGTGGCGGCCACCCAGGCGGCCAGGGCCCGGGACTCTTCGATGGTCATCAGGGGGTCGACAAGCACCGCGTCGCGCTCGCCGTAGATCAGGGTGGAGGCGGTGGGTGACCACAGCCGGCGCGCCTCGCCGGGCGGCAGGTCGTCGGAGACCGCGGGCTTGGACGGCGTCACGTACACGGCGTATTCGAGGGAGGTCATTGCTGCTCCTTAGTTGTAACAGATATTGTTACGACAAACGGCGCACTGCGACGCGCGTCGGGACGCGCCGTCAAAAGTCAGTGCACGGCGATGGACTCGCGCAGTACGTCGGCCACGCTGGTGCGAGCCAGTTGCGCGCGCAAGGCCTGCTCGGCGCCGTCGTACACCGGGGTGAGGACGGAGCGGATGCCGTGGCCCACAGGACACTTCTGGTTGGGGGTGGCGGGATGCAGGGCGAACAGCGGGCCTTCCTCGACCGCTTGGTAGACCTCCGCCAAGCTGATCGATTCGGGCGTCCGGGTCAGGCGCCAACCGGCCCCGGCGCCGCGCCGGGACTCCACCAGCCCCGCCTCGCGCAGCTCCCCGAGCAGCCTGCGGATCACCACCGGATTGGTGTTGACGCTGTTGGCGATCTGCTCGGAGGTGGCCACCTCGCCGCCCATCCGCTCGTTCAAGCCGATCCAGGCCAGCGCATGAGCCGCGATGGTCAACCTGCTGTTCGCTCCCATCCCGCACCTCCTGTTGTAACCATATCAGTTACAACGGAGGCGTCAAGCGCGGCGTCAAGTGTGGCGCCGAGTGCAGCGTCGCGTTAAGGGAGATCCGGTCCCGTCGCTCAGCCTGACAACGCCTCGCTGATCAACGCCTGCCAGGTCTGCGGACCGACAATGCCGTCCACCTGGAATCCCGGCACCTCCGTCTTCATCGCCTGCTGGAAGGCTACGACCCATGCCTTGGTCTTGGGCCCGAAGATCCCGTCCACGACCAGCGAGCGGCCGTCTTTCAGGTTCCGGAAATTGGCCTGGTCCTGGACGGCGCGCACCGCGTAGCCGCGACTGCCGTATTGGACCGTGACGACCAGGGCCTTCTAGGTCGCCGCGTTAACCACCCCGTTGGCCGGCAGGCGGTGCGCACGCTGGAACGCGACCACGGCCGCGTTCGTCAGCGGCCCGAACGCCCCGTCGACCGCGAGCTTGGCACCGTGCGCGTCCAGCAGGTATTGAAGGGACCTGACGGTGGCGCGCGGCCACTGCGCGTTGCTGCCCTGGCGCAGCACCGGCCAGCTCGGCAGGGTGACGACCGCCGCAGCGGCGGTCGCGGATGTCGCCGCTTGCGCCTTCACGACCGGTGCTGCCTGGGTGGCTGATGCCGCTGGAGCGCCGACGGCCACCGCGGCGACGACCGCGACGGCTCCGGCCCCGATTCGCTTGCCCGTATTCATGACCGACTCCTCCCGTGCATTGATCCGCGCACGGCGCGTGGAGAGTTCTTACGTTCATGGAACCAGAGCGTGAGCTGCTTTCTTCGTGGCGAAGGTCCCCGGCAGGACAGTCCAAATACCTCTTTCCTTCGTGACGGCGTCAGACTTCTGCGATCTTGTCCAAGGCCTCGGTCAGGGTCCGCAGAGCACTGAGCACTCGCTGGAACTCCTCGGTGCCGAGGTGCCCCGCCAACTGCTGCGCCAGTGCACGATGCGCGGGGCCGATCCAGCTTATGGCGGCTCGGCCGTCCTCGGTGAGCGCCAGCAGTTTGGCGCGGGCGTGCGCGGGGTTCGGCCGGTATTCGGCCAGGCCCTTGTCAACCAGCAGGTCGGCGATGCGCTGCACGCTTTGCCGGGTGATGCCCATCGCCCGGGCGATCCCGGCGACAGGCAGCGGCTCGCGCACCACTGCGCCAAGCACCTGCCACCAGGCCGCAGTCAGGCCCGCGGGCCGGGCGAGCTTCTCGGAGACGTCGAGGAACTGCCCGTTGAGGCGGAACACCGCGAGTGCGGTACCCGACAGCAGCTGTGCCGGTTCGGTCGGCAGGTCGCCGTTCACCTTGCCCCCGCAGCCATCAGGACCGGGAAGGCGCTGGCATCGGAGTGCGCGAACAAGCGGTACCAGGCGTCGAGCACCTCAGGCGTGTACAAGTCGAGCATCGCCAGCACCTCGCGCGCGAACTCAACCGGATTCGTCGGACCCGCAGTGATGAGATTGCGGTCGGTGACCGCGGCAGCCTCGCGGTAGTACGCCCCGCCCGCATAGCCCGACCTGGCCAAGTAGGCGGCGGCACCGCTGGTGTGCTCCCGGTCGTCCAGCAGCCCTTCACGGGCAAGGCCGAGCGTGGCACCGCAGATGGCGGCGACCGGCACCCCCGCGTCCAGGAACCTTCGAGCGGCCTTGGCGAACTGCGCGTTTCCGTCCGGGAGGTTCCAGTTGTCGGCTCCCGGCAGGATCAGCATGGCCGAGTCGGCGGGATCCACCTCGTCGAGCACCAGGTCCGGCAGGATCCGCATGCCGCCGGCCGTGGTGATCGGTGCGTTGGATTGCGCCACCGTGCGCACCTCGTACCGTCCGGGAGTGTGCTGGTAGGCGGCGGAGCGGATATGGGCGATCGCGTGCCCGACCTCCCAGTCGGCGAGCGTGTCGTACACGGCCACGTGGACAGTCTGCGTCTTCGTCATGGACAGCATACTGTCAATTCGACAGCTTGCTGTCAATAACTCCGGCCGACGGTCCGCAAGCCGAAAAGAGGCAGCCGTTGCGGTCGCTCGCCGGGTCAGCCCCGGCCGGCTCCCGGCAGGCTGAGGCGCGGCCTCGGCCAGTGATGCCGCCGGGAAAGGCGCCGATGCGGCCCGCGCCGCGCGAACCCGAGCGCCCGCACCGCGTCGTCGATCCCCGACCAGGCCGGCCGCATCGGCTCCTCGCGCACGAGGCCGACGAGGTCCGTCAGCGACACATCGGATCGCTCGCTGCGTTTCCCGCAGCGGCACACGAAGACCACGCGCGCCGATCCGGCGATGATCAACCAATCGCTGTCCCGTCCGCAGGTACAGCGCACCGCGCGTCGTATGTCCACGCCGCCCGATGAACTCGGCGAGCGCACGAAAACCGGATCACTCGACTGCAACAACCGTATTGGCGATACGGGAGCGGACAACACGCCCTCCCTGATCGGTCCGGGTGTTATCAGGCCTCGACCAGCATGTCACCATGCCGCCACGCTCGACAGAACCGCGGCGCGCGTCGAGACCGAATCGAGACACAGGCGCAGAGGTCCGACGATCGGGTGAGAGGGCCCGGTGGCTTCTCCCGGCGGCGGCGAGGCCGCGCGGGCCGCGGAAGGTGTTACTGGTGATGCATACGTTGCGGCGCGTGGAGTTCGCCGTGAGGGCGACATCTGTTCACGTCCCGTCGCTAGGTTGCGCGAAGCGCAGCGTTCTGCTGAGCGGGCAAGCAGGCTCCAACCGAAGGAACACACGTGTTCAGAATGCGCACCGCCGCCGTCGGCGTCGCGGCCCTGGGCTCGGTCATCGCGCTGAGCAGTTCAGCGTTCGGCCAGGCGAGCCCCGGCCACCAGGCCGCCAACCCGTCTTGGGGCAACACCACCACGCCGATCAAGCACCTGGTCGTCATCTTCCAGGAGAACGTCTCCTTCGACCACTACTTCGGCACCTACCCGAAGGCCGCCAACACCTCCGGTCAGTCTTTCCACGCCAAGGGCGGCACGCCCAAGGCCAACACGCTCGCCGACACCAAGGGCGCCGGCGGCACCGGCACGCTGCTGACCAACAACCCGAACAAGGACGCCTCGGGCAAGCAGGTCAATCCGCGCCGCCTCGACCCGGCCAACCTCAACGACGTCCTGACCTGTGACCAGGACCACGACTACAACGACGAGCAGAAGGCCTTCGACGGCGGGGCGATGGACAAGTTCGTCACCGGCGTCGGCACCGGCAGCGGTACCAGCGGCACCGGCCAGGCCTGTAGCGCCTCCGACGTGATGAACTACTACGACGGCAACACCGTCACCGGGCTGTGGAACTACGCGCAGCAGTACGCGATGAGCGACAACTCCTTCGGCACCACCTTCGGTCCGTCTTCCCCGGGCGCGATCAACCTGGTGTCCGGAGACACCGGGAACGTCGGCACGATGATCAACGGCGCGGCGACGGACGGCGACACGGTCAGCGACGGTGTGGGGGGAACGTCGCTGGTCTCTGACGCGCAGCCGTACTACGACGACTGCTCCGTGCGCGACGCGGTCTCCCTCAACGGCAAGAACGTCGGCGACCTGCTCAACGCGCAGGGCCTGAGCTGGGGCTGGTTCCAGGGTGGCTTCCGCCCGACCACCACGTTCGCCACGGCCACCGGCGGCACCCAGCCGACCAGCGTGTTCACCCCCGACGAGTTCAAGGGCAAGTTCGCCGTCAAGCCCGCCTCCGACCAGGGCCTGTGCAACGCGGTGCACCCGGTCGGCGCGGCCGTGGGCGGCATCGGCGGTACCGTCGCGAGCGCGAACAACTACGGCAACAAGGACGACTACATCCCGCACCACGAGCCGTTCCAGTACTACGCCAGCACCGCCAACCCGCACCACCTGGCCCCGGCCTCGCTCGCCGCGATCGGCACCGACACCCAGACGATCACGAACGGCGTGCCGCAGTTCAACACGGCCAACCACCAGTACGACACGAGCGACTTCGACGCGCTCGTGTCCGCGATCTCCCGCGGCTACCTGTCCGCGGACCACCTGCCCGCGGTCAGCTTCCTGAAGGCTCCCGGCTACCAGGACGGCCACGCCGGCTACTCGGACCCGTTCGACGAGCAGCAGTTCATCGTCAACGAGGTCAACGCGCTCGAGCACACCCCTGACTGGTCCAGCACCGCTGTGGTCGTCTCCTACGACGACTCCGACGGCTGGTACGACCACGTCTACAGCGGCGTGCACAACCCGTCGAACACCGCCAACGCCCCCACCCCGCCCGGACCGCAGGACTTCCTGAACGGCACCGGCCTGTGCGGCAACACCGCGGTCACCACCCCGCTGGCCGGGCAGAACGGCCGCTGCGGCTACGGCCCGCGCCTGCCGCTGCTGGTGATCTCGCCGTTCGCCAAGCACAACTACATTGACCACACCCTGACCGACCAGAGCAGCATCCTGAAGTTCATCGAGGACAACTGGCGGCTGCCGCGCATCTCAGGCTCCTACGACGCGATCGCCGGAACGCTGAACCACATGTTCGACTTCGACGATCGGCGCGGCGACAACCGCGCGCTCTTCCTCGACCCGGTCACCGGCCAGCCCGCCGACTACCGGTCCTGACCGCTGACGCGTGAACTGCCGCCTCGTAGACAGCCGTCTCATAGACAGTTGTCTCATGAACAGCCGGCTCGTGCACGGCTAGCGTCTAACTCGCCATAGCGACAGCAGCGACGGCCGCCGCCTCGAACTCCCGAGGCGGCGGCCGTCCGCGTTCAGCGGTGGACCGAGGCGAGGCCGAAGCGCTCGGCGAATACCGTCAGCTGCTCGCACTGCTCTTCCGGCTCGCCGTCGGGCGCGCCGACAAGGATGCGCGTGACTCCCTCCTGCGCCAGACGTTCGACGTATTCGGCCGTCATCTCCAGGTGGCCCATGCGCGCGTAGGTGATGCCGTCCGGATCGCGGCCGGCTTCCCGCGCCGTCGTCCGCACCAGCTCCCACAGGGCTTTGCGGTCATCGTCGCGCAGTGATCCGCCCGGCAGCCAGCCGTCTCCGCGGCGTCCGGCGCGCCTGGCCGCGGCCGGACTCGATCCGCCGACGTGGATCGGAAGCCCGGCCTGGCCAAGCGGCTTCGGGTAGCTGAAGACGTTCTCGAGATCGAAGAACTCGCCGTGGAACGTCGCGCCGTCCTCGTCCTCGGCCCACAGCCGCCGCAGCACCTCGATCGCCTCGTCGGCGCGTCGTCCGCGCGTGCTGTAGTCGACGCCGACTGCCGCCGCCTCCCCGGGCAGCGCCCCGACGCCGACGGTGAGCAAGCGCATGCGGCCGCGGGAGAGCACATCGATGGTCGCCAGGCGCTTGGCCAAGGGCACCGGGTGGTGGTACGGCAGCAGCAGAACGCCGGTACCGAGCAGGATCCGCTCGGTACCGGCGGCGACGAAGGTCAGGATGTCCAGCGGATCCGGGAACGGCAGCGTCGGCGGCACGGACCAGGAGCCGAGCTGCGCTCCCGGATACATGGCGACGTGCTCCGGCACGTACAGGGCGTCGAAGCCGCACTGTTCGGCGTGGCGGGCCACCGTCAGCAGCCGGTTCGGATCGGCGCCGAAGAAGGGCGTGCTGTAGCTGAGCGCGAAGGTCGGGTTCACCTCAGCTGCAGCATCGCCCCGGCGGATCTTGTTCCGGCTGGTGCTTCTGCGATCAGCGGCGGCGCGCGTACCAACCGGTGCCGACGCCGAGCAGGTGCAGGGCCAGACAGGTCAAACCGGCGAGCATCAGGCTGGTCGGACTGAACCAGGCGTTGGTCGAGGTCCCGCTGCCGTTGATGAAGAACGCCACGGCGAACAGGACTGCGGCGATGGCTCCCATGCGGCCTTCCTTCCGATCTTTATCGCAGGTTTCGGATACCGCCGCGTGCCCGCCAGCTGGATTTTCATGCGTGTGGCCCGGTCCGGGGCGGGGATGACGATGAGGACGAACGGGGATGCTGCCGGTGGGTTAGCATCGAAGAGTCAGACTCCTGACCAGGGAGGGAGCGCCCGATGGCGTATTCCGTGGAGATCAGCCGGGCCAACCCGACCTGCTTCGTGTTCCTGCTGGACCAGTCCACCTCGATGGAAGACCCGATCGCGGCCGGAGGCGAGGGCACCCCGAAACGCAAGGCGGACGCGGTCGCGGACGCGCTGAACCGGCTGCTGTTCGAGCTGTCGCTCAAGTGCGCCAAGGAGGAGGGCGTGCGCGACTACTTCCACGTCGCGGTGCTCGGCTACGGCGCGCGGATCGGCTCCGCGTTCGGCGGCGAGCTGGCGGGCCGGGATCTGGTGCCGCTCAGCCAGGTCGCGGACAATCCGCTGCGCGTGGAGGAGCGCGCGAAGAAGGTGCCGGACGGCGCGGGCGGCCTGGTGGAGACCATGGCCAGGTTCCCGGTGTGGGTCGATCCGGTGGCCAACGGCGGCACACCGATGACGCAGGCGCTCGGCCAGGCCGCGGCGCTGGTGGAGCGCTGGGTCGGCGAGCGGCCCGGCAGCTTCCCGCCGATCGTGCTCAACCTGACCGACGGCGAGTCCACCGACGGGGATCCCTCCGAGGTGGCCTCCAGGCTGCGTTCGCTGGCGACGGCCGACGGGCCGGTGCTCGTGTTCAACCTGCACGTGAGCGCCGGGCAGGCGGCACCGATCGTGTTCCCGGCGAGCGACGCCAACCTGCCGGACGACTTCGCGCGGCTGCTGTTCGGCATGTCCTCGCCGCTGCCGCCGCACATGCTCCATTACGCGACGACGCAGGGCATCGCGGTCTCAGAGGGCAGCCGGGGCTTCGTCTTCAACGCCGACATCACCTCGGTCGTCCAGTTCCTCGACATCGGCACCCGTGCGACCGACCTGCGTTGAGGACGGACGGCTCGTGCACGCGGTACCGCGCCACGCCGTAGTCAGGCGCGCAGCGCTGAGGCGCGCGCCGCTGACGCCGGCCGGGTTGAGCTACGCGGTGTTGAGCGAGCCGAAGATCGGATCGAGTAAAGCAGAGTACGAAGATGCCTGGTTCGTCTCCGCGGAGCGGACCGGCTCGCGCGCGTCCGCGACCAGGGGCTGCACGGTGGCGATCGCCGACGGCGCCTCGGAGAGCATGCTGGCGGGCGCGTGGGCGGACCGGCTGACCCGGGCCGTGGGCGGACTCGCCGGGCGGGAGTTGGGCGCGGACGTGTTCGCCGAGCGAATCTGCGCGGCGGCGGCGCGGTGGCCTGCCCACGTCGACCGGTACCTGCGGCGGCGCGAGCGGATCGGGCGGCCGATCGCCTGGTACGAGGAGTCAAAGCTCGAACAAGGCGCCTACGCCACGCTGCTCGGCGTCTCATTCCGCTGGAATCCGGAATCGGAATCGCAGCTCGCACACTCAGCGGACGGCGGCCTCCGCGGAACCTGGAGCGCGGCGGCACTCGGCGACGCGTGCGGATTCCACGTCCGCGACGCGCGGCTCGCCGAAGCGTTCCCACTGGAGCGCTCGGCCGACTTCGACACCAGCCCGCCGCTGGCCGGAACCCGTGCACCGGATCGCGAACTGATCGAGGCGCGCACCGTGGCCCGGCACGGGACCTGGCTGCCCGGAGACGTCTTCTACCTGGCGACCGACGCGGCGGCGCAGTGGTTCCTGGCCGAGGCCGAGGATGGCCGGGAGCCGTGGCGCGAGATCGACGAGGTCTGCGACACGGGAACCCCCGGCGATGCGCGTGCGTGGCTCGACAAGCTGCGCACAGAGTGCGTTATGCGCAACGACGACGTCACGATCGTGCGCTGCCGGCTCGACGCGAACGCAGCGCACTGATGGCGGGGCGCGCGTGAGTACCGTAGTGACCTTCCCGAGCAGCGGCGCGTACGTGGACGCACTGCAGGACACGCGGCGTTGCTTCCTCGATCCCGAACTAGTCGGGTGCACAATCCGCACCGACCGCTTCGGTTTGCCGCGACCCATCTCAGGGAACTTCGCCAGCGTCTTCACCGCGGACACTACAAGCGGACGCCGCCTAGCTATCAAGTGCTTCACACGCGATGTTCCGGATCAGCAGGAGCGATTCCGGGAGATCGGGGCGGCGCTGCGTGACGTGCCGGCGCGATGGAAGGTCGAGTTCCGTTATGTCGAGACCGGCGTGCTGGTGCAGGGCAAGACGTATCCGGTGCTCGTCATGGAGTGGGTCGAGGCCAAGCAGCTGATCTCGTGGATCGAGGACCGGCTGCGCACCGGCGATCGCGCCGCGCTCGGCCGGCTGGCTGAAGGCTTCGCGCAGCTGGTCGCGGGCCTGGAGGCGGCCGGGCTCGCCCACGGCGACCTTCAGCACGGCAACCTGCTGGTCACCGCGCGCGGAGAGCTGAAGCTGATCGACTACGACGGGATGTACGTGCCCGCATTGCGCGATCGGCCCGCGATGGAGTTGGGCCAGCCCAACTATCAGCATCCGCGGCGCACGGCGAGCGATTACGGACCCTGGCTCGACCGCTTCTCCGCGCGCGTGATTCATCTGTCGCTGGCCGCGCTCGCCGCCGATCCGACGCTCTGGTACCGGCTGCACAAGTCGGGCGGAGAGTACCTGCTCCTACAGAAGTACGACCTCGAAGATCCGGCGTCGTCAGCGGCGCTGGCCTCGCTCGGCTCCGTGAGCGCGCAGTTGCGCACGCGCGCGCAGGACCTTGCCGACATGGTCCGCAAGCCGCTCGACGCCATTGCTCCACTCGATGTGCCGACGGCCAAGCCGGCGGACGGCTCGTCGAAGGCGCCGAGTCCTGCGACGAACGGCGCGACCCTCAGCGGCGGCGCGTCGTGGCTTGACGATCACCTGCCTCCTCCGGCGCCGGTCCTGTTGAGTCGACCGTCGCGAATAGCGCGCGCGGCATGGTATGTCAGCCTCCTTGTCTTCGGTCTGGTCGCCGCCGCGTGCGCGTACGTCATACCACCGGCGTTCATCGGCGGTGCCGTCCTGGTCGCCGGTCTGCTGGCCATCGCGCCGTGGTGGATCAGTTTCCTGCGAATGCCCGAAGTCGACGCGCGCCGGGCTCGACGCAGGGCAGTGCGCGCCGCACGCTCGCAGGAGAAGCAGATCCAAGCCCAGCTGCGCTGGCAACTCGCCGCGCGCGAGGAAAGCATCGCGACCTACCAGCGGGAGCTGCGCGCCCTCGCCGATCGCAGAAGCCGGATAGACCGGGACGCGGCCGCCGAGTACGCCAGGATCGACCGGTGGCGGGACGAAGAGCTGGCGAAGCTGGTGCGCGAACGCACCGAGATGCAGACCTGGAAGAGTACTGAGCTGGCAAGGCGCACCTCGTCCGTCGAAGCCCGCCACCTCGCTGACGAACTCTCCCGGTTCCGCGTCGACGCGGCTCAGATCTACGGCATCGGCCGCGCCGTCGTCGCGGAACTGGAGACGGCCGGCATCCGCACCGCTGCGGACTTCACCGGCGTTCGCATTGATCGGGGCTTCGGCCGCTCCACGCATGTGCGCGTGCTGCACCGCGACGGACGCGCGCTCAAGGTGCCGATGGTAGGCGAGGTACGCGCCCGGCACCTGGACGCCTGGCGAACCGGCCTGGTGAACCGCGTACGCGTCCGCATGCCCGCGCAACTGACGGCCGCGATCCGCGCACAAGTAGACACCGAGGCGGCCCTCAGACAGGCCGGGATCACGGCGCGCGAAACCGCGATCAGGTCGGCCGCCGACGTCCAGCACAAGACCGCGCACGGGCAGACCCAGGCGCAGCGGGATTCGCTGGCCGCCGACGAGCAGAGCACGCGATCGTCGCACACCACAGCGATCGCGGCGATCGACCGGGACTGCGCGCTGCACCGCGAGGGAGTCTCGGCGGCGCAGCATCGGCTACGCCAGGAACGCCGCGCATTGGAGGCGTACCGGCCCGTGCGTTTCCGCAACTACCTGCACGCGTTGACGTTCGGACGGCCCTAGGCGGTCGGCGGCCGTAGCAGGCGACAGGCGACCGCAACACCGCAAAATCAATCAAGCGCGTCGGCCCAGCCGCGGCGCACAGTGAGGACATGCACTCCGCAGCGGACCCCGGACAGAGCGCCTTCGTGCGCTTCGTGGACACGCTGACCGCGCACCTCGACGACCACGACGCGCGCGGTGAAGACCTGGCCGCACGCGTGCATCCCTCTCGCTTCCACTTCGATCGGATCGTGGGCGCGGTGTGCGGCGAGACCCCCGCGCGCTTCCGGCGCCGAGTCCTGCTCAAACGCGCGGCGTATCGGCTGATGATCAGCCGGCTGAGCGTCCTGGAAGTCGCGATCGAGGCTGGCTACTCCTCGCACGAGGCGTTCACGCGGGCCTTTCAGCGCGCGTACGGCGTGTCCCCGTCGGCCTGGCGCTGCGCACCGCGCCGCTTCCAGCTGCCGACCCCGAACGGAGTGCACTTCCATCCGCCCGGCAGTCTCCGGCTGCCCGCACGAACGAAGGTGACCGCGATGGACCTGCTCACCAGGATGGTCGAACACCACGTCTGGCTGATCGGCCAGATGATCGACAAGGCCGCGCAGCTGCCCGAAGCCGTCCTCGATGAGCGGATCGAGGTCTCCGTGGACGACGACGAGCAGACCCTGCGCTCGCTGCTGTCCCGACTGATCGGCTCGATGGACGGAACCGCGAAGGCGCGAACCAGCCCTACGACTGGTCGCTGGAGCAGCACGAATCGATCGACGCGATGCGTGCCCGCCTCGGCCGCGTCGCTCCCGCCTTCCTCTCCGAGGTACGCGACGTGATCAACGGCGGAAGGCTCGACGAGACCTTCGTCGACGCCCTGCGCGATCCGGCCGAGGTGTTCACGTACGGTGGCATGATCGCGCACGTGCTCACGTTCGCCGCGCACAACCGGACTCTGGTCGTCCTCGCGCTGAAGAAAGCCGGCCTCGACGATCTCGGCTGGGGCGACCCGATGAAGTGGGTCGCCGAACCCACCGCCGTCTGACGCCGGTCAAACCCGCTGAGCCTGGTCCTCTTCGCACCCTGCGATCGCGCAGTAGGTAGGCTCGAAACATGAAACTCCACGTCGGCTGCGCGATGTGGACGCACGTAGCCTGGCAAGGCCGCGAGCTGCCGCAACCGCTGCCGCCCCGCGACCGGCTACGCGCATACGCGAGGTGGTGCAACGCGGTCGAGGGCAACACGACGTTCTACGCGACGCCGTCGGTCGAGACGGTCAGATCGTGGGCCGAGCAGACCGCTCCAGACTTCCGGTTCCTGCTCAAGCTGCCGCGCCCGATCACGCACGAGCGCCGCCTCGCCGACGTCGCCGAACCGCTGCGTGCTTTCCTCACCGCGATCGAACCGCTCGGCCCGCGCACCCATGCGCTATGGGTGCAACTGCCTCCGTCATTCACCCCCGGCGACCTCGACGCGCTCGCCGGCTTCCTGCGCAGGCTGCCGGGCAGATATCGCTACGCGGTCGAGGTCAGGCATCGTGCGTTCTTCGAGGATCCGCGCTGGGAGCAGCGCCTCGAACAGGTCCTCGGCGAGGTCGGCGCCGAGTGGGTGACGTTCGATACGACGGTTCTGTACGAGACCCCGCCGAGCACTGACATGGAGCGGGAGGCATGGATGAAGAAGCCGCGCCTCCCGCGGCGGCAGCGCGCACTCACCGACCAGCCGATCGTGCGCTATATCGGCCGCGACGACGAGGAACTGACGGTCGCCGGCTGGCAGCCGTGGCTCGACACGGTCGTCGACTGGCTGCGCGAGGGCCGCTCTCCGACAGTCTTCATCCACACGCCGGACAACGACGCCGCGCTCACCCTGGCGCGCCGCTTCCATGCCGACGTCAGAGCGCGTCTGCCCGAGGTCGAGCCGCTGCCGGAGGCGATTCCCGCCGCGCCGCCGACCCTGTTCTGAATCGGCGTGCGGGCGTCTAATGATGAAACATGACCGATCTGGATCCGTCGGAGACCACGAACCTCGACCGCTGCGGCTCCGCCGCGCTGGAGTGGAACCGCGCGAAGGCCGCGATGGCCCTGGGCGCAACGCCTGAGTTCACGTACTTCCTCGGCACCTGCCGGCCGGACGGCACACCCCACGCGGCCGGCGTCGGCGCGCAGTGGATGGACGGCGACCTGTACTTCACCAGCAACTTGGCGACCCGCAAGTCCCGCGACCTGGCAGCTAACCCGCGATGCACGATCTCGGTGCGGTTGCCGGGCATCGACCTGGTACTCGACGGATCGGCGGCCCGCGTGTCCGACGCCGGCGTACTGGACAAGGTCGCGGCCGGATTCCGCGCGGGCGGCTGGCCCGCCGAGGTCGAAGGGGACGCTTTGACCGCGCCGTTCTGCGCCCCAAGCGCCGGGCCGCCGCCGTGGCACGTGTTCGCGTTCAAGTTCCGTAGCGCGGTCGGCGTCGCGACCGCCGAGCCGTACGGCGCGACCCGCTGGCGTTTCGACCGCTGACCGTCGATCGCTGACGGTCGACCGCGGTGCCTGCTCTCGGACGGTCATGAACAGAGCGCGCGCACTCCGCATCCGCGCTGCGACGCCCCAGGCTTCCGCCGACTCAGTGCCGCCGCGCAGAACGTCGCGCCGGAGCGCGGACAGGCGTCTCGGCGGGCACCGCTGCTGGACGCGGACGCGGCGCGTAAGCAGGTGCCTCTTCCGGCTCGTCATAGGCAGGCGCCGGCGGCGCCGTCCGCGGCCTGAACCGTAGGTCCGCACGTGCCGCCCGCATGGGCACTTCCATGATCAGCTCATCGCAGGCGGCAGTGGATGCCTCGTCGAGGCACTCGGGGGCGAACGCCGACTCGCAGTTCAGACACAGGACAAACTCGCCTGTCGTGAATCCGAGCGGCACGAAGAATACGTGCGCCGCGCTCTCCCAGATGCGGTGCTGGTACTGCTGCTCGGCGTTGCAGTAGAGACAGAAGAACGTGCCGGTCGCCTTCAAATGCACGGCGACCGGCTTCCCGCCGACGAACGCGAATGACATCGAGCCCCCTCCGATTCGCAGATCGCGCAGCTGCGCGATGGCCGGAGGCTAGCAGGAGCTCGGAGATCGTCTCGGCGCGAGCCCGCCGCGGCTGGCTGGTACTGCGCCGGAGCACCCGGCCTCGTGGGTCGCTCGGGTGCGGGCAATATTGGGAGCGTTCACGGAATCGTGATGCGCAAGATCCCCAGCTGCATCTCGACTATGGCGCACGCCGGTGGTATCACTTGCGTCCGGGGTTGTGAACGATCCCAACGACGGGAGTCGGCTGACCCGCAAGGGGAGTGGTGTGATGAAGTTACGATCATGGACGCGGCGGCTCGGTGTGGGCGCCGTCGCCCTGGCGCTCGGCGCGTTTCCGGTCGCGGCGCATGCACAGGCCGCGGCCGATGGCCCAGAGCAGGGCAGTGGCGCGGTGGTCAACCCGGCCTTCAACCTCGATGGAAGCGCGACCGTCACGCCCACCGGCTGGACGGCCACCGGTACGGCCGGCGCGTCGTTCGTCGAGGCGACGGATTACGGCTACAACGGCGACCCGTATCAGCTCACGCACTGGTCGTCATCGGCCTACCAAGTCACCACCTGGCAGCGCGTCACCGGCCTGCGCAACGGTGACTACACGCTCGGCGTCTGGGTGAAATCGGGCGGCGGTGACACGGCGAACTACATCGAACTGCAGTCAGGGCCGAACAGCGAGCGGACCGCCGTGCCGGTGATCTCCGACGGCAGCTGGCTCTACATCGTCACCTCCGCGCGGGTCACCGGGCACGAGGCCGTCATCCGCCTGGTGTCCGACAGCGCGGCCGGTGACTGGACCAACTACGGCCTGGTCACCCTCACTCCGGGCCACGCCTCGCTGCCGATCCGCGGCGGCGATGTGTCGAGCCTGGTGCGCGGTGAGCAACTCGGCGGCGTCTACTACACCGCGTCGGGGCGGCAGCAGGACGCGCTGCGCATCCTCGGCGATGCCGGAATGAACTACGTGCGGTTGCGTGTATGGGTCAACCCGGCGGACGGCTTCAACGACGAACAGCAGCTCCTGGCCGGCGCCCGCGAGGCGAGGTCGCATCACATGAAGCTGTTCCTCGACTTCCACTACTCCGACACCTGGGCCGACCCGGGCCACCAGAGCACCCCGGCCGCGTGGGCGAACGAATCGCTCAGCCAGCTTGAGGCGCAGATCTACAGCTACTCGGCCAAGGTTGTCAGCGACCTGGTTCGCCAGGGCACGCCGCCGGACATGGTGCAGACCGGCAACGAGGTGAACGGCGGCTTCCTGTGGCCGACCGGCCTGGACTACGGCTCGAGCACCGCCTGGCCCACGTTCGGCGCCCTGCTCAAGTCGGCGATCGCCGGAGTCAAGTCGGCTGACCCGCGCACGAAGATCGCACTGCACATCGCCAACGCGGCCGACTGGGGCGGCGTGCAGTGGTTCTACGACAACGCGCAGGCCCAAGGCGTGCCCTTCGACGTGATCGCCCTGTCGTACTACTCCTACTGGCACGGCTACCTCGACGAGCTGCAGTCGACCCTCGACCAGACCGCCGCGCGCTACGGCAAGCCCATCGTGCTGGCCGAGACGGCGTACCCGTGGACCCTGGAGAGCGGGGACCCGACCGCGACGTTGAGCTTCAGCACCGCGAGCGAGCTGGAGACCGGCTACCCGGCGACTCCGGCCGGCCAGGCGGCGATGTTCCGCGACACGCTCAGCATCGTGCAGGCGGTGCCCGGCGGACTCGGCCTCGGCGCGTTCTACTGGGAGCCGACCTGGACCGTGGTCAAGGGCAACGGCTGGGATCCCACCGACCCGAACTCGGGCGACGGCTGGGAGAACCAGGCGATGTTCGACTACAGCGACACCGCCCTGCCGGTGATCTCCGACTACGCCCCGCGCTAATCGAGACGAACCGAAGCCAGCGGGACCACGCTCTCAACCTGTTGCTCCCGGCCGCATCCGGGAGCAACGGGTTGCTCTCCGCTCGGGGCTAACCTGCCGACTCACCGACCCACCCTCCCGCCGACTCACCCTCCCGCCGACTCACCCTCCCGCCGACCCGCCGACGAGCCGATTGTGAGGGTTCTGTGATGGCGGCGTGGAGGAAATGTGCCGGATCGGTGCAGGTCCTGTGCAGAATCCAGCACTGATATACCGTCCGGGACACGGCCGCCGTAGCGTCCGAATATGCGCGTCACCATGATTCTTCCGGCCCTGACCGAGGCGACGAGCCCGCTGTTCCGGCCGGTGAAGTACTCGCTGTTTCCGCCACTCGGGTTGGCCACGCTGGCGGGCTACCTCGCCCCCGATGACGAGGTGACCCTTATCGACGAGCACGTCGAGCGGATCGACCTGAGCACGATAGAGACCCCTGACTTACTCGTCCTGCAGCCCTATATCACTTCGGCGCGCCGGTCATACGAGATCGCGGACGCGTTCCGGGCTCGTGGCGCGCACGTCGCGATGGGCGGACTGCACGTCACCTCGTTGCCGGAAGAAGCTGCAGCACACGCCGACACCGTGTTCACCGGTCCGGGCGAGCACGCCTGGCCCACCTTCCTGGAGGACCTGCGTGAGAAGCATCCCAAGGCCCGTTACGACGCCAAGACGCGCACGCTCGCCGGTCTGCCGCCGGTTCGCAGGGATCTCATCAAACGTCACCTTTATCTCGTGCCGAACTCGATCGTCGTCTCGCGCGGCTGCCCGCACCATTGCGACTTTTGCTACAAAGACGCGTTCTTCGCAGGTGGAAAGTCGTTCTACACGCAAGCCGTGGACGACGCCCTCGCCGAGATCGAGCGTCTGCCGGGTCGGCATTTGTACTTCCTTGACGACCACATCTTCGGCAACCGCCGATTCGCCGAGGCCCTGTTCGACGGGATGAAGGGCATGGGGCGCCTCTGGCAGGCGGCGGCGACCGTGGACTCGGTGCTCAGTCCCGGACTGCTGGAGAAGGCGGCCGAGTCGGGCCTGCGGTCGCTGTTCGTCGGCTTCGAGTCGGTCAACGGCCGGAGCCTGGCCGAACGCCGCAAGACCCAAAACCTCGGTCGCGACTACGGAGCGGCGGTGCGCCGGCTGCACGCGAACGGCGTGATGGTGAACGCGAGTTTCGTGTTCGGGATGGACGGCGACGACGAGACGGTGTTCGACCGCACGGTGCAGTGGGCGATCGAGCAAGGCATCGAGACCGCGACCTTCCACATCATGACGCCCTACCCAGGCACCGGGCTGTTCCGCCAGATTGAGTCGGAGAACCGCCTGCTGCACCGGGATTGGGACCTGTACGACACACGCCACGTGGTCTACAAGCCGTGGCACATGAGCCCCACGCAACTCGAGGATGGATATTGGCGCGCGTACCGCGAGTTCTACCGCTGGAACTCGATCCGGCGCGGCGCCATGGTCCACGAGCGGGGTCGCGACCGGCTGCGCCACATCGCGTACGCGGGCGGATGGAAGAAACTCGAGCCGGCCTGGGACGTGATCATCCGCGGCAGGCAGATCGCGCACGCGCTACCCGTCCTCGAACACGTGCTCGCGGCTTTCGGCGGCCGGGTGAACACGGCTAGGCCGGCCAGCTGAATCGCCGGGCGCACCTCGCGGCCGCCGACGTGGCTGTGTGCTCCGGCGACACCGACCGGTACCTCGTGCGGCCTTGCAGCTTTCACGGTCCGCCGCTGGTCAGAGCCTGTTTCGAGCGGCCGGATAACCCGATTTGCCGCGTAGGCAGCGCCCAGCGCACCGTTCGGCTAGGGTTGTCCAGGTATGGAGTGGGAAACGCAGCGCGGGCTTGCATGGTTTCAGGTCCGGGGCGTGCGCTCCATGAAGGAGAGTTCACGAGTATGGCAACTGGCACTGTGAAGTGGTTCAACGCGGAGAAGGGCTTCGGGTTCATCGAGCAGGACGGGGGCGGCCCCGACGTGTTCGCCCACTACTCTGCGATCGCCACCCAGGGCTACCGCGAACTGAAAGAGGGACAGGCCGTCAGCTTCGAGGTGACCCAGGGCCAGAAGGGCCCGCAGGCCGCCAACATCCTGCCGCTGTAGTCTGAGGTTACGAGAGTCGTCGGGGCCGCCGGAGTCGTTCCGGCGGCCCCGACGCATTGCGTCCCGGAAGGACCGGCTCTTCAGGAGTCCTTAGCCGCCCGGGCCCGGTAGGCCGCGACCGTGGTCCGGCTCGCGCACGCGTTGGAGCAGAAGCGGCGCGTGCGGTTCCGGGACTGGTCCACGAAGTAGTTACCGCACCCGGCCGCCGCGCACCGCCCCAGCGTCACCGCGGGATCCCCGGCCGCGACCAGGGCGAGCTTGGCGGCGATCAGCTGGCCGAGCCAGCGCTTGGCCGCGGTGCCGTTGCGGCTGAAGTGAATGTGATACCCGCCGAGACCGTCGTGGTCGGACAGGTGCATTTCCGGCGGGTAGTCCCGCAACAAGCGGTGCACGGCATCGGGCTCGGCGCCGTCGACCAATTGCGCCAGGGCCGTGCGCACCAGGTCCGGCAACTCGCCGAAATCGCCGTCCGGCGGCGGCGTGATCTCGTGTTCCAGGAAGAACGCGGCGACCAGCTCACCGCGCTGGTCGAGGGTGCCGGTGTTGGCCAGCTCGACGGCCAGCCGCGTCACGTTCCCGATGTAGTCACCGTATTGCACTTGACCGCCTACATTCCCGCTTTCTACTGTAGGCGCCATGATACCTGACGACGCCTACGTGGCCCGCTGCCTGCACCTTCTCGGAGAGTGGGATGCCGCCCTCGCGGTCTTGAAGCCGGACGCCGATCCCGAACTGCGCGCCGAGATCCTGGTCGACCGGTGGTTCTTCCAGATGGACCGCCTTGAGGAGGCCGAGGAAGCCGTAGCGGCGCTCGATCGCTCGTCGCCAACCGCGCAACTGCTCGCCGCGCGCCTGGCCTACAGCCGCCTGCTGTTCCGCCGCGACCTCCGAGCCGACGACCGCGCCGTGGCAGAGGCCGGCTATCGCGCGGCGGTTGAGAGCGGTGACGAGAAACTGCGGGGCTGGGCCAATTTCCACTGGGGCGTGCTGCTGGACCTCATCGACAAGGACGAGGCTCGTGCACTGCCGCTTTACGAAGCAGCGCTCGAGATCGCGGTGAAGACCGGCGACGGCTATCTCGAGTCCTACGTCATCCGGCACTTGTCGCAGCACAAGGAGCCCGCTGAACGGATCCCCATGCTGCGCCGCTCGCTCCACCTGCGCGCCTCGTTCGGCGCCCGGCCCCAGACCCTGGCCGCGCAGGCCGCCCTCGCCTACAACCTCCCCGAGGACGACCCCGAGCGCGCCGTGCTCATGGAGACGTTCCGCGCCGGCGCGGAGGAACTGCGCATCGGCTGGCTGCTATCCAGCGAGTGATCCGTCGAGCGGTTGGGCCGCCAGCTATCGGGGTCTGGGAGATTGTGACCTTCGAAGATGAGTACGGGCACTCAGGCCTGAGCCGTGATCATCATGCGAGCTTGTTCGCATGGCTCTTATATCGCCGTGCTCGAGTCGGCCGACACGCCGCCGCGACCGGCTTTATCGGCTGATCACGCGCCTGCTCGCGGTCGCGTTGCTGCCGGCGGCCTTCGTCGCGGCACCGCGCCGTGCGCGGCACGTGGCCTGCCAGTGGGCGCTCGCGGCGCGATTCCCGGCCGAGAATCTGGACGGCTTGACCCCCGCCACCCGGGCCGCGTTCGAGGCCGCGCGCACGGAGGCCTTGTGGCGCTACGGCGTGCTGATCGGGCTGACCGACGGGTACCGCGACGCGCACGCCCAGGCGCAGTTGTTCGCCGAGACGGTGCGCCGTACCGGTTCGCTCTCGCTCGCATTGCAGTGGACCCTGCCGCCGCACGAGTCGCGCCATGTCATGGGCACCGCTCTGGATGTGCGGCCGATCGAGGGCGCTCGTTGGTTGGATCGTTATGGCTCCCGTCACCAGTTGTATCAGGTCTATGACAACGAGTGGTGGCACTTCGAGTACCGGCCGGACGGCCGACCGCCCCGCCTTCCGCATCCGAGCGCATCGGTGGCGTCGGTCGCATCAGTGGCGTCGGTCGCGCCGATCCCGTTGATCGCGGCCAGCCTGTGCGCAGTTCCCGAGGATCAGCCATGATCTCGGGCATGGACGCACCGACCGCCCAGCCGTCGCCCGCCGTTGTCGCCGCGCCGGCGTCGCGGTGGTTGCCGACCGCGCTGGCTGGCGTAGCTGGATGCCTGCTCCTCGTCGTGGCCACATCGCCTCCGGCCGTCGCGGGGCTGCCGCCCTTCCTCGACACGCCCATCGACAACGGCAACGGCGGCCCTTCGAACCTGCGCGACTGGCTGTTCCTGCTGGTTCCAGTGGTGGCGACAGCGCTCGGGCTGACTCTTCTGCGCTGGTGGCCGTACCTCCTCGCGGCGGCGGCGCTGATGGTCGTGCCGGGCGTCGTGATGGAGTGGGATTTCACTGGCGCCTACCCGTGGGTCCTCGCGCTGCTGCCGCCCGCCGGGTACGCCCTGGCGATCATCGCGCTGCTGGCTTGTGCCCAGGGACTTACCCGCACCGCGGTGGGCTGGGGTGCTTGCGTCGCGGCGCTGACTCTGGGCTCCCGCTTGGTCGGCGCCGCGATGACGGACGGGGTCGGCTGGCTGCTATCGGGGCATGAGCCGGCTGCTTGGCACAGCGTGCTTGTCGGGGTCAGTCTCGCCGGGCTCGTTCCCGCGGTGTGGTTTCACCGGCGAGGTGACTCGGCCGCGGCCTCGCCTGCTGACAGCCGATCGTGGCGGCGCGTCCGGTTGGTCGTGGCCGGAACGTTGGCGGCGTCCGTGTCGATCCCGCTGTCGTTTCTGACCACTCAAAGCCTGGCGAACTTGCTCGGGGTCACGTGGTCCGCGGTCGCTCGGCACGGCTTTGCGCAGACCGCGGTCATCGGCGCGATCACGCTCGTGACCGTGACGCTGCTTGCGATGCTCGCGGGGCTCTGGCCGCTTGCCGGGGCGATAACCGCCGCAGTGGCGCAGATGGCCGTGATCGCGCCGGCCATCCTCACGATCACCGCGCTCAGTTACAACGATCCGCTGCGCTGGCTGGCGACGCTCGCGGGGGCCGCGCTCGGGGCGACCGTCGCGGGCAGCAGGCTGCGCGTTCCGCTCGCCGCCACGCTCGCGATACTCGCCGCGATGGCGCTGTTCATCGCGTACGGCGCGACCACCGGAAACCCGGAAAAGCTGGCAGACCAGCGCATTGTGATTCCTTCGGTGCTGATTCTCGTCCTTAGCGCCTCCGCCTCCGGTGCGGTCATCGGTGCCGCGGCCCCAGCTTTGGCCAGCCGTGGAGCGCTGCCGGCCGTGGTCGGCCCACTGGCCGGCACGCTCGCCATCGGCGGACTTCAGACCATCCAGGTCACCTACCTGAAAGACGGCGAACCGGAGCCCTCCATCCTCAGCCCGGCTGTGCACCTGACCACGTCAGGCGTCCTGATGCTGGTGGCCGGTGCGTCCATAGGCGGCCTAGGCTTCGCGCAACTGCTGGCCGCCCGCCGCGCGGAGCGCAAACACGCCGAGCAGATCAGGCGGGAGGCGGCCGCCGCCGAGCGAGACCGGCTGGGCCGCTCGATCCACGACGGCGTGCTGCAGGTGCTGGCCCTCGTGCAGCGGCAAGGCTCCGAACTCGGCGCCGAGGGCAGCGAGTTGGCCGCGCTCGCCGGCGAACAGGAGGTGGCGCTGCGCGGCCTGCTGGCCGGGGCAGCGAGCACGGACTCCGGCGCGGCCGAGGACTTGCGTGGGCTGGTGCAGGCGTTGGCCGCCCCCGACGTCGAGGTCGCCACTCCGGCGCAGGCCGTGGAACTGCCGTCTGTCATCGCTGCGGAGGTGGTCGCGGCGGTGCGTGCCGCCCTGGACAACGTACGCAAGCACGCCGGCGCCGACGCTCGCGCCTGGATCCTGCTCGAGGACGAACAGGACGGAGTCCGGGTCACGATCCGCGACGACGGCGTCGGATTCCCGCCCGAGCGCCCGGGCGAGGCGGCCGCGGCTGGACGGTTAGGGATCGCACAGTCGATGCGCGGACGGATCGCCGACTGCGGCGGCACGACGACCATCGAAAGCCAACTGGGCGAAGGCACCGAGGTGGAGTTCTGGATACCCCGCGCACGTCAGGCGAGAAGGTGAAAGCAATGGTCTCGGACGAGGACGGCGGGCCGACGACGCCGGTGCGCGTGATGGTGGTCGACGACCATCCCATCTGGGGGAACGCGGTCGCCCGAGATCTAGCCGAGGCGGGATATGACGTGACGGCTGTGGTCGGCGAGGGTATACAGGCGATCCGCGTCGCGCCGGCCGCCCGACCTGACGTCGTCGTTCTCGATCTCCAGCTGCCGGATCTGTCCGGAGTGGAGGTCGTGCGCAGGTTGATCGCCACTGACCCGGCGATTCGTGTGCTGATGCTCTCGGCCAGCGGCGAGCAGCAGGACGTGCTCGACGCGCTGAAGGCAGGCGCCCTCGGATACCTGGTGAAATCCGCGAAGCCAGCAGAGCTGATCGAAGCGGTCGCACGCACTGCCGCAGGCGACCCGGTCTTCACGGTCGGCCTAGCGGGCCTCGTGCTCGGCGAATACCGTCGCCTGGCCGCCGCCCCCAACGCGCCCGTCGACACGCCCCGCCTCACCGACCGCGAGACCGAGGTGCTGCGGCTCGTCGCCAAAGGCCTGTCATACCGGCAGATCGCCGAACGGCTCGTCGTATCGCACCGGACCGTGCAAAACCACGTGCAGAACATCCTCGGCAAGCTGCAGCTGCATAACCGGGTCGAACTGACTCGCTACGCCATCGAGCAGGGACTCGACTCGCCGGGTTCGTCAACGTAGCGGGACGTAGCGCGCTGCGGGTTGCTCAGCGGCCGAGAGCAACCCGCAGCGTGGATGGCGAGGATCCGTGGCGGTTACTCAGCCTTGGCCAAGCCGACGGGACAGGCGACACCGTTGAGCGGCCATCCTTACTTCGTGCTGCTGCCAATGGACCTGTCGGCTTCGTAAAGATGGGCAGTGGGATTGATGCCCGAGCCTCGTAGATCGCCGAGGTCCGATACGGATGCGGTCGCTCGTATGGGCGATTGTTGCCTCGGCTGGGGCCGTGGGTTGTGCAGTTGGCTGGCGCCGTGGGTTTGTCAGCGTCGCCCGGCCCCGCAGCGACGCGAGGAGCCAGGCGGTGGCGTCGCCGCGGAGCGGAGGGCGGGCGGGTGGGCCTCAGTACCGGCGGATGCCGGCTAGCGCGCGCGGACTGGCGAGCGTCAGCGAGCCGGGAGCACGCGCGTCACCAACCGCAGCCCTCAAATGGAAACCGACCCGGCGGGACCGGGGCGGGAACAGCGGGTTGGAATTGATGTTCAGCTGGCGGTCGTCGCTGTGCCGTCGGTGGTGATGAGGCCGACGGGACAGGCCACACCAGTACCGCCGAGGCCGCAGTAGCCGTCCGGGTTCTTGGCGTCCGAGAGGTACTGCTGGTGGTAGTCCTCGGCGTAGTAGAACTCGGTGGCGGGCTCGATGGCGGTCGTGATGCGGCCGTGGCCGGCGGCGGTGAGGACCTGCTGGTAGGCGGCGCGGCTGGCCTCGGCGGCCGTGCGCTGGTCCTCGGTGAAGTACTGGATCAGCGAGCGGTACTGGGTACCGACGTCGTTGCCCTGGCGGTTGCCCTGCGTCGGGTCGTGGGACTCCCAGAACAGCTTGAGCAGCGACTCGTACGAGACCACTTTCGGGTCGTAGACGACGCGGACGACCTCGGCGTGGCCGGTGGCGCCGGAGCAGACCTCTTCGTACGTGGGGTTCGGGGTGCTGCCGCCCGCGTAGCCGACCGCGGTCGAGTACACGTCGTCGTGCCACCAGAACTTGCGCTCGGCGCCCCAGAAGCAGCCGAGGCCGAAGACCGCCTGCTCGTAGCCTTCGGGCAGCTCCTCGATCGGGGTGCCGAGGACCGTGTGCTTGCCGGCCAGGTGGAACGGGCGGGACGACCTGCCGGGGAGCGCCTCGCCGGGGCCGGGAAGGCGGTCCTTGAACGGGTTGGTGAAGCGGAACACGGCCGGGGGCCTCCTTTATTGACTGTCTGGTTAACGTCCGGGACGCCGCCTGGATTCCGCCCGATGGCGCTTCCGAGTGCGAGGGGCGGGTGCTCGGGCGAGGATGGGGTACCGGGGGATCTTCCAGCTTGGAGAGGCGAGGAGCTGTGATGATCTGGAGTGCCGGGGACGGGGTGGTACGGCTCGCGGCGGCGGGGCCGCGGGCGCGCGGGACGCTGGAGCAGGCGTTGCCGGGTGAGTGGGCCGCGCTCGTGCTGACGCTCGTCGCGATCGCGTTGGTCGGCGCCGGGATACTGGTGGCGACCTGCCTGGGGCACGAGCGGGTGGTCACGCGGCGGCGGGCCCGGCGTTCGGCCCGGGGCGGTTCCACCCGGATGGTGGCCTGAGTGGCGGTGCGCGATCGCGCGGACGGTCCAATAGCCTGGCGGCATGACTGAGTCGAAACATGACGCGGATCAACCGGCCGGCCGGGAAAACCTGGCCCGCCGGGATCACGGCGAGCGCAGCGGGCACGACAGCTACGGCGAGCACGCCGGGTCCGACGAGCGGCTGGGCTTCTCGTCGCTGGCCATCCACGCGGGACAGGAGCCGGACCCGCTGACCGGTGCGGTCGTTCCGCCGATCTACCAGGTCTCCACCTACAAGCAGGACGGCGTCGGCGGCCTGCGCGGCGGCTACGAATACTCCCGCTCGGCGAACCCGACCCGGACCGCGCTGGAGGAGTGCCTGGCCGCGATCGAGGGCGGCACGCGCGGACTGGCGTTCGCGTCCGGGTTGGCGGCGGAGGACTGCCTGCTGCGGACGGTCGTGGCGCCGGGGGACCACGTCGTGATCCCGAACGACGCCTACGGCGGCACCTACCGGCTGTTTTCGAAGGTCTACGAGCGGTGGGGCGTGCAGTGGACCGCGGTCGACCTCGGCGACCTCGACGCGGTGCGGGCGGCCGTGCGGCGTGGGCGCACGCGGGCGGTGTGGATTGAGACCCCGTCGAACCCGCTGCTCGGAGTTTCGGACATCGCCGCGCTCGCGGGCATCGCGCGGGAGGCCGGGGCGTTGCTCGTCGTGGACAACACGTTCGCCACTCCTTATCTACAGCAGCCGCTCGCGCTCGGCGCGGATGTGGTCGTGCACTCCACGACGAAGTACATCGGCGGGCACTCGGACGTGGTCGGCGGCGCGCTCGTGGTGGCTGACGCCGGGCTGGGGGAGCGGTTGGCGTTCCACCAGAACTCGCTGGGAGCGGTCGCGGGGCCGTTTGACGCCTGGCTCACGCTGCGGGGAATCAAGACCTTGGCAGTACGGATGGACCGGCATTGTCAGAACGCTGCAGCGGTCGCCGAGATGCTGGCGGCGCACCCGAAGGTGAGCGAGGTGCGCTACCCGGGCCTGCCCGGGCATCAGGGCCATGAGATCGCGGTGAAGCAGATGCGGGCCTTTGGCGGCATGGTCTCCTTCCGGCACGCCGACGGCGAGGAGGCGGCGGTCGAGATGTGCGGCCGCACCCGGCTGTTCACCCTCGGCGAATCGCTGGGCGGCGTCGAGTCGCTGATCGAGCATCCCGGCCGGATGACGCACATGTCGGCCGCGGGCTCGCCGCTGGAGGTGCCGGCCGACCTGGTCCGGCTGTCCGTGGGCATCGAGGACCGCGCCGACCTGCTCGCGGACCTCGCGCAGGCGCTCGGCTGATACGCGGGCGGACCTGCAAAATCACGGTCCGAACACGGCGGGATCAAGCCTTGTGGCGCCCGCCGTGTTCTGGTGTACAGTGCCGCGCGTGGTGGGGATTTCCGCAATCGAGCAGGGCGCCTTCGTCGCCGACCGCTACCGCGTGGTCGAGCGGCTGACCCGCTTCGCCGTCGCCGACAGCACGCTGACCGGCGTTGAATACGAGTACTGGCTCGCGCTGGACGAGACGCGCGGCGTCGAGGTCTGGCTTCAGGTCGCGGCCGCTCGCGACACCTACGCCTCCGGAGCGGACCTGGCCGGCGTGGTCTCCACGCTGCGCAGGCTGAATCACCCGGCGCTGCCGGTGGTGCTGGACTTCGGCGAGATCGAGGTCGAAGTCGAGGTCGAGGCTGAGGCTGAGCAGGGAGCTGAGGCTGAGGGCGTCGAGGCTGAGGCGGCGGGCGAGGGCGCGCGGGAGATCGCGGATGCGGTGGTCGAGCGCGTCGGATACGTGGTCTTGGAGCCGGTGGAGGCGGAGAGCCTGGCCACCGTGCTGCTGCGCGGCGCGCTGACCGAAGCGGAGATCCTCGAGGTGCTCGTCGGGATCGCCGACGTGCTCAAGGTGCTGCACGAGGTGCAGATCGTCCACGGGCATCTGTCCGCTTATTCGTTCCTGCTCGCCGAAAACGGCGTGCTGCTGATCGACCTGGCCGCGGCCGCCGCGCTCGAAGTCGCCGCGCAGAGCGAGCTGACCAGCGCCGCCGACGTCTACGCGCTGGCCTGGCTGGCTTGCATCGCGCTCGCCGGCGTCGAGGCCGTGGAGGCGGAGTTCGGGGTCGGATTCGACGCGGCTTCGAGCCCTGAGAGTGCGGCCGCGCCGCAGTTGCTGACGATTGACCTGGTGGAGCGGCGGCGCGCGTGGGCCGAGGCGAACTTGGTGGCGACCTATGGGCTGCGTGCACAGCTCGCGGCGCTGCTGGTCGCTGCGCTCGGCGAGGCCGGTGCGCGCCCGACGGTCGGCGAACTGATTGCCGCGCTACGGGTTCGGGAGAACGCCGCCGAAGTGGCAGCGGTGGAGGAAGAGGGAGAGGCCGCGGCGGTCGTCGAGGCGGCAGCGGCCGCGGTCGTCGCGGGGGCGATAGTTGCGGCCGCGGAGGTGGGAGCGGCAGAGGCCGAGGCGGCGCAGACGGCGGAAGTAGTAGAAGAGGCCGAAGTCGTCTCAGCGGCGGAAGAGGTCGGATACGCCGAGGTCGTCGAGGAAAGCGCGGCAGCCGGAGAGCTTGTCGGCGCGGGCGTCGCGGTCGGGGTCGCAGCCGAGGCGATCGGCGGGAGCGGCGGTGGAAATCGCGGACGCGGCGGATCCGGCCGGGCCGGGGCGAGCGCACTGGCCTCCGCGCCACTGACACCGACCGCCTCACCGTCCGGCCGGCACGGCTCGCCACCGCAGCGACCTAAATCAGCGCTCTATGTCGCCATCACGATCGTCGTGCTCGTCGTCGGCGCGATCGTCTGGGGATGCAGCGCGGGCGGCTCGTCGCCGTCAGCGAAACCGACCGGCTCGCCGTCCACGGCCGGGCAGGCCACCGGTGGACAGGGCGGGTCCGGCGCTTCGCCGAGCGCCACCTCGAGTCAGGCGGGCGGAGTCGGGACCACGCCGGGGGCGAGTTCGGCCGCATCACCGACTCAGGGATCGAATTCGGCGAGCCCAGGGGCCGGCGGCGGCGTGACCGCGGCGCCCAGCTACTCGGTCACTCCTCTTGCCACCGCCCCGGCCAGCCCCGGCCAGGCGCTGCAGCAGATCCAGCAGACCGTCTCGCAGGCCGAAGCCGCCGGCCAGATTCCGCAGCAGGCACAGGGCCCGCTGAATCAGGCGGTGGGCACCATCCAGCAGGAGATCGGCTCCAAGTCCTCGGTGCAGCCGGGCGTCAGCCAACTGCAGTCCGCGCTGAACCAGAGCGGTGTACCGGCCGGATTCCGGCAGCAGATCAACCAGCTGATTCCATACCTGTCCATGGGGCAGGGAAGCTAGCGGCGGGTCTTGGACGAAGTGGTCGGGCGGTGGGCTTGAGGCCTGCCGCCTGACCCTTTGCCTTTGTCGGGATGGCGACTCGGTCGCGGCTTACTAAGCGGCCCAGCGGCGCAGGGCGTCGAGTAGACGGTCGTGAGCCCGGCTCGCCGCGCCCCGCGCCGTGGCGAGCTGGATCGAGCGCTGCAGCGCGGGCTTGGGCACGTCTCGCAGAGTACTGTCGAGCAGCGCCAGGGACAGCGCCTCGAACGGGCCGCGCAAATCCGCCGAGTCCTCGGACTTCTCGCAGGTTTCTTCGAGCACTGCGAGCGCCTCCAGCGCGGCGGCGTCGTCGCTCGGCGCGCGCAGCTCGAAGGCGTCGGTGTCCGTACAGTCTCCGGGCACCACAGAGGCCGCCTCGAAGGCGTTGATGAGGGGACTGAGACACCCGGCCGTGCGCGGATCGTAGAGGCCCGGGAAGGCCTCCGGCTCGTATCCGCTTTCGTACCCTGCGATGTAAATCGGCGAGCTGGAGCGGGTTTCCACGATCATGCCGATCGCCAGGTCCAGCAGGTTGACCGGCCAGTCCAGATTGCGCAGTGCGTGCATTCGCACCACGCCGCGCCGCGGGCTCAGTCCCGAGGCGAGCAGCAGCTGCGCCGATTCGAGCGCGGATTGCGCGTAGAAGTCGATTTCGGCGCTGTGCAGGCGGATCACGCCGGCCTTGCACCAGTTGCGCAGCCGGTCGGCGATGATCGAGTTGTCCACGACGTGCGTGAACCGCGCGGCCGTGATCAGCAGCTGCGACCCCGCGGCGGCGCGCGCCATGAGCCATTCCGCGATGCGCTTGGATTCGGCGTAAATGTCCGGGGAGTAAGGCCGCAGCGCCTTTCCGGTCGATGCGCACACCACGTGCTGCACCCCGTGCTCTGCGGCCGCGTCCAGGAGGTTGCGGGTTCCGAAGATGTTCGTGGTCACCGTTCGGTGCACTTCGACCTCGGCGCGGCCCGGTTCCCGCTGGGCCGCCACGTGGAACACCAAGTCGGGCTTGAGCTCGGCGAAAAGCTCTGATATCGCGGTTCGATCCCGTATGTCCGCTTCGCGATACTCTGCGCCTGGCGGCAGCCGCCAGGGCTGCACCGTGCCGCGGCTCACGCTCACCAGCCGGCCCGGGCCGAGCGCCGCGAGCTGCTCCATCAGCATCGAACCGATACAGCCGGTGCCCCCGGTGACCAGCACCGTGCGCCCGACCAGCCATTGCGTCGTCGCGTCCCGCGGCAGGCAGATCCCGCGCTCGCGTATCGCTTGGAAGCGCTGGTACTCGGCGAGAGCGTCGGGGCGCGCGGCCACGAGGCGTGCGGTCAGCTCCGAGAGCAGCCTCACCTCTGACTGGTCAAGTTTCACCCGCCCCTGCGGGATCGCCGCGCGCATGCCGTCGAGAATGGATGCGGCGCTTTCCATGCGACCCCTTACATACGAGCGGCGGTGCTTGAACCCCGCCGACCGTGGAGGTCGCCACGCTGCGGCCGGGGTGATTGGGGATTCTATCCACCGGTAGCGCACGAACTTCAAGAGATCCTCATGAAAAGTGGGCTGAAAGTTACCTGTACCGCACACGCTGTTGTGCGGCGCGCGATAGGGGATAGCATTGCCGGGCTCGTGATGGTTCGACCTCTGGTCCAGGAGGGGTGGCTCGACGTGACCGACGTCGTCGAGGGCGCTCGCATCGAACGGATGCCGCAGCACGCCGCCTCGGCCGGGACCAGCCGGATACCCCGGGTCGGACGCCCTCCGGCGCCCAACCCGTCGCTGCCGCAGCCCCCTGACGACGTGGAGAAATACTCGTACGTCAAGCGCAGGGCGATGCTGCTGATCTGGGCCTCGGTGATCAGCTTCGGCTTCCTGATCTACAGCCAGGTGCGGATGATCGAGGTCTCCGCCTGGTTCTGGGCCTACCTGCCCTTCCTGGCCTTCACCATCGCCTATTTCGTGGTCTCCCTCGTGGTCAACGCGGCCGCCAAGGACTTCGACCTGGCCGCGCACCAAGCCGTCGTCGACAGCTGGCGTCCGGCGGTCTATCCCTCGGTGGACGTGCTGCTGCCGGTGTGCGGCGAGCCGGTCGAGGTGTTGCGCAACACATGGACCCACGTCGCGTTGATGGCCGCGCATTATCGTGGCGAAGTCAACGTGTACGTACTGGACGATTCGGACAGCCCGCAGTTGCGCCGCATGGCTCAAGAATTCGGTTATGTATATGCGGGACGCTCTAACCGCGGCTGGTACAAGAAGGCCGGGAACCTGCTCTACGGCTACCGAATATCGCGCGGCGAATTCATCCTGCTGCTCGACGCCGACTTCGCGCCGCGGCCGGACATGCTGGACGAGACGTTGCCGCACATGCAGGACCCGACCGTCGGGATCGTGCAGACGCCGCAGTTCTTCCGGGTGCTCGACTCGCAAAACTGGCTGGAGCGCGGTGCGGGAGCGGTGCAGGAGCTCTTCTACCGCTCCGTGCAGACCTCGCTCTCCCGCTACGACGGCGCCATCTGCGTGGGCACCTGCGCGGTCTACCGGCGCGCCGCCCTCGACGACAACGGCGGCATGACCCTGATCGAGCACTCCGAGGACGTGCACACCGGATTCGACCTCTACCTGCGCGGCTGGCGGCTGAAGTACCTGCCGATCGCGCTGTCCACCGGCGTGTGCCCGGACAACCTGGCCGCCTACGTGAACCAGCAGTACCGCTGGTGCTCCGGGAACATGAGCATGCTCGGCAGCCGCAAGTTCTGGCACGCCAAGCTGCCGTTCCGGGTCCGGCTGAGCTATTTGTCCGGGTTCTTCTATTACGTGCACACGGCCCTGATGACGTTCGTGCTGCCGATCGTGCCGATCGCGCTGCTGATCGGCCTGCCGCAGGACTTGCAGATCACGAACCTGATCTACGTGGTGCCCGGCCTCATCTACGCCGGGGTGATCTTCCCGCTGTGGCATCGGGCGCCGTACCGGCTGGAGGCGTATGCCTGCCGGATGGTCTACGGTTGGGCGCACGTCTTCACGATCTGGGACGTGCTGCGCAACAACCGGATGGGCTGGCAGCCCTCCGGCTCGTCCTCGAAGAAGCAGGGGCGCAACAAGCGGTTCTGGATCGGGATGATCGGCTGGACCGCGGTCACCGCCGCCGTGTGGGTCGGCCTGTGCCTGTGGCGGATGTACACGATGGATCCGTTCAACTTCATGGTGCTCCTCGCCTCAGGGCTCTTCTACGCGGCCACCGCCGCACGCGTGCTGGCCCGACCGAATCCCGCCGCGGCATGATCCGCCGGCGCCGGGTCCCGGTCCCGCTGCTCGCGCTGTGCCTCGCCGTGGGCTTGAGTTCCGGCTGCTCGGTGGTGCGCGACGCCGCGACGTGGAAGATGACCCCGTCCGCGGGCCCCGCCGCGGCAGGCGCGAGCGCGGGAACCTCCGCCGCGCCGAACCTGACCCAGCCCGCGTTCGACGTCAAGCCGCTGATCAAGCCGGCGCACAAGTACATCGGCCTCGAGATGCCGGGCGCGCCCTCGTCGATCGCCCCGGCCGAGCAGTTCGCCTCCTGGGTGGGCAAGAAGCCGAACCTGCTCGGCGCGTACGTCGGCTGGAACACCGGCCTGGACACCCAGGCGGTCAAGAACGCGTGGGCGTACGGCGCGCTCTACTTCCAGGTCTGGGAGCCGTTCGGGGTCACCATGCAGCAGATCGCGGCGGGCGCCTCAGACGACTACGTCAGCCGGTTCGCCGCCTCGGTGCGCTCGCTGAACCTGCCGATCGCGCTGAGCTTCGGGCACGAGATGAACGGCGACTGGTACCCCTGGGGCACCAAGCAGACCGCCCCCGCCGACTTCGTGGCTGCCTGGCGACACGTGCACGACCTGTTCACCAAGGTCGGCGCGACCAACGTCATCTGGATCTGGGACCCCAACGACATCTATCCGGTGCCCAACATCCAACTACAGCCGCTCTACCCGGGAGACCAGTACGTGGACTGGATCGGCGTGACCGGATACTGGACGGTCAACGGCCCGCACACCTATTCCTCGCTGTTCCTGCCGACGCTGCTGGACATCCGCAAGTTCACCGCCAAGCCGTTCATCATCGCCGAGACCGGCGTCCAGGCCGGGTCCAACCAGGTCGCCTCAGTCAACGCCTTGTTCAACGCCGTGGCCACGCACGACGACATACTCGGCTTCGTCTGGTACGACTACAACCGCCAGGGCGACTGGCGGCTGGAGAACCGGCCCACGGTGCAGGCCGCGTTCAGATCGGACGTGGCGGCCAGCGAATTCGGCTTCAACGTGGGCGCCGCCCGATGAGCAGCACGATGAACGATGGCGGCCGCACGCCGGGCACCGACCGGCAGGAGCCAGGTACGCCGGATCGGACCGCGCAGGAGCGCCGCGACCTGCTATACGAGCTGTTCCAGTCACACAAAACGCTGGATCGGCTCAGCGAGCGCACGCCGGAATCCGCCGAAGCAGGGTTCGAAGAGCTGGACGGGGAACCCGAGTTCACGGTCGTCTATCCGACCGGCGGGGTCCGGATACCCGGACAGGTCGTCCCGGACGCCGCCACTCCGCCCGACCTGCTGATCGCCCCGGACGCGATGGCGGTGCTGTCCGAACCCGTCGCACCGCCCCGATCGAACGCCCCGGACGCGCCCCCGGCCGAGGCTGAGGAATCGGACACACTGCCGGTGGCGCTGCCCCGACAGGCTCCGCCTCCAGACCAGGCGCCGCAGCCTCTGCCGACCGAGCCCGACTCTCCCGGCGCACAGCAGGCCCCTTCGGTCAACAGGCCCGCGCCCAAGCGGTTCGGGGACAAGGTCTCCTGGCGCGACACGGTCCCGTTCGAGGAGACCGGCATCCTGATCCGCCCGGCCGACTGGTCGACGGACCGGATCGAGACCGCGCTGATCAACGTCGGCGCACTGCGCGAGGCCGAGCGCAAGGCGGACGCCTCGCTGGCGGGCAAGCGCCGCACCGGCCTCTCCCGGCTGATCCCGACGCCGCGCCGCGGACTGCTGCTCGCCATCCTCTTCGTCCAGGCCTTCCTCTCGCTGCGCAACAACAACACGGCGTTCGAAGACGAGGCGCTGTACCTCTACTCGGGTCACCTCGAACTCGCGCATCTGCTCAACGGCCAGCCCATCGACAACTTCGCCGCCTACTTCTCCGGCGCCCCGGTGCTCTACCCGATCGTCGGAGCGATCGCCGACCAGATCGGCGGGGTGTTCGCGGCCCGCCTGCTCAGCCTGGCGTTCATGCTCGGCGCTACCTGCCTGGTCTACCTGACCGGGCGTCGGCTGTTCGGCGTGCGCTCGGCGCTGTGCGGCGCGGGGCTGTTCGGCACCACGGCCTCTGCCATCTTCATGGGCGGGTTCGCCACCTATGACGCGCCCTGCGTCTTCCTGCTCGCGCTGGCGGCGTGGATCGTCGTGCGCGGGGCCTTGTCGAGTTGGCCGTATTACGCGCTGGCTGTGGTGCCGATGCTGCTCGCGGTCGGCACGAAGTACGCATCGCTGCTGTTCGTACCGACGATCATCGTGCTGTCCTGCATCACGGCCATCCCCTACCACGGTTGGCGCTGGGCGTTACTGCGTCCGATATCGCTCACCGCCATGATCGGCTCCATGGCGTACGGCGCGTTGAAGCTCGCCGGACCGACGTACGTGCACGGCATCCAGCAGACCACTACGGCGCGAGCACAAGGCGGCACCTCCACACAGACGCTGCTCACCGAGATCGGCAAGTGGGGCGCCCCGGTCTTCGCCGTGGCGGTGGTCGGCGGCCTTTACTACATCTTCCGGCACCGACCAGACGTCGACTCCCGGCTCACCCTCGGCAAGTGGGGCCGCGTGGCGCTGGTCGCGCTGATGCTGGGCACCGCGCTGCTCGCCCCGGCGAACCAGTTGCGCATCCACACCGACGTCGCGCTCCAGAAGCACATCGGCTTCGGCCTGATGTTCGCCGCGCCGCTGGCCGGCTACGGCCTCGTACGGATGGTCGGCGGCCACTTCGGCCGGCTGCAACTGGGCATCGGCGCCGCGGTGGTGGCCTTCGCTTTCGGCATGTCGCAATCGCACATCATGTTCCGCGGCTGGCCGGACGCGACCCGCCTCGTGGCCACGATCAAGCAGTACCAGAAGCCGGGCGCGCACTACCTGGTGGAGATCGACGAGGTGCCGATCTACTACCTGCGCGGCGACACCGACGCCGAGCCCTCCCAGTTCACCTCGACCTTCGCCTTCCTCTACCTCGACTGGCAGGGCCAGTGGCTGACCGGGGACATCGCGTACCAGACGGCGGTCGAACAGGGCTACTTCCAGGTCGTCGCGATTGACGGCACCACCACGCCCGAGGTCGACCAGGCGATCCTCAAGGGCCTGCACTCGCCGATCAGCCCCTATCGAATAGTGTCTGAATACAACGTGCAGACCTCATACGGGCCGACTACCTATCAGGTATGGGTGAAGAAGTAGTGACGCAGACGCCGCCGAGTCCGGCAGGCAGCGGCAGGCGAGCACATCCGTGGTTCGCCAAGTACTACTCGCGGGTCTCGGTGGCGATGGACCGCGGCGGCCTGGCGCAGTACCGCAGGCGGCTGCTGGAAGGGCTCAGCGGCGAGGTCGCCGAGATCGGCCCGGGCAACGGCCTGAACTTCCGGCACTATCCGGTCGAGGTGACCCGGCTCGTCGCGGTAGAGCCGGAGCCGACCCTGCGGGCGAAGGCGCGGCAGGCCGCGGACGAGGTCGCGCGGAGCACTGGGTCATCAGGGAACATCAAGATCGAGGTGATCGGCGGCGTGGCCGAGCGGATGCCGCTCGCCGACGCCTCCTGCGACGCCGTGGTCGTCTCGCTCGTGCTGTGCTCCGTGCCGGATCAGCAGGCTGCTCTCGACGAGGTCCGCCGGGTTCTGCGCCCGGGCGGGGAGTTCCGCTTCATGGAGCACGTGCGCTCGCAGGGCCGCGCGGCGGCGTGGGGGCAGCGTGTGCTCGACGCGACGGTCTGGCCGTTGCTCGGCGCCGGCTGCCACTGCTCGCGGGAAACCGGCGCGGCAGTCTCGGCCGCCGGATTCGAGATCAGCGCGCTGAGCCGGTTCCGCTTCCCGCCGCGGCTCTACTTGCCGGATCCGACCGCGTCGCACGTGCTCGGCCTCGCACGCAAGCCGGCGTAGCAGCAGGCTCGGCGCGCACGGCTCTGCTCAGTCAGGAGAACGCACCGCCCGCTCAGGAGAACGGCCCGCTCAGGAGAACGGCACCGCCGCGCACGGCGGCGCCCAGTGCGTATAAGCGGGCACCCAGTTCGTCGCGATCGCATCCACCCCGATCCCGCGCAGGCGTACCCATTGCGAGGAGAACGGCGGCGTCCACACCCAAACGGCCAATCCAGCCGCGCGCCACGCAACGACTTGCGCACGAGTGATCCGCGCGAAGTCGATATACAGAATCCGCGCACCTGTCGCGGTGATCGACGACGCTGACGGGTTACCCGACTCCTGAATGTATGCCGTCATCACGTCCGGCGCGGCTGCGGAGAACGCGCTGACGTCGTCGGCCTCCCAGCCGCCGACCACCACCCGGTTAGCGTATCCGGACGCTGAGATGACCGCGGCCAGCGCGTTGATCGATGCCTGGCCCGCCCCTCCGGCCGCGAAGGGGTCGGCCTCCATCTGCAGCACTATCGGCCGGCCGGTGCGCTTCACCGCGGCGAGCAGCTGCGCGAGCGTCTGCGGGTGCTGATTGTGCGGCAGCCGGTGCTTGCCGTCGTTGGACTTCAGGCCGAGCGCGGTGAACTGGGCGGCGGTGACCGAAAGCACCGGGCCGGTGCCGGTCGTGGTGCGGTCGAGCGACGCGTCATGGATGGCGACCGGCACGTTGTCCTTGGTCCACCGCACGTCCGCGTTGAGCATCGAGGCGCCCTGCGCGGCGGCGGCCAATTCAGCGGTGGAGGTGTTCTCCGGCAGCGGCGCGTTGATGCCGCCCTCGCCACGGTGCGCTATCACCGGGGGCGCCGCGCAAGGGTCGTCGAGATGGTCCCACGGGCGCGGCCAGTTCTTGGGCCCGCGCAGCGTCGGCGAGGGGCTCGGCGGCCCGATGTGGACGATCACACTGCCGCCCGTGTGGCCGACCCCGTGAGCAACCTGCTGCGGGTCGGCCGGTGCGGTGGTGACCGAGCAGGCGGCCGACGCGCAGAGCGCCCCCGCGCTCAGCACCACCGCCAGTAGCCGGACCGGGCTGTGCCGATTCGAGGCGCCTCGATTCAAGACGCCCCGATTCAACGCACCCCAGGTCAACGCGCTCCGATGCGGTCGGTGCCGAGTCGGCCCGTGCCGGCTTATCCGTGTGACCGCCAAGCCGCGCATACACCCCTCATTTCGCCGGCCCCCGAACCCGATCCACCCGTATGCGTTCGGTCGCGACTAAGGACGCTTCAACCCGCCTTCGCGTTGCAGCGAACTTTAAGGTTCGCGGAGATTTTCGGCCTTCGGGTGCCATCAAGAGGGAAGTATCACCCGATTCGGCAGCCAATGCCCGGCAACGGGAGCAACTCGGTGCGGCCGGTGATGGAATCATGGATGACATGTCGCGCTTCGGTGAGGGCCTCGCGGTGGACACGGACGTAGAGCGCGCCGCGCGGCGCGCCACCTACGGCGCGCTCTCCACCGTGGAAGGCGCGCCCGACCTGGTCACCGTGTTCGCCGGGGTGACGGATCCGGACGACGCCGACCGGGTCGCCGCCACGGTGCACGCCATGGTCGCCGCCACCGGCAACGAACGCTGCGTCGTCGTCGGGGCGCTGACCCCCGGCGTCATGGGCGACGCCCGCGCGGTCGGACCGCTGCTCGGCGGCGAGCCCGCGGTGGCCGTGTGGGCGGGCCGGCTGCCCGGGGTGCGCGTGCGGCCCTTCCACCTTCGCGCGACCCGCGAGGCCGACTCGATCGCCGTCGGCGGACTGCCCGAACCGTGGCCGGACGACCGGGTCGTGCTGGTGCTGGCCGATCCGCACAGCTTCCCCGCGGACGGCTTCGTCGAGCGCTCCAACGAGGCGCTGCCCGGCCTGCCGTTCGTCGGCGGACTGGTGCCGGGACTGGCCGGACGCGGCTCCGCCCGGTTGATCCGCGGCTCGGCCACCTATGACGAGGGCGCGGTCGGCGTGATGCTCGGCGGTCCCGTGGAGGCGGCCATAGCGGTCAGCCAGGGCTGCCGTCCGATCGGCCCGACGATGACCGTCACCGCGGCTGAGGGCAACATGCTGCTCGGCCTGGCCGGGAAACCCGCGCTGGACAAGCTGCGCGAGATCCTCGACGAACTCGACGAGCGCGAGCGCCACGCCGTCTCGACCGGCCTGCACCTCGGCCTCGCCATGGACGAGTACGCGGACCAGCACGAGAGCGGCGACTTCCTGATCCGCGGCGTGCTCGGCACCGATCCGGAGCGTGGCGGCGTCGCGGTCGGCGACGTGATCAGTGTGGGCCGTACCGTGCGCTTCCAACTGCGTGACGCGGCCAGCGCCGGCCGGGAGCTGGACACGGTACTGACCGCCTGTCGCGACCGGCCCGGCTACGCCACGATCGGCGGCGCGCTCGTCGTGTCCTGCAACGGCCGGGCCGGAGACCTGTTCCCACAGCCGCTCGGCGCAGGACACGACATTCTCGCGGTGCGCGCGGGGCTCGGCACGAACGCCGTCTCCGGATTCTTCGGCGCCGGCGAGATCGGGCCGGTCGGCGGGCGAAACCACCTGCACGGCTACACCGCCTCCGTGCTCGCCTTCGCGGATCCGGACGCGAAGATCGTCTAATCGTCTAAGTCGCTGCCCCCTTGGGTACGGTCGCAGCGGCGCTGAGGCGGCACCGCTGATCGCATTCAGACAAACGCCGGAGGGAACGCACGCCGTGGAGACGACCGAGCAGCGAGTCCTGGCCATCGACGTCGGCGGAACGAAGCTCGCCGTCGGCGTCGTCGACGGCGAGGGCCGGGTCCTGGAGAACCTGCGCACCGCGACCCCGCAGCCCGGCGTCACCGACAGCGGCGAGATGATCTTCCGCACCCTGCTCGGGCTGGTCGCCGAGCTGAAGACGGACCCGGCCGAGTTCGTCGGCGTCGGAGTGGGCTGCGGCGGCCCCATGCGATGGCCGCAGGGCGAGGTCTCCCCGCTCAATATCGAGGCGTGGCGCGGCTTCCCGCTGCGCGCGCGGCTCGCCGAGGCGTTCCCCGGCCTGCCGGTGCGCGTGCACAACGACGCGATCTGCCTCGCGGTCGCCGAACACTGGCGCGGCGCCGGGATGCACACCGAGGACATGCTCGGCATGGTCGTGTCCACCGGAGTCGGCGGCGGCCTGATCCTCGGCGGCCGGCTGATCGACGGGCACAGCGGCAACGCCGGGCACATCGGCCACGTCATCGTGCACGCCGACGAGCCGCAGTGCGCGTGCGGCTCGATCGGCTGCCTGGAGGCGATCGCGTCAGGTCCGCGACTGACCGGCTGGGCGGCGCAACAGGGCTGGCGACCGGGCGTGCCGGCCGACCAACGCACCGGCCGTGACCTGGTAGACGACGCGCGCCGCTCCCACCCGATCGCGCTCAAGGCGCTGGCCCGCGCCGGCCGGGCGCTCGGGCTCGCGATCGCCGCGGCGACCGTCCTCGGCGACTTGCAGGTGGTGGCGATCGGCGGCGGGCTCTCCCAGGCCGGGCCGCTGCTGTTCGACCCCCTGGAGGCGACGCTACGCGAGCGGCTGCGCCTGGACTTCGCCCGCGAGGTGCGCGTCGTCCCGGCGGCGCTCGGCCAGGAGGCGGGTCTGGTCGGCGCGGCGGCGCTGATCGTGCATCCGGAGTGCTACTGGTCGCCCACGGACTGACCGCCGGCCACCGGGTCTTGCACCCGACGGACCGGATCTGCTGCCGACGCGTCAGCTGACGCGCCGTCGGCCTCGACGGCGTCCGGCCGCAGTGTCAACGCGACGCTCAGCACGCCCAGCGGCGCGGCCAGGAACAGCGCCATCTTCGGCACCAGGATCCCCGAGTCGTCGACGAACCAGCCGATCGCGACCGTGATCAGCGCCAGCCACAACGCGCAGCGCACGAACGGTTCGCGGGCGTAGGCCAAGGCGAGCGAGCGCGCGCCGACCAGGCGCGGGGCGACGATCGCCAGCAGGGTCCAGAACAGGATCCACGGCACGTAGTGGCTGAACCAGTCGTTGTTGATCGAGGCCAGGTTCGTGTCGATCTTCCGGTGGATCGTGCCGGTCCAGCCGCCGTCGAAGATCGAGGCCACGAAGTTGCCGAAATGCGAGCGCTGCCCGGCCGGCTGCAGGTAGTTGAGCACCGCGAAGCCGGAGACCACCACCACGCCGCTGATCGCCACCACCAGGACCTTGCGCCAGGTGATCCGCAGGCCCGCGATCAGGAACAGCAGCAACACGAACCCGGGCACCATTGCGATCGTGCCGCCGAACTTCGCGCCCCATCCGGGATAGCCACAGGCAGCCACCGCCACGAGAGCGACCGCCGCCACGACAATCAGCGCGCGCCGCCGTTCGCTCCGCGTCGCGTCCGGCAACCGGCTTAGGCCGAGCCGCCCCGGCGCCGCTCGGCGCAGCCAACCCTCCGCGGCCTCGCGGAAGGTGTGCGGCCAGGTGTGCGCCGGGATTTCACCTGGCCCCTGACGCGGCATCAGCAGCGAGGCGAGCCAGGCAGAACCGATCATCGCGGCGGCGCAGTAGACACCGACCGCGCTGTTACCGATCCCGTAGAAGCGTCCGGCGATCACGTACGAGAGACCGAACGGGGTTTGCGCCTGGAGCCGCGACCCGGTCGCCACATCCGCCGCGATGATCAGAAGCGTCAGCAGGCCGAGCAACCCGGCCGGGGCGAGCGGCTGCCCGCGCAACGGCGGCACCAGCCGGCAGGCCGCGAACGCGGCCGCGGCCAGCAGTGCGCTGATGCTTGCGATCGTCGCGTACAGGATCGGGCCGGGGGCGAAGGTGGCCGACCAGTTCACCAGGTTCGCGAGGAAAGACGCCGGGGCGACGGCGCCCAGCACCGTGGCCCAGACGACGACCGCCCCGGTCAAGCCGGTGCGCCAGCGGCGCAGGCGCGGGAACCGGTGGTCGAATCGGCCGGGGGAGTACCGCTGCGGCAGCCAGCGCACCGCGGCGAAAACCAGGCCGGCCGCCCAGGCCAGGATCGTGATCGCGTGCGCCATCCAGGTGATGAATCGGCCGTTGGTCTGGGCGAAGGTCTGGTTGGCGGTGTTGAGCCAGGCCTGAGTGACGATCGCTCCGGCCGGATCTGACGGAGCGTTGCCCCGCGTGCTGATCTGCGCTCCGATGAACGACTTCGGGTCGGCGGCGGAGATCTGCCGCGGCGTCAGACCGACCCAGTGCAACAGCGAAGGCGTCAGGTCCAGGGTCTGCACAAGGCCGGCATGCCGTGTCGAAGAAGCGTAGAGCCAGTGCTTACCGTCGAAGCTCGTGGTGCTTGTGCCCCCGCTCGTCGCTGTCGTCTGCGCCGCGCCTGACACGAGCAGCGCGTGCAGCTGCGGCTCGGTCGTGGAGTCATCGAGACCGGCGACGACCACGGTCGTGCCCGTAGGCAGCCGTGAGATGAGCGACCCGAGTTCGGAGTCGAGCGCCGCATACGGGTACACGCGGTCGATCGGCGGCTGCGGCTGGATCGCCGCGGCAGGCGGCGGTAAGGCGGTGACGCCGCCGAGGTCGACGAGCGTCAGCGCGCACTGTGAGAGATCGCTCTGCGTAAGGGCATCCGGCGCACCCAAGTAGTTAGCGACGTGCCCGTGTGCGTCAGCCGCTCCGAGCAGGGCGCCCGGACCTGACGCCGCAACGCAACCACCCGTGGCCGTGATCGGTGCAGCGAGCGAACCGAAAACCGGGGCGTAGCTATACGCATTGTTCGGCGCCGTGAACGCAGAGAAGTTCGGAATGTCATATGAGCCGGCGCGCTGCGGGGTGTCGGGCAACGGCGTGCAGTACGTCTGCGGAAGCGTAATGAGGGATGTCGCAGAACTCGTCCCGGCCGGGTACTGCATCACCCTGCCGGAAAACGACCGAGTGCCACTGTTGAGGGTCAGCCAGCCGTCCGCCGGACACGTGTCGTTGATCACGGCGCGCGTCACGAGCGAGGCGATGCTGCCGTGCCGCGCCAGATTGAACAGCGTGGGCATCCCGGCCTGCGTTACATCGCTCCACTGCAAACCGTCGATCCCGATCACGACGACGCGCCCTGTAGGCGGCCCGGCAGCCGTGCGTTCCGCGGCCTGTGCCGCTCCGGCCCCCGTCACGATCACGCTCGCCAGCGCGGCACCGAGCAGTGCGAGCAGCGAGAGCGGGGACGATAAACGACGGGGGCGCACCCGGCCAGCGTAGTGGCCCGGTGCGCCCCCGGCTGAGGGTGGATCCGGCTGGTCCGGATGCGTGTCACGCACCCGGATCGATGCCGTCTCGTGCGCCGCCAGTGCTAGTGCATCACTGGTGCCGCGTCGCTTGTGGCGGAGGCCTCGTCGCCCGCCGCGTCCCCGGTCGTGGCCGCAGCCGCTCCCGCGGTAGCGCCTCCGACCGCGTCCTGTGGCGCGCCGCCTTCCACCGCGCCCTCGGGCGCCGGCGCGCCCATCGCGCGTAGCGGGACCTGCTTCAGGAACAGGCTGAGCACCCACGCGACCAGCATCGTCGCCGCTGCCACCAGGAAGACCACGGACATGGCCTGCACGAAGACGTGCAGGATGGCCGCCTCGACCCCCGGGTGCTGCACGTTGAGCGCGTCCAGCGCCTTGCGGCTCAGGCCGTTCGGGCTGCCGCCGCCGCTCAGGCCCGCGCCCTTCGGCAGGTCGATCGCGGCGTAGTGGTTGAACCGGTTGATCAGGACCGCGCCGAAGATCGCGGTACCGAAGGAGCCGCCCATGTTCCGGAAGAACAGGTTCGCCGAGGTGCCGGTGCCGATGTCCTTGAACGGCAGCGCGTTCTGCACGGCCAGCGTGAGCACCGGCATCACCAGGCCCATGCCGAGGCCGAGCACGAACATGTACACGCCACGCTCGGCCGCGCCGGTGGTCTCGGTCAGCCGCGACATCAGGAACATGCCGAACGCGGCGATCGCGGTGCCGGCGATCGGGAACGCCTTGTACTTGCCGATCTTCGAGATGATCCGCCCGCCGATGATCGAGGCGGGCATGATGCCGGCCATCATCGGCAGGATCGCCAGGCCGGCCATCGTCGGGCTGTAGCCGACCACAAGCTGCAGGTAGGTCGAGACGTAGATCAGCGAGCCCATCATCGCCATGCCGAGGACCAGCGCGATCAGGTTCGAGACCGTGAAGATCGAGTTGCGGAACAGGTGCATCGGCAGGATCGGCTCGGTGGCCACCTTGGCCTCCCAGAGCGCGAAGCCGGCCAGCAGCGCCGCGCCGACCGCGATCAGGGCGATGATCGTGCTCGAGCCCCAGGCGTAGGTGGTGCCGCCCCAGACGGTGACCAGCAGCAGGGCCGAGGCTCCGGCGGCCACCAGGGCGGCGCCGGTGTAGTCGATCTTGTGCTTGATCTGGTTGTTGCGCACGTGCAGCACGATCGAGACGACGATCAGCGCCAGGATGCCGATCGGCAGGTTGACGTAGAAGATCCAGCGCCAGCCGGTGGTCCCGAACAGGTGGCTGCGGTCGGTGAAGAAGCCGCCGATCAGCGGGCCGAGCACCATGGCCAGCATGAACACGCCGCCGAAGTAGCCCTGGTACTTGCCGCGGTCCCGGGGCGGGACCACGACGCCGATGATCGTGAACACCAGCGCCATCAGGCCGCCGCCGCCCAGGCCCTGCAGGGCGCGGAACGCGATCAGTTCGCCCATGTTCTGCGACATCCCGCACAGCGCGGAGCCGACCAGGAACAGGCTGATCGCGAACATGAATATCTTCTTCGGACCGTACAGGTCCGCCAGCTTGCCGTAGATCGGCGTGACGACCGTTGACGCGAGCAGGTACGCGGTCACCACCCAGGACTGGTGGGCCAGCCCGTGCACCGGATCGAGATCCTGGACGATGGTCCACAGCGCGGTGGACACGATGGTCTGGTCGAGGGCGGCCAGCAGCATGCCCAGCATCAGGCCGCTGAAGACCACCATGATCTGCCGGTGCGACATCATGGGACGGCCGTCGGCCGCCGTCGCGGGTGCGTTCATTTAAAGCATCCTTCGGTGTCGCGCACGAATCTGTCGAGCAGTTTTGTCAGGGCGTGCACATCGTCGGCCGTCCACGCGGACAGCGCGCCGCGAATGGCGGTCGCGCGCTCGCACCAGAACTGCTCCACGAAGTCGTGTCCCCGTTCGGTGACTCCCACCTGGAACGCCCGCTTGTCGTCCGGATCGGCGCTTCGGGCGACGTAACCCTCCTCCTCCAGGGTCCGCAGGTGCCGGCTGACCGTGGACAGGTCGAGCGCGGCCTCCTTGGCGAGCGCCGAGGCGCGCATCGGGCCAGCCTTCGACAGCACGAACAGCACGGAGACCCGGCCGTGATCGGAGGTCTTCTCCATCGCCCGGTGCCGGTTCTTCGCCTGCATGAACAGCGCGCGCATCGCGTCGCTCAGTTCGCGTACGTCCGCGATGGTCGGTGGCGCCGTCGCGGCCTGCGCGTCGAGCGCCGGATCGCCGGCGCGCGGCTGCGAGGACCGCTCGTGAGTGTGGACCGACATGTAGACCATCCGCGGATAGGGTTCCAGGAAGTTGCTTGTGCCTTGCAACTATATGCCTAGTTGCTTGCGCCATGCAAGTTGTTTTTGACCTGCGGCTCCACTCAGCCGGCCGCCGGACCGCTTGACCGTCGAACCGAGATCGCGATCCGCGTAGCCTGAGCCCATGGCTACCCACAAGGAGCGGGCCGCGGTCGAAGGCGACACCACGCCGGGAGACAAACCGCAGGCCACCACCACTACCGGCGACACCCCCGCCGTGGCCCTCGACGACGTGCTCGCCGCGCGCAAGCTGCTCGCCGACGTCGTCCGCCCGACCCCGCTGGCCTGGTCCCGGCCGCTGTCCGAGCAACTCGGCGGCGAGGTCTGGTTCAAGTGCGAGAACGTGCAACGCGCCGGCTCGTTCAAGATTCGCGGCGCATACGTACGCATCCACAACCTGTCTCCGCAGGAGCGCGCCCGAGGCGTCGTCGCCGCCAGCGCCGGCAATCACGCCCAAGGCGTCGCCCTCGCCGCCACCCTGCACGGCATCGAGTCCACAGTGTTCATGCCGGAAGGCGCGCCGCTGCCGAAAGTCGCCGCCACCGAGTCCTACGGCGCGCGGGTCCGCTTCGCCGGCACCACCGTCGACGAGGCGCTGATCGCCGCGCGGGCCTTCGCGCAGGACACCGGCGCGGCGCTCATTCATCCTTTCGACCACCCCGATGTGATCGCGGGCCAAGGCACCGTCGCGCTCGAGATCCTGGAGCAGTGCCCGCAGGTGAAGACCGTGGTCGCGGCCACCGGCGGGGGAGGGCTTCTCGCCGGCATCGCCACGACGCTGCACGCGATGCGCCCGGACGTGCGCGTCGTCGGGGTACAGGCAGCGGCAGCCGCCGCCTACCCGGGTTCGCTGCTCGCCGGGTCGCCCACACCGATCACCTCGATGACGACCATGGCCGACGGCATCGCGGTCGGCTGCCCCGGCCAGCTGCCGTTCGGCATCATCCGCAGGCTCGGCACCGAGATCGTGACGGTGTCCGAGGAGTCGATCTCCCAGGCCCTGCTGCTCCTGCTGGAGCGCAACAAGCTGGTGGTCGAGCCCGCGGGCGCGGTAGGCGTCGCCACGCTGCTCGAAGCCGCCCAGGAAGTGGCCTCAGGACAGCTCGGATCCGGCGAGCCGCGGTTCGAACCCCCGGTCGTGGCAGTGCTCTCCGGCGGCAACGTCGATCCGCTGCTCCTGCTGCGGCTCATCCGCCACGGACTCGCCGCCGCGGGACGGTTCCTCTCACTGCGGCTGCGCCTTACCGACCGGCCCGGCGCGCTCGCCCAGCTGCTGGCCGAGCTGGCCGCAGTCGACGCCAACGTCGTCGACGTGGAGCACGGCCGCACCTCGGCCGGGCTGGGCATCGCCGAGGTGGAGGTGGCGGTGACGCTGGAGACGCGCGGCCCGGACCACGCCGAGGCGGTGGTCGAGCGGCTCAGCGCCGCCGGGTACGCCCCGACTGTTCAGTAACGCGGCGAGGCTGCCAAGCAGTGCGGGTGTGAAGCAGGGTGGGAGTAAGCAGTGAGCGCGATCGGCGGCGGAAGCCTTCAGCCGGCAGGTTTCTGACGCGGCGGCGGAACCACCTTCCCGGCGACGACGCGGGCGAGCTTCACCGAGACCTGCTCGCCGGAGCGTCGGCGGACCGTGGCCTGCCCCTGCGCGCCCTCGGTCCACTCCAGCAATTCTCCAACCAGGTCGCTTAGCGTCTCGCCGAACTGACCGTGATCCGCCGGATCCAGCCGGTAACGCAGCACGACCCGCGATCCCACATCCTGTGCGCTGATGTGGAGCGCCCCGCTCGGTGATGTACCGTCCACTTCAGCGCCCCTTTGTGCGTTGCAGCTTTGCTAAGCGCGATACTAGGTGTCGCACCATATCGATTGACGATGATGGGCCGGGATTAGCGACCCGGTCCGAGGCCAGGAGGACCCGGACGTGACCTACGTCATCGCGCAGCCCTGTGTGGATGTCAAGGACAAGGCATGCATCGAGGAGTGCCCGGTCGACTGCATCTATGAAGGCGAGCGCTCGCTCTACATCCACCCGGACGAGTGCGTCGACTGTGGTGCCTGCGAGCCGGTCTGCCCGGTCGAGGCGATCTTCTACGAGGACGACACCCCGGAGCAGTGGAAGGACTTCTACAAGGCGAACGTCGAGTTCTTCGAGGACCTCGGCTCGCCCGGCGGCGCCTCGAAGCTCGGCCTGATCCCCAAGGACCACCCGGTGATCACGGCGATCCCGCGCAAGGAGGAGGCGCACTGAGCGCCGCCCCCTGCCGCTCGCGCTGACCGATGGCGTGAGCACCCCGCACCTAGCGACCCGCGCGAGGAAGCACCGATGCCGAACGTGTCCGCCCGTCTGCCGCAGTTCCCATGGGACCGCCTGAAGCCGTACGCGGCCAAGGCGGACGCCCATCCCGGCGGACGGGTGGACCTTTCCGTCGGGACGCCGGTCGACGCGACGCCCGAGACCGTGCGTCGTGCGCTGTCCGCGGCCGCCGATTCGCCCGGTTACCCGACCACGCACGGCACGGCGAGGCTGCGTGAGGCGGCCTCCGGCTGGATGCTGCGCGCGCTCGGTGTGGCGGTGGACCCGGTGTCGGTACTGCCGCTGATCGGCTCCAAGGAACTCGTCGCCGGGCTGCCCGCGTTGCTGGGGCTCGGCGCGGGCGACGCCGTGGCGTTCCCGACCCCGGCTTATCCGACCTACGAGATCGGCGCGCTGCTCTGCGGCGCGACGCCGGTCCCGGTGTCCGACGGCGAGCTGCAGGAGCAGTGGATCGCGCCGGATGACGCCTCGGGGAAAGCCGGCGGGGCGCCGGAGAATCTCCGTTTGCTCTGGCTGAACTCGCCGGGCAATCCGCACGGCCGGGTCTATTCGTCTGACCTGCTTCGGCGGGTCGTCGCCTGGGCGCGCGCCCGGGGCGTCACCGTGGTCTCGGACGAGTGCTACATCTCGCTCGGCTGGGAAGGCACCGAACCGGTGTCGGTCCTGCATCCGGAGGTGTGCGGCGGCTCGCACGAAGGGCTGCTCGCCGTGCACTCGCTGTCCAAGCGCTCGAACTTGGCCGGCTACCGGTCGGCGTTCTTGGCCGGAGACCCCGCGCTCGTCGCGGAGCTGCTCGAAGTGCGCAAGCACGCCGGGATGATGATGCCGGGCCCGGTTCAGGCGGCTACCGCCGCTGCGCTCGACGACGATGAGCACGCGGCCGCACAGAAGGAGCGCTATCGCTCCCGCCGCACGGTGCTGCGTAACGCGTTGCAGGATGCGGGATTCCGCATCGACCACTCTGAGGCGGGCCTCTACCTGTGGGCCTCACGCATCGTCAGCGGTGAGCCCGAAGCGTGTTGGGACACCGTCGCGCACTTGGCCGACTTGGGCATCCTGGCCGCCCCCGGCGAGTTCTACGGTCCCGGCGGCGAGCACCACGTCCGCGTGGCACTTACCGCGACCGACGAGCGCATCGCGTCCGCCGCGGCACGTCTCGCCGGCTGATCGACTCGGCCCGACTCCACCGCACGCCGTATTGCCTCGTCGCCTCACCGCAGGTATTTCGGCACCGCATTTCGGCACCGCCTGATCCGGGCTACTGCGCTTCCGCGACATCGCGCCGACAGCGACCAAAAGGCCGGTGGCCCGTCGGCTCCCGGTTCGGAGTCGGCGGGCCACCGGCCGCTCAGCCGCCGGCCGTGTCGGTCGGTTCGGCTGCTTCCCTGACTGTTCGTCAGGCCTTCTTGTGCTTGGCCACGTAGTGCGTGGTCAGCTTGGCCGCGTCGGTGGTCGCCTGCTGGCCCTGCGCCGCCTCAGCCGCCGGGTGCGCGGCCATGGCCGGGGCCTGCGCGGCGATGTGCTGCGCCTGCATCGGGACCGACTCGGTGGAGGTCGGCATGCTCGCCGATCCGCCGTTGCCGCCCTGCTGCCCGGTCAGGCTGCCGACCACCGGCAGGTTGCCCACGACCGGCAGGCCGCCGTTGCCCAGGCCGCTGGTCAGGCTGCCGACCACCGGCAGGCCGTTCAGCGGCGAGGAGCCGCCGTTGCCGGTGAGCCCGGCGACGTCCGGCAGGCCGCTGCCGGCCAGGCTGCCGACGACCGGCAGGCCGCTCAGCGGGGAGGCGCCGTTCTGCTGCCCGGCCAGGCTGCCGACCACCGGCAGGCCGGAGAGCGGCAGCGCCTGGGTCAGGTGCGCCGTGGTCTGGCTCTCGGCCAGGTTGCCGACCACCGGCAGCGAGCCGACCAGCGGCAGGGTGTCCGCGTGCGCGGCCCCGGCGGTGGCGACCGGCAGGGCGACGGCGGCGGCGGCCGCCGCGGTGGAGGCGATTCGACGCCCGGCGTGGCTCATCTGTGTCTCTCATTTCCGTGTGGACTGTGCGGTCCGGGGCGGTCGGCTGCGCTCCCGCGCCCAGGCCGGGTGGGCCGACGGCCCGGATGACGCCCGGCCGCCGCTCGGCGGCCGGCGACGCGGGCCGAGTACAGCGGCGTCCGCGTCACTGGGAATTACGAGCCGGGCACGGCTGGGGTTTCGGCCCGGCAGAGTAACGTTTGGGTAAAGGACCCGGCGCGGTGTGGAGGTCCAAAGACCGGATGAGCTTATTTCCGGGCCCGCGCTCGGCCGTTTTCCGGAAACCGGCGGGTTTAAAGCGAGCCGACGTTCTGCAGCGCGCCGGTGACCGGGCTGTCCGCGCCGAGCACGCCAGTGACCGGGAGCGTCTGGGTCAGGCTGCCGACGCTGCCGACCACCGGCAGCTGTGTGCCGCTCAGCTTGCCGGTCAGGTCGCTGACGGTCGGCACGCCGCCCTGGCGCAGCTGCGAGACCAGCGGCGCGGCCTGGCCGATCACGCCGCCGGCCAGCGCGTCGGCCTGCGGCGAGAGCCCCGAGGTCAGCGTGCCGAGCGCGCCCTGGTGCAGCACGTTCGGCGCCAGCCCGAGCGGGCCCCCTGAGGCGGCCAGCTGCGGCATCAGGTTGTTGACCGGCAGCGCCTCGGCCAGCTGGGTGGCCGCACGCTGGGTCTGCCCGCCCAGCACCCGCTCGGCCGCGTTCGCCAGGTTGCCCGTGCCGACCGCCAGCTTCTGCGCGGAGTCGGCCGGCTGCGCGTCCAGCGTCGCCGAACGCACCTGGGCCTGGGCCTCCGGCCGCTGCGGCAGCAGGCCCAGGTCGCCGACCTGCATGAGGTCGCTCAGCGGCGGGGTCGCGGCGTTGAGCGCGCTGCCGAGCGGCAGATCATTGGCGATCGGCACACCCGCCATCAGCGGGTCGATCGAGTCCGGCAGCCCGAAAGGCAGCGCGACGTTCGGCAGCCCCAGCGTCTGCAGGTCGGCCTGCGGACCGGTTGCCGCGGCCGCCGTTCCCGCACAGGCCAGCGGTACCGCGCCGGCGGTCAGCGCCGCGGCCGTCGCAGCCAGGCGGCGGCCGGTACTCCCGCTCAAGACGCCCTTGCTCGGCGCGGCGTGGCGGCCCTTGCGGGACTGCGAGTTGCTCATGGTGCTCCTCGAAATTATGTGAACGGCGGGTATTCCTACCCTTCACTCATCGATGAGGAGCCCGCGGAAGTTGCGGCCCATTAAGGTAACGAAACGGTAACTATTGTAAACCCGACACCAAAATTCACTCGATTCAGTGAATTGGCTGTTTGCTTCGAACAAATCCTGGTCAGCTGACCATGACTATGTGCACGGGGCCCGCGGTGGCCGTGGCACTCGAATCGGCCTTCCACCCAGCCGCGCCATCCGAGGCCGACCACGTCTTGCCGCCGTACGAGACCTGCGCGATGCCCATCGTCTCGGCCTGCGCCGCCGCCCAGTTCGCGTACGCCCACCCGCGAGCCGACGCCGCGGTGCCTGAGATCGAGCTCGGCACGCTTACGCCGAAGGAGCGCCCGTCCGCCGCGATCCCGTCGATCTTGCCGACGTTCGCGGAGCCGAATTCGGTACGCAACTCGTTGACCACCGCCTGGCCGCGCGCCGTCAGCAGCGCGCCGGCGCCCTTGGTCTGCGCTGGGAACGTCGGTCCGTCCAGCGTGCAGCCGAGCCCGGCGCCCGCAGAACCGGTGAACACCGCGGAGAGCACCGTCGCGAACTGCTCCCACTGCGCGTACGCGGTCGGCGAGCCCGACTTCTGCACCGCCTGCGCCGCTTGCGTCAGCGACATGTTCTGCCAGCCGGAGACGTTCAGCAGCGCCTGATAGAACTTCGTGGTCGAATACACCGGGTCCAGGATCTGCGCCTGCGTGCCCCAGCCCTGCGACGGCCGCTGCTGGAAGAGGCCCACCGAGTCGCGGTCGCCGTAGTCCAGGTTGTGCAGCTTCGACTCCTGCCGCGCGGTGGCCAGCGCCACCTCGATGCCGAAGGACGGCACGTTCATCGAGACGCCCACGGCCGCGATCGTCGAGGCGTTCTTCGCCTGCTCAAGATCCAGGCTCATGCTCCCGGCCGGGGAACTGACGGTGCATCCGGAGGACTGGAAGATCGACAGGTGCCCGAGTTTGTGCACCGCCCACAGCGCCGCCGCGGCGATAAGCCCGGCGATCACCAGCGCGACGATCAGCGCCTTGAGCCAGCCGCCACCGCCGCCGCGGGGCGCGAGGGCCTGCGTGTCGTGACTGGTCTGGGCGGTGCGCGGCACAGTGCTCCTCGGCGTCCGTCGAAGGCGGGGGCTTCCCGTTACCGTAACGCGATCGCGGTACGAGACGGGTCCGGGTCGTGTCACGGGTCCGCATTAGTCTTGGCACATGACCGACACCTTCTCCAGCCCGCTGCCCGCCGTGATCGACGAACTGTGGGAGCGCCGCGCCGACCTGAGCCCGGCCGACACGGACGCCCGCAAGCTGGTCGTCGAGGCGGTCGACCTGCTCGACTCCGGCGCGGCGCGGGTGGCCTTCGTGGACCCGGCCACCGACGCGGTGATCGTGGACGAGCGGGCCAAGCGCGCGATCCTGCTCGGCTTCAAGGTGCTGGAGATGACGGAGGGCACGGTCGGCGAGTTCTACCAGCACGACCGGATCCCGCTGAAAAAGAGCTTCCCCGGAGTACGCGTGCTGCCCGGCGCGATCGCCCGGTGGGGCAGCTTCTTCGCGCCCGGCGTGGTGCTGATGCCGAGCTTCACCAACATCGGCGGGTACGTGGACTCCGGCTCGATGGTGGACACGTGGGCGACGGTCGGCTCCTGCGCGCAGATCGGCAAGAACGTGCACCTGTCCGGCGGCGTCGGGATCGGCGGCGTGCTGGAGCCGCCGAACGCGATCCCGGTCGTGGTCGAGGACGACGCGATGATCGGCAGCCGGTCGATGATCGTCGAGGGCGCGCGGGTCGGCAAGGGCGCGATGGTGGGCGCCGGCACCATCCTGTCGGCGACGATCCCGGTCATCGACGTGGAGAGCGGCGAGGAGATCAGCCGCGGGCACATCCCGGCCTGGTCCGTCGCGGTCGGCGGCACCCGCACCAAGCAGTTCGCCGGCGGCTCCTTCGGCCTGCCCTGCGTCCTGGTGCTCAAGCGGCTCGACGAAGGGCAGCGGCACGACAAGGCACAGCTCAACAGCATCCTGCGGGACCACGGGATGAGCGCCTGATGCAGCCGGGCGAGACGGACGGCGCCGGCGTTTCCGCAGACCGCGCCGCGCTGGACCTTTCCCGCGACGCCGCCGAACTGACCGCCGCGCTGATCGACTTCCCCTCGGTCAGCGGTGAGGAGAAGCCGCTGGCCGACGCGATCGAGCAGGCGCTGCGTGCGCTGCCGCGGCTGACCGTCGACCGCTACGGCAACAACGTCATCGCGCGCACTTTCTTCGGCAAGGCCAAGCGGATCGTGCTGGCCGGGCACATCGACACCGTGCCGATCGCGGACAACGTCCCGTCCACGCTCAAGGGCGACCTGCTCTACGGCTGCGGCGCCTCCGACATGAAGAGCGGCGTCGCGGTGCAGCTCAAGGTCGCCGCGGCGGCCGGCGCGGCCGACGGGCCGGAGCCGGTGCACGACCTGACCTTCGTGTTCTACGACTGCGAGGAGGTCGAGTCCGCGCGCAACGGCCTCGGCCACGTCGCCCGTGCCCATCCCGACTGGCTCCTCGGGGACTTCGCGCTGCTGCTGGAGCCGACCGACGGGGCGCTGGAAGGCGGCTGCCAAGGCACCCTGCGCGCCCGCATCAGCACCACCGGACGGCGGTCCCACAGCGCGCGCTCCTGGCTCGGCAGCAACGCGATCCACCGCGCCGCCCCGATCCTGGCCAGGCTCGCCGAATACCAGGCCCGTGAGGTCGAGGTGGAGGGCCTGCTGTTCCGCGAAGGGCTCAACGCGGTCGGCATCAGCGGCGGCGTCGCGGGCAACGTCATCCCCGACGAGTGCAGCGTCGTGGTCAACTTCCGGTTCGCCCCCGACCGCACGGAGCAGCAGGCCGCACAGCACGTGCGCGAGGTCTTCTCCGGCGCCGAGTTCGAGGGCTGCGCCATCGAGATCGTGGACAGCGCCCCGGCCGCGCGCCCCGGCCTCGACCTGCCCGAGGCCGCCGGCTTCGCCGCGCTCATCGACGCCCCGCCGCGGGCCAAGTACGGATGGACCGACGTGGCCCGGCTCTCCGGCCTCGGCATCCCGGCGGTCAACTACAGTCCCGGCGACCCGAACCTCGCGCACACCCGCGACGAGCACGTCTCCGTGACGAAGATCCGGCAGGCCGAACGGCTGCTCCTGGCCTGGCTCGAGCTGGCCTGATCCCGGCCCGATCCCGGTCGGGCGATTCATCGGCCAACGGCACAAGGCGGGCGTGCGACAATCGACCGGCGGCCCACGGCGGGCACCGGCCGCGAAATGAAGGCAACCTGAACCCCCGCTGCGGCGTCGATCAATGGCAGAGGTCCGCCGCGGACCGCGGGCGGGGAGTTGCGGTGCGGTCGCGGCGGCACGGGCTTTGTCTGAATCGGGCGAGGACATGGGACTTACCAGCGGTTTCTTTCTGGACGCGGTGATCGCGGCGGTCATCGCGCTGCCGCTGGTCACGGTCTTGCTGTGGGGCCGGCTGCGCGGCCCGCGGGTGATACGCCAGCTGCAGCGGCTCGTGCTGATCGCGCTGTGCCAGGGCGTCGCCGTGCTGCTGGCCGCCCTGATGATCAACAACTCCTACCAGCTCTACACCTCCTGGTCCGACCTGTTCGGCCACAACGGCCCGTCCGGCCAGATCCAGGCCGCCAAGCCGGTCTCGCTGACCTCGGCGCAGGCGCGCAGCGTGGACCGGCCGCTGCCGAACGCCGCGCTGTTCCACCCCGACTCACAGATGCCCGGCGAGGTCCACGCCGTGATCACCGGAGCGCAGTCGAAGGTGACCGGCGACGTGGTGGTCTGGTTGCCGCCGCAGTACAACCAGCGGCAGTACGCGCACACCGACTTCCCGGTGATCCAGCTGCTCTCCGGCTACCCCGGCTCGCCCGGCTCCTGGTTTCGCAGCCTCAAGGTCACCGACGTGCTGGCGGCCGAGGTACAGCGGCTCGCCGCGCGCCCGGTGATCCTGGTGGGCGCGGCGATCAACGTGGACCCGCCGCACAACCCGGACTGCTCGGACATCCCCGGCGGCCCGAGGGTGGCCACCTGGCTCGCGCACGACGTGCGCGATCTGATCAACAGCTCTTTCCGCACTATCACCGACCGCTCCGGCTGGGGTCTGATGGGCTACTCCGAGGGCGGCCTGTGCGCCTCCAAGCTGCTGTTGCAGTACCCCAACGAGTTCGCCGCCGCGGTCTCGATGAGCGGCGACGACCACCCGGACGGCGACCTGCTCAAGCCGGGCACCGCCGCGTACGACGAGAACAGCCCGCTGTGGCTGCTGCAGCACCGGCCGGCGCCGAACGTCGCGCTGCTGCTGACCGGCACGCTCCAGGACGGCTCGACGGCCGCGGAGGCCAATGAGATGAGCCTGGCCGCCAAGGCCCCCACGGTCGTGGAGCGGATAATCTCCGCGCGCGGCGGCCACAACGCCGGGGTCTGGAAGGCCGCGGAGCCGGCCACCCTCGACTGGCTGACCACCCATCTCGGCCAGCCGCCGAAGTCGGGAGTGCCCGCGGTCCCGAACCTGTCCGGGGTGACCGGAGCCGGGAGCGCGGCCGGAGCCTGGGCGCGCGGCTGAGCGGCGCGTGGTTCACGCATGATTGGGACGGGGTTCCCGGAGCATTGGCCCGCCGCCGGGTACCGTGAAAAACGTGACTGAAGATATGGAGCCGCAGGAGAAGCGGCAGAACGGCGTGCGTTTCCGCGGCCCGGTGGTGCTGCGGCGCGGCCAGGTACAGGAATCCACCACCGACCAGCGGCTGCTGGACACCCGCGGCCCGACCGAGTGGCTGCACTCCGATCCCTGGCGGGTGCACCGGATCACCGCCGAGTTCGTCGAGGGTTTCGGCGCGCTGGCCGAGCTCGGCCCGGCGGTCGCGGTCTTCGGTTCGGCCCGCACCAAGGCGGATTCGACCGAGTACCGGCAAGGCGTCGAGGTCGGCCGGCTGCTCGCGGAGGCCGGCTACGCGGTGATCACCGGCGGCGGTCCGGGCGCGATGGAGGCGGCCAACCAGGGCGCGGTCAAGGGCGGCGGCACCTCGGTGGGCCTCGGCATCGAGCTGCCCTTCGAGCAGGGCCTGAACGACTACGTCGACCTCGGGGTCAACTTCCGCTACTTCTTCGCCCGCAAGACGATGTTCGTGAAGTACGCGCAGGGCTTCGTGGTCCTTCCGGGCGGCTTCGGCACCATGGACGAGCTGTTCGAGGCGCTCACGCTGGTGCAGACCCGCAAGGTCACCTCGTTCCCGATCGTGCTGCTGGGCACCGACTACTGGTCCGGCCTGGTCGAATGGCTGCGCCACAGCATGGTCGGGAACGGCAAGGCCTCCGCGGCGGACCTGGCGCTGTTCACGCTGACCGACTCGCCGGCCGAGGCGGTCCAGGCCATCCAGGGCGCCAACGGCCGCCGTGCCGCGGACGAGTCGGCGGCCTTCGCCGAGAAGGTCGCGGCTGAGCGGTCCGGCGAGCGGTGGCCCGAGGGTTAGGGCTCTTGCTCGCCGAAGACCTCCGCCGCGATGCCATAGCTTTCGAACGCGCGCGCGGCGCCCGCGTAGGCGCTGATCTGAATGAACGCCTCGACGATTTCCTCCTTCGTGACGCCGTTGTTCAAGGCGATGCGCAGCTGCCCTCGAAGGGGCTCGAGAACTCCCAGCGTGGCCGCGATCGTGACCGAGATGAGTGCGCGGGTGCGGGTGTCGAGGTGTTCGGTGCGTGGCCACGCTGCACCGAATGTCTGCACGGTTGCGATGCGCTTGAAGTCCGCGGCGTTCGGCGGCTCAGCGTCCGTCGTGCCAAGGAAGCGCTCGAGGCGGAAGCCGAGCATGCGCTCGGCTTCCTCGAGCGCGGCGATGTACTGAGGGTCGTTCAGTTCGGTGTCCATCAGACTCTCCCGTCGACGTGCCGAGTGCTTCCCAGCCAGACCGGAGGCGGCAATGGCGCCAGGACGCGCTCGACCTGCAGGGCCAATGCCAAAAGTTCTCGATCGTGGCTCCAGGCGCCGTTAAGTTCGATTCCGATGGGCAGGCCGGCCCTGGTCAATCCGGCAGGCAGGCTGATTCCCGGGAGGCCGGCGCCGCTGGCTGGAACGGTGTTCTTCGCGAGGAACAGGTGCTGCACCTTCTGGCCCGCGACAGTGAACTCCCACTGGTCGGCGATTCGCGGGGCCGGCGCGGGCGTCGTCGGGAAGATCAGCGCGTCGACGCCGTCGCGTTCGAAGACCCGCGCGAAGCGGCGCTGCAGCGCCGGGCGGTCGGTGCCGAGGGTGGCTGCGTAGTCCTCGTCCGAGAGGTAGCCGGGGCTACCGGGAAGCACGGCCGCGCTCCACACGTCCTGCAGCTGCGGCTTGAGCGAGTGATGGACATCGTCGACGGACACCGGGTAGTCGTTCTCGCGCAGGAAGGCGGTAACGGCTTGGTAGGTGTCGCGAAGAAAGAGGTTCCAGGCGGTGCGCTCCGCCAGTGCGGTGAAATCGTCGCCGAGGTCGACAGCGACCACGTCGGCGCCTGCTTCGCGCAAGCGATCCACGGTGTCGTGGAACTGTCGCTCGACCTCCGGATCCGTGAGGTTGAGGTAGTGCTTCGGGGCGTAGGCGAAGCGTGCTCCCCTCAGGTCTGACCGCACTGTGCGCCGGTCATCGACTCTGCCGGTCACGATCTGGTCGATGAGGAGTGCGTCTTCGACGTGGCGGGCGAGGAGGCCCGTTGTGTCGAGGGTGTGGGAGATCGGCGCGACGCCGCCGCGCGGCCATCTGCCCGTCGTCGGCTTGTATCCGACGACGCCGTTGAGAGCTGCCGGGACCCGGATGGATCCCACGGTGTCGCCGCCGAGGGATGCCGGGACGATGCGCGCAGCGACGGACGCGGCGGAACCGCTGGAGGATCCGCCGGAAAGATGGTCGTGGTGGTAGGGGTTGAGCACCTGCCCGTACTCGGCATTGTGGCCGGTGACGCCGTAGGACATCTCGACGAGGTTGTTCTTGCCGAACACGATCGCGCCCGCGCCCTTGATGATCGTGACGATCTCGGCGTCGGTGCTGGGGGCGAAGTTTCTGAGTGAGCCGAGGCCGAGGGACGTCGGCAGGTCCTGGGTCTGGTAGCTGTCCTTGACGCCCAGCGGAACTCCGAGCAGGGGTGCGGTTGCTCCTGCCGCCCGCGTCTTGTCCGCAGCGCGAGCGGCAGCGAGTACCGCCGACTCGTCGATGGTGACGAACGAGTGGATCTCGGACTGTGTGCGTGCCTGGTCGAGCAGCGAGGAAGCATACGACTCCGCGGTGATGTCACCGCGGCGGATCGCGGCGGCCGCGGCTGCGACGCCGAGCTCGGTCAGCTGCGAGTTGCCGCTGCCTTCGGTGGACGAGCGGTCGGTGTCTGTCACAGGCGTATCAGACATGGCCTGCTTACTCCCTTCGGACTACCGCTCTTGGCTGACCGCCGGTCTGGTAAAGCGATCACTGTACTTTGAGCCTAGCGTGGGCTGGCCACAAAGTAAAGCGATCGCTATACTTGAGTGATGGCCACGACTACAGAGGCCGCGCCCACGAAGCGAGGTGGGCGCGGGGCGCGAGAGCGAATCCTGAAGGCGACCGTCGAGCTCTTCGCCCGCGACGGCATCCACGCGACCGGCGTCGCGAAGGTGACCGAGGTCGCGCAGGTCTCCACGCGCACCCTGTACCAGCACTTCCCGAGCAAAGAGGCTCTCGTCAGCGCCTATCTGGCCCGCCTGGAGTCCGATCCGAACGGGCCGGCCGAGATCGAGACCGTTCTCACGCGAGCCGACCTCGAGCCACGCGACCGCCTGATCGCGCTGTTCGCCGCACCTGCCGAAGAGGCCCTGGTGCGAGGGTGCCCGTTCCACAACACGGCGGTCGAGGCGGCGGGGGCCATGCCGGAAGCCGCCGCCTTCGTCGAGCGGCACAAGCGGGAGCTGATTGCGAATCTCATCGCCACGGCCGAGGCAGCGGGAGCCGACCATCCCGAGCGCCTCGGACGCCAGCTCGCTGTCCTCTTCGAAGGCGCGCGCGCCCTCGCCACGTCTATCAACGACACGCGTCCGTTCGAGGATGCACGCGACCTGGCAGTGACACTGATCAACGATGCGATCGGCGCGAGGGCTTCTGGCTGACAGCAGAGCTTCGCCCGGGATGCGCAATCATCTGCTACCGCCGAACGGCCACTTAGGTCTGTGAGGCCGCGGCCGCGTCGACGAGCGCACCGCAGAGCGTTGACAGGTCATCGTCGCCGGTGATGTACGGCGGCATCGTGTAGATCAGGTCGCGGAAGGGCCGAATCCACACGCCCCGACGTACCGCCGCCTCCGTCGCAGCCGCGACATCGACGGCCTGCTCAAGCTGCACCACGCCGATGGCGCCGAGTACGCGTACGTCCTTCACACCCGGCACGTCGCGGGCCGGTGCCAGCCCATCGCGTAGCCCCGCCTCGATCCGCGCGACGTCCGCCTGCCAGGGCACTGCGCCGCGCGCGGCAGTGTCGAGCAGCAGCTCGATCGAGGCGAGGGCAGCGGAGGCGGCGAGCGGATTACCCATGAACGTCGGGCCGTGCGCCAGAACCGGCACCTCGCCCCGGCTGATCCCCTCGGCGACGCGCGTGGTGCACAGCGCCGCGGCCATTGTCATGTAGCCGCCGGTCAGCGCCTTGCCGACGCACATCACGTCCGGGGCGATGCCGGCGTGCTCGGCGGCGAACAGCGTGCCGGTCCGTCCGAACCCGGTCGCGATCTCGTCGAAGATCAGCAGCACATCGTGCTCGTCACACAGCGCGCGCAGCGCCCTTAGATAGCCCGGTGCGTGGAACCGCATCCCGCCGGCGCCCTGCACGATCGGCTCGACGATCACCGCCGCGAGCTCGTGCGCGTGACGCTGCATCAGGTCAGAGAGATGTGTGACGTACTCGGGCGACGGCTCCGTGTCGTAGCCGTCCGGAGGCGCCTCCGCAAAGATCTGTTCGGGCAGCACTCCGCGCCACAGGCTGTGCATGCCGCCTTCCGGATCGCATACGGACATCGGATGGAACGTGTCGCCGTGGTAGCCGCCGCGCCAGGTCATGAGCCGGCGCTTGTCCGTGCGGCCGATCGATTGCCAGTACTGAAGGCACATCTTGATCGCGACCTCGACCGAGACCGAACCCGAGTCGGCGAGGAAGACGTGCCGCAGCGGTTCCGGCGTCAGCTCGACCAACCGCGCCGCGAGTTCAATCGCCGGCCGATGCGTTAGCCCGCCGAACATCACGTGCGCCATCTGCTCTAGCTGATTACACACTGCCGCATCGAGAGCCGGGTGCCGGTAGCCGTGAATCGCCGCCCACCACGACGACATACCGTCGATCAGCTCGGTCCGCGTCCCGTCCGGCAGCGAGACCTCAAGCCGCACGCCGGACGCGCCGGTGACCAGTAGCGGATCGAGCGTTCCCGGCATCGCTCCATAGGGATGCCACACCAGTGCCCGGTCCAGATCGAGCAAGGCCTTGATTTCCGACTGTGCCACGGCGCCAGTGTTTCACGCCGTCCTTGAGCCCGATCAGGCCAGACCTCGACGCGCCACCGCCGGAGGCCGGGTCCCCGCGATCGAGGCCACCATGTCGAGCACCTGCCGCGTCTCGGGCACCTCGTGGACCCGGAACACCCGCGCGCCGAGCCAGGCGCAGACCGCGGTCGTCGCCAGCGTGCCGGTTAGCCGTCCCTCCAGCGGCACGTTCAGCGTCTCGCCGACGAAGTCCTTGTTCGACAGCGACACCAGCACCGGCCAGCCGGTCGCGGCCAGTTCATCGAGCCGGCGGGTCACTTCCAGCGAGTGCCGCGTGTTCTTGCCGAAGTCGTGCCCGGGGTCGATCAGGATCGACTCGCGCGGTACGCCGAGCGATGCGGCTCGTTTGGCGAGGCTCAGGGTTTGCTCAAGCACGTCGGCCATCAGGTTCGCGTAGCCGACGCGATGCGGCCGGGTTCGCGGTACCGCACCGCCGGTGTGCATACAGACCAGCCCGACGCCGTATTTCGCGGCCACCTGAGCCAGATCCGGGTCGAATCCGCCCCAGGCGTCGTTGAGCAGATCGGCCCCGGCCCTGCAGACCGCCTCGCCGACTTCCGCCCGCCAGGTGTCCACCGAGATCGCCAGCTGCGGAAAGCGCTCGCGCACCGCCTCGACGAACGGCACCACACGGCGCGCCTCCTCGGCCGCGTCCACCGCATCGCCGGGCCCCGCCTTCACGCCGCCGATGTCCACGATCCTGGCGCCCTGCGCGGCCGCGAGTTCCACGCGTTTCATGGCCGCTTCATCGCCGAAGGTGGCGCCCTTGTCGTAGAACGAGTCCGGCGTGCGGTTGACGATGGCCATCACCACCAGCTCATTCGGGCCGAAGCTGTGGCGACCGAGCCTGAATCCGTCCTCGATCATGGAGGCGTCCCCTTCATACCTTTCCGGGACCCGTACCCTATGCTCTGCGGCAGGCTAACCCGGCGGCGCACGCTGAGATCACGCGGTCTGCGGATCACGCACACAGAGGGAACGAGGCGAGGACGCGATGTACTGGCTCCAACTCGTAGTGATCGTCGCGCTGCTCGCGGCCGTGGGTTGGCTGGCGATCGGCGGCGGCGGGCACATGTCTGAGCCGGAGCCGGACCGCCCCGATCTGGCGCTGCCGGGCGACGGTCTGCTCGCCCGCGAGGATGTCGACCGGGTGCGGTTCTCGGTCGGCGCGCGCGGCTACCGCATGGACGAGGTCGACGACGTGCTGGACCGGCTCGCGCAAGAGATTGAGTTGCGCGAACAGCGCATTGCGGAGCTCGAGGGGCGCGCGCCCAAGCAGGCCGCGAGCCCCGAGGCGGAATCAGAGCCGGAATCCGGCGAAGAGCACGTCGAATCCCGCGGCGGCGCCGAGCCGGACGCGGACGAAGAGATCTTCGAACTGCACGAGCCCGTCGAACACGGCGAGAACGCCGACCGCGGCCAGTGACCGACCGCGCCGCGGATTCTGTCGCCGTGTGAGTTCGCTTACCCGGCAATCGGCACACTGTCGAACGACTGTCGAATAAGCCCGTCACCTCAGCCAAGGCGGAGACGGGTATCAGTGTTCGAATGGCGCGTGCGAGCCCGCGCGCGGCTGCCCTGGGCATCCGCTGCGCGCGCCGGTCGAAACGTTGCCAATCCGTGATACTTTTATCACGCACAGTGGATACCGCGTAACATCTTGACGCCACGCTGGTTGCGCGGTTTCCTGACTTCACCTCAGGCGGGAGGTGTTGGATGGCTATAGAGATCGCCGTCGCCGTGGGCGAACTGGCGCCAGTCGAGATCAAGCCCCATGACAGGGTCTGGTCCGAGCGTTTCGCGGTGTGTGCCGATCTGGTGCGCGGAGCCTTGGGAGGCTACGCGGTCCGGGTCGATCACATCGGTTCGACCGCGGTGCCCGGCCTTCTCGGCCGCCCGCACCTCGATATCCAGGTCTCGGTGGCGGAACCCGAGGCCGAGGAGGAGTACCGCGCGGCGCTGGAAGGGCTCGGTTTCGCCCTCCAGGTGCGCGAAGCCGATCGACGCGTGTTCACGGCTCCGGCGGGAGCGCTCCCGGCGCATGCCCCGCGCTGCGAGACGCACGTGTACGTATGCAGATCCGGCGGCGTGCTCGAGTACGACCAGCTGCTGCTCGTGCAGTACCTGGCGAACCACGCCGAGCGCCGCGAGCAGTACGCCGACCTCAAGCGGCGGCTGGCCAGGCAGTGCCGCAACGACCCGGAGGCTTACGCCGAGGGCAAGCGGGCCTTCCTGCGCGAGACTGTGCGCCTGGCTCACCGCGCCTACGTGGACTTCCGCGCGCTGGCCGACCTGGCCTGAGCGGCGATAGCGGCGGTTCTCCGCAGAAGCGGCGATCTCGGCACAGACCGGCGACGCGGCCACCATCACGATGCGCCCTGTCACCGCGTTATGCGCCTTGTCGCGGTCTCCGCGATGCGCGGGTTGTCGTGTCCGCGATGCGCCCTGTCACCGCGTCGCCCGAACGGCCTCACTTTTTGAGATCAACGCGCTTAGGCGCTCACCGCTCCCGCGAGAACGCCGCCGCGCTCGCCACTCCTGCTTTCTGCTACTTCCCGAGGAAATCGGGCGCGCGCTTGGCCAGGAACGCGTCCACGGCCTCGCGGTGGTCAGCAGTCGCGCCGCACTTGGTCTGCATCGCGTCCTCGAACTCCAGCGTCTCGGCCAGCGAGTGCGACGCCCCGTAGTTCACCGACGCCTTGAGCGCCGCGTAGGACACCGTCGGACCCGCCGCCAGCCGCTCGGCCAGCGCCGCGACGTGCTCGGCCAGCCGGTCCGCCGGCACCACCTCGTTGACCAGGCCGAGCAAAGAGGCCTCCCGCACGCCGATCTTCTGCGGGTTGAACAGCAGCTCGATCGCCTTGGCGGTGCCGACCAGCCGCGGCAGCGTCCACGACGCGCCCGAGTCGGCCGACAATCCCACTTGCGCGAAGGCGAGGGTGAACGACGCCGTGTCGGCCGCGATCCGCAGATCGCAGGCGAACGCGAACGCCGCCCCCGCGCCGGCCGCCACGCCGTTGAGCGCGGCGATCGTCGGCTTCGGCATTTCCGCGATCGCCAACGTGATCGGGTTGTAGTGGTCGCGCACCGTGGACAGCGGCGGGTCGCCGGAATTCAGCTTCTGAATGTGCTCGCGCAGATCCTGGCCGACGCAGAAGGCCCGGCCGGTCCCGGTGAGCACCACCGCCCGCACGCTCTCGTCGGCCGAGGCCGAGCGCAGCGCCGCGAGCAGCGCCTCCTTGGTCGGCACGTCGAGCGCGTTCATCGCGTCGGGCCGGTTGAACGTGATGGTGGCGACCGCTCCGGTCACTTCATAGCGGACGGGTTCCAGGCCGCTTTCCAGGTCTTGGCTCACGCGAATAAGTTACCCGCTGGTAATCGTGCGGGCCAGCTTGTTCTCAAGTTGTGTTTTCCCAGGGCCGGTGACGTGCGGGATAATGAGCTTCGGTCAGGGTGTCCGCGTGCCCTGCGCCAGGGCGTGTACGGAGTGGAGCGTCGGACAGCGCAGCGGTCCCGCGACCCCCGCCGATCGCGCCCCAAGCTCCAGCCGGCCCAGTCCGGATGTACACGGCCCGCCGCGCCCAACCCGCGGCGGACCACCCGACGAGGAAGGGGAACGAGCATGGCGGCGATGAAGCCGCGGACGGGCGACGGCCCGCTCGAAGTGGTCAAGGAGGGGCGCGGCATCGTGATGCGGGTGCCCCTCGAAGGCGGCGGCCGACTCGTCGTCGAGCTCTCGCCGGACGAGGCCGGCGCTCTCGGAGACGCGCTGAAGAACGTGGTCGGTTAGCGGCCGCGCAGCTCAATTACACAGACAACCCCTTCGGCACTTCGACGGTTCGACCGTCGCCATGGCCCCGGCCCGGGAACTCCGGCGCCGGGGCCGAGCGTTTGTCGGATGAGGGCCCGCCACGGGACTCAGACGACGTTCAGCAACCTTGAGCCTGACTATGTCAAGGTTCACAGGCCGCTCTCAGCAATTCCGTCGGGGAAGGAAGCTATGGTTACTGCAGCGGTACTCGAACGACGAGGAGGTAGTGCCGTGGCGCTCGGGGGCGGCAGTGACTATGGCGAGGCGGGCTTCGACTCCTTTCCGGCGGGAACGCCGAACGGGGCGGAATGGACGCCTCCGTCCTGGGACGAGGTCGTGCGTACTCATTCGGCCAGGGTGTACCGGCTGGCCTATCGACTGACGGGGGACCGGCACGACGCGGAGGATCTGACGCAGGAAGTGTTCGTCCGGGTGTTCCGGTCGCTCAACAGCTACACGCCCGGCACCTTCGAGGGCTGGCTGCACCGGATCACCACGAACCTGTTCCTCGACTCGGTGCGGCGCAAGGCCAAGATCCGCTTCGAGGGCCTGGCCGAGGACGCGGCCGACCGGCTGGCCGGCAAGGAGCCGACCCCCGCGCAGGCCTACTTCGACAACCACCTCGACGCCGACATCGAGCGCGCGCTGGCCGAACTCGCTCCCGAGTTCCGGGCCGCGGTCGTGCTCTGTGACATCGAGGGCCTCTCCTACGAGGAGATCGCGGCTACGCTCGGCGTGAAGCTGGGCACCGTCAGGTCCCGGATCCACCGGGGCCGCAGCCAACTGCGTGCCGCACTGGCGCACCGAGCCCCGACCGAGGCGGTGGAACTGCCACCGTTGACGACGATCGAGGACGACGCGGAGCGCACCGGCGGCGGAAAGGGACAGCTGTGATGGGCCGGTTCAGCGAACACCTCGGCGCCCGCCTCGGCGCGCTCGTCGACGGCGAACTCGCCCACGACGACCGCGACCGGGCGCTGGCGCACCTGGCCTGTTGCGCACAGTGCCGGACGCTGGTGGAGGCGGAGCGCGCGCTCAAGAACCGGCTGGAGGCGACGGCGATGCCGGAGCCCTCGGCCCGGCTGATGGCCGCGCTGTTCCAGATCCCGCAGACCGAGCGGCCCCCGGAGCCGCCCGCGGGCTCGCCGCCGCAGCTCGGCGGCTTCCTGGGCCGTTCCTCCGCGTTCCTGCCCGAGTTCGCGGTCGGGCTGCGCCCGATCGGCGAGCTGCCCGAGGAGGGCGAGTCCGGTCTCGGCGAGGGCGGCTCGATGAACCGCACCCGGCCGGCCCGCCGCGGCGGCCTGGTTCCGGCGCAGGAGCCCTCCTTCCTCGGCCGCGCTTTCCTGCCCATTCGCTAGGTTCGCCACCGGTCGCCAGGTTCGCCGCCGGTGGCCCCGCGGGCCACGGTCCGCGGCGCCACGACCGACCGGTGCAGGCCCCGGACCGCCGATCCGCGCACCGCCGCCCCACGAGGCTCTGCGCTCACCGGCGGTCCGCGTTTGTGTGTAGCCCCGCTCCGAGTGCCGGTTCGGGGTGCCGCCGACCGACCGCGCGAACGAAACGCTGAGCGCTACTGGGGCCCGTCGCCGTGCGTCGTCGGGTCGAACCGTCGCCCGCACCGGCACCCGCGGCGATCTTTTCCCGCCCGGTTGCGGCCTAGCCTCTGTCTGACCGGCGGTTCGGGCGGTTACTGTGGTTTCTGGTCATCGGACCGCCTGCACTGCCCTCTGCCCGCCGACGCCGGAGCACCGCGATGTTCTTCGATCTGTCCCCGCTGGAAATAGTCGTGCTGCTCGGGCTCGCCGTCGTCCTGTTCGGCCCGGACAAGCTGCCGCAGGCCGCGGCCAGCGCCGCGCGCTTCCTGCGCCAGGTCCGCGCCTTCGGCGAGAACGCCCGGGCCGATCTGCGCAACGAGCTCGGGCCCGAGTTCGAAGGGCTCGACCTGCAGGACCTGAACCCGAAGACCTTCGTTCGCAAGAACCTGCTCGGCGAGGGCGAGGATCTGCGCGAGCTGCGCGACGAGTTGAACCGCGACCTGCGCAACCTCGGCTCGATGGACGAGCTGCCGCCGCCGCGCCGCGAGCCGACCCCGCTGGCCGCCGGCGAGCGCCCGCCCTACGACGCAGACGCGACGTGACCCATTCCCGGAGCCCCGTTTGACCAGCCCGGCCCAGCCGACCTCGCGCCAAGCCGAGTCCTCCCCAGCACCGATCCGAAGCCACGCCCCGATCATCGCCCGCGCCGCCGAACCCTCGGCGCGTGACGGGCACGCCGCCTTCCTCGCCGCGCAGCTGCCCTGGTACGGGCTGGATGCCGGCTGGCGCGGCGAGCGGCGGCTGGGCACGCTGTGCGCCGACGTCGACGGCACCGTCCAGTACGGCTCCCTCCTGCACGGCGACGCACCCGCCGGCCGCCCCGGCGGCGATCCGCAGCGCCGCGCGGTCACCGTGGTCACCATGGCCCCGCTGCCGCGCCGCCCCGCCCTGCGGCCGGACGGGACGGCCCGCGGCTTCGTCGAGGCCAGCACGGTCGCCTCGGTGGCCGCGGTGGCCGGCATCGGCCTGGTCGAGGAGCAGTGGCCCTGGCATCTGGACGTCGCGGTCCGCCAGCACTGGATGGATCAGCAGCGCGAGCTGGCCGCCCAGGTGGCCGATCGCCTCGGCGACCTGCCCTGGCGGCTGCTGACGCTCTCCGTGGACCTGCTGCCGCAGGTGTTCCACTACCGCGAGTCGGAGTACGGCTGGGTGCTGGCCACCGCGACGCAGCACTGCTTCCTAGCTGCCTACGGGCGCGGGGTTTCCGCGTACTCGCTGGCCTTCACCCGCGTGAGCCTCGCCGACTACGAAGCCTGATCACGGCGTCGGGCACCATCGCGTCATTCGTCGTAGTACCGCGCCTCGATGACGTTGTCGTCCGGATCGCGGAAGTAGAAGGCGTGCGGAGCGTTCCCGCGAGCTCCGTACGTGACGACCCGCCGCGACGAGGTGTCCACGCCGTGCGCCTCGAGCCGGTCGCTGAGGGCCTCGTACTCCTCCTTCGTCATCGCGATGCAGACATGGTTGACCGGGAAGCCGGCGGTGCGCGTCGTCTTGGTCATCTCGTCGACGGCCGCGGCATCCTGACGCGGCGTCAGGTCGATGATCGACCGTTCGGTGACGCGTACGCTCGGAAACGGCGCCTCACCGGCGCGGAACTCCTCGGCGCGCACCGGGCGCAAGCCGACGACGTTCACATAGAAGTCCACGGACTTGAGCGGGTCGTCGACCCAGATCACCACATGATCGAGATCCATACCTCGACAGTACTGGCTGTCCCGGCTTGCCCAATGACTCGCTAGACGATATATCTTTCCTGTGAACACATCGACGAGGACGGAGCAGGTCTTCCTGATCCTCACCGCGCTGGTGGATCAGCCGCGGCATGGCTACGGGATCGTGCAAGAGGTCGCCCGCCTGTCCAACGGGCAGACGCAGCTGAAGGTGGGCACGCTGTACGGCGCGCTCGACCGGCTGACGGGAGAAGGACTGCTCGCCCCGGATCGCGACGAGATCGAGGGCGGTCGGCTGCGGCGTTATTACCGGCTCACCGAGCAGGGTGCGGCCGCGCTCGCCGAAGACGCGGAGCGGCTCGCGGCGCATGCGGCCGTCGCCACGCGGCGGCTGCGTGACCGCGGCGTGTCGTTGCCCGGGAAGCTCGGCCCGGCGGGAGGAGCGGCGTGAACGAGAACGGGGGAGCGGGCATGGATGACGAGGACCCCGCGGACATCGGAGCAGGGGCCGATGTCCTCGAAGCACGTTATCGCCGAATCCTGACGCTGCTTCCCGCCGCGTACCGCGAGCACCGTGGCGAGGAGATGATCAGCACCCTGCTCGACGGCGCCCCGCGGGGGAGGCGCTGGCCGAGCATCGCGGAGCTGGCGAGCCTCGCGGCGCTCGCGATACGGCTGCGGGTTGGCGCACCGGGTGGAACTCGCCGAGCCGTCGCCGTGGGCGAGATCCTGCGCCGCACCGCCTTGACGGGATTGCTCTCGCTGGGACTGTGGACGGGATGGAACGGTGTCGACAACCTGGTCGTGCTCTGGCTCGAGCGCAGATACGCGCGTCACCTTCCCGGTCTGACGCTGGAGTCGTGGCTGGCGACCAGCACGGTCCCGCCGCTGGTCTACCTCGGCGCATTCGTGGCGCTGCTGGTCGGATGGCGTCGCCTGGGCAGACTCCTCAGCGTCGCGCAGGCCGGGTACATCGGGTTCGCGGTCACGCGCCACGACTCGTTCCTGGTGCTGTCCGATCGGATGGCTCTCTTCGCCTTATCCCTGCTGATCGCGGTGGCCGCGGGCAGTGCGTTCCATCGCGAGGCGCCGCGAATGCCCACGCCTCGCCGGTGGCTGGTCAGCGCTGCGGGCCTGGCCGGGATCATCCTCACGGTCAGCGGTGTCTATTCGGCCTTGGCCTTCCCGCCGTCCCCGCCCGACGCACAGCTTGCCGAGGAGATTGCGGGCGTGGTGGGCGGTCCGCTGGTGCCCGCCCTCGCGGCGCTCTTCGGCCTTTCGCGCGCTCGCAGGTCACCGATATGGCCCGCGGCGCTGCTCACCCTCGGCGCTCCGGGGCTGCTGATCGTGCCCCGAGCCGTCATCATCTACGCGCAGGGCAAGTACGAGAACGTATTCGTCGGTGACCTGTTCTCCCGGTCGCTGTGGCCTGGGATGCCGGTATACATGCTGGCCACTGAGGTCACTCTCGCCGCAGCGCTTGGTTGGTCGCTGTACCGCAGCCGTCGACGAGCTACCGCAGTGCCCGCATAATTGCCGCGCGCCGCCCTACCGCCCTGCCGGGGAAACGGACAGGGACATGCCCACGAGTCCGCGTGCCCGCACGGTAAGCCGGTCGGCGATGCCTTGCAGCACAACGGCCGCGGGCTCCGCCGGGTGCGAGAGCACCAGCGGCACGCCCTCGTCGCCTCCTGCGCGCAGCCTCACGTCGATCGGGACCTGGCCGAGCAGCGGGACCTGCGCGCCGGTCGCCCGGGTCAGTGCCTCGGCCACGGTCTGGCCGCCGCCGGAGCCGAAGACGTCGACCTTCTCGCCGCAGTGCGGGCACGGCAGCCAGGACATGTTCTCCACCACGCCCGCGATGCGCTGGCGGGTCTGCAGGGCGATGGTGCCGGCCCGCTCGGCCACCTCGGCGGCCGCCTGCTGCGGCGTCGTCACCACCAGGATCTCGGCGTTGGGCACCAGCTGCGCCACCGAGATCGCGATGTCGCCGGTGCCCGGCGGCAGGTCGAGCAGCAGCACGTCCAGGTCGCCCCAGTAGACGTCCGCGAGGAACTGCTGGAGCGCGCGGTGCAGCATCGGGCCGCGCCAGACCACCGGCTCGTTGCCCGGCGTGAACATGCCGATCGAGATGACCCGCACGCCGTGCGCGATCGGCGCCATGATCATGTCCTGGACCTGCGTCGGCCGATCGGTCACGCCGAGCATGCGCGGCACCGAGTGGCCGTAGATGTCGGCGTCGACGATGCCGACCTTCAGGCCCTTGGCCGCCATCGCCGCCGCGAGGTTCACGGTCACCGAGGACTTGCCGACCCCGCCCTTGCCCGAGGCGACCGCGAAGACCCGGGTCAACGAGCCGGGCTTGGCGAACGGGATCTCCCGCTCCGGCCGGTCGCCGCGCAGCTTCGCCTGGAGCGCCTGGCGCTGCTCGGTGCTCATCACGTCCAGGCCGACGCGCACGGAGCGCACCCCGTCCAGCGCGGCGACCTGAGCCTTGATGTCCTCGGAGAGCTTGTCCTTGAGCGGGCAGGCGGCGACGGTGAGGTAGATCTCCACGTCCACCGCGCCGTCTTGGCCGACCGCGACCGATTTCACCATGTCGAGCTCGGTGATCGGGCGGCGGATCTCCGGGTCCTGGACCCGGGCCAGCGCCGCGCGCACCAGATCCTCGGTGGGCGTCGTCGCACTCGTCGTCGTGTCAGCCATGGCTCAATGCTATGCGCCGCACAAGGCTGCTCCGGCGGCGGCTACCCACTTGTCCGCGACCGGCGCCTTCACAGACCGGCGTTCGTGCTCGGCGGCGCGATGTCCCTGGTACCCGCCGGGAGCACGTTGTTCTGGACTGTTGCGTTCTGGGCTGCTGCGTTCTGGACTGCCGCATTCTGGACCGCCGCGTTCTGGCCGGACGTGTGCAGGTCGTCCATTTCCTTGAGCATGGCCTGAAGTTCCGAGCGGACGTAATCGCGGGTGGCCACCTCGTTGACCGCCAGCCGCAGCGCCGCCACCTCGCGCACCAGGTACTCGGTGTTCGCGATCGACCGCTCGTCGCGCTCTCGGTCCTGCTCGATCTGCACCCGGTCCCGATCCGCCTGCCGGTTCTGCGCCAGCAGGATCAGCGGCGCGGCATACGCGGCCTGTGTGGAGAAGGCCAGGTTCAGCAGGATGAAGGGGTACGGGTCCCAGTGGATCTCTCGGGTGAACTGAAGGATGTTCAGCACGATCCACACGAAGACGAAGGCCGTCTGAATGACGAGGTACCGCGCCGTGCCGAAGTACCGCGCCAGGTTCTCCGAGGCCTGCCCGAACTTCTCCGAGTCGATCTTCGGTCGCAGCGAACGCGTGCGATGGATGTCCCGGGGCTGGTCAAGGCGGGGCTGTTCATGCCGAGCCGCATGACGCATGGCTCGGCGAGTCTCCGTGTCACGCGCCATGGTCGCCCCCTCCCGAATCGTCTGCGTGCGTACCGGCGCCTGCGTCGTGCGCGTGCAGGTCGCGTTCTCTCCAGTTGCCCGGAAGCACGTGGTCAAGCACGTCGTCCACGGTGATCGCGCCGAGCAGGTGCCCGGACTCGTCCACGACTGGTGCGGCGACGAGGTTGTAGGTCGCCATGAATGACGTGACCGCGGTCAGCGGCTGATCGGGCCGCAGCGGCTCGATCCCGTTGTCCACTGCCGCGCTGACCAGGGTCGAGGGCGGCTCGCGCAGTAAGCGCTGGAAGTGCACGACGCCCAGGAAACGCCCGGTGGGCGTCTCCAGCGGCGGCCGGCACACGTACACCTGGCTCGCGTGCGCGGGGGAGTGCTCGGGAACCCGGATGCGGGCCAGCCCCTCGGCCACCGTGGCGTCCGGAGGCAGCACGATCGGCTCGCTGGTCATCAGGCCGCCGGCGGTGTCGTCGGAGTAGATCAGCAGCCGCCGCACCGGGGCCGCCTCGTTCGGCTCCATCAGCTCGAGCAGCCGCTCGGCCTCCTCGACCGGCAGGTCGCCGAGCAGGTCGGCGGCGTCGTCCGGGTCCATCGCCTCCAGCACGTCCGCGGCCCGCTCCACCTCAAGCTTGGCCAGGATGTCGACCTGCTCTTCCGCGGGCAGCTCCTCGAGCACGTCGGCGAGACGGTCGTCGTCGAGGGCCGCGACCACCTCGGTGCGCCGCTTCGGGTTCAGGTCGTGCACCGCGCGGGCCAGGTCCGCCGGGCGCATCTTCTCGAAGGTGCGGATCAGCGTGGCCGCGGCCTGGCCCGGCTCGTCCGCGGCGAAGCCGGTCAGCGCCTCCCAATCGACCGTCTGGGTCTCCCCGCGCCGCCGGAAGCCGCGCGCGGGGCGCCGCACGAAGACCTTGGTGACCTCCCAGTCCCGGCTGGTGTTCTGCTCGATCGCGAGGTCCACGACCTGCACGTCGGTGCCGTCCGCGACCAGGTGCACCCGCCGGTCGGTCAGCTCGGCCAGCAGCAGCGCCTCGCCGGGCCGCTGCTGGAACCTGCGCATGTTGATAAGGCCGGAGGAGATGACCTGGCCGCCCTCGATCGCGGTCACCCTGGTCATCGGCAGGAACACCCGGCGCTTGCCGGTGACCTCGGAGACCAGCCCGAGCACCCTTGGCCGCGCGGAGTCGGTGTGCATGGTCACCACGACGTCGCGGATCCGCCCGACCTGGTCGCCGTCCTGGTCGAACACCGGTTTACCCGCCAGATGCGAGATGAAGATCCGGGACGGAGCCCTGGTCGCCGCCACGCGTGGCCCTCCTGACCTGTCCTGGCCGCTGATCCCGCCGGCTCTGCGTTCAGCGCTGTGTCCAGCGCTTTTCAGCTTTAGATTATGTCGCCGGATTGACTGTCGGACAGTTCGAACCGTCCGATCACCCGACCACGTCTAGTCGTGTCCCTTCGCTACACTGCCGGACTCGGAGACACCGGTACGAACAGGGAAGTGACGGCTAGTCGAATGGCGCGTATATCCATGGCCACAGCCGTCCTCGGCCCCGTCGCCGCCGTGGCTTTGGCCGCCGCGCTGACCGCTTGCTCGGCCGACGATCCGGCGCACCGGTCCTTCCGGCCGCAGGAGATCACCGCGTCGGGCATCCCGTACACCGGCAACGGCATCGCGGCGCTCGATCCGCAGGCGATCGTGACCAAGACGGTGAAGGCGACCTCCTCTGCACCGACCGTGCACGTAGCCGGGACGCTTACCGGCGTACCGGTCTCCGGTGGGACGTTCACCGTGGACATGGTCTTCACGCAGTTCGGCGCGGTCGGCGACGTGACCAGCGGCAGCGCGACCAGCCGGCTGCTGCGTGTCGAGGACGAGGTGTGGACCGCTGAGCCGTCCTCCTTCTGGAAGGAGATCGGCGCGATCGATAGCGGAAAGGCGTACGGCGGCCTGTACGTGCGCATCCCGACGGCCGATCCGCGCTACTCCGGGTTCACCAACGACACGCGCATCGGGTACCTGCTCGACCGGCTGTTGCTGACCTCCGCGACATGGGCCAAGGGCAAGGTCGACACGGTCAACGGCGAGAACGCACTCGAACTCGACGGTACGGGCCATGACGGGCACAAGGCGTCGATCTGGGTAGCCACCGACGGCGTGCCCTACATCCTGCGCATCGCGCCCACGGCGGGTAGCTACCAGGGACGGGTGGACTTCACCAACTACGAGGACCGCGTCGCGATCCAGGCGCCGCTGCCCGGCGAGGTACTGGACAACGCGCTGCTGGTGCTGCCGCCGACCGCGAGTGCGAGCGCGACGTCGAATACGTCCGGCTCGAATACTTCGGCCAGTCCCACGGCCAACCGAAGCACCGGCCCGGCGAAGCCTTCGGTCTCGCCGTCCGCCACGCCCAGCGCTACGGCGTCCGGCCCGAATCCGCCATCGCCGTCGACTTCGCCGTCCGCGACGCCGTCAGATCCCGGACGCGGCGGGCATTGACGGCCGGTCGAACAGCCGTGAAGGCGGCATGCGAGCCGTGCCGCCTTCACGGCTACGGCGCGAGCGAGTGCTATCGCGAGCGGGTCGTGGCCGGGGAGGGCGGCACGGGGGCAGCGCCCGACGCCGTCGCGTAGCGGCCGGGGCCTTCGATCAACGCCCCCTGCGGACGGATCCGGAAGATGGCGGAGTTCGCCGCCCACCGCTCCGGCTGCGCCTCGCCGTCGTGCGCGTTAAGCCGCTTCGCGTGCAGTACCGGCACCACCGCGGCCCATTCCTCGCTGCCCGGCACGATCCGCGCGACCACACCCGGCCAGCTCACCAGCCGGCCGCCCTTGTCCTTGGACCGCACCGTCACGCGCACGGTGATCCCGTCGGACAGTCCGGGCAGCGACTGCTCGCCCCCGCCCACCACGACGTACACCGCGGCCTGCCCGTCCTGCTCATGCCAGACGTGCCAAGCCGCACGGTCGCGCAGACCTGACACCGCCACCCAGATCAGGCCCGACTTCTTACACGCTTCCTCGATGAGCGCGGCGTCCGGTACGGACAACGCGGAACGGCCGGGGGCGCTCGATGCAGCGGACAGTGACGGGCTGGTCATGGCTCAGAACTTTCCCACAGCGCACTTGAAGGCCACTCAGCGGGGACGGCCTGTAGAAGTTCGCGGCCGGGATCGCGACAGGCGCGCGATACCCTGGCATCACCGTGTCACAGTCGCGACCGAGGAGCACCCCTGACCGCCCAGACCGCCTCACCGCCCGCTCCGCTCCCGGTTTCGGCAGTACACCGGCCTCCGCGGGCTGATATCGCGATACTCGCGGTGGCGGTGGCCGCGGTCGGCACCTCCGGTCCGCTGATCGCCGCCACGGCCGCGCCCGCGCTGGCGATCGCGTTCTGGCGCAACGTCTTCGGCGCCGCCGCCCTCACGCCCTTCGCGCTGGTGCGGCATCTCGGCGAGTTGCGCTCGATGAACGGCGCGCAGTGGCTCTCCAGCCTCGTCGCCGGAGTGGCCCTCGGGCTGCACTTCTCCACCTGGACCCCGAGCCTGACGATGACCTCGGTGGCGTCCGCGACCGCCTTCGCCGCCGCGCAGCCGATCTTCGCCGCCCTGATCGCGCTGCTGCGCGGCGAGCACGTCTCCCGGCAGGCCTGGCTCGGCATCCTGATCGCGATCGCCGGAGTGGTCGCGCTGTCCGGGGTGGACCTGCGGCTCTCCGTGCGGGCCTTCTCCGGCGACCTGCTCGCGCTGCTGGCCGGCGCGCTGGCCGCGGTGTACATGACGGTCGGCGCCAACGTCCGCAAGACCGTCTCGCTCGCTCCCTACGCGGTGGTCTGCTACACGACCGCCGCGGTCGTGCTGGCCGGGCTCGCGCTGGCGACCGGCGAACACCTCACCGGCATGCCGGGCAACGCGTGGATCAAGATCCTCGGGCTCACGGCCGGCGCCCAGCTGCTCGGCCACACGCTGTTCAACCGGGTGCTCAAGACCACCAGCCCGACCGTGGTCTCGCTGTGCATCCTGCTGGAGGTCCCGTCGGCGGCGTTGATCGCGGCGCTCTGGCTCGGACAGGTGCCGACCTGGTCGATGGTGCCGGGCGCGGTGCTGATTCTGGCCGGGCTCGCCGTGGTCACCGTCGGCGGCGCGACGGCCGGCCCGTCCGTGGCGGCGCGTGGCACGGATCACTCCGGTGCGCCCGAGACGGCGGATGTGACCGGCCAGTAACCTGGCCGTGTCCCACCAGTTCCAGCACCGGTCCGTACCCGCTTCGGGAGGGAACCCGCCCATGGCAAACACCAACGTCAACCGACCGCGCCGGTCCTGTCTCGCCGTTCCGGGCTCCAACCCCCGGTTCCTGGAGAAGGCCCAGACGCTGCCCGCCGACCAGGTCTTCCTCGACCTGGAGGACGCCTGCGCCCCGCTGGAGAAGGAGGGCGCCCGGCTCAAGATCGTGGACGCGCTCAACCACGGCGACTGGACCGGAAAGACCCGCACCGTCCGGGTCAACGACCTGACCACGCACTGGACCTACCGCGACGTGGTCACGGTCGTCGAGGGCGCCGGGGCCAACCTGGACTGCATCATGCTGCCCAAGGTGCAGGACGCCGGGCAGGTGATCTGGCTCGACCTGCTGCTCACCCAGATCGAGAAGACCATGGGCTACGAGGTCGGCCGCATCGGCATCGAGGCGCAGATCGAGAACGCCAAGGGCCTGGTCAACGTGGACGCCATCGCCGCCGCCTCGCCACGGGTGGAGACGATCATCTTCGGCCCGGCCGACTTCATGGCCTCGATCAACATGAAGTCGCTGGTGGTCGGCGAGCAGCCGCCCGGATACGACGTCGGCGACGCGTACCACTACATCCTCATGCGCATCCTGATGGCCGCGCGCGCCAACGACGTGCAGGCCATCGACGGCCCGTACCTGCAGATCCGCAACGCCGAGGGCTTCCGCCGGGTCGCCGGACGCAGCGCCGCGCTCGGCTTCGACGGCAAGTGGGTGCTGCACCCGGACCAGATCGCGATCGCCAACGAGCTGTACGCGCCCACCCAGGAGGACTACGACCACGCCGAGCTGATCCTCGACGCCTACGACTACTACACCTCGGAGGCGGGCGGTAAGAAGGGCTCGGCGATGCTCGGCGACGAGATGATCGACGAGGCCTCACGCAAGATGGCGCTGGTGATCGCGGGCAAGGGCCGGGCCGCCGGGTACACCCGCACCTCCAAGTTCGAGCCGCCCGCGGCCTGAGCCCGGCCCGCGCGGCCGAGGCCCGCGGCCGATCCGGCCACGTGGCGCACGCCTACCTCGGCGCCGCGGCCAGTGGCCGGTGCCACACTTCACAAGGCAGCGGCTCCCGGGGATACTCACCAGTAACTAAGCCGCCCCGCACCCCTGCCCGGGGGCGGGAGCACGAGTGATCCGGGAGCCCAGTCACATGGCACGTCTCGCCCGCACCGAAGGCCTCAGCGAGGTTCAGCAGGAGATCCTGGCCGCCGTCCACACCTTCGTGGACAAGGAGATCATCCCGGTGGCCAACGAGCTCGAGCACGCCGACGAGTACCCGGCCGAGATCGTCAAGGGCATGGCCGAGATGGGCCTGTTCGGCCTGATGATCCCGGAGGAGCACGGCGGCATCGGCGAGTCGCTGCTGACCTACGCCCTGGTCGTCGAGGAGATCGCGCGCGGCTGGATGTCCGTCTCCGGCATTCTCAACACGCACTTCATCGTCGCGTACATGATCAAGCAGCACGGCACCGAGGAGCAGCAGGCGTACTTCCTGCCGCGGATGGCCGAGGGCACGGTGCGCGCGGCCTTCTCCATGTCCGAGCCCGCGCTCGGCTCGGACGTGGCCGCGATCAAGACCAAGGCGGTGCGCGACGGCGAGGACTATCTGATCACCGGTCAGAAGATGTGGCTGACCAACGGCGGAACCTCCAGCCTGGTCGCCCTGCTCGCGCGCACCGACGAGGGCCAGGACGCGCCGCACAAGAACCTGACCACCTTCCTGATCGAGAAGGAGCCCGGGTTCGGCGAGGTGCGCCCGGGCCTGACCGTGCCGGGCAAGCTCGCCAAGATGGGCTACAAGGGCGTCGACACCACCGAGCTGGTACTCGACAACGTGCGCGTCCCGGCCGACCGGGTGCTCGGCGGGACCACCGGCCGCGGCTTCGCGCACATGATGGACGGCGTCGAGGTCGGCCGGGTCAACGTCGCCGCCCGCGCCTGCGGCATCGCGCTGCGGGCCTTCGAGCTCGGCATCGCCTACGCGCAGCAGCGTTCGACCTTCGGCAAGCCGATCGCGCAGCACCAGGCGATCCAGTTCAAGCTCGCCGAGATGGCGGTCAAGGTGGAGGCCGCGCACCAGATGATGGTGCGGGCCGCCCGGGTCAAGGACGCCGGCCAGCGCAACGACCTCGAGGCTGGGATGGCCAAGTACCTGGCCGCCGAATACTGCAAGGAGGTCGTCGAGGACTCCTTCCGCATCCACGGCGGCTACGGCTACTCGAAGGAATACGAGATCGAACGCCTCTACCGGGAGGCGCCGATGCTGCTGATCGGCGAGGGCACCGCCGAGATCCAGAAGATGATCGTCGGGCGGCGGCTGCTGGAGGAGTACAAGCTCAAGGGCTGACGGCGGGTCGGCGGACGGCGGGCCCGCGTAAAAAAGTGGTAGCACCTCCGTTTTAGAGTTAATGCATGCGAGCGGTAGCGAAGCCGACGTCGCGGGAGCTGCGGCGTCTTGTGCCCGGCCGAATGGTGCAGGTGGCCGGCAGTGCGCACCACGTCGTGGTGGATGAGGGCCCGGATGATGCGCCGCCGGTGGTCTTCACCTCCGGCCTCGGCGGAGCCTGGTACGACTGGGACGCCGTGGTTCCGCTGCTGGCCGGGCGCGCCACCCTGGTGCGTTTCGACCGGCCGGGACTCGGCTGGTCGCAGCCTGTGGCGGTGCCCCCGACGCTGGCCGCCGAGGCCGGGCGAATCAGAGAGCTGCTGCGCGTGCTCGAACTCGAACGCCCGGCCGTGCTGGTCGGTCACTCGCTGGCCGGCTTCCACGTCGAGGCGTTCGCGCGCATGTTTCCGGAGCTGACCGCCGGCGTCGTGCTCGTCGACGGATCCACGGAGCCCGAAGCGGCGCCGCAGCCGGCTTATTCGCAGCGGGTACGCCGGTGGCGGTTGATCGGCGGGGTCGGGCGGGCCAGCGGGATCGGCGGATTGATCGGCCCGGCGGCGTGGCGGCTCATCATCGCCGGGACCACCTTGGGCGGCCCGGGGGTGGCCGACCCGAGTCAGGTGCGCGCCACCTTCGCGGCCGGGCGCCCGGGCGTGACCGCGATGGTCGAGAACACGCTGTACTACGACGTCGCCGCCGAACTGCTCGAGTTGCGCTGCGAACGCGATTTCCCGCCGGTGCCGCTTCAGGTGCTCGCGGCGTTCGGCCGCTCCCGCATAGAGCGGGCGATCATGCCGCGCGGGCTGGCCGCGCAGTTCGCCGACCGCTGGCGGCGCAGGCAGCGCGACCTCGCGGAACTTTCTCCCCGCGGCGAATTGGTGGAGCTCAAGGACAGCGGGCACTACATTCCGTTCGACCGCCCGGATGCGGTCGCGGATGCGGTACTCAATGTGATTGAAGCGATGGACATCGAGCACGGCGACGGATCCCGCGCCAGGCGGTAGCGTGCCGGTGCGTACGGCGCACCTGCGGCCGAACAGAGTAGTTCCCGTGGCTGATTACCCGACTCACGCTGACGTGAGCCGGTGCGGTGAGGCAGGATAGGGCGCGGAACGCGACTGGGAGGGCTCGAGGCTCCAATGGCAACCTATTACGTGATCGCGCGCATGGACGGCACCCGTCAGGTGGGACCGGACCGGCAGAGCGTGGATCTGGCCGACGCTCTCGAGCGAGGCATCACCCATTTCATCCAGGTCCCCGAGCTGGATGAGGACGAGCGCTCGACGGACCCCTACGGCCTGCTGGTGCACCCGGAACCCGCGCAGAGCGGCCTCGGCATCGCCGACGACATGACGCTGACCCTGGGCGTCGACGGGTCCTTCCGGCTCTTCCAGCTTCAGGCGGTCCCCGCGCCCGAGCACTTCACGCCCAGCTCGGCGGTCGGCTCGCAGGCCATCGTCACGCGCGAGTTCCTGGCGGTCGCGGAGGTCCCTGCGTGGTGGGCGTACGGACCGCACGGTCGTAACGTCCTCGGCCTGATTTACGCGCTGACCGGCCTCAAGCGCGAAGAACTGGACGCGATCGGGCGGCGCATCGACAGCGCCGGCTTGGAATTCGCCAAGGTCAAGTTCGACGCCCTCGCGGTGGCTGACCGGGCCATCGCCGATTCCGGGCGCACCGGCGCGGCCCGGCTCGCCCGCGGCTACGCGCGCGCCGCCACGTACGGCACCTGGGACCGTGACTCCGCTCTCGGGCACGCCGCCTCGCTCGCGGGCGACATCGCGTACGTGATGAGCGTCGGGGACCTCGTGCCGAACGAGACCATCGACGCGCTCACCTCGTGGCTCAAGCCGCAGGTGAACGAATTGCACCCGGCGGGAGAAGGCCCGGACTACGGCGTGCAGGCGCAGCCTCAGGAATCCGGAGAGGGCGGTAACGAGGGCTCCGCAGAGGGCGGGCAGTAGCGCGCTTCACCGCGGATTGCCCGGCGACGGAACGCGGAGCACGGTCGCGTGACCTAGGCCACGACCCGCGTGCTACCGATCGGTAACTTCTTGCGGCAAGATGGCGGGACCAGTACCGAGTTCCCACCGAGAGCGACCGAGGATCGGTCGCTCTCAGACCCGTTCGCCACCATGAGGAGCTGACCGCGATGCAGTTCGGCCGCTACTTCGAGGAGTTCGAGGTCGGTGCCGTTTACAAGCACTGGCCGGGCAAGACGGTGACCGAGTACGACGATCACCTCTTCTGCCTCATCACCATGAACCACCACCCGCTGCACCTCGACGCGCACTACGCCGAGCAGACCACCGACTTCAAGCGCAACGTCGTCGTGGGCAACTACATCTACTCGCTGCTGCTGGGCATGTCAGTGCCCGATGTCTCCGGCAAGGCGATCGCCAACCTGGAGGTCGAGTCGCTGCGGCACATCGCCCCGACGTTCCACGGCGACACCATCTACGGCGAGACCACGGTGCTGGACAAGACCGAGTCGAAGTCCAAGGACGACCGCGGCGTCGTTTACGTGGAGACTCGCGGCTATAAGCAGGATGGCACCGTCGTGTGCGTATTCCGCCGCAAAGTCATGGTGCCCAAGCGGTCCTATGGCGAGGCGCGCGGCGGAGAGCAGCCGGGCAGGCCGGACCCACTACCCTAAAGCAGCACCGGCCTGACACACCGGCTGATACTCGCTCCCTGCGGATCACCGGGCACGGCCACAAGGCCCCGTCAGAGTGACGGACGCTTGACTGGAGACACCTGAACGGGGGACTGTTCAGCCTATGAAGGGCGAGCCAAGCTGCCCACGGTGCGGGAGCCGAGTACGTGCTCCCGGCGACCCGTCGGCCCTGTTGCCAGTGGTTCCGGAGGATTTGGCGCGTCCGATTCCGGACACCGTCCCGGAGAACCTGGCTGAACTTCCGGTCGATCTGCTGCCGCTGCACTCGCCTGGATCAGGGGCCGAACTGTGGACCTGTGAGCTGCACGGATCGGTGTACCCGGTGCAGCCGATCCTCGCCCCGAGTCCTGCGGTACTCGCCTCGGTGGTGTACCGCTCGCAGGTCCCGCTCTGGCTGCCCTGGCCGCTACCGCACCGCTGGGTGTTCAGTGGGGTCGCGTACGCCGGTGACAACCACACCGGTGCGCGGGCGACGGTGATGGCGGCCAGCGGTCCGTCCCCGTTCGGCGGCGAGGGCGACATGCTGCTGATCGCCGAGGAGATGGGGATAGGGCTCGGGGCACGGTTCGCCGGCTTGACCGGACCCGACCCGGGCCCGATCTTCGAGGACACCGCCGCGCACGCGAAGGTGTACGCGGCAGGCCGACCGACCCCGATGTGGTCGGTCCCGGACACCGGTGACCGCGCGGTCTTCGTCGGGGAGGCGCGCGGCATGTGGCTCTGGCTCGTGCTGTGGCCCGCGCTGGCCGGCACCCTGCTCTATGAGGACATGGTGCTCACCGACCTGCGCGACGCGGGCTCGGAGATCGCGCACCTGCCGGTCGGCTCCCTTTCCCCGCGCTTCTTCGCCTGAACTGCGTTTTCGCCCGAGCGCGGCCACCCGCGACCGCGTCCCCGGCGGCGCGGCGCGTCCCTGTAAGGTGATTGGCGTTCGGCCCGCGATCACCTGCTTGGTGTTGGACGATTCAGGATCAGGATGCGCATCGACCTGCACACGCACAGCTCCCGCTCCGATGGCACGGACACCCCGACCGAACTGGTCGAGGCCGCGAAGGCCGCGAGCCTGGACGTCGTCGCGCTCACCGACCACGACACCACGGCCGGCTGGGACGAGGCGGCCATCGCCGGCGAGCGTTTCGGCGTGACCGTGGTCCCGGGCGCGGAGCTTTCCTGCCGGCTGAACGGAATTCAGATCCACCTGCTCGGCTACCGCTTCGATCGCGCCGAGCCGGAGTTCGCCCGCGAGCGCAACCTGCTGCGGGACGACCGCGAACGCCGCGCCGAGCTGATCGTGCAGCGCTGCCGCGAGCTGGGCGCGCCGATCACCTGGGAGCGGGTGCGGCAGATCGCGGGCGACGCCTCGATCGGCCGGCCGCACGTGGCCAGCGCGCTGGTCGAAGCCGGAGTGGTCGCCTCGGTGGACGAGGCGTTCTCCTCCGACTGGTTGGCCGACGGCGGACGCGCCTACGTGGACAAGTACGCGCTCGATCCCTACCGCGCGCTGGAGCTGCTGCGCGCCTCGGGCGGCGTCGCGGTCTTCGCGCACCCGGCGGCGGGCCGGCGCGGCCGGATCGTGACGGACGATCAGATCGCGGACCTGGCGAAGGCGGGGCTGCGTGGCATCGAGGTCGACCACGTGGACCACGACGCGGCGGCGCGCGACCGGATCAGGGGTCTGGCCGGGGAGTTGGGCCTGGTGCCGACGGGTTCGAGCGACTACCACGGCGGGCGCAAGACCGTGCGGATAGGGCAGAACACGACGGCGCCAGAGGCCTATGAGGCGCTGTTCGCGTGAACCTCACCCTCTTCGGCACCTCGTTCATCACGCTCTTCGTGATCATGGACCCGCCGGGTACCGTGCCGATCTTCCTCGCCCTGACCTCCGGCCGCTCGCAGCGGGCCCGGCGGAGGCTGGCGCAGCAGGCCGCGCTCGTCTCGCTCGTGGTCATCTCCTGCTTCGCCGCGTTCGGGCAGCAGATCCTCAAGTACCTGGGCATCACGGTGCCCGCGCTCGAGGGCTCGGGCGGCCTGCTGCTCCTGCTGATCGCGCTGGAGCTGCTCACCGGCCGGGCGGACGAACCGAGCGAGGCGGCGGACGTCAACGTCGCGATGGTGCCGCTGGGCACCCCGCTGCTGGCCGGGCCGGGTGCGATCGTCGCGGTGATCCTGTTCGTGCAGCAGATCCACGCGGTCGGGGATTTCCTCGCGGTCGCGGCGGCGATCCTGCTCACTCATGTGATCATCTGGCTGACGATGCGCTTCTCGGTGTACATCATCCGGGTGATCAAGGAGTCCGGAGTCACGCTGGTGACCCGGATCGCCGGTCTGCTGCTGGCGGCCATCGCGGTGCAGATGGTGGCGCAGTCGGCGATCGCCTTCTCCAAGCTCGCCTGACCGCTGCCGCGCCTGGTCACGGGTTGGCGCTCAGCCGAGCCAGAACCCCAGCAGGCCGTCCGCCACGAGCTCGGGCCGGTCGGTGTTGGGGGAGTGGCCGCAGTCCGGGATGAGCGCAAACTCGGCGCCGAGCCGGTCGGCGGTCTCGCGCAGCAACGCGGCCGACCAGACGTCCTCGTCGGCGCCGGTCATGACGAGGCAGGGCAGGTCCCAGGCGTCGAGCAGGGCCTTGAGGTCATCGGTGCGGTCGGGTTCGTTCAGCAGGCGGCGGGCTATCGCGAAGATGGATCCCGGGTCGTTCGCGAGCCAGCGGCGCAGCAGGAACGCGCTCACCTGGGGATCGGGGTGCCGGTCCATCGGGCTCAGCTCGTGGATCTGCTGCAGCGTCAGCTGGTTCTCCACGGCGAGCAGCACGTCGAGCCGCTCGCGCGACGCCTGGCCGAGCACGGCGGCGGGCCCGGAGTCGAGGAAGGTCACTGAGGCGAGCGGGAGCAGAGCGCCCGGACCCGGGCCGTGCTCGGCCTCTGGGTCGAGGTGGGCGCCGAGCAGCGCCTCGCGGACCGTGTGCCCGCCGAACGAGTGACCGAGCACGTGCACCGGCAGGTTCGTCTCGGCCGCGAGTCCGCGTACCAGGGCGCGGATGTCGGAGGCGAAGACGCTCGTGCCATAGCCCCCGCCCCGTGGACCGTGCTCCGCGTAGCCGGCCGGGTCGGCCAGGCCGCAGGAGTCGCACTGGCCGCGCTGGTCGATGGCGAGCACGTACACGCCCGCGGCGGTGAGCGGTTCGAGCAGGTGGAGGAAGTCCTCCTTGGACCCGGTGAATCCGGGCACCAGCAGGGCCGCCGCCACCGCCGGGCGGTCCGGTCGCGCTTCGAGCGCGGCGAGCGGGCCGTCCGGCCGTGGCAGGTCGACGCGCCGGGCGCAGCGCGGCAGCTCCGTCGAGAGAGGCGTTGACACGTTGCGCTCCGGGGTCTTTGCGGCGTCGTCCCGACTTGGTTACTGCTGCGCCGGCGGGGTCTCGACCACGGGCTCTGCCGCCGCCGACTTGCGGCTGCGGGTCGCCCGGACGCGAGTGCGGCGCGGGTTCGCGACCGGATCCGCGCCGGGCTCCTCGGACGCCTCGGCGCCGGTGTCGGGCGTGGTGGTGTCGGGCGTAGCGGTGGCCGCTGCGGCGGCCTTACGCGTCCGGGTGCGCTTGCGCGGCTCCGCCTTCTCCGCGGTCGGCTCAGCGACTTCGGCCTCGTGAGCATCCGCTACGCGAGCATCCGCCACAGGCGCGCCCGTCTCGGCCTTCGCCACGGCGGACTTGCGGGTCCGGGTGCGCTTGCGCGGCTCGGCCTTCTCCGCCGTCTGCTGCGCGACCAGCGCTTCGGCCGGCTGACCGAGCACCGGCTCGGCCGCAGCGGCAGGCTGCGGCTCGCGCACCGGCTCGATCGGGCCGGCCAGCGAGCCGGGGGCCAGCTTGACGCTGCCACCGCTCGCCGACGGCTTGCGCGTGCGCGACCGCTTGCGCGGCGCCCGCTCCGTCCCCACGACCGCTTCGGCCGTCGCTACCGGCGCGCTCGCGTGATCGGCGCTGCTCGGCAGGCTCTCGACAGCTTCGCCGGCCACCGGGGCCGCCGCGCCGTCACCGGAGGACGCGACCTGCTGGCCGCGACGGGTCCGGGTGCGCTGCCTGGGCGTGCGCGCGGGGCGCTCCTGCTTCGGTGCCTCCTTGCCGCCGCGCTGGGCAGCGCGGGGCGCGCGGCCGCGGCCGGTCTCCCCGAGATCCTCGATCTCCTCGGCCTCGAGACCCTGGCGCACCCGCTCCTGCCGGGGCAGCACCCCCTTGACGCCCTCGGGGATGCCGAGCTCCTGGTAGAGCTGCGGCGAGGTCGAGTAGACCTCCGCGGGCTCGGCGAAGTTCAGGCCGAGCGCCTTGTTGATCAGCTGCCAACGCGGCACCTCGTCCCAGTCGACGAAGGTCACCGCGGTGCCCTTGGCGCCGGCCCGGCCGGTGCGGCCGGTGCGGTGCGTGTACACCTTCTCGTCCTCGGGGCACTGGAAGTTGATCACGTGGGTGACGCCCTCGACGTCGATGCCGCGCGCGGCCACGTCGGTGGCCACCAGCACGTCGATCTTGCCGTTGCGGAACGCGCGCAGGGCCTGCTCGCGCGCGCCCTGGCCGAGGTCGCCGTGTACCGCGGCGACCGCGAAGTGACGGTCCGACAGCTCCTCGGCGACCTTTGCCACGGTGCGCTTGGTGCGCGCGAAGATCATGGTCAGCCCGCGGCCCTCGGCCTGCAGGATGCGCGAGAGCATCTCCACCTTGTCGAGGGAGTGCGCGCGGTAGACGAAGTGCTCGATGGCCTTGACCATCGTGCCCTCGTCGGCCGGGTCGGCGGCGCGGATGTGCGTCGGGCGGGACATGTACCGGCGGGCCAGCGAGATGACCTGGCCGGGCATGGTCGCGGAGAACAGCATGGTCTGCCGGTCGGCCGGCAGCTGCGCGATGATCCGCTCGACGTCCGGCAGGAAGCCGAGGTCCAGCATCTCGTCGGCCTCGTCGAGCACCAGGGTGCGCACGCCGCCGAGCTCCAGGTGGTGCTGGCGGGTCAGGTCGAGCAGCCGGCCGGGGGTGCCGACCGCGATGTCGATACCGGCGCGCAGCGCGGCGACCTGCGGCTCGTAGGCACGGCCGCCGTAGAGTGCGTGCACTCGGATGGCGCGCACCTTGCCGGCGTCCAGCAGGTCGTTGGTGACCTGGATGGCCAGCTCACGGGTCGGCACGACCACCAGGGCCTGCGGGGCGCCGTGGGCGGGCGCGAGGCCGGCGGGGGACGAGGAGCGGGTGCGGCGCCTGCGGCGGGAGTTACCGGAGGGCGCGGCCGCGGCGGTGCTCGCCGCTACGGCGCCGGTGCTCGCGGCGGCCTCGGTGGCCGGGTCGGAGCCGGGCCCGCTGACCCGCTGGAGCACCGGGATGCCGA
>NZ_DASRBQ010000138.1:0-17526 GCF_035653575.1 Actinocrinis sp.
GTGGCGGGCGTCCCAGCCGCCGTGGCGGGCTAGGTCGTGCAGGAAGCGGAAGGTGGGGACGGGTTCGAACATGGCGGACCAGACGGTGTTGTAGTTGACGGCGGCGGCCATGACCGCGACCAGGACCTCGTCGGGGGCCAGTTCCGGCATGGGCAGGCGGCCCAGGTGCAGGCTGCGGCGTACGTCCTTGTCGGCCGTGTCTTGGAAGAGGTCCTGGTCCTGGCGGCGCAGGAACGCCGCCGGGTAGCTGTCCGGCAGCGGACAAGCCGCCAACTCCTCAGCCCCCGTCCCAGCCAGGACGGCCTGGCTCAGCGCGTCAGTGGGTGTCACAGGGGTCTCCCTTCGTGGGCTGATTCGCGGCTTAGGAGGGCAGGCCGAGGCTGGAAGCGAGCAGGGGCCAGGATTTGGTGAACTCGCCCTGCCAGGACGACCAGTCGTGCACCCCGCCGAGATACCAGTCGACGGTCGCCGGCATGCTGCCCAGTTGGCTGAGGAAGGAGATGAACTGAGGGAAGAGGGTGGACTCCAGGACGCCGCCGGTCTGGTTGGGATCGTTGAACGTGCCGGTGCCCTGGGAGATGAACAGCGCCGTACCGCTCAGATTCGCAATGTGCGCATAGGGGTTGTCGGCTGCCCAGAGCGCGGCATTGGCCGTCGGGTCGCCCCACAGTGAGGTAGGGTCGAGATTCTCGCGCATCACGATGGCGTCGAGGACCTGTGGCATGCCGAAGAAAGTCGTGTTGAGAATCCCGCTGTAACACGCGACGCCGGCGAAGGCGCCCGGGTGGTGTTCCGCCATCATGACCGCGCCGTATCCGCCAGTGGACACGCCCGCGACGCTGCGCACCGTGCCGGCTCGGTAGTCGCGCTGAAGCAACTGCCACACCTCGGTGACCTGGAACGCCTCGTAGTCCGGCGAGTCCTTACCGCCGTTGAACCACTGGGTGGGGATCCCGGTCGGGCCGGCCGACGGCATCACGACGATGACGTTGCGAGTCGCGGTGAAGGACTCGATGTTGGTCTCGCGGGTCCACGAGGTGTAGTCATCGTGCGCGCCCTGCAGCAGGTAGAGCACCGGCCAGGTTCGGCTCGCGCTCGGCGACCAGCCTGGCGGCACCAGCATGCGGACCGGCACGGTCGCGCCCACGGCCGGGGAACTGATCTGTAAATCGACCATGCGGCTGTCGAGCCAGTTGGCTGAGACGACTGACGCGCCGTCGTCGGCTGTCGCCATTGCCGGTGCCGGTGTGGTGGTTGCCGTCGTCGCGGCGTGTGCCGGGGCGCTGAGCGCTACGGCTGGCCCGGCCGCGAGGGCGAGGGTGAGGGCAGCGATCAGGGTTCTGTTGCGCTTGGTGGGCATGACGGTCCTCGTCGTTGAGGTGATGCGGATCAGGCGTTCAGGTCGGAATCGAGCAGCCGCGCGAGCACGTCGACTGCGGGCGGGTCGAGCAGGCTGAGATGGTGCCCGGGCACGCGGCGCACGAGCAGGTCCGCGCAGAACTCGTCCCAGCCGAGCGCTTCGTCGTCGCGTTGGTAGCGCTCATCGGTCACGGTGTGCGGGGCCGGTTCGGTGGCGCGGTAGAGCACGGTCCGCCCCGAGTACGGGCGAGGCCGGTGGCGCTCGCCGCTGCGCAGGTCGAGATACGAGGTGCGCTGGTGCTCGAGGACGGCCGCCGGCAGGTCCGCGGCGTGCTTCAGGGCTTTGATCACGTGGGCGATCTGGTCCTCGTCGTCGAGCAGGGCGAGTTCGTCGTACGGCAGGGTCAGTTTGCTGCCATAGGTCTGGTGGATGTAGTCGGCGAAACCGGCGAAGCGGCGCCGAGTTTCCGCGACGTGGTCGAGGTCGGGCGAGGGCACTGGCAAGACGCTGTCGATGAGGATCAGTGCGCTGACTTCTCCGTGCGACTGGAGCAGCCGCGCGGTCTCCTGTGCCACGAGGCCGCCGTAGGACCAGCCGCCGAGCGCCCACGGCCCGGCCGGACGCTTCGCGCGGATCAACTGCGCGTAGTGCGCCGCGCGCTCGGTGCACTCGGTCAGGTCCGGCAACCGGTCAAGCCCGAAGCAGGGTTGCTCGCTGAGCCGCCGGACCAGCGGGATGTAGACGGCGCTGGAGCCTCCGGCCGGATGGATCAGGTAGAGCGGCGGGCGGCTTCCTAGTGCGCGCAGCACTCGGAACGCGCCCTCGATAGGAGCGTCCAGCAGGGGCCGTACTCGCTCCGCGATCGCCGCGATCGTGAGCGGTACGGCGTCAGTACCGAGCACGTCGCGAGTCTCGATCTGCTGGTTCGTCTCCTCGCTCAGCGCTTTGGCCAGTGCCTCGGCCAGTTCGGGGTCGTCGGCTAGGGCGTCGAGTGGTGTGTCCACATCCCCGAGTGGCGCGCCGCCTACCGCGTGCCACAGCCGGGCGACGAGCCGTTCGGTGGCGTCGCGGGGCAGCACGTCCTTCGAGCGAACGCGGCGAGGCGTCTGCCTTACCGCGCCGTCGATGAACCCTGCGATGATCGCGACGGTTGCGTTTCGGAGCAGAGTGCGCGGCAGGACTTCGATGCCGAACTCGTTCTTGATGAGCACGACGATGCGCATCGCCTGGAGCGAATCGATGCCCAGGCTGGTAAGTACCGTGTCGTCGTCGATGCTCTCCGCGTCGTATCCGGTGATCTCGGCGACGCAGGCGCGGATGCGGTCGGCCGTGCCGACGGCCGTACCGGCGGCCTCGGGGCGTGGCTGGTGTTCAGCGGAATCGCTCGTCGCGGCGGTCGTTTCCGCAGCGGCCCGAGCGTTGACCCAAAACCTGCGATGCCGCCACCGAGCCGAGGGCACATCGACGATGCGCGCGCCCGGATGAAGGCTTCGGCGTGCCGCCAGTGGGTCGATCAACCCGTGCGCGAGCAGAGACGCGACAGACGCGCGGAAGGCGACGCCGTCATCGACGTCACGGCGAAGCGTAGGCAGCGTCAGCGCGTCGGTGATGCCTGCGGCGCCGAGCGTCTCGGCGAGCGGATGCAGTTGTACCGGATGCGGTGAGACCTCGACGAACGTCCGGTACCCGTCCTGCGCCGCGGCCTCGACCGCCTGCTGGAACCGCACCGGTGATCGCAGATTCCTGACCCAGTACGCCGTGTCGAGAACTGCGGCGGAGCGCGGATCTTCGAGCGTTGTGCTGTACAGCGGGCAGACCGGTTCGTAGGTGGGGATCTCGCCGAGTTGACCGGCCAGCGGTTCGAGCAGCGGGTCCACCTGCGCCGTGTGGCCGGCGGCCGTGACGTTCAGCGAACGCGCCATGCCGCCTTCCGCCGACACCAGCGCGATGAGCTGGTCCACGTCGTGCGCGGATCCTGATACCACGCACTGCACAGGCGACGAGTGCACTGCCACCCGCAGACTCGGCAAGCGCGAGGCGGCCAGCTCGGCAATGGTCTTCGCTGAACGGTCCACGACCGCCATCGCCCCGCCGGAAAGGCCGTCGAGCAGCCGGGAACGGGCACAGATGATCCGCGTGCCGTCCTCCTCATCGATGAACCCCGCGACGACCGCGGCGGCGATCTCGCCCATCGAATGCCCGATCACGGCGGCCGGGCGCACCCCGTGCGACCACCACAGATCGGCCAGAGCCAGCTGAACCCCGAAGAGCACCGGCTGCACGGCCGACGGCGACTTCAGCACGGCGTCCGGCTCCAGAAGCGCTCGCAGCGACAATCCGTCCGCATGCCGCCGCAGCAACGGCTCCAAACGCTCGACCGACTCGGCGAAAACCGGTTCTTCGTCGAGCAACTGCCGCGCCATGCCAGGCCACTGCGATCCGTAGCCGGAGAACACGAAGACGAGACCGCCCGGATGATTGGGCGCGGACCCAGTCGCCGCCGCTGGATGCGGCCGACCAACGGCGAGCCGATCCAGTGCTTCCTTCGCCTGCTCACGGGTTCGGGCGACGATCGCGGCGCGATGCGGACCCTTACCAAGCCGACCGGCGAGCGTACGCGCGACGTCTCCGACCGGAACACGTTGTCCAGCCGGCGAGTTCAGCCAAGCAACCAGATCGGCGGCGTCTTCGCGTAGCCGCTCGGGCGTAGGGGCGTCGATCGCGAGCACGCTCGGCGCATCCGTCGCAGCGGATCGGGCCGCCTTGGCGCTAGATCCGCCGCTGCGCCGATACTCCTGCAGCACGACGTGCGCGTTCGTGCCCCCGAATCCGAAGGCTGACACTCCCGCGATCGCGGTGCCGCTGTAGCGCGGCCACGGCTCGGTCTCGGTGGCCACCCGCAGGCCGAGCGCGTCGAAGTCGATATGCGGGTTCGGGGCCGTGAACTGTGGCTGGGGCGGCAGCACGCCGTGGTGCAGCGCCAGCACGGTCTTGATCAGGCCGGTGATCCCGGCGGCGGCTTCCAGGTGCCCGAGGTTCGCCTTCACGGAGCCGAGCAGCAGCGGCTCGTCCGGAGCGCGGCCGCGGCCGAGCACCGCGCCCAGCGCGCCCGCCTCGATCGGATCCCCGAACGCAGTGCCGGTGCCGTGCGCCTCGACGTAGTCCACGAGCGCGCCCGGCACCGAACCGCGCCTGCTGTACAACTCGGCCAGCAGCGCGCGCTGCGCCTGCGCATTCGGCGCCAGCAGCCCGTTGGAGCGGCCGTCGGAATTGACCGCGCTTGCCCGGATCACCGCGAGCACCCGGTCCCCGGCCGCCTCGGCATCCGCCAGCCGGCGCAACACGACGACCGCGCAGCCCTCGGCGCGCACCATGCCGTCGGCCGCCGCATCAAAGGCCTTGCATCGACCGTCTGGAGCCAGCGCGCCGGCCTGCTGGAAGCTCAGCGTGACCGCCGGAGACAGCAGGACATTGACTCCACCGGCCAGCGCCGTGTCGCATTCCCCGACTGACAGACTGCGCACCGCCTGGTGCACGGCGACCAGGGAGGAGGAGCAGGCGGTGTCGACGGCGAGGCTCGGGCCGCGCAGGTCGAGGGCGTAGGAGAGCCGGTTCGCCGCGATGCTCAGCGCCGCTCCCGGCGCGCTCCACGCTTCTACCGCCTCCAGTGCGGCGGTGGTCAGCCAGGCGTATTCGTTCCCGCTGATGCCGACGAACACCCCGGTGCGGCTGCCGGCGAGGGAACCGGCCGAGATCGCGGCGTGGTCAAGGCTCTCGCGCGCCACCTCGAGCAGCAGCCGCTGTTGCGGGTCCATCGCCGCCGCTTCGTTCGGCGCGATGCCGAAGAAGGCGGCATCGAACCCTGCGACGTCGTCGAGGAATCCGCCGTGCCGCGGAATCCGCGCCAGCGCGGGATCGTCGGGGTGGGCGAAACCGTCCCATCGGCCCGATGGCAGGGTGCCGATCGCGTCGGTTCCCTTGAGTAGCGCCTGCCAGAACTCGTCCGGCGAGTGGATCCCGTTCGGCAGCCGGCAGCCGATGCCGACAACGGCGATCTCGACGTGCTCGGTGGTGCGGGCGGTGCTGCGGCTTTCGCTCAGCATCGGATCGTGCACGGCAGCGGCCTGCGAGCGGACAGGTGCTTTGACGCTGCTCGTGAGCTGCTCCTGGCGTACGCGCTGTTCGATCTGCGCGAGCGTCGGGGCGTCCCACAACAAGGTCGCCGGAAGCGGAACGCCGATCGCGGCGCTCAGTTCGGCGGCGAGCGCCACGGCGTCGCGCGAGGTGAGACCGAGCTCTGCGAGCGGCCGATTCTCCGCCACCTGCTGCGGTTCGATGCCGTACCACTCGTGCAGGCGATTGAGGACGAGGCCGCGGGCCCGACCGTCCGAGGCGTCTCGGCTCATCGGTCCTGCCCCCGTTCAAGCGGGACCTGCGAAGCGCCGAACTCTCCGCGCAGGAACGCCTCGCGGCAGGCGGAGCGCGACACCTTGCCGCTCGACGTACGGGGCACGGCGCCGGGCGCGACGAGCACCAACCGGTCAAGGCGCAGCCCGTGCGCGATGGAAACCCGCGCGCGAGCAACCCGGTCGGCCTCCTCCCGAAGCGCCGCGTCGGGACTTAGATCCCTGCGATGCTCTGCCACGGCCACCGCTTGCTGATCCTGCTCCCCGGCCACCGCGAACACCGCGATTCGGTCACGGCGAACGTAGGACACGGCGTTCTGAATCGTCTCCTCGATGTCCTGCGGGTAGTGGTTACGTCCATCGACGATCAACAGATCCTTGAGCCGCCCGGTGACCAGGAGCCGTCCGCGGTGCACGGCACCGAGATCGCCGGTGCGCAACCAGGGCCGCTCTCCGGTGCCGGGAACGATCGTGCCGAACGTCTCAGTGCTCTGCTCTGCCCGCTTCCAGTAGCCGAGGCCGACATTCGGCCCGCGCACCACGATCTCGCCGACCACTGCCTCCGGCCGAAGCTCGCGCGTGACCGGATCGATGATCTGCAACTCCTGCCCGAACGCCGCGCCGCAGGAGGTCAGCTCGACCACGGCGGCATCAGCCGGCTGGCCGCCGGCGATTTCGAGCGGAACGATGCGGCCGTCCGCGAGCTCATCCCTGCGGCAGGACACCGACTGCGGCGCCAGCTCGGGACCGTCGGCCGCGACGAAGACGGTGGCTTCGGCCAGGCCGTACGACGGGCACAGCGAGCGCGGGGCAAGGCCGAAGTCGGCAAAGGTGTCCAGGAAGCGGCCGATCGTCGCGGCCCGCACCGGTTCGCTTCCGTTGATCAGGGCGCGTACCTGCTCCAGTCGCAGGTCCCCGGCGTCTGCCGCGGTGTAGCGGGCCGCGCAGTAGTCGTATGCGAAGTTGGGCGCGGCCGACAGCGCGCCCGGATAGAGCCCGAGCAGCCGGATCCACCGCGCCGGCCGCTCAAGGAACGCCATCGGGTCCATCAGCACCGAGGGGAAGCCCAGCGCCACCGGGGCCGCGATACTCAGCAGCAGTCCCATGTCGTGGAACAGCGGCAGCCAGCCGACCGAGGTGTTCGGGCCGCTCGGGTCGGCGAACACGCCGAGTGCCTGCAACGCATTGCTCAGTACGTTGCGATGGCTGATCATCACGCCGGTCGGTGTTCGGGTGGATCCCGAGGTGTACTGGAGGTATGCGACGCCGTCCGGGTCCACGTCGAGGTCGGCGTCCGAGCGACGATCCGCGGCGAGTACGGCGCGACCGGTGCGGTTGCGGCCCTCGCCGAGCATGACCACCGGCACCTGCTCAAGCCGCGCCGAGCGCAGGAAGGTCTCGGCGGCCAGCGCCGTGGCCGCGGTGACCAGCAGGCAGGCCGGTTCGCAATCCTCGATGACGGATCTGACCCTCCGCTCGTGTCCGGGCAGGTCCGGAGGGAACAGCGGAACGGCGACGACGCCGGCGAGCAGGCAGCCGAGGAATCCGGTCACGTAATCCAAGCCCTGCGGCATCAGCAGCGCCGCGCGATCGCCCGGCCGGCACGTCGCGCGCACGGACGCGGCCACCGATTGCGCACCCGAGTACAGCTGGATCCAGGTGAGCGACCGGTGCTTGCCCGGCGAGTGGTAGTGCGGGAACTCGACGAAGGTGAAAGCACGCTGATGTCCGCGTTCTGTCGCCCACCGCCGGAGCCGGTCCTGCAAGAGCGACGGGGTCGATGGCTGAGACGGCATGGCTGCTCCAGGCGTGCGGGGCGCGAAGGGCGATAGAGCCACCAGATTCAGCCGATCATGGCGGGCCGGGCTAGAGATTCGTCTGACAGTTCGAATGGGCCGCGTTGTCATCCGCGCGATAAGAATCCCGGGAACGCTGGGCCGGATGACCTTCGAATCCTCGTTCGGCTCACCTGGCTGAGCGATTCGCGCCTCGCGGCGCTCACGCACGGCAGGCGCTCGCACCGTGGCTTAGAAGGCCCAGCACGAGGATGAGACATGTCGCACGCAGTAGCGTCGAAATCCGCCTCGCCTGCGAAAAACGCTCATCCGGGTACGTGTTTTCGCGCTCGCTCGGGTCAGCGCGGGCACGCCCGGCCGACTTCGGGTACTGATGGCGTGTGGGTGGAGGAAAGTCGGCGGCCGCCGCGCCCGAAGCGGTGGACCTTTGGCGAGCGTTGCCGTCTGAGCTGGCCGAGCCGCTGCGGGCTCGGCTGCCGAGCCTGGCGCAGGCCGTGACACGTGAGATCCGGTGCGCGGTGCCGGAATTCGGCGGCCCGGAGCGGTCATCCTTCGGGCTGGATATCCGGCTCGGCGTGGAACGGGCACTCGCCGAGTTCGCCGACCGGCTCGCGGAAGGCGCGGCGGCGCCGGATGCGCTCGATCGCACCGAGGCGAAGCCCGTCTTGCGGATCGTCGCCGGCGCGAACTTGCGGCACGCCGCGGCCCTCGACGCCGTGCAGGCGGCGCTCCGGATCGGCGCGCGCATGACGTGGCAGTGCCTGGCGCAGATCGGAACCGAAGAAGGCATCCCGGCGCAGCGGATGTACCGCGTCGCAGAGGCCGTATTCGTATACGGCGAGGAGCTGGCCGGTCAGGTGCGCGCCGCGCACGCCGAGGCCCGGGCCCGGACGGATCGTGAAATCCTGCGCCGACGCAGGCGCCTGGTCGAACAGCTGGCCTCAGTGCCAGGTCCCAGCCGCGCCTCGGTCATTGAACTCGCCCGCGCCGCGCGCTGGCCGCTGCCCGCCACGGTGCGCGTCGTCGCGCTGCGGCGAGCCGGCAGCAGCGAGGTGGCGACCGTTACGACCGCACCGCTCCTGTCAGCCGGATTCGACGCGCTCGTGTCAGGGGACGCAGATGATCCGTACTTGATCGTCCCGGAGACGGGACCGCGCGCCCTGCTCGCACTCGCGCGCGAGTTGCCCGACTGGAGCGCGGCTGTCGGACCGCCGGTCATTCTCGAGAGCGCCGGCCGCTCGCTGCGGTGGGCCCGGCGTCTGCTCGACCTCGCCGATCGCGGCGCTGTCGCGATGCCGAAGCCGATGAGTGCGCCGAACTCGGCGAAGCCCGCGCTGCTGCACTGCACCGATCATCTGTCCGCGCTCCTCCTCTCCGCGGACGAGCCGCTGATGCGAGTCCTGGTCGAAAGGCGACTGGCTCCACTCGACGCGGTGTCGGCGCAGCGGCGTGACCGGTTAGCCGAGACGTTGCTGTCCTGGCTGGAATGCCGAGGCAGCGCCCCGGAAGTCGCGCGGCGGCTTGGCGTGCACGCGCAGACGGTCCGCTACCGGCTGCGTCACCTGGAAGAGCTGTTCGGCGACGCGTTGCAGGACCCGGATTCGCGCTACGAGCTCGAACTCGCCTTGCGCGGCAGAGCCCTGCTGCACTCGGCCGAGGCGAATCCGCGGTCTATCGCGGCCGGCTGAGTGCGGCGATGGCCTGCCTGCCACGCAGCGCCAGCTCCAATTCGAAGCGCGCTTCGGGATCCGCGAACACCGGGCCGAACAACTCGTGCAGGCGGTGCAGCCGCTGCCGGGCGGTCTGCGGATGGATGCCGAGCCGCGCCGCGATCTGCGGGGCGCTGCCCCCGTTCGTATCCAGCCACGCGAGCAGCGTGGTCTCCATCCGCCGGCGCTGCTTGACCGTCAGGCCGGCCAGCGCCGCGAGCTGCCGGTCCGCCAGCAGCTTGAGCAGCGGCTCGTCACCGATCAGCAGCAGGGACGGCAGCGCGTGGTCGCACCTGACCGGACCCTTGGCGAGGGCCTGCGCCGGCAGGCGGTCCCGCACCCGCCGCGCCCAGCGCAGCGAGTCCGGCGCCATGGCCGGCGTCACCGCCGGGCCGATGACGGCGCTGCGATCCCGCAGCAGGCCGAGCAGGAGCGGGTCGCGCAGGTCCTGCGCGGGATCGCGCAGCACCAAATACGGGTCCTGGCAATCCAGGTCGTGCAGGACGGTCTCCGGCAGCCTGCCGAGCTGGGCCGCGGCGGCCGTGGACGGGGGCGCCGGGCCGAGCGCCACGCACGAGACCCGGTCGGGCAGCGGCCACCGAGCGGCCGCGGCCAGCTGCTCGAGCTGCTCCGCAGGCGCCCCGGCCACCAGCAGGTCTCGCAGCATCCGGCGGCGGCTCGACGCGCCGTCATGACTGTCCCGGCTCGTCTTGGCCTCGGCATAGCCGATGGCCGCGGCCGAGGCCATCACGTCGATGTGGGCGAAGATGGCCTCGGCGAGCGTGACCATCTCGTCCGAGCGCATGCCCGCGCGACGGCCGACCCGCGCGTAACGCCGCCAGGCCACCCGGCCGCCGAGGCGGTACGCGGCCTGAAGCGCATCCAAGCTGCGCCCCTCTGCCAGCTCCCCGCGCCCGAGCGCGCGGTAGACGCGCAGCCGTTCGGGGCTCGGTTCACCGGCGCTCTCCACCAACTCGGGAAATTCGAGCAGCGCGGTCTCCACGCCGAGCTGAAGCCCGATTCCGAACTTGCCGGACAGCGGCTTGTTGTATTCGGGTATCTCCCGGCGGATCTGGTGCAGGATCTCCGTGGAGATGCTGCCGCGTTCTTTCCGCACTTCGGCCGCGAAAGCGCGGGGCAGCGTAGCCCAAGGTCTGGTCACGCCCACGGTCCCGTCGGTTGGGTCGCTCACTTCTCACGGAAGTATGCTGCGATGTTACTGACTCGTCAACTAGCGCGAAACGCAGTCATCTGATCCGGCGCCGACTGCGCTGCGAACAGCTGGTTCAGTGCGAACCTGGGCCGAGGAGAGGCTTACCAGGACGTCAGTAGCCCCTAACTCCGAGCGAAGACCGGGTGAGCCCGAAAAACGCTCACCCGCGTTATACAAACTTCGCGGCGCAATTCCTCCGGGCTGGCAGCCTCACGAGATGTTCCGGCGAGCGTCGCACCGATCGATTGACGCTTCTCAGGGGCCTTCATATCGTCACCGACCGTCACGGCGAACACCGGTCTTCCGCTGAATTCGTCCGTGAGCAAGGGGTTTGTGACCTCGAATATTCCGCGCGCGGACCGGAAAACTTCGACAAGAGAACGGTACTGCCCATCATGCCAAGAAGTCGGTTCCGCATGGCCGCCCTCGGCGCCTCCGTGGCGTCAGCGGCCTGTCTTACCCTCACCGGCGCCCAGTCCGCCTCCGCCGCCACCGCCCTTCCCGTCCCGCACAACGCCGCCGCGGCGCTCGTCCAGGGCTTCCTCGCCCCGACGACGCCGCCGCCCGGCGCCAACGACGGCAGCTGCCGGCCGAGCGCCGCGCATCCGTACCCGGTGGTGCTGGTCAACGGCACGCTCGAGAACATGAACGTCAACTGGCAAGGCGCCGCGCCGCTGCTCGCGAACAACGGATATTGCGTCTTCACGTTCAACTACGGCGGAACCTCGCCGGACGCACCGGTCCAGTCCACAGGACCGATCGAGGACAGCGCCGCCGAACTGGCCTCCTTCGTCACCTCGGTGCTCAACATCACCGGCGCGACGAAGGTCGATCTGGTCGGCCACTCCCAAGGGGGGATGATGCCGCGCTACTACATCAAGAACCTCGGCGGCGCGGCCAAGGTCGACAAGCTGGTGGGACTCTCTCCGAGCAACAACGGCACCACGCTCGACGAGCTGACCACACTCGGCACGTTGTTCGGCGTGCTCGTGCCCGTGAACCAATTCCTCAGCGGGCCCTGTGAAGCCTGTGTCGAACAGGAGGCCGGCTCGTCCTTCCTCACCGCGCTCAACGCCGGCGGCGAGACGGTGCCGGGAGTGCAGTACACCGTGATCACGACCAGTAAGGACGAGGTGGTCACGCCGTACACCTCGGCCTATCTGCCCGCCGCGCCGAACGTCACGAACATCCTGGTGCAGAACCAGTGTGCGCTCGACAACACCGACCACACCGAGATCGCCTACGACCCGATCGCGCTGGCCGACATGCTGAACGCGCTGGACCCGGCGCATCCACAGCCGGTGCCCTGCGAGATCGTCAACCCGTTCACTGGCCCGCTGAGCTGACCCAGTCGGCGGTCCCAGACCGGCCGCGTCCGGACCCTGCCGCATCTCAGGGTTCGGACGCAGGTCGGGTGGCCCAATCGAACCTGACTTCGATTCAGGTCTGTGCAGCATGCCAGGCTTCGTAGTACCTTACCGCTCAGGCAAATACAGCGTACGCCTCTGACCAGGCCGCTTGAGCCTCGTTGTGCCATGTCAGGCCGCACGCCACCCAGCGTGGGCGACGCAAGGACCGGCCCGGAGGGCCGCCGGACCAGAGTCCTGCGTCGCTAGGCGGACGCATCCCGGAAAGGCGGTGATCATGGTTGACGTCGGTCGCGGCGGCACCAGGCGCGGTGCGTTTGACGACGACGAGAACGAGATGCGGCCCGACACGGAGCGCGAGGCGCAGGCGCGCATAGAGCGTGAGGCAGCCGCGCGCAGCGGCCGGCTCTCGCTCGCCGGGCTCGGCCTCAGCGCCCTTCCTCCCGCGGCGCTGGAGCTGAGCGGGCTGAGGGAGCTGGACCTCTCCGGCAACCGACTCGAACAACTGCCCGAGCGGATCTCGCGGCTCGCCGCTTTGGAGCGACTCGTGCTGCGGGGCAACCGGCTGGCCGGGCTGCCGCCGTCGCTCACGGCGCTGCGCCGGTTGAAGCACCTCGACTTATCCGAGAACCAGTTCGCTGAGATCCCCCGCTGGCTCGGCCGACTCGACCTGGAGTCGATACAACTGGGGGATGCAGCCGACCTAGTGCATCCGCCGGCCGAGGTGGCGGTGCAGGGAACGCAGGCAGTGCTGGCATATCTGCGGGAACGCGACGGCTTCCGCGGCGCGCAGCTCGACGGGGGAGTGCTGACCCGCCGCACTCGACCCGCGAGCACTGCGATGCCTGAGATATCTGCGGTGGCTGAGATACCTGCGATGCCTGGGATACCTGTATTACCTGAGACACCCGGGCCGCGAGTGGTGTCCGCCGAGCCGCCTGAAGTCGCTACCGATTCACCTACCGAACCGACCCGCGCGGCGTGGGCCGCCTGGCCGCCGCAACCCAGAGTGCTGATGCTCGGCGCCGGCGTTCTGCTGGCACTCGCGGTGATCCCGTTCGTGCTGCCGCATGTCGACGGCGCAGCGCGACCGCGCACGAGCGGCGTACTCGGCACCGAAAACGGCTCCGCGGGCGGCGCGCATCGCGCGTCTCTTCCCGGCGCGACGGTCCTGCTCCCGGCAACACCTTCCGGCGCGGCCGGGGCCGCGGGGGCGCGCCCCTCGGCGTCCACGGGCCGGCCTGCGACAAGTCAGAGTCCTGCCGCAGGCGCGACGGCGAGCCCGTCGACCGCATGGTCGGCCAACCTCATGCCTACGCCGGTGATCTCCATGTCGACGGACGCCGCGCCGCTGATCGGGCCGGTCCTCAGCGGCAACGCCGGAGGCGGCGCGCTGTGCGCGGTGGTGACCGCGCATGGCGCGAACGTCGGCCGGATCGACGTGGCCGTCTGCGACAGTGCCACGGCACCGACGTGGACCTTCGAACCCGACGGCGACACATTGCAGACCTCGGGACTGTGCATGGCAATACTCGACGACGCGAACAGCGCCGCGCCCACTGTCGTGCTGAACACCTGCGACGCAGGACCTGAGCAGGTCTTCGTCCCACAAAGCGGTGGTTGGCTGTACAACCCCGGGTCGGGCCTGTGCGTCACTGAAGTCGGCGGAAAGAAGCATCAGCAGGCTGCTGTGTCGATGGAGCTGTGCGGCGCGGCCGGACAGCAGTGGAATCTCCCGACCTGACCAGGGCCCTCCGGAGGAGTGGTGCATGTCTGATCCGCAATGGATCGGCGCGCGATACGAGCTGCTCGAGCGACTCGGCGGCGGAGCTGACGGCTCGGTGTGGCGCGGCTGGGATTTGGCGACCGGGGCCGATTGCGTCGCCAGATTCGTGCGACGCGATGCGGCCGTCGCCAGCGGCCTTACCGCCGCGGCCCGCTGGGGCCAGGTGATCCGCACCTTGGGCACGGTCGCCAACCTGGCCCATCCCGGGCTCGTCGAGGTCGACGACATCGTGGCCGACGAAGGCCGGTGGGCGCTGATCACCCGCCTGATCCCCGGCGAGAGCCTCGAGGCCAGGCTGGCGAGCACGGGGGCGCTACCGGCCGCGGAGGCGGTGCGGCTCGTCGCGCAACTCTGCGAAGCATTGGCCGCCGCGCACGAAGCCGGCTTGGCCCACGGACGGGTCAAGCCGTCGAATCTGCTGCTCGAACCCGGTAGCGACGGCACGCTGGCCGTGCGGCTGACCGACTTCGGCCTGACGGAACTGGAGAGCTGGGCCGCGCACGAGCGACACTTCGCGCCGCATCCGGCCACGGCGGCCGCACGGGTCCGGTATCGGCCGCCGGAATGGATTCCCGGAATGCCGACCACCGCCGCGGGCGATGTCTACGCGGTCGGCGTCGTCTTATACGAGGCGCTGACCGGGTACCAGTTCGCCAGGCACACGGCCGTGGACCAAACCGTTCAGCCGCGCCCGGACTCGCTGCCACCGCGTCCGCGCGAGATACCCGAGATGATTTGGGCGCTCCTGACGCAATGCCTTGAGAAGCGGCCCCGGCTGCGGCCCACCGCGGCGCAACTAGCCGATCGGCTGGGGGCAATCGGGTCAGGTCCGCGGCCGCCCATCCCGCACGCCGGCCCGCCGGTACGTGGTCGCGCTCACGAGCGGCGGGTGCCGAACGCGAATCCCGCACTGCCAGCCCCGCTCCCCGGCCCGGGCCGCCATCGCGAATTAAGCGTGCTGCGACGAGTCGAGTTCGCCGCGTCGGCTACGGCCGTCGCGCTGGTCGGCAGCTTGACTTTCGCCCTGGGAGCCGGCGACGGGAGGTTGCCGTCGCGACCTGTGCCCACGCGCGTTTCCGTGCTGGAGTTCACGACCAGCGCCGCGGTGCGCAACTCGTCGTCGGCTTCCGCGCAATCCCCGGTTGCGACGGCTGGCCCGGGCGCGGGAGCGCTGGCCAGCGCTTCGACAGCGGCCTCCGGCGGTGCGCCATCCGGGACCGGCCCCAGCACCGGCCCTGGCTCGACGCCCACCTCCGGACCCGCGACCGTGCCCTCTTCGGCCCCGGCGACGTCCCCGGCTCCGGCGCCCAGCGGCACGCCCGCCGGAACCAGCAACGGGCTGATCAACGATCCGATCGGCTATCTGGAACACCTGCGCGCGATGATTCAGCAGATGGCGGCGCAGGGCCGGGACGTCGTGGACGCCAACGCGGCCGGCGATCTGGAGAACCTGGTGCTGGATCTGGAGAACGGCGTCGACTCGTACCTGCAGAACGGAGGCCAAGGGCTGCTGCTGATGATCAAGGCCAAGATCGCGGGCTTCGACGGGCGCCTGGCGCAGGATCTGAACCGGGGTCTCATCTCGGCCGGCGCCGCGGTGACGCTGGCGGCTTATCTGCAGAGGCTCGTCGCGTGACCGGGTACCAGCCGTCGTCGTGACCCAGCTGCCGCCCGCCCCGGCCTGGCTTACTTACTTAGTCGTTAAATAAGCCGGACTCGCGTGGCCTCACGCAACGCCGGCTAACCCCGTGCCGCCGCGCCCGCCGCCTCGGTGGCGGGCGCGGTGAACCGCTCGCCGCGGGCGGTGCGCTCCATGCCCAGCCACATCAGGTTCATCAACCGCCGCGCCGTGGTCTGCGGCGCCTCGCTCGGGTTGGTCACCGCCCAGTCGGCCATCGCGTCCGCGGCGCCGACCAGCGCGCGGGCCACGGCGGTGGCCTCCCGGCGCATCGTGGAGTACGCGGGCGCGCCGCGCTCAGGCGCACGGGCCCGCATCGCCTGCAGGACCAGGTCCGCCACGGTGGCGACGATCTCCCCGCGCACCTGGGCCAGTTGCTCGGCGACCGAGTCGTTGTGCGAGCGCGCCTGCTGATAGAGCACCGACCAGCTGGCCCGGCGCTCGGCGACGAAGGTGAAGAACGCGGTCAGCCCGCGCCACAGCCGCTCGGCCTCGTCGGCAGCCGGGGCCCTGGTCGCCGCGCCGAGCGCGTCCACGAGCCGGTCGGTCTCCCGCGCCACGCAGGCCCGGAAGGTCTCCTCCTTCGAGCCCAGATAAAGATAGAGCAGGGGCTTGGACACCCGTGCCCGCTCCGCGATCTCCTCCATGGAGGCCGCGTGGAATCCGTACTCTGAGAAGACCTCGACCGCGGCGTCGAGCATCTGCTGCTCGCGCACCTCGCGGGGGAGGCGCCTGCGCTCGGTCGAAGGGGCCACCTTGTGAGCTTACCTTACCTGGCCGTAAACTTACTCGACCGTTAAATAACTTCGTTCGAGGAGCGTCATGACCTTCGACCTGGGCCTGAGCGACGAGCAGACCGAGGTGCGCGACTGGGCGCATGGATTCGCCGCGGAGGTGATGCGTCCGGCGGCGGCCGAGTGGGACGAGCGCGAGGAGACGCCCTGGCCGATCATCCAGGAGGCGGCGAAGATCGGCTTGTACGGGTTCGAATCCCTCGCCAATCTCTACGAGGACCCCACCGGCCTGTCGATCCCGCTGCTGAACGAGGAGCTGTTCTGGGGCGACGCGGGGATCGGGATGTCGATCCTGGGCACCACGCTGGCGGTGGCCGCGATCTTCGCCACCGGCACCCAGGAGCAGATCATCGAGTGGATCCCGCAGTGCTTCGGCGACCAGCAGGAGCCCAAGCTCGGCGCGTTCTGCGTCTCGGAGCCGGAGGCCGGCTCGGACGTGGCCTCGATGCGTACCCGCGCCCGCTTCGACGAAGCCGCAGGGGAATGGGTGCTCAGCGGCCAGAAGGCCTGGATCACCAACGGTGGGATCGCGAACGTGCACGTGGTGGTCGCCTCGGTCGAACCCGAGCTGGGCGCGCGCGGGCAGGCGGCGTTCATCGTCCCGCCGGAGGCCAAAGACAGCACCCTGCATTCCCCGCGCAAGATCAAGAAGCTGGGGTTGCGCGCCTCGCACACCGCCGACGTGTTCCTCGACGAGGTGCGGGTGCCGGCCGAGTTCGTCCTCGGCGGCAAGGAAAAGCTTGACGCGCGCCTGGCCCGCGCCCGGGAAGGCGCCCGTTCCAACAGCCAGGCGGCGATGGCCACCTTCGAGCTGAGCCGCCCGACCGTGGGCGCGCAGGCCCTCGGCATCGCGCGTGCCGCGTACGAGTACGCCCTCGAATACGCCAACGGGCGCCGTCAGTTCGGCCGGCCGATCGCGCAGAACCAGGCGATCGCGTTCGCGCTCGCGGACATGCGCACCGAGATCGACTGCGCGCGGCTGCTGATCTGGCGCGCGGCCTGGATGGGGCGCAGCGGGCAGCCGTTCACGGCCGGGGAGGGCTCGATGTCGAAGTTGAAGGCGGGCGAGGTCGCGGTCGCGGTGACCGAGAAGGCGGTGCAGATCCTCGGCGGCGCCGGCTACAGCCGGGAACACCCGGTCGAGCGCTGGTACCGGGACAGCAAGATCTACACGATCTTCGAAGGCACCAGCGAGATCCAGCGCCTGGTCATCTCCCGCGCCATCACCGGGCAGCCGGTGGCCTGACCGCTGCCGCGCCGGCGGTCAGCGGCCGGTCGGTGACATTGAGGCCGGGGCCATTGAGACTGGAGTCATTGAGGCTGGGGTTATAGGACCGGGGTCATCGGCCCCGGAGTCATCGACGCGGGGGCCGTCGCCGCGCCCGGCGCGTGTGCCGGCAGCGCGGCCAATTCCTGC
>NZ_DASRBQ010000139.1:0-17055 GCF_035653575.1 Actinocrinis sp.
ACCAGCTGCGCCTGGCCGCCCGCGCCCGCCAGCTGGTCGACCAGGGCACCGCCCTGGAGGCCGCCTGCCGCATCATCATCCTGGAAGACCAACTCGAAGAAGCACTCCGCCTCAACGAGGAACTACGCCGTTCCAGTTCCGATCCGCTCCCGTCTGCCGGCGACTGAGCCGCGCGAGCGCAATGCGCTGCATCATCGGCCGCCGTGCCGGCTGATTGGTGTCGCTCGAATGGTTCACCTCGGCTGCCGGACGCCCGGGGCACAGCCAGGCTTGGGGGTATCTACCTGGAATGGACCTGGAGCCATGTACGCCAACCTCGTAACCGTCCGCATCGACGTCGACCTCAACGAAGCGCTCAAAGACCTGCGCGAGCAGGTGGTTCCTCGGGTCAAGCAGGCGCCTGGCCTGGTGGCCGGCTACTGGCTGGAGCCGCGGGGGGACAACGAGGGCACGTCCATTGTGGTCTTCGAGACCGAGGAGCAGGCACGTAACGCCGCGCAGATGGTTCAGCAGGGCAGCAACCCGATGCCCGGCGTCACGGTCGTCAGCGTTGAGACGCGCGAGGTCGTCGCCAGCCTTTAGCTCGCCGATGCCTTGACCTGCGGAGAGGCCGCGTCGAGCAGCTGCGGCGTGAAGTCGGTCAGTGCTGCACGCCCGATTCGGCGCGAGTGCCGCGATGCTGGACGTCGTCTCCGGCCGGGGGGATTAGCGTCTGTGTCTGGACCCGCTGCTATTCGGCGCTGGCGAGAACGGCGGCGAGGGCTTGCACGGCCTGTTCGGCGTCCTCGCCCTGTGCTCGCAGGGTGACGGTCGTCCCGGCGGTGGCGCCGAGGCTCATGACGGCCAGCACTCCGGTGGGGTTGACCGACTTTCCGGCGTAGTCGAGCCGGATGCTGCTGGAGAAACGCGCGGCGGTCTGGGCGAGCTTTCCTGCCGGGCGGGCGTGGAGATTGGCGGGAAGCGTCACGGCAAGCTCGAACTCCGCGGGGGAATGCGTACCTTGATCCGCCGTTCGTACTGCCTCGGTGTCGGTCGGGGTGGTGGTCGTCTCAGAGCTTGGCGACATCACGGGCCTCCTTGGCTGCGTGCGCGACGGCGTCGAGGTCGGCTCCCATGGCAGCGGTCACGGCGGCGGCCACGGCGCCTTCGACGAAGGGGGCGTCGACCATGACCACGTCAGGACGCGGATGGTCGTCGAGCACGGTGCGCGTGGTGAGCACGGAGCTGCCGAGATCGGGCAGTACGAGCACGCCCGCACCGTGGTCCACCTCGGTGATCGCCGCGTGGATCAGGTCGTAGCTGGTGCCGATGCCGCCGCCGGGAGCGCCGCCCGCGGCGGCGACGGGTACCGTGTCGGAGCCGATCTGGGCGAGCAGTTCGCGCAGGCCCGCCGCGAGTTGGGCGCTGTGGGATACGAGTACGATGCCGACTGGTTGGTCCATGAACGGTGATACTAAATCCGGGAACGCTGTTCAGCAATACTGAAAGTGGTGTCGGTCGATGGTGCAGTCGGTACAGCGCGCGGTGCAGATCCTCCGGGAGCTTGCAGCCGGGGGCCCCCGCCTGGGCGTCACCGAGCTGGCCGAGCGGGTCGGCGTGGCCAAGCCGACCGTGCACGCGCTGCTGCGCACGCTGGAGGGCGAGGGGCTGATCGTTCAGGACGCCGAGACGGGCAAGTACCAGCTCGGCCCGGGCCTGTTGATGCTGGGCAACGCCTACCTGGACACGCAGGAGTTGCGTGCTCGCTCGCTGACCTGGGCGGATTCGCTGGCCAACCGCACCGGTGAGGCAGTGTGGGTCGCCGTGCTCACCGGCGACCACGTGTTCGTCGTGCATCACGCGTTCCGGCCCGAGGGCGCGGTGCAAATCCTCGAGGTCGGGGCCAGCATCCCGTGGAGCACCTGCGCTCTGGGCAAGGCGATCGTGGCGTTCCTGCCGCCCGAGCAGCGAAAGGCGCTGCTCGCCGCTGAACTCCCGGCACTGACCGGGTGGAGTATCACGGATCCGCAGGCCGTGGCCGAGCAACTCGACGCGGTCGTCAAGTCCGGCTATGCGCTGGAGGACCAGGAGTCCGCGCTCGGGGACGCCGGCATCGCCGCCCCGGTGTTTGATCGCTCCGGCGGGGTCGCCGGAGCGATCGGCATCGTCGGCCCGATTGAGCGGCTCTTCGAGGATTCCGCACGTCAGGAGCATGTCGTCGCGGTTCGGGAGGTGGCCAGGCACCTCTCGCGCGAACTGGGGGCGGGGCGCGGGGCGATGCGGGGCGTGAGGTTGTAGGGCTGTCAGGGCTGCGGTGGGGGACTGCGGGGCTGGCTGGTCGAAGCCGGGGTCGTTCGGTGCTGAGGTGCGCGGCTGCGCGCGCAGATCACGACTTGGCACGTCGATGAAGCCCGGTCTTGACGGCTGCCGCCGCTGGAGCTAGTTTCCGAACATCGTTCATCGATACCGAACGAAATCTCGTTCAGATGCGCCGCTCTCGAGTGCCGACCTCGCAATCCACCGGTCACTGCCGAAGCGGCTCTTCCCCTAGTCGTCTGCTTTCGCAATGAAGCGAAGGAGGTGGACGCCCACAGGCCTGCGGGCCGCGGGCGCGTCATGCCAGAGAACACGTTTCCCCAAAAGCTCCTGGCGGAGCTGCTCGGCACGGCGATGCTGGTGTTCATCGGCGTCGGCTCCGTGCCCGCGACACTCATCATCGGCGGCAACGCGCCGTTCACGATGGCCGAGCTGGGCATGATCTCGTTCGCGTTCGCGATGGTCGTCGTCGCGATGATCTACGCGATCGGGCACATCTCCGGCTGCCACATCAACCCCGCTATCACCATCGCGCTGGCCGCCACGGGCAAGGTGCCATGGCGCGACGTACCTGGCTACGTCGCGGCGCAGGTCGCCGGGGCCACGCTCGGCGCCCTGGCCATCGTCGGAGTGCTCGGCCATAAGGCAGTTGACGTCGGCCTGGGTATCGCCTCCTACGGTCCGTCGGTCGGTGCGGGCCGGGCGTTCTTCGCCGAGGCGGTCGGCACCTTCATCCTCGCGTTCGTGGTGTTCGGCGCGTTCGACGGGCGCGCTCCGGGCGGATTCGGCGGTGTCGCGGTCGGCCTGGCGGTCTTCGCGATCATCATCCCGGTCGGCCCGGCCACCAGCGCGTCGATCAACCCGGCTCGCGCCCTCGGCCCGATGCTCGTCGGCCAGCTGTTCAACGGCACCGTGCACTGGAATCAGCTGCCTGTCTATCTGGCCGCCGAGGTCATCGGCGCGGTCGTGGCCGGCCTCACCTACGTCGCGCTCAACGCCCGGCGCGCCGCCGTGCGCCGCGTGGCCGCTACCCAGTCCGTACCGGCCGAAGGAGTCTCGGCATGAAGAAGCTGATCAACGCGCCCGAATCAGTACTGGCCGACGCGCTCGCCGGGATCGCCGCCGCGCACCCGGATCTCGCGGTCGACAAGGAAGCGAGGATCATCACCCGGGCGGGCGCGGCGGCTTCCGGAAAAGTCGCGCTGGTCTCCGGCGGCGGCTCCGGACACGAACCGCTGCACGGCGGCTTCGTCGGCCACGGGATGCTGAGCGCGGCCTGCCCGGGTGAGGTGTTCACCTCCCCGGTGCCGGACCAGATGCTCGCCGCCGCCCGCGCGGTCGACCGTGGAGCCGGGGTGGTGTTCATCGTGAAGAACTACACCGGCGACGTGATGAACTTCGAGATGGCCGCCGACCTGGCCGCCGACGACGGGATCAGCGTGGCCACCGTGCTGGTCGACGACGACGTGGCGGTCAAGGACTCGACCTGGACCGCCGGCCGGCGCGGCACCGGCGCCACGGTCCTGGTGGAGAAGATCGCGGGGGCGCTGGCCGAGGCCGGGGGAGACCTGGCCGCGGTCGCCGAGCTGGGCACCCGGGTGAACAAGGCCTCGCGCAGCTTCGCGGTCGCGCTCACCGCCTGCACCACGCCGGCGTCCGGGAAGCCCGGATTCGACCTGGGCGAGGACGAGATGGAGGTGGGCGTCGGCATCCACGGCGAGCCCGGACGCAGCCGCGAGAAGCTGCGCCCCGCCGCCGAGATCGTCGGCATTGCCCTGGACGCCATCCTGGCCGACCATGACCTCACCGCGGGCGACGAGGTCATCGTGCTGGCGAACGGGCTCGGCGGCACTCCGCTGATCGAGTTGTACGTCGTGTTCGCCGAGGTGGCCGCGATCCTCGCGGCGCAGGGCATCCGCATCGCCCGCAGTCTGGTCGGCAACTACGTCACCAGTCTGGACATGGCTGGCGTGTCGCTAACCGTGTGCAAGGCGGACGAGCAGATGCTCGCCTTGTGGGACGCGCCCGTGAACACCCCAGCCCTGCGCTGGGGCGTGTGAGTGAGTCTTCGGCGGCGTACATAACGCCTCCATATATTCGAGAAACCTCCAGGCGGACCCGGGCGCCGCATGCGCTCCGGGTCCGCCCGCCCGCTCCGCACAGTCTGACCGCGCAGAAGGAGATCCACCGGTGGACATCGCGCTCGCCCGATCCTGGGTGCAGGCCATCGCCGCGTCGATGAACGAGCACAAGGACCATCTGACCCAGCTGGACTCGGCCATCGGCGACGCCGACCACGGGGTGAACATGCAGCGCGGATTCGCCGCCGCGCTTTCCGCGCTCGACGGATACCAGGCCGCGACGGTCGGCGACGTGCTGGTCAAGACCGGATCGACGCTGATCTCCGTGGTCGGCGGAGCGGCGGGGCCGCTGTACGGCACGTTGTTCCGCGCCATGGGTAAGCAGCTCGCCTTGCCGTCCGTCGACGCGCACCAGTTGCTGGCGGCGTTGACGGCCGGTCTGGAGGGCGTACAGAAGCTCGGCGCGGCGGTACCCGGCGACAAGACCATGGTCGACGCCCTGGTACCGGCGCTGACGGCCTTCGGCGAGCAGGCCGGCGCCGGCGCGGACCTGAGCGTGGCGGCGGCGAGCGCCGCGGACGCCGCCGAGCAGGGAATGCGGGACACCGTGCCGCTCCAGGCCCGCAAGGGACGCGCCTCCTACCTCGGCGCGCGCAGCATCGGGCATCAGGACCCTGGTGCGACCTCGACGGCGCTGATCGTCCGCGCCCTCGCGCAGGTCGTCGCGTGACCGGCCGGCGCAGCTACCCCGGCCAGGCCGCCTCGACCGGCATAGCCCTGGGCTGGGCGCACCACATCGACCTGCCGACCGTGCAGCGCGACGCGCCGACACCCGCGTCCGGCGACTCGGTGCAGCAGGTGCTCGCCGCTTTCGACGCCGTCGCCGAGCAGCTGTTCGAACTGGCCGAGACGCTGCGCGGCAGCGGCCAGACGGACCTCGCCGACATCGTCGAGGCCAACGGCTACATCGCCCAGGACCACGATCTGCGCGAGGGCGCCGTGCGGCGCATCCGGGACGAGGAGGCTCACGCCGCGCATGCCGTCGCCCAAGCGACGTATGAATACGCTGACGCACTCGCGGCGCTGAGCGATCCGGTGCTCGCCGAGCGCGCCGCGGACGTGCGGCAAGTCGGTCGCAGGGTTCTGGCGCAGCTGTCCGGCGCATCCGCGGCGACCCCGGACGGACCGCTGGTGCTGTGCGCGCACGAGGTCGGCGCGGCCGACTTGCTTGAACGCGGCGACCTCGTGGTCGCGGCCCTCTCGGTCCTCGGCGGACCCAACGGGCACGCTTCGATCATCGCTCGCTCGCTGGGTATTCCGCTGCTGCTCGGCGTCGATCCCGCGCTGCTACGAGAAGCCGAGGGCACTGAGGTTCTGGTGGACACGGGACGGTCGACCGCCACGGTCAATCCGGCGCGGCACGAGCGCGCGGAAGCGATCACCGCGATGAACGCTGCGAGACGGCGGCGCGAGGCGCTGGCAGCTGAACGCGATCTGCCGTGTCGCACCCTCGACGGTCATGCAGTCAGCCTGCGCGCGAACGTCGCGACGGTGGTGGAGGCGAAGACGGCGGTCGCGCACAACGCTGCCGGAGTCGGTCTGCTGCGCACCGAACTGCCGTTCCTCGATGCCCGCACTTGGCCCACCGAATCGCAGCACACTGCGGTTCTCGCTCCGATTCTGCGCAAGCTGGCCGGTCAGCCGGTCACCGTGCGCACCCTGGACTTCGCCGACGACAAACTGCCTCCCTTCCTCAGCGCCGGGCGCGAGGGTGCGAAGCTCGGCCGCGGCCTGCCGTTGATGCTCGCGCAGCCGGCCGCGTTCGCCGAGCAGTTCCGCGCGATCCTGACCGCCGGTGCGGGCACCGATCTGCGCATCATGATCCCGATGGTGGCTTCGGTCGCCGAACTACGGGCCTGCAAAGACATTCTCGAGAAGTGCGCCGCGCAGCTCGGCGTCCCGGCGCCGCCGATCGGCGCAATGATCGAACTGCGCGAGGCGGTGGCCGCCGCGGACGCGCTGGCCCGTGAATCAGCGTTCTTCTCCATCGGCAGCAACGATCTGACGAGCCAGATCCTCCAGCTGGATCGGCGCGATCCCACCTTGACCCCGCAATTGGCCGCGCACCCCTCGGTCCTGCGCGCCATCGCCGCCACGGTCGAGGCCGCGCACCGCTACGGCCGTCAGGTTTCTGTCTGTGGCGACGCGGCCGCCCACCCCCTGGTTATCCCGCTGCTGATTGGCCTTGGCTGCGATGTGCTGTCTGTCGCGCCGGCCGCGCTCGACGAAGTACGCGCGCGCGTGCGCCGTTTGGACCTGAAGCGTTGCGTCGAGGCCGCATCGCGTGCCTTGCGCAGCGACGTCTTCGACGAGGTCGCGCGCATCGTGCAGGAGCGCTGCACCCCCGCCGTTCCGTAGCGCACATCCTCTTCCGTCGCGTTCACTCCTGGCGCGACCCGTCCCCCGCGCTGCCCGCGATCTTCGTGCTACCCGTGCGGGGGTGGTAAACAAGCCAGCGAGCTGGGATTAAGTGAGTCGCACGCCTGGATCTCCTAGCAATGGCGGCGCAAAAAACAAGCACGCGCGCTTGTTTTGTCGCTCCGGCCGTGCCACGCTCGCGGTGAAGGGCACGGCACACGACCGGGGAGCGCTGGGTGGACGGACCGCTGCGGATCGCCAATGCGTCCGGCTTCTACGGGGACCGGCTCTCCGCGATGCACGAGATGCTGACCGGCGGGCCGATCGACGTGCTGACCGGGGATTACCTGGCCGAGTTGACCATGCTGATCCTCGGCCGCGACCGGCTCAAGGATCCCTCGCGCGGCTACGCGCGCACGTTCCTGCGCCAGCTTGAGGAGAACCTGGGCCTCGCCAAGGACCTCGGCGTCAAGATCGTCGCGAACGCGGGCGGGCTGAATCCGGCCGGGCTCGCCGAGGCGGTGCGCGGGCTTGCGGACAAGCTCGGCCTCGATGTGGCGGTTGCCCACGTGGAGGGCGACGACCTGCTGGCACGGTCGGCCGAGTTCGGGTTCTCCGGATCGCTGACCGCGAACGCCTATCTCGGCGCGTGGGGGATCCGGGAATGTCTTGTGGGGGGCGCGGACGTGGTCGTGACGGGGCGGGTGACGGACGCTTCGCTCGTGGTCGGCCCGTCCGCGGCGCATTTCGGCTGGTCGCGGGATGACTACGACGCGCTGGCGGGTGCGACGGTCGCGGGGCACGTGATCGAGTGCGGCGCTCAGGCGACTGGCGGGAACTACGCGTTCTTCACCGAGCTAGCTTCAGCGCCGGGGCGCGGTCTCGGAGCTCCGGGGTTTCCGATCGCTGAGGTCTTCGCTGACGGTTCGAGTGTGATCACGAAGCACCCGGGCACGGGCGGGGCAGTGACAGTCGGCACGGTGACGGCGCAGCTCGTCTATGAGATCGGCGGGCCGCGCTATGCGGGGCCTGATGTTACGACCCGCTTCGACACGATCACGCTGACCGAGGACGGGCCCGATCGGGTGCGCATCAGCGGGACGCGAGGCGAACCGCCACCCCCGACGCTCAAGGTCTGCCTGAACTCGCATGGCGGATTCCGCAACGAGGCGACGTTCGTGCTCACCGGGCTGGACATCGAGGCGAAGGCCGACCTCGTGCGCGAACAGCTCACGCTCGCGCTGGCTGGTCATCTGCCCGAGCAAGTCCGGTGGACCCTGGCGCGCACGGATCACCAGGATGCTGACACGGAGCAGCGTGCTAGTGCCCTGCTGCACTGCGCGGTCCGGGACGCCGACCAAGCGGTAGTCGGCCGGGCGTTCAGCGCCGCCGCCGTGGAACTCGCACTCGCCAGCTACCCCGGTTTCCACGTCACCGCGCCGCCGTCGGACGCGAGCGCGTACGGCGTGTGCACGTCAGCCTTCGTTGACCGTACGCAGGTGCCGCACGTCGCGGTCCTGCCGGACGGATCAAGACTCGACGTCGCCCCTGCGGCCGAAGTGACGCAGTTGGCGGAGGTGGATGAGCCGCCGCTTCTGGCGCCGCTTCTGGCGCCGCTCCCGGCGCCGCTCGCCGCGGGAGCCACGCGCCGCGTACCCCTCGGCACGCTCTTCGGGGCGCGCAGCGGCGACAAGGCGGGCGACGCGAATCTCGGGGTGTGGGCGCGGTCGGACGAAGCGTGGCGATGGCTCGCGCACCACCTGACGGTGGACGAACTGCGGCGGCTGCTTCCGGAAACCGCTGATCTGCCGGTGCGGCGGTACGCGTTGCCTAACGTGCGTGCCCTCAACTTCGTCATCGAAGGCTTACTCGGTGAGGGCGTCGCCGCGCAGGCGCGATTCGATCCGCAAGCCAAGGCGCTCGGCGAATGGTTACGGTCTCGGTACGTCGATCTGCCGGAGGTCCTGCTGTGAGAGAGGCCGGTGCGGGCGTCTTCGAGTCCAGACTCAGTACGACCGACGAGCAGTATGTTGAGAACCGGCGGGCGATGTCGGAGAAGCTCGCCGAAGTGGAGGCCGAGCACGCCAAGGCGGTCGCCGGGGGCGGTCCGCGGTACGTCGAGCGGCACCGTGCTCGCGGCAAGCTGCTCGCTCGCGAGCGCGTGGAGTTGCTGCTGGATGAGGATTCGCCGTTTCTGGAGCTCTCAGCCTTGGCGGGGTGGGGGACCGAGTACCAGGTCGGCGGCAGCATCGTCACCGGTATCGGCGTGGTCGAAGACACCGAATGCGTGATCATCGCCAACGATCCGACGGTCAAGGGCGGCGCGAGCAATCCGTCCACCTTGAAGAAAGCGTTGCGGGCAGGGCAGATCGCGGCCGAGAACCGGCTGCCGATGATCAACCTGGTCGAGTCCGCAGGCGCCGATCTGCCGGCGCAGAAGGAGATCTTCATCCCCGGCGGCCGCACCTTCCGCGACCTGACCACGTCGTCTGCCGCGCGCAACCCCACCGTCGCGCTGGTTTTCGGCAGCTCGACCGCCGGCGGCGCGTATCTGCCCGGGATGTCCGACTACGTGGTCATGGTCAAGGAGCGGGCGAAGGTGTTCCTCGGCGGGCCGCCGCTGGTGAAGATGGCGACCGGCGAGGAGTCCGACGAGGAATCGCTTGGCGGCGCGGAGATGCACGCCCGCACCTCGGGCCTCGCCGACTATCTGGCCTTGGACGAGCAGGACGCGATCCGCATCGGACGCTCGATCGTCCGGCGGATGAACCGGCGCAAGCTCGGGGCTTCGCCGAGGTCTGATTACGCCGAGCCGAAGTACGACCCCGAGGAACTGCTCGGCATCGTACCCGCGGACCTGCGCATCCCGTTCGATCCGCGCGAGGTGATCGCGCGCATCGTGGACGGCTCGCGATTCGACGAATTCAAGCCGCTGTACGGCGCGAGCCTGGTCACCGGATGGGCCGATCTGCACGGCTATCCGATCGGCATCCTGGCCAATGCGCGCGGCGTGCTGTTCAGCGAGGAGGCGCAGAAGGCCGCGCAGTTCATCCAGCTGGCGAACCAGAGCGACACGCCGTTGCTGTTCCTGCACAACACCACCGGCTACATGGTCGGCCGGCAGTACGAGCAGGGCGGCATCATCAAACACGGCGCGATGATGATCAACGCGGTCTCGAACTCGACCGTGCCGCACCTGTCCGTGCTGATCGGTGCCTCGTACGGCGCGGGGCACTACGGCATGTGCGGCCGCGCATACGGTCCCCGCTTCCTGTTCGCCTGGCCGAGCGCGAAGTCCGCGGTGATGGGTCCGCAACAGCTGGCCGGGGTGCTGTCGATCGTGGCGAGGCAGGCGGCCGCCAGGCGCGGCCTGCCCTACGACGAGGAGGCCGACGCGGCGATGCGCGCGGGCGTCGAGCACCAGATCGAGGCCGAATCGCTGCCGATGTTCCTGTCCGGGCTGCTCTATGACGACGGAATCATCGACCCGCGCGACACGCGCACGGTGCTCGGGCTGTGTCTGTCCGCCATCCACAACGCACCGGTCGAGGGGGCGCGCTGCTATGGCGTCTTTCGGATGTAAGGCGGGGGCTCAGTGAACACGGACCTAGTGAACACAGACCCGGCAAGCACAGAGCTCGTCATCAGGAACGTCCTGGTCGCCAACCGCGGCGAGATCGCCAGGCGAATCTTCAGCACGTGCGCAGAACTCGGCATCGCGCGTACCGCAGTGTTCTCCGACGCCGACGCATCCTCGCTGCATGTCGCCGACGCCGACGTGTCCGTGCGGCTGCCCGGCAATGCGTCTTCTGAGACGTACCTGAGGCCTGATTTGCTGATCGAGGCAGCACGTTCGGCCGGCGCGGACGCGGTACATCCCGGCTACGGTTTCCTGTCCGAGAACGCCGATTTCGCACGCGCGGTAATCGAGGCGGGTCTCATCTGGATCGGCCCACCGCCCGAGGCCGTCGAGGCCATGGGCTCCAAGGTCGAGGCTAAGCAGATGATGGACCGCGCCGGGGTACCGGTGCTGCCCGAACTTGATCCTTCACAGATCACTGAGACAGACCTGCCAGTGCTGGTAAAGGCCTCGGCCGGCGGTGGCGGTCGAGGCATGCGTGTGGTGCGGTCTTTGGACGCGCTCGCCGATGCCGTGGCCGACGCGCGGGCCGAAGCCGCATCGGCCTTCGGCGATCCGGCAGTGTTCTGCGAACGCTTCATCGAGAGTGGCCGGCACATCGAGGTCCAGGTGCTGGCCGACCGGCACGGCACGGTGTGGACTCTCGGCGAGCGCGAGTGCTCGATCCAGCGTCGACACCAGAAGGTCGTTGAGGAGACACCGTCGCCCTTCGTGGACGACGAGTTGCGCGCGCGATTGTTCGAGGCGGCGCGGACGGCGGGGAAGGCGATCGAGTACGTCGGCGCCGGGACCGTGGAGTTCCTTGTCGCGGACGACGGCGGGTTCTACTTCCTGGAGATGAACACCCGCCTTCAGGTCGAGCATCCGGTCACCGAATGCGTCACCGGCCTGGATCTGGTCGCGGCACAGATCCACGTCGCCGAGGGCCGTCGGCTGCCCGCCGAACCGCCGCCGTCACACGGGCACGCGATCGAGGTGCGCCTTTACGCCGAAGACCCGGCGAACGACTGGCGGCCGCAGAGCGGGACGCTGCACTGCTTCGAGATCCCGGGTGTTGATGCGGAATTCGCTGTTCCAGGCGGCGGAAGCTCATTGGGCGCAGCCATCCGGCTCGACAGCGGCGTGACCGACGAGTCCACCGTCGCAGCCTTCTACGATCCGATGCTCGCCAAAGTCATCGCCTGGGCCCCCGACCGCGCACAGGCGGCGCGCCGGCTTGCCAGGGCACTGAGCGATGCGCGGATTCACGGGCTGTGCACGAATCGCGACATGCTCGTCAATATCCTGCGACACGAGGCTTTTCTGGCCGGAAGGACCGATACCGCATTCCTGGAGCGGCACCGGTCGGCCACGGTGACGCAATCGCTCGCCGATGACCAGGCGCGCCGGCTTTCCGCGATCGCTGCCGCGCTCGCACAAGCCGCCGCGAACCGGCGGGATGCGCGCGTCGTGAAGCGTTTGCCGTCGGGCTGGCGCAACGTCCCGTCCGCGCCACAGCGCAGGCGATATCGCTGCGGGGACGACGAGTACGAGGTCGCATATCGCACGGCGCGCGATCGTCAGATCATCGACAGCGCCGACGGCGCAGACAGTGCCGACGGCGCAGGTAGGGCCGACGACGTCGAAGTCATCGCGGCCACGCCAGATCGGGTCGTCTTGGAGATCAGCGGTCTGCGCCGGACTTTCGCCGTCGCACGCTATCCCGGCCTCGTCTGCGTCGACTCCGCGCTCGGCCCGGTCGCTCTCGTTCCGGTGCCGCGATTCACCGAGCCGGGACGCGCATCCGCCGCCACCGGCTCGCTGACGGCCGAGACGCCGGGCACCGTTCTCCGCATCGCCGTCACGGTCGGGCAGGCCGTGGCCGCGGGAGAACCGCTGCTGTGGCTGGAGGCCATGAAGATGCAGCACGCACTCACGGCGCCGGCCGACGGCGAGGTCACCGACCTGCCGGTCAGAGTCGGCCAGCAGGTCGAGAAGGGTGCCGTGCTCGCCGTCGTCACACCGTTCGCCGGCGCCGCCGCGACCGATACCACGCGGAACGAGGAGTAACCGATGAACTTCGTCGAGCCCGATGAGCGGATAGCGCTGCGCAAGGCGGTGGCCGACCTCGGGCGCAGCTTCGGACCGGAGTACTACCTCGAACGGGCCCGCAGCGGCGGGCACACGACCGAACTGTGGAACGAAGCGGGCCGGCTCGGCTATCTCGGCGTCGCAGTGCCCGAAGAATATGGCGGCGGAGGAGGCGGGATCGGCGATCTTGCCGCCGTGTGCGAGGAGTTCTGCGCGGTAGGCACTCCACTGCTGCTGATGCTCGTCTCCCCGGCGATCTGCGCGACGGTCATCGCCCGATATGGCACCACCGAGCAGAAGCAGTCCTGGCTGCCGCGCTTCGCGACCGGCGAGGTGCGCATGTCGTTCGCCATCACCGAGCCCGAGGCGGGATCGAACTCGCACCTGCTGACTACCACGGCGCGCCGAGCCGATGACGGCGGCTGGGTGCTGACCGGTCGCAAGGTGTTCATCTCAGGAGTCGATGAAGCGGACGCCGTCATGGTCGTCGGTCGGACCGAGGACGCGAAGACAGGACGACTGCGGCCCGCGCTGTTCATCGTGCCGACCGATGCGCCAGGGTTCGAATACCGGCGCATCGAGATGGACCTGGTCTCCGCCGACCGCCAGTTCGGCCTGTTCCTCGACGAGGTGCCGCTGTCCGCCGACGCGCTCGTCGGCGCCGAGGACGCGGACCTCGGAGCGATGTTCGCCGGGCTCAACCCCGAACGCATCCTCGGCGCGGCCTTCTCCGTCGGCCTCGCCCGCTACGCGCTCGGCAAAGCAGTCGCCTACGCGCAGCAGCGCAGCGTCTGGGGCGTGCCCATCGGAGCGCATCAGGGCCTTGCTCATCCGCTGGCCCAGGTCAAGATCGAGCTCGAACTCGCGCGGCTGATGACACAGAAGGCCGCCGCGCTCTACGACAGCGGCGACGACTTCGGCGCGGGCGAGGCCGCCAACATGGCCAAGTACGCCGCCGCCGAGGTGGCGATCCGGGCGGTGGACCAGGCCGTCCAGGTGCACGGCGGCAACGGGCTGGCCTCCGAATACGGGCTCGGAGTCCTGCTCGGCAGTGTCAGGGCGTCCCGGATCGCGCCGGTCAGCCGGGAGATGGTGCTCAACTTCGTGGCGCAGCACAGCCTCGGCCTACCCAAGTCCTACGGCCCCGGCTCGACGGCCGACCATGGCCGCTGAATCGGCCGCCGCCCCGGCCCGGGCGTTGGCGGCTCCCGCGCGCGCCGCCAAGCCGGTACATGAACCCGCCCAGGAACGCAGCCGCGCCACGCACCGCAGGCTGCTCGACGCGGCGGTCGAATGCCTGGCCGAGTTCGGCTGGTCCGGAAGCACGATCGCCGTCGTGGCGCAACGCGCGGGAGTCTCCCGCGGCGCTGCCCAGCACCACTTCCCGACCCGGGAAGACATGTACACCGCGGCGATCCGGCACGTCGCGGAGAGTCGCATCGCTGATTTGCGTGAGTCGGTGCGCCGCCTGCCGAAGGGCGCGTCGCGCACTGAGGCACTCGTGGAGCTACTGGTCGACCTGTATGCGGGCCCGAGCTTTCAGGCTGCGCTGCACCTATGGGTCCAGGCCTCGACCGACGAGCGGCTGCGTGAGCGGGTCGTTCCGCTCGAAGAGCACGTCGGCTGGGTGGCGCACCAGGCCGCACTCGATGCGCTCGGCGCCGATGACGACGAGCCCGGAGTGCGTGAGATCGTGCAGGCTACCCTCGATCTGGCCCGCGGCCTCGGCTTGGCCGGGCTGCTGACCGATGACACGCGCCGCCGCAAGCACGTCGTGCGGACCTGGGCGCGCATGGTCGAGGCTTCGCTGGACCGGCCGACCGATCCCGGTCAGGCCGAACTTCGAGGAACGTGAGAGACCGGAGCGGACAGCGCATGGACGAGCTCGTACACCGTCGCACCGACGGCGGCGTCGCGACGATCACCCTGGATTCGCCCGCCAACCGCAACGCGCTGTCCGCCGCGCTGCTGACCCAGCTTCGCGGGCACCTGACGGAAGCGATCGACGACGAGGCCGCGCGCGTGATCGTGCTCGATCACACCGGTCCGGTCTTCTGCGCGGGCATGGACCTCAAGGAAGCGCGCAGCGGCGTCACCGACAGCCAGGGCGAGAACTTCCCGGCGCTGCTTGAGCAGCTGTGGACCAGCCCGAAGCCGGTGGTCGCCAAACTGGCCGGACCGGCCCGAGCCGGCGGCATCGGCATCGTCGCGGCCTGCGACATCGCGGTGGCGGCGCAGAGTGCGACCTTCGCCTTCTCCGAAGTGCGCATCGGCGTCGTGCCCGCGATGATCTCGGTCGTGGTCCTCCCGAGGCTGGACCCCAGGCAGGCGCACGAGCTGTTCCTCACCGGCGAGACCTTCGACGCGCACCGCGCCGAGCGCATCGGCCTGATCAACCGCGCGGTCCCCGCCGAAGCGCTCGATGACGAGGTCGCACGTTACTGCGGCATGCTCGCCCTCGGCGGCCCCCACGCCCTCGCCGCGACGAAAGCCCTGCTCACTGGCGACCGCGCCGCCGCACTGCGCGAGGACTTCGCCCGCATGCGCCGCCTGTCTGCGGAACACTTCGCCGGCGAGGAAGGCCGCGAGGGCATGCGCGCGTTCGCCGAGAAACGGCCCGCCCGCTGGGTTCCCGGCGCCCCGACCGGCGCCACCGCCAGCAAATCGGACTGACCGAATAGGCGCGGAGAAAGTGGGAGGGCACTAGCGCCCGATTCCGTGCGCACTACCGTCCGCGCGCGCTTTCTCGTTCGGCCCGGTGCGGCACAGGGTAAGGGAGGGGGAACCGCAGGCGGCGAGCCCACTGCGGTCGCGTCACCGAAGCAGCATACGAAGTAGCTCGGGGGGAGGCCGCCGTGGCGGGGATACGCCGCGCACTTCGATCTGTGCCTTGGGGGTTTGTTGTTCAGGCGATCTACCTGGGACTCTGGCTCTTAAGCCTGGTTTTCGGTTACGTCGGCCTGTCGACGTATTGCAATGCCCTGAACGCCGTTCAGCCTCACAGCATCAGTGCCCGCGCGAGTGACATCGCCTACTACGACCTCGAACTCATCCTGATCCAGTTCACTCCGTTCAGCAATCCGCCGGTCGATCGCGCACCGCCGCCCGTGCCGTGGGGCCTCCAGATAGCCCGCTTCGCGGCACCCACGATCGTGGCCTTCAGCTTCGTGAAGGTGCGGCTCGCCGTCTCGGCGCACCGACTCCAGCGAGCACGCTTGCGCCGCTTGCGTGACCATGTGATCGTCTGCGGGTCCTCGAGGGCGGCCGATGTAATGGTGCGAAGGCTGCGCGACGAGGGTAAGACGGTAGTCCACATCGACCCTGACCTTCGCAGGCCGGGGCGGCACACGATCGACGGAAATCCGGTCGCTCGACGGACCCTTATGGATGCCGGGGTCACGCGCGCGACCTGCCTCTACGCGTGCCTTGACCGTGGCTCGCAGAATGCAGAGATAGCGCACGTGGTCGAGCGGATCCGCGACGGGCGCTCGCGGCCGCATCGTGTCTACGCCTTGATCGACGACCTCGAACTGTGCATGTCGCTGCGGGCACGGCGCTGGAGCATGGGCACGGGCGCGCCACGCGTCGACTTCTTTAATCCGGATGAACTTGCCGCCCAGGCCGCGGTACGCCGGGATGCCACCGCGTTTACTGAAGAGCCGCCGGAGATCGCGATCGCGGGCACCGGTGCGTTCGGCCGCTCTGTGCTGGTCGAGTTCGCTCGGCAATGGATCGTGCGGCGGCGCGTCTCCGAGGAGCGCATGAGGGTTCTGCTGATCGGGACGGGCTCTGATGAGGCCGCGGAGCGCTTGTACGAACGCTACGCATTTCTTGCTGGGGCCTGCGTCATTGTGCCAGTGGCCGAACCGGTCGAAGGAGTCCTGCTCCGGCGGCAGCGGGAGGCGGCGCCGCCGTTGCGACGGCTCTATCTATGCCAGGAGGACGAGGACGAGGCGCTGAGAGCCGCGCTCGGGCTCGCAGCGCACCTGCGGTCGACGCTGACAGCGGTCGTCGTACGGTTGGAACGAATGTCGGGTCTCGCCAAAGCGTTCCGTCGCGACCGCGGCGGGTTGTTCGACGCGCTGGGCGGCCGGCTGTTGCTCGTCGATGCCACGAAAGAGGGTTGCGATCCTGCGCGTGTCGAAGACGGCCTCGGTGAGGAGCTGGCTCGGGCTTGCCACCAGAGCTACCTGCTGCGGCGGCTCGCCGCCGGGAGCCGCTTCGGCAGTACGCCCGCGCTGCAGTACTGGGAAGGCCTGGCGGACGACCTGCGTGCCGCCAATCGCGATCAGGCGGCTGATATAGGCCGTAAGCTACGGGAGATCGACTGCCTCGTCACACCACGCGGCGTAGTCGAACGGGACTTCGTATACGACGACGAAGAAGTCGAACACTTAGCCCGGCTGGAACATGACCGCTGGCGGTCCGAGCGCGCCAGCCGAGGCTGGTCGTATGGCCGAATTCCGGACCGCGACGGCAAAACCCATCCCGACCTCGTGCCGTGGAACGAACTTTCCGAGGCGGAACGCGAAAAGGATCGCGAAGCGGTGC
>NZ_DASRBQ010000140.1:0-9729 GCF_035653575.1 Actinocrinis sp.
CCGGCGTGCGCGTCACCGGGTACCTGGTCGAGCCGGATGGTGCCGCGCTGACCACGATCGCCGGCCTGATCGACGACGGCGAGGTCGCCGTCGAGGTGGAGGAGACCTTCCCGCTGGAACAGGTCGCCGCGGCCCACGCCCGCCTCGAGGCCGGCCGCACCCGCGGCAAGATCGTCCTCACCGTAACCGACTGACCTTCCCGGCAAGCAGCCGGAAGCAAGAAGGCTCAAATTAGCGTGACGGTCGATGACTGGTGTGCTGCACTTTGCGGCGGCCCCGCGCGGGTGGCACGAGATCGTCGCCGCCGGGCTGGGCCTGGACTTGCTCCTGGCGCCGCGCGAGCTGCAATTCCCCGGCCATGAGTGGAAGGTGCTGCGATCGCGCCTGGGCCGCGGCAATCCCGCCACCTTCACATTGCCGCCCAATGCACTCGACAGGTCTGACGAACGCGCCGACGCAGAAGTCTGGCACCGCGAAAGCACGCATCGCCTCGACTTAGCCGTGCACGCTCAAAGACACGGTCGGCCACACCAGCAACGAGATTCACGAGAGCGAACCGGTCCTGCGACGCCACGACGCAGGCCTCTTACCTGTGGATCCCCCGCGAACAGTGGTGGAGCTGAACGAGATCCGTGCCGACGCGTTGATGAAGCGCGCCGCGGATCGTGCGCCCGAAAGAGCCTGCCCTGGTCTGCGGAGGCCGGCGGCGATCACGCGTCGCGGCATACCGGAACTGGCGCCGCAATGGGTCGCGGGAGTCGGATGCGCTCGCCACGTCGACCGCCGACCGCCGACCGCCGGCCGCCGGCCGTCGTCCGTCTCTGTTCCAGAACTGTCGCAAAGTCTTGTCCGCCACGACATGGCCTATCCGCGATAATCCCGACGGGCCGGGGCTGTCCGGAGTGATGTCTATTTCGAAAACCGTGGGGGGACGTCGGTGATTCGTCATCGTAGGCTTACACGCTCCGTGGCCGCCGTTGTGGCCCTCGGTGCCGCCGTTTGTCCGCTGGGCGCGGCATCGGCCGGTGCCTCGGCGGTCGGAGCACCGACCACTGGGAATTCTGGTCAGGTGTTGAATGCTTCGGCGAGTGTTCCCGCCCCCGTCCTCACCGGGACTGTCAGCAGCCCGGCGAGCAAGTCGCGCCGGGTCGGCTCCGTCCCCGTCACCACGCGCACGAACGTCAAGGCCACGTCGCGCGTCGGCACCGTGAATGCTGGCGCGACGATTTACGTGAAGTTGGCGAACGCGACCTGCGTCGCCGGCACCGGAACCGGCACCCAGGCGAGTCCGTACTGCTCCCTACAGGATGGCGTGAACGCCGCGGCTGCCGGCGACACGATCGACGTGAGCGGCTCAAGCAGTGCCAGCTACACCACACCTGTGACGGTCACGACATCGAATATCTCCATCGTCGGAGTCGGCTCCGGAGCGCTCGTCTCCATGGACTCCACGCTGACGCTGCGCGGTGTGACCGGCGTGACTGTCTCCAACCTCGGTTTCTTCTCCCCTCAGTTCGGAATCTCGGTCGTCGCGTCCTCCGGCGTCACCCTGAGCGGCGACTATCTCGATGCCTTCAGCGTCGACGGCGCCTCGTCCGGTGTGTCGGTGACCCGCAGTTTTCTCGCCGCGTTTGACGGCGAGCCCTATGCGCAACAGAGCGTGATCGCTTCCGGCGCGAGCGGGATCACGATCGCGGGCGACGTGTTCGCCGGGACCGGGATCCAGGCCACCGGTGTGACCGGACTCGACATCACCGGCAACACAATTCAGCGCGGCTGCAACCCCGGCGTGGATATCGAGGGGACGTCGACCTCGGTCTTCCTCGAGAACAACCTGATCGAGAACGGCAACAGCGATACGGCCACGACCGGTGGCGGAGGCAGCGGGGCCGACGCGTCGTGGTGCATAAGCGTCAAAACCTTCTCGCCGAGTGTCATCGTCGCGGCGGCATCGACGCCTGGCGTCACGACGGACTACAACGACTTCGACACGGTCGGGGGCTACCCCGCCGCGCCGCTCCCGACCGTGCTCTACGACTGGAGTGGTACGAACTACTCGACGTTGGCCCAGTTCCAATCCGCCTTCCCGACCCAGGCTGCGCACGACACTTTCGACACCATCGGGGCGAGCCTCGCGTTCGTCATGCCGGGCGTACAGCAGTACGTCAACGGCCTGCTGATCTGGGGCTCGCCGGCGATCGGGTCGGCGAATACGAGCGCACCCGGCGCGCTCTCGGCTGATTTCAACGGTGTCAGCCCGTTCAATTCCCGTGGCGCGATCCAGTACATCTCACCGGATCCGGAACTGGCCTTGACCCTCACCGCACGTGACACCAGCGGGTTCACCGTGTTCTTCGACGCACAGCAGAACATCAAGGACGTCACTCTCTCGGAGACGATCTGGTGGGGCGACGGTTCGACTACGGCGATGCCCTCGTTTTCGGGACTCAGCACTTCAGGCGGTGTCTGGCACACGTACTCGCAACTGGGGACGTACACGATCAAGGTCACGGTCACGGACAATGCCGGAGACACCGTCACCAACAGCGTGACGATCCAGACCGCCGGCACCGAATACGTCCCCTACGGACCCACCCGCGTGCTCGACACCCGCAACGGGACGGGAACCCAGGGCTCGACGAACCCCGTGGCCGCGGGCGCGACGCTGAAACTGCCGCTGGCCGCCGTGGGCGCAATCCCAGCGAACGTCAGCGCCGTGGTGCTGAACCTGACGGTGACCCGGCCGACCGGCGGCGGGTACATCACCGCCTACCCCACCGGCGCGCCGCGGCCGACCACCTCGAGCGTAGATTTCGCGGCGGGGCAGACCGTGGCGAACCTGGCGGTCGTGCCGGTCGGCTCGGACGGCACGATCGAGCTGTTCAACGGCAGCGGCGGGACGACCGCCCTGATCGCCGATGTCAGCGGTTACTTCATTCCGGTCAACGCCCAGGGATACACGGCGGCAACACCGGCCCGGCTCCTCGACACGCGCAACGGCACCGGCGGCTACCCCTACCCGACGGTCCGCGCGGGCACCCCGGTGCGGCTGAAGATCGCCGGAGCCGACGGCATCCCGGCCGGAGTGACAGCCGTCGCGCTGAACCTCACCGTCGCGGCACCGTCGGTCGGCGGATACATCGCGGCGTACCCCGACGGTCAACAGCAGCCGACCGTGTCGAACGTGGACTTCACCGCCGGCCAGACGGTCGCGAACGCGGCGATCGTCCCGGTCGGTGCAGACGGCTCCATTGATTTGGCGATCGCGGGCGGCCCAGCGCGGCTCATCGCCGACGTGTACGGCTACTTCACTCCGTCGGGTGCCTCGGCCTTTGTTCCGGCATTCCCATACCGACTCTTCGACAGCCGCAAGATACCGAACGGCGCGCTGCCGGGCGGGTACACCTATCTCATTCACGTAGCCCCGGAGGTGGCGGACTTTGCCGGAGGCTCGGCCTTCACCGGCGCCGTGATCAACACGACCGTCACGCGCCCGACCGGCGGCGGCTACCTGACCGTGTTCCCGGACACCAGCGACTTGGGCAATCAACCGCTGACCGTGCCGCTCACGTCAACGCTCGACTTCCCGCCAAATGCCACGGTGGCGGACCTTGCGCTGCCCGCCCTGCCGACGGACGAAACCGCGGACTTCTACAACGGCAGCGGCGGTTCGCTCCAACTGATCGTCGACGTCAGCGGCTACTTCATCTCCGGGTAGCGCGTGGGCTCGTGAGTGAGCTCGGCGGCTGATCACAGCGGGTCGTGATCAGCCGCCGATCGCTGTCCGGCCTGTTCCCCGATCACGAACCGGGAACACTCAGGCCACAGCGCCGAGCCGGCCGACGACCCGAAGTCGTGAGCCAAGTCAGGCGACACACCACAAGTTTGGTCAGGACGTGACGCTGTTGCGCTGCTACGCGAGCCCGAGATTTGCAGCGATCTTCTTGACCTTGCCGACCAGATCGAACGCGTCAGCTCTCGATCGACTGCCCGCGTTGGCGGCAACAATGATCAGAACGTCACGGTAGCGGGCGCAAACCTCGTTGCCGTAGACCGTCGTCGAGGTGGAGCCCGCCGTGACTGTGATCGCCGAGTGCACCAGTACGGCCTCGTCGCCCAGATCCGTCAGTTGAGAAACGTTTACGGTCGCGGGACCGGCTTTGGTATTGAAATGAGTGCACGGTCCGCCGAGCCGGCCGAAGTACCCGTGCAACTCGGTGGCCGCTTGACCCTTCGGAAACTGGTAGAGCGCTTGCGTGAAGTCAGGATCGGCTCCGTTTACGGAGCTGTAGTCCACCGTGGCGTAATCCTGGGCGTCGGCGCCGAAATACGCGCTCAGGCTGTCGCAAGCGACTGACGCGAACGTCACCGGCTGTCCGCCGGATTGAGTGGTGTGGCTGTATTGCGGTCCGGTCAGCGATGAGAGCCCGTCACCGAAGACGCTCGCGGGCAGAAGAGCATCTTGCAAGTCGACGCCGGTGAGCGGTCCGCTGTGAGCGGCGCGCACATCCATCGTGGAACAGGCCGACTGACAGCCTGCGACAGTCAGACCCAACGCCAGGGCCAGCAAGCAGACACGGCTGCACAGGGCTCTCACGTCCGGGCACCTCCCGCTCTCGAAATCAGCGGTTGATGCTAACCCACGTGAGCCCAATCGGACCCGACCCCGCTCACCGCCCGCATCGCAAACTCGGCTACGTAGTCGCGTCCGCTATCTCGGCCAGATTGCCTCAAGAGAGGTTCCCCTGGCCGGCGGTCTTGCGGACGAGGATGCCGCCGTCGATGTCAGGGCTAGAAGAGGCGGGTTGACGGGTCGTCCATCCCACGCAGGACCTCGTAATCGAGGATGGCGCAGGAGATTCCGCGGTCGGTGGCGAGCACGCGGGCCTGGGGCTTGATCTCCTGCGCGGCGAAGACTCCGCGGACCGGGGCGAGGAGCGGGTCGCGGTTGAGCAGGTCCAGGTAGCGGGTCAGCTGCTCGACGCCGTCGATCTCGCCTCTGCGCTTGATCTCGACGGCGACGGTCGCGCCTTCCGCGTCGCGGCAGAGGATGTCCACGGGGCCGATCGGGGTGGGGTACTCGCGGCGGATGAGGCGCCAGCCCTTGCCTAGCGTCTCGATCTGCTCGGCGAGCAGTTCCTGTAGGTGCGATTCGACGCCGTCCTTTTGCAGGCCGGGGTCGATGCCGAGGTCGTGCGCCGTGTCGTGGAAGACCTCTTCTATGGTGATGACCAGCTGCTCGCCCGCCTTGTTCGTGACCGTCCAGAGGTAGCCGTCACCCTGCTCTTCCTCTCGGAGCGTGCACGGCGGCGACATCCAGTTCAGCGGCTTGTACGAGCCGCCGTCGGAGTGCACCAGGACACTGCCGTCCGCCTTGACGATGAGGAGGCGGCGGGCGGTGGGCAGGTGGGCGGCGAGCCGGCCCGCGTAGTCGACGCTGCATTGGGCGATGACGAGGCGCATGGTTTGAAACCCTAGCCGACTCGCCGCGGCGTGCGGGGGCGCACGTCGGCGTCCGGGTGGCGCGCGGCTCGGCGGGGTTTCGCGGAAGTCCACTGAGTGAGCCGACGGACCATCAGTCGTCTGGTGAGGCGTGATTGTGCCGAGGGCATATCGGGAGGTGTGAGCCGCCCGGCGCCGGGCCATTGAAGTGGTGTGAGCGCGACCTGACCGAGACGGTCGTAACGCAAAGACGGCGAACCGAGCGCGGATCCGAAGAGAAGGGAGTACGGATGTCCCTGGATGTCCCGGCCGAGTTGCTGGCTGCGGCGCAAGAGGGCGAGGTCACCGACGAGCAGTTCGCCGAGTGTGTACGCACTTCGCTGCCCTACGCCTGGCAGCTTGTCAGCCAGCTGTCCACCCGGCTGCTGGTGGAGGGCGGATCGTTCGCCGACAATACGACGCCGCCGGCGAGCGAGGCCGAGCGCGGGCAGTTGCTGCGCGCCCTTGCCTCGGACGCGATCCGCGGCTGCTTGGAGCGGTACTTCGGAGTGCGGTTGGCGTTCCAGAACTGCCACCGGGTCGCGGTCTTCCCGGCCGCCGAGGGCCAGCCGGGCATGGAGTCGGGCGCGTACCGCAGGTTCGTCTCGACCCGCGAGCAGCTGCTCAATCAGTCGCCGGAGTTGCGCGACTGCTGATCGATTTAGGTTTCCGGCGGTAGACGTGGCCGCCGGGCGCGGAGCGTGCGAGGAGAGGAGTGATCGATCGCAGGGACTTGGGACCTGGTGAATGAGGGTTCACCCGGGGGCCGCGCTCGTGGCCCTCGAGATCCCACCGAAGGCGGGGAGCCGCCGTCGTAGCGGTCTGCGGGGCGCTGTGGAGGACGCCACGCGGGGAAGAGCTGAGACGACGGGGGTGGTGGACGAAGTACGGGTCGGAGCGGACGTTGACGTGGCGTTCGCTCCGATTCGTGTGAGGGGGAAGGGACCGACGGCGGGAGGAGTGTGGGACGGAGGAGGGGGGAGGGGAGGAGCACGAGGGAAAGAGGGGAAGGGGGAAGGGCGGGGGTAGAGGGGGGTGAGGATCGTCACAGCGGGTCGGGGGAGATCGGCGTCGGCTCGGCACTGGCGGAAGGGGATCCGGCTAGGGATACTCATCGGTAACAAGCGCCCAGCGCACACCGGACGCGGGCGACTTCCAACACCCCGAGGAGTGCGCAATGGGGCGCGAGATCACCACAGTCGGCGTCGTCGGGCTCGGCACGATGGGTGCCGGCATTGCCGAGGTGATGGCCCGCAACGGCCTGCGTGTGCATGCGGTCGAGATCGACGACGCAGCGCTCAACCGCGGCCGGGCGCACGTCGCGCACTCGACCCGCCGCGCGGTCTCCCGTGGGAAGCTGACCGCTGAGGAGGCCGCCGCGCTGCTGGACCGGATCGAGTACACCGTCGAGCTGGCGCCGCTCGCCTCCGCCGACCTGGTGATTGAGGCGATCCCGGAGCGGCTGGAACTCAAGCGGGAGCTGTTCCGCAAGCTGGATGGGATCTGCTCGGCCGAGACGATCTTCGCGACGAATACGTCGTCGCTCTCGGTGACTGAGATCTCGGTGGCGACGTCCCGGCCGTCACGTGTGGTCGGGCTGCATTTCTTCAACCCGGCGCCCGTGATGAAGCTCGTCGAGGTGGTGCGCACCGTGGTCACGGACCCGGGCGTGCTCGCGGACGTGGAGGACTTGGCGCGGCAGCTGGGCAAGGCCCCAGTGACCATAGGCGACAAGGCCGGGTTCATCGCCAACGCGCTGCTGTTCGGCTACCTCAACCACGCCGCCTCGATGTACGAGGCCAAGTACGCCACGCGTGAGGACATCGACGCGGCGATGCGGCTCGGCTGCGGGCTGCCGATGGGGCCGCTGGCGCTGCTGGATCTCATTGGCCTGGACACCGCCTACGAGATTCTCGACACGATGTACAAGCAGTCGCGGGTGCGACTGCACGCGCCCGCGCCGATCTTCAAGCAGATGAAGACGGCTGGGCTGCTCGGCCGCAAGTCCGGGCGCGGCTTCTACACGTACGAGCAGGCCGACGTGCCGACCGTGGTGCCCGACGCGCTCACGCCGGACCCCGCGGCGGCCACCGAAGGCGCGCGGTCGGTCTCGCGCGTCGCGGTCGTCGGCTCGGGGACCATGGCGAACGGCATCGCAGAGGTCTTCATCAAGGTCGGATACGCGACGGTGCAGATCGCGCGCAGCGAGGAGAAGGCGGCAGCGTCGCGTGCGGCGATCGAGAAGTCGCTTGGACGTGCGGTGGAGAAGGGGAAGCTGAGCGAGGAGGACCGGGACGCGGCGCTGGGCCGGTTGACGTCGAGCGGCGTGCTCGGCGATGTGGGGGATTGCGACCTGGTCGTGGAAGCGGTGGTCGAGGACTTGGGCGTGAAGGTGGCGCTGTTCAAGGAACTCGACGCCGTCTGCAAGCCGGGCGCGGTGCTGGCGACGACTACGTCCAGCCTGCCGGTGATCGAGTGCGCGATGGCGACCGGCCGGCCGCGCGACGTGGTCGGCATCCACTTCTTCAACCCGGCCCCGGTGATGAAGCTGGTCGAGGTCGTGCATACGGTGGCGACCGCCGAGGACGTGCTGGCGACGGCGCACGAGGTGTGCGCGCGGCTCGGCAAGCACGCGGTGGACTGCGGTGACAGGGCGGGCTTCATTGTCAATGCGTTGCTTTTCCCGTACCTCAACGACGCGGTGAAGATGCTGGAGGCGCACTACGCGACGGCCGACGGCATCGACACCGCGATGAAGCTGGGCTGCGGCTACCCGATGGGTCCGTTCGAGCTGCTGGACGTGGTGGGTCTGGATGTCGCGCTCGCGATTGAGCGCGCACTGTACCTGGAGTTCCGCGAGCCGGGCTTCGCGCCGGCGCCGTTGCTTGAGCACCTGGTGACCGCGGGCTACCTCGGGCGCAAGACCCGGAAGGGATTCCGGGACTACGGGGCCTGATGGCGCTCGGGCACGGTGCGCCGGGGACGCGTGCCACGCGCGGAGTGCGGCGGCCTGGTCACGGTTGGATAACCTAGGGCGGTGAGCCCGAGGAAGAACGACGCGCGTGCCGGTGGGCGCGGTCGTTCGCCAGGCCGCGGCCAGTCCGCTGATCGCGAGCCCCGGGACATCGAGAAGGCGTTTGGCTTTCAGCGGGTCGAGTCGGCGCGGGATGGCGACTGGATCGTGCGCTCGGTGGCCGGCGCGAGCACGACGAAGACGTACCGGTGCCCCGGCTGCGATCAGGAGATCCGGCCGGGCGTACCGCACCTGGTCGCGTGGCCGGCCGATACCGAACAGGCGGCTTGGCACGGCGGCGGTGGACTCGACGACCGGCGGCACTGGCACACGCCCTGTTGGAACGCGCGCCTGCGCCGCCGGTAGCGAGTTGCCCGAGCGGGCTTCCAGCGGTGGTGCTGGCCTGACGGAACGTCAGGCGTCGCGCTTGACGAGCAGCCAGGCGGCGATCGCGAGCAGCACGGCCGTCCAGAGCCCGAAGATTCCGAAGCCCTGCCAGGCGCTCAGGATCTGGTCCTTGGGATAGATCTGCATGATCTGCTGGCCCGCGTTGGTCGGCAGGTACGCCGACACGTGCTTGCCGATGTTGCCCGGCAGCAGTTGTGCGAGTGGCACCAGGACCAGGACCAGCGCGATGACAGTGGTGATCGCACCGGCGGTGTGCCTGATCAGCTGGCCGATCGCGAGGGCGAACAGGCCCAGCACGCCGAGGTACAGTCCCTCGCCGACGACCGCGCGCGTCACGTGCGGGTCGCTGAGCGAGGTGTGCAGCTTCGAGGAGAAGATCGTTTTGCCGATGCCGTAGCTGGCGAAGCTCAGCACCTCGCCGATGATCAGCACCGGGATCGTGAACACGATGCACTTGGCCGCGAGCATGCGCAGCCGGTGCGGCGCGGCGAGCAGCGTCGAGCGGATCATGCCGGTGGTGTACTCGGAGGACGCCACCAGGACGCCGAGCACGCAGACCGCCAGTTGGCCGAGGAGCAGGCCGCTGCCGAGGATCTGCGGCACCGGGTCGAGCCGGGTTTGGGCTTGGTCGGCCGTGTCCATCTGTGACCAGGACTGCACGCGAAGGAAAGTGATGAGCGCGGTGAATCCGAGCACTGCGACGATGAGGGCCGCGAACGACCAAGCCGTCGAGCGCACGGTGCGCAGCTTGGTCCATTCGGCGGTCAGCAGCCTGCCGAAGTTCGCGTGTCCTCCGTTGGTGTCAGCGGCGCGCGGGACAGTGTCGG
>NZ_DASRBQ010000141.1:0-25507 GCF_035653575.1 Actinocrinis sp.
GGGCGTGGGCCGCGGCGACCTGTTCCAGCGGGAAGGTCTCCTCCACCTCGACGGCGACCTCGCCGTCGTCGATCAGGCCGGCGATCGTGGTCAGCGCGGCACCATCCGGCTCGACCAGGTACCCGGTGACGCGCACGCCGGCCGCCTCGGCGGCTGCGGCCAGGTCCGGGGAGACGCCGGCCGGGACGGCAACCAGCAGGCCGTCCGGGCGCAGGACCTTCAGCGAGCGGGTGCTGGTCTGGTCATGGGCGTCGCCCACCAAGTCGATGACGACGTCGACGTCCTTGACGACGTCCTCGAAGCGGGTGGTGGTGTAGTCGATGGTCTCCTCGGCACCGAGTTCCCTGAGCCAGGAGTGGCGTGCTTCGCTGGCGGTGGCGATCACATGGGCGCCAAGGTGCCGGGCGAACTGGACCGCGAAGTGGCCCACCCCGCCGGCGGCGGCCGTGATCAGGACGCGCTGGCCAGCCTGGAGGTGGGCGGTGTCGACCACAACCTGCCAGGCGGTCAGCGCCGCCAGCGGCACGGCGGCCGCGTGCACGTGATCGAGGGAGGCCGGCTTGCGGGCCCACTGGCGGGCCGGTGCGGTCACGTACTCGGCGTAGCCGCCGGCGGCGCGCGGGAACCACGGCATGCCGTATACCTCGTCGCCGACCTTCAGGGTAGTAACGCCGAAACCGACCTGCTCGACGACGCCGGACACATCCCAGCCCGGGATGAACGGAAGCGTCTGCAGTCCCGCCATGCCCCGGCCCTCGCGGGTCTTCCAGTCCACCGGGTTGACCCCGGCGGCGTGCACCCGGACCAGCACCTCGGTGGGCAGCGGCTCGGGGCGCGGGACCCGTCCGACGGTCAGCACCTCCGCTCCGCCGAACTCGTTGATGGTCACTGCCCGCATGGTGCGCTCGCTCATGTTGTCCTCGCTCAGGTCCGCCGACGCATTCTTTGGCCGAGACCGTGGTCTCATCCAAAGAAAGCGTGGCATCTGTTCGCGCGCGGGCGAGTGGCCGGAAGGAGACTCGGCTGTACTGCGTCAGCACCTGTTCCCTGGGCGGTCGGCCGGTGCGCACACACGAGGACTACCGGATCGTCGTCGAGCACGACGATGTACTTACTGCAGAGCGCCGCTGACGGTGACGCCGTCGGGCTTGGGCTCCAGGTTGAGCAGCGGTGAACTGGTGCCCAGCAAGGTAGCCGGCGCAAGTTGTGAACCGGCGGGGGCCGGGAGTGCCGCACTCAGGCTCTCGGAGAGCTGCTGCTGCGCTTGGCCTACGAGAGCGTAGGCCCCGACTGTCTCCAACGGACCGATGATCGGTGCCTCGATGAGAGACGGGTGGGCGTCGGCGAAAGCGGGCTCGGCGCCGGATACGGCGCCGAGCACAGCGATTGCGAACACGGTCAGGCGGGCCGCGGAAGGCATTGAAGGATCTTTACTCTCATCGCGTGGAACGACGCTTCGGCCGCATGATGCGGTCTCGACTCGGCCCGGTGCCGGTCACGTTCCGGGGCACCGGGCCACGCCGATCCGCATCAGGGCTCTGGAGGAGGCGCGTGCGGACGCCTTAGAAGAGCAGGCCGCCCTGCGGGCCGTTCTGGCTCAGTTCGATGGGCGCGTCGACGTCATTGCACACCACGTTCTGCGTGTGCAGCGGGGTGGTGCCACCCAGCACGGCGCTGCCGTACCACGGGGTCGCGCAGCGCAGGTCCGCGATCGGGGCGTCGACGCTGAGCACGCCGTCCTGGTCGCCGAGGAACGACAACGGCGAGTTGTTGAACGCACCGGAGTCGTCATCTGCGGGCGACTGGGAGGCGGCCGCGGCGCCGGCCGTTGCGAGCATCAGGCTGACAGCGGCGCCGGCGACGGCGAAGAACTTCTTGGGCATGAGGCCCTCCTCAGTGAACGAATAAACTTCTCGTGGGTACCCAACCGGCCTATTCGACCGCGGGTTACGCGCGTGCGCCTCTTTCACCCATCCAGCCCAACGCACTTTCCGCGGGTTCATGTCGCCGAGGCTCGCGCCGCGCGGGCATCAACCACAAAAGGGTGAGGGCTTGGACGAGGTCTCTGAAAATGACGAATCCTCGCCCTCGGCGCGCGGAAAAGCCTTAGAGCAGACCGTCATTCCCGGTGTGCGACAGCGAGACCGGTGACTTGACGTCGTCGCAGACCACAGACTGCATGCCGATCGGCAGCGATCCGCCGAGCACGGCGCTACCGAACCAGGGAGCGGCGCAGCGCAGGTCGACCAGCGGGGCGTCGATGATGACCAAACCGCTCTGGTCAGGCGCCACCACGCTCGATCCGCCGAACGCGCCCGTGTCGGCGCTCGCGGGCGCTGCGGATACTGCGCACGCCGCGGCACCGAGTCCCGCGACACAGAGGGTCTTCTTCAGCATTTTCGTATCCTCCAAGATGTCCTGCTAGGAACGATCACGCTGTAGAACGCCCGGCAGCAAGATTGGGCTACGGACTCTTGCGAGGAATAGCCGATACGGACGAGTGATCCAAAGTCATATTAAATATCTGCCGGAAGCTTTGTCCGCGTACGAAGCATGCTTCAGGTTCATTGACTCGACGGGGACACCAACCCGGTTTCGTAGGCCGCGATAACCAGGTGCACGCGATCGCGGACGCCGAGCTTGGCGAGCAGGCGGGCGACGTGGGTCTTGGCTGTTGCGGGGCTGATGTACAGGTGGGCGGCGATCTCGCCGTTGGACATGCCGCGGGCGACGAGGATGAGGACTTCGCGTTCCCGCTCGGTGAGTTCGCCGAGTCTGTCGAGTTTGCGGTCTCGGCCGGCGGTGCGGCCCGGTGCGGTCTGCTGCCGATGGGTGGCGAACTGGCGGATCAGCCGGCGGGTGACGGAGGGGGCGAGCAGGGCGTCTCCTGCGGCGACCACGCGGATCGCGGCGATGATGTCAGTCAGCGCCATGTCCTTGACCAGGAATCCGCTGGCGCCCGCGAGCAATGCGGCGTAGACGTTGTCGTCGTCGTCGAAGGTGGTCAGAATCAGTACTCGTACGTCGGTCGTGGCGGCGGTGATCGCGCGGGTGGCTTCGATGCCGTCTGTGCCGGGCATGCGGATGTCCATCACGACCACGTCCGGGCGCAGTTCGCTCGCCAACCGGATCGCCTCGGCGCCGTTGCCCGCCTCACCGGCGACCGCCAGGTCGGGCAGGTCTGCCATTGCCATGGTCAGTCCGGCGCGCACCAGCGGCTGGTCGTCGGCAAGCAGGATGCGCGCGGTCATCCGGGCAGGCTCGCGGTCACCCGGAATCCGCCGTCAGGGCGCGGTCCGGCGCTGAACCGGCCGCCAAGCAGGGCGACACGTTCACGCATCCCCGCGATGCCGAAACCCGCGGTTCTCGCCGGATTGCGGGCCGCGGGGTCAAAGTCGCGGCGTACATCTGGGCCGTCGTCGAGCACGTCGATGGCCAGTTCGGCGGCCAGGAACTCGACGCTGACCCGGCACTGGCGGGCGGCGGAGTGGCGCACCACGTTGGAAACCGCCTCCTGAATGATGCGGTAGGCGGCGAGGTCGACCTCGGGCGGCAGCGGTCGGCGCGTGCCGCTCCAGGCAACCTGTACCTCGATCCCCGCCCCGGCGGTCTGCTCGGCGAGTCGCGTCAGCGCTTCAAGTCCCTCGGCGGGCCCGAAATCGGACAGCTCGTCGGCCTCGGCCCGGCGTAGTGAGACCAGCATTCGGCGCAGCCCGGCCAGGGTCTGCCGGCTGGTGGTCTCGATGGCAGCGAGGGCGGTGCGCGCGCCCTCGGGCCGGGTGTCGAGCACCAGGCCCGCGGCTCCGGCCTGGATCGCGATCACGCCGATGGCGTGGGCCACTTGGTCGTGCAGTTCGCGGGCGATCCGCAGGCGCTCGGCGGTCACGGCCTGCGCGGCGGCCTGGGCCCGCAGTGCGGCGTCGTACGCGCGGCGCTGCCGGACTGAGTTTCCAACACTCCAGGCGGCCACGACCGCCGAACCGAGCGCCACCGCCGCGACCAGGAGCGCCGGCCGACCCTGCATGTTCGACTGGCTCTCGGCGATCTGTGCGGCCAGGGCGAGCACTGCGATCGGCACACTGATCCGGCGCGGCCGGACCGCCGCGAGATAGAGCAGCAGCGCGTCCATGGCGCCCATGACCAGCAGCCATTCCCACGGCGCCCGGAAGGCGAGGGCGACGGCCGCGACCGATTCCGCCGTCAGGACGCAGAACACTGTCACCGGCCGACGCAGGGCCAGGCCGACGGGCGCCGCGAGTAGCAGAGACAGCGCGACCCATTCCGCCGGAGTCAGGTCATCGCGTAGGGAACGACCGTGCGGTACCTGGTAGAAGACCCGGCCAAGGCAGATGGCGGTCGCGTATAGCAGGGCCGTGCTCCACAGCAGGACGGTCCAGACCTGCTGTGGGATCTGCCTGAGCAGCGGCGGACGCGGAATTGCTTGCTCCACTCGGGGATCGTAGCCGGGCCCGGCGAGGTCCCGCGTCCGCCTGGAAGCGTACGCCCGGCGGGCGAGTCGGCTTGTTAGCGGATCGGCCGGCGGCCGGACGCGGCGCGGCCTCGATTCCCGAGAGCCTGAGGACGTGATCGAAGTCAATGAACTCACGAAGCGCTATCGCAGGGTCCTGGCAGTAGACCGGCTGACCTTCGACGTGCGGCCGGGGCAGGTCACCGGATTCCTGGGCCCGAACGGGTCCGGGAAGAGCACGACGTTGCGAATGCTGCTCGGCCTCAACCGGCCCACCGGCGGCACCGCGACCGTCGGCGGCAGGCCGTTCCAGCGGTACGGCACCGGACTACGCGAGGTCGGGGCGCTGCTCGACGCCGGTGACGTGCACAAGGGACGGACCGCACATGCGCATCTGGCGGCACTCGCGCGGAGCAACGGGTTGCCGCGCCGACGGGTGCGCGAGGTGTTGGAACAGGTCGGGTTGGCGGACGTGGCAGGGCGGCGGATCGGCGGGTACTCGCTGGGGATGCGACAGCGGCTGGGGATCGCCGGGGCGCTGCTTGGCGACCCGCCGGTGCTGATTTTCGACGAGCCGATCAACGGACTGGATCCGGAGGGCATCCGCTGGGCGCGCGAACTGTTCCGTGGGCTGGCCGCGCAGGGACGCACGGTGCTGGTGTCCAGTCACATCATGAGCGAGATGGAGCACACCGCGGATCACCTGATCGTGATCGGCGGCGGACGACTTGTCGCGGACGAATCGCTGGCCGAGTTCGCGGCCCGCGCGACAACCGCGCATGTCAGGGTCCGCACTCCCGATCCAGGCGGGCTGGCCAAGGTGCTGCGGGAGGCAGAATCCGGCGCTGGCGTGAGCGTGGACGGTGCGCAACTGCTCACCGTGACCGGTTTGAGCACGTTTCGCATCAATGAGCTGGCTTTCGCTCACCGGGTCCTCGTGTACGAGGTCGCGGCGTACGGCGGGTCGTTGGAGGAGGCCTTCATGGAGTTGACGGCGGACAGCGTCCAGTTCCGGACCGGCGTCGCGGGGATCGCGGGAGGAACCCGATGAGCAGCAACAGCCTGCCGGCGAATGACGTGGCGCTCGGCGCCGGACGCGAACGCGGACGCGTTGCGGCCGTGCCACGTTGGCGCGACCTTGTCGCATCCGAGTGGCTGAAGTTCCGCTCGCTGCGCTCGACCTTCGTGGTCCTGGCCGCGGTGTCCGCAGCTGCGATCTTCCTCGCGTACGGCTCCGCTGAGCAGACTGCCGCCGAATGGCCGGGGCCTGGCGGTTGGATGAAGCAGGGGATCGAGCCCGCGCTCGACGCGTTCTACCCGCCCGGCTTCTACACTGTGATGATCATGATCGGCGTGATCGGCGCGCAGATCATCGTCTCCGAGCACGCCACCGGGTCTATTCGCACGACACTCATCGCAGTGCCCAGACGCAGTCGCGTCATGCTCGCCAAGGCAGCCGTCGTCGCGGGCAGCTTCACGGTCGTCGGCGCGATCGTCACGGCCCTGTGCTGGCAGACCACTCTCGCCATGTACTCGACCCGGATCACCGCCTACGGCTGGACGACGCCGGGCATGGCGCGCGTCTTCGCAGCAACCGTGCTCCTGTTCCCCCTCAGCGGCCTCATCGGGCTCGCTATCGGCACCCTGGTCCGGCACACCGCCGCCGCCATCTTCGCCGCCGCGTTCTACTTCTGGGTCTTGCCCATCGGCATCTCAAGCGTCGATGACGTTCTGGGCACGCACGTCTTCGGCCACGTCGCCAACGTACTTCCCGAGAACGGCTGGCTTTTGCTGATCACCATCGGCAACACGAAGAACATCGTCGGCGGACACCCGTCCGTCATTGAAGCCTGGATCTCGTACGTTGTCTGGGCTCTGGCAGCGACCGCGGTCATCGCCTTCGTCCCTCGGCGACGGGACGTGTAGGAACGTCTACGGCAGAAGCCGCGCCCTGGTCGGCGCGGCTTCTGCCTTTCTGGTGCAAACAGCTACGGGGCTACGGAGTCACGGAATTCGCGAACACGTCCGTCGGACCAGTCGCGCTGGCCGGCTGCGCCTGCACGAAGCACGGCAGGAATGCAGATCCGCTCACTCCCAGGCCCTCGTAGTCTCCGAGGAAGAAGCCGCCCGCGTTCGGCGCCGTCATCAAGTCGAAGGAGCCTGCGACGTGGGTTTCGTCGCCGAAGGTCGCGCCGCGGTCGAACGACGCGGTGAACCAGTAGTCGGTCGGGAGTGTCGTGGTGTCGCCGGGCGGCAGGTTGCGCAGGTCGTAGTACGTGACTCCGACGACGCCTGCCGAGTTGACCGCAACTGTCGGCGTGAAGGCGGGTGCACCGGTGACCGTGCTGATCACTGCTGGCGCGGTCCACGTCTTGCCGCCGTCAGTGGACGTGGTGAGGACGATCTGGTTGACCGTGCCGGTAAACCGATTGTCGGACCAGACCACGTAGAGCTGTCCGGTGCTCGGGTCAATGGCGACGGAGGGAAGGCCCTCTCCGGTGCGCAGCGGGGCACCGGTGTTCGGGTCGGTGTCGGTCACGAACTGCTGGGCCGCGATGGTGGTCGCTCCTGACCAGGTGGCGCCGCCGTCGGAGGAGGAGACGAAGCCGACGCTGACGCCGCGTGGCGTGAAGTGGGGCGAACCAGTCGTCGAGAACTGCTCGAAGAAGTCGTACAGGACGCCCGTTGCGGGGTTGACCACGATCACGTTGCCGATGGTCTGGCTGTTCTGTCCGGGGTCGAAGATCGCCCGGGTGCCGGTCCAGGTCTCGCCGCCGTCAGTGGTCTTGGAGAACCAGGTCGGTCCGCGAAAGGCGTGAGCGCGCAGGGCCGCGTCCGGCGTGTGGCTCGGTGCCTTCAGCCGGTCCCACACGACGTAGGCCGTGCCGGCGGTAGTCGGGTCCGCGGTGACGGACTCCTTGTCGTTGAAGAACTGGGTGGCCTCGAAGACGGGGCTGGTGCCCTGGTCCGCCTTGATCAGGCGGGCGTTGCCCCAGGTCTGGCCGCCGTCAGTGGAGGTCGCGGCCGCCACGCCGGTGTCGTTGTTGCCGCCTCCGCTGATTGTGCTCTCGGTCGCCAGCAAGCCGACGGCGTAGGCGGTCCCATCAGGGCCGATGGAGACCCAGGGGTCCGAGGCCCGGTCGTAGGGCGCGCCGGTGAACGGGTCAAGGACGGGATTGATCCCGGTGACGCAGCCGCTGAACGGCAGCTGGCTCTGGCCCCAGGTCTTCCCGCCATCGGTGGAGAACCCGGCGACCAGGCCACGCGAGCCGCCGTTCGACCAGCGGTCCTGCTGCCAGGCGCCGATGACGTTGCCCGCGGTATGCGGGTTGACCGCGACCTGAGGCTCCACCTCGGCGTCCGGGAAGACCGTGCCTGTCTGGCCGGTCGTCGGACAGCCAGAATAGGGATCCGCGGAGGAGGCGGTGACGGGTGCCGTCTCGGCCGAGGCCAGGGCTGGAGATACGGTCGCCAGCACGAGGGCCGGCACTGCTGAGCTCAACGTCACGATGCGCACGAGTTTGTGGCGCATAAGGTGTTCCCCCCAAGCTTGTAGCAATAAGGCACGGATTCACCCCGAAGTAACACATACTCTCGGTGTCGCCTCACGACAATGCGCCATCCGGGCGGCAGGCTGGGACGCCGGTAAGTTCCTTGAAGATTTCTGGGCGGCGGTGTCGGATCGGGGGCGAGTCGTTCGTAGTACGGGTGAGCGGCCGCCCACGAGGGGCGTCCCCAGCGCAGCGGGAGATGAGCTGACGATGCAGTACCTGGTTTCCGTGATCAACGACAACGCCAACCTCGCCACTCCCGAAGAGGACGCCGCGATCGACGTGTTCAACGACCGGCTCCAGGCCAAGGGCTACTGGGTCTTCGCCGGCGGCCTCGGGGCGCCCGGCACGGCGACGGTGATCGACAACCGCGGCGGGGAGGCGATGTTCACCGACGGGCCCTTCGTGGAGACCAAGGAGTACGTCGTCGGCTTCTGGATCATCGAGGCCCCCGACCTCGACGTGGCGCTCAAGCTGGCCGCCGAGGGGTCGAAGGCCTGCAACCGGAAGGTCGAGGTCCGGCCGTTCCTGTGACCGAGACCGGCGTCCAGCAGGCGATCACCCGGGCCCATCGCGAGGAATGGGCACGGGTGGTCGCCGCCCTGGCCAAACGCTTCGGGGACCTCGACGTCGCGGAGGAGGCGGCAGCTGAGGCGTTCGCGACCGCCGTCGAGCGGTGGCCGGCCGACGGCGTTCCGCCAAACCCCGGCGCCTGGCTGACCACCACCGCCCACCGCAAGGCCATCGACCGGATCCGGCGCGAGAACAAGCGCGATGAGAAGCACAGGGAGGCCCAGATGTCGTACGCCGACGACCCGCCCGAGCCTTCCGGACCCATCGGCGACGAACGGCTCCGGCTGATCTTCACCTGCTGTCACCCTGCGCTCGCGACCGAGGCCCGCGTCGCCCTGACGCTGCGCATGCTCGGCGGCCTGACCGTGGCCGAGATCGCGCGCGCCTTCCTCGTACAGGAGAGCGCCATCGGGCAGCGGATCACCCGGGCTAAGGCCAAGATCAAGACGGCGCGCATTCCGTATCGGGTACCGCTGGCGGAGGATCTGCCTGCACGCGTCTCCGCCGTGCTCACGGTCCTCTTCCTGGTCTTCAACGAGGGCTACCTGGCGACCGGTCCCGGCACCGATCCGGTACGCCACGAGCTGACCGCCGAGGCGATCCGGCTGACGCGCCTGATGCGTACCCTCATGCCGACCGATGGTGAGGTGGCCGGGTTGTTGGCACTGATGCTGCTGACCGAGGCCCGGCGTACCGCACGGGTTTCGTCGAGCGGCGAGTTGGTCGCCCTCGGTGAGCAGGACCGCGGGTCGTGGGACGCGGCGCTGATCGCCGAGGGACACCAGCTCGTACGTGAGCGCCTGGCCTCCGGCGTGGCTCCGGGTCGCTACCAGATCCTGGCGGCAATCAACGCCGTGCATACCAGTGCCCGCGACGTACGCGACACCGACTGGTCGCAGATCCTCGCGCTCTACGACCAACTCGTCCGTCTCGACCCGTCACCGATCGTCGCGCTGAACCGGGCTATCGCGATCGCAGAGCTCGATGGCCCGCAGGTGGCGCTGGCGACCCTCGACCGCCTCGAGGGGAAGTTGGCCGGCTACCACGCCTTCCACGCGGCCCGCGCCGACCTGCTGCGCCGAATCGGCCTCAGCCGGGAATCGCGTGCGGCATACGACAAAGCCATCGAGCTGGCAGGCAACACGGCCGAGGTCGCTTCCCTCACGCGCCGACGGGAGCAGTTGGGGTGAGCAGTCGAGTGAGAAGCTGGGGCTCAGGGGCTTCGTGCCAGCAGACCCGGTCACGCAGCTGGCGCGGCGCGGGGTCGTGTCCGGCCGGCCGGAAAACCTGCGGATCTTCGGAGGGCGATCTGGTTGGATCGGGCGCACTATGACTGACGCAGCCGCCAAGCAAGTCGACCTCAAGCAGGTCAGCCGCGAAGAAGCCGCCCGAATCGCCGCCGGCAAGCCAGGGCCCGAGGATCGGTGGGCCGAGGGATTCCCGCGCGAGGACGATTCCGATCCGGCCGCCGGGCTCGCCGCCGCGCAGGAGGATCCGGCGCCCTTCGGCATCTACGCCCTCGTACCAAGCGACCACGGCCGGACCATCGGCACCGCCGGCTTCCACGGGCCGCCCGACGCCGCCGGCGAGGTCACCATCGGGTACGGCATGGTCGAACCCGAGTGGGGTCAGGGCTACGGCACCCAGGCCGTCGCCCAGCTCGTCGAGATCTGCCGCGCGCACGGCGGCATCACCGCCATCAACGCCGACACCGATCTGGACAACATCGGCTCGCAGCGGGTCCTCGAGAAGAACGGCTTCGAGCACGTACGCACCACGTCAACGCAGCGCTTCTTCCGGCTGAGCCTGGAGAACTGACTCCCGCGGCATCTCCCCCAGCTGTGCGGCTCCGCGATACCGAACCGTGATGCGTCGATTACGCAACTATCTGACGACGTGTCAACTCGCTGGTCACACTGTCGCTTAGCTGGCATCAGGCAGCGTATAAGGCTGAAGGGGAGACAGTGTCCGGACAGACGAACCCGCCGCCGCGGGGTGAGTGGAGCGATGCGGAACAGGGCCCGCTACAGGGGCAGGGCGAGCCGACGATCGAGGGCGAGATCGTGCCGCGGGAGGAGCACAGCGGCGTCGACGTGCGCATCCCCGGGCCGATCGAGCCGGCCCCGCCGCGGGAGATCGCGGTCTCGCGTACGACGGCGCGCTGGGTGCTGCTCACGCTGATCGTCCTGCTCGCACTGGTCGCCGCGCTGATTTACCTGCTGGTCAAGCCGTCGTCCAAGCCGGCGGACGCGGCTGACTCCGCCAAGTCCACGCCCACCGCGACCGCGGTGGCGGCGAGCGCGTCGGCCGCGCCGTCAGTCTCCGCCTCGCCGACTACGCCGCCCGGCGCTGCCAGCCCCGCGGCCTCCGACGGTGCGACAGCCGGCCCGAGCGCGAGTGCTCAGGACCTCGCCTCGAGCACGCCGAACCCGGCGTTCTCGCCGATCAACGGCACGCTCTACCTGCCCGCTCCGGTCGACGGCAGCGTCGAGACGAAGGTCGACGTGACGATCTCCAACGTCGACTATCCCTACAGCTCCAGGTTCTACTGCCCCAGCAACTCGACGCTCGACTGGAACGTCGCGGGCTACTCGACCTTCACCACCACACTCGGCATCCCCGACAACGCCCCGGGTGCGACCGGAGCGACCATCACCATGACCTTCTCCGATCAGAACGGCAAGGTGCTGTCGGTCAACAAGACGGCCATCGGCCAGCCGGCCACCATCCGCATCCCGATCACCGGCGTGGAGCGGCTCGTGGTGACGTGCAACCGGACGGCCAACAACGGCAGCGGCTACAACCAGGTGGCTCTGGGCAACGCCGCCGTGTCCTGATGTTGCCGGTTTGCCGGTATGTCCGGGGGATGAGAAGTCACGGTCCGGTCAGACCTGGCGCTGCGTCACCCGATTGGCTGTAAAGTCTGGCCGGAGTTGTTGCCACCGGGGGGACGGTGACGGTGTTTCACCTCGCCTCCCAAGTGAAGTGAGGGGACCCGTATGAGCTTGTTTGAGAAGGTGCTCGAAGTCACCGAAAAGGGCATCGAGGAGACCGAGCACTCCATTGAGCAGTGGAACATCCACCGCCACGGCGCGAAGCTGTTCCTGAAGCTGGGCATCGCGGTGTACGCCGAGCAGCGGCTCGGCGGCGACCACGGCCCGGTGGAGCGCATCCTCGGCGCGCTGGACGGCCACGCGGCCGAGCACGGCGAGGTCGACCTCGACCACCTCAAGGCCGCGCACGAGGTGCTCGGCGACGAGTTCATCAAGGCGCACGACATTCCGGACGACGAGCCGGCCAAGGCCGCCGCGGCGTCCTGAACCGCGTCCGAACCGCGGACCGAGCGGAGAACTGACGGGCCGCCACGCACCTCCCTGAAGGTGCGTGGCGGCCCGTTCCCAATTCGGCGCGCCTTCCAGTGGGAGACGCCCGCTCAGGATGCGCGAATCAGCATGCGCGAATCAGGTCCACGATCCTGGTCAGGCTCTGCGTCATGTCGTAGTCCTTCGGCGTGAAGACCTCTGCGACGCCGCGCTCCTTGAGTGCCTTGGCGTCGGCGTCCGGGATGATGCCGCCGACGACCACCGGGATGTCGCCGGCCCCGGCCTCGCGCAGCCGCTCGATCACGTCGGGGACCAGGCGCAGGTGGGAGCCGGAGAGCACGGACAGGCCGACGCAGTGCACGTCCTCCGCGACGGCCGCGGCCGCGATCTGCGCCGGGGTGAGCCGGATTCCCTGGTAGACGACCTCGAAGCCCGCGTCACGGGCGCGCACCGCGATCTGTTCCGCGCCGTTGGAGTGCCCGTCCAGGCCCGGCTTTCCGACCAGGATCCGCAGCCGCCGGCCACGCTCGCGGCCTGCCTCGCGCACGTACTCGCGCAAGGCTACGAGCTCTGATGACGCGTTGGCGGTCGGCGCGTCCGCGCCGATGCCCGTCGGCGCGCGGAACTCGCCGAAGACCTCGCGCAACGCCCCGGCCCACTCTCCCGTGGTCACGCCAGCCCGCGCGCACTCAAGCGTCGCAGGCATCAGATTCAACGACGGATCCGCGGCGTCGGAGCGCAGCTTGGCCAGCGCCGCGTCCACCGCTTGGTCGTCCCGTGTCTTGCGCCACTCGGCCAGGGCGCTGATGGCGTGCTGCTCGACCTCGGGATCGACCGTCTGGATCGCCGCGTCGAGGTCGGCGATCAGCGGGTTCGGCTCGGTCTCGGTGTAGGCGTTGACGCCGACCACGATCTGCTCGCCGGACTCGATCCGGGCCCGGCGCGCCGCGTGCTTTGCGACCAGCTGCGACTTCAGGTAACCGGACTCCACCGCGGCCACCACGCCACCCATCGCCTGCACCCGCTCGATCTCGGCCCGCGCCGCCTTTGCCAGCTCTGCGGTCTTGGCCTCGACCACGTGCGACCCGGTGAACAGGTCGCCGTATTCGAGCAGGTCCGACTCGAAGGCCAGCACCTGCTGCATGCGCAGCGACCACTGCTGGTCCCACGGCCGTGGCAGGCCCAGCGCCTCGTTCCAAGCCGGCAGCTGCACGGCGCGCGCCCGCGCGTCCTTGGACAGCGTGACGGCCAGCATCTCCAGGACGATGCGCGCGACGTTATTCTCCGGCTGCGCCTCGGTCAGGCCGAGCGAATTGACCTGAACGCCGTATCGGAACCGGCGCTTGCCCGCGTCTTCCACGCCGTAGCGCTCGCCCGTGATCTCGTCCCACAGGCGCGTGAAGGCGCGCATCTTGCAGAGTTCTTCGACGAACCGCACCCCGGCGTTGACGAAGAAGGAGATTCGCTCGACGACGCGATCGAACTCATTCTCCGGTACCTGCCCGCTGTCGCGTACCGCATCGAGCACTGCGATGGCGGTCGACAGTGCGTAAGCGATCTCCTGCACCGGGTCGGCCCCGGCTTCCTGGAGGTGATAGCTACAGATGTTGATCGGGTTCCAGCGCGGCAACGCGTTGACGGTGTATGCGATCAGGTCGGTCGTCAACCGCAGCGAGGGCGCGGGAGGAAAGACGTAGGTACCGCGCGAGAGGTATTCCTTGACGATGTCGTTCTGCGTCGTACCGGCCAGCGCCTTGACGTCGGCGCCCTGCCGCTCGGCGGTCACCTGATAGAGCGCGAGCAGCCACATCGCGGTCGCGTTGATCGTCATGGAGGTGTTCATCCCGGCCAGCGGGATGCCGTCGAACAGCGCCTCCATGTCGCCGACGTGCGCGATCGGCACGCCGACCTTGCCGACCTCGCCGGCCGCCAGATCGGCGTCGGGGTCGTAGCCGGTCTGGGTCGGCAGGTCGAAGGCGACGGACAGGCCGGTCTGGCCCTTGGCCAGGTTGCGCCGGTACAGCGCGTTCGACTCGGCCGGGGTGGAGTGGCCCGCATAGGTGCGCATGACCCATGGCCGGTCCCGGCGGGCGGGCTGGGCAGGTTCGGCCGCGTACGCCATGGTGTCGGAAACCTCCGCGTGATCGTCGCCGCCACGGGTGTGGTCGACGCCTCTGCTGCGGAGTTTACTGGCCGGTAACTATGCCGCCAGTGTGATCCGGCTCACTTTGCCGGGCGGCGGCCGCGACTCACGTCGTTGTGAGCGCGCGCAGGGCCTGTTGGTGGAATGCGGCGTGGTGGCAGCCGCCGCTCAGCGTGCGCGGCGGACGTGCTCCACCATCGCGAGGATGCCGTAGGCGATCCCGCCGTCGAGGTCGCGCACCGCGAAGGTCGAGGTCATCGACGCGGCGGCGAGGGCGCAGGAACGGTCGTCCAGCAGTGTGCGGGCATGCGTTCCGGTGACGATCTCCAGCCGGTGCGCGGCCGGGTCCACGGCGATCAGGACCGACTTGGCCGCGGCCGGGCCGAGCTCGGCGTGGCGCGCCTCGGCTTGGGCCCGCGGGTTGTCGCCCAGGGTCCCGATGAAGACCGACCAGTTGAGGTCCGTGCGCTTCTCGGCCTGGGTGATGGCCCGGCGGATCTGAGTCGACTCGATCAGCGCGGCAGGAGCGGGGGCGGTGTTCGTGCCGGCCGCGGCGGCGGGTGCGGAGACCGGAGCCGGCGCGTGCCGGACCGGGGCGGCGCCGAGAATGCCTTGCTCGACCTCGGCCTGCTCCCGTTCGGTCTGCTGCTGCGCGGCCTCGTGGGTGCTCGCGGCTTCGGTCGCGGCGGAGGCCGGGCCGCCGTCCGCGGTGGCCGCCGGGATGGTCGCGGCGGACTGCGCGTCGTCGTGCGACTCGCCGGTGTGTTCCGCGCCGCTCGCCTCGGCCTGCGCTGGCGCGGCAGCCGCGTCGTGATCGGCCGTCGCCTGCTCGCCGGCGGTCACCTGGTCACCAGGAGCCACTGGCCCCACCGGTTCCGGCGGACTTGCCCGCGCTCACGCTCTGCTGGGCGGAGGAGGGCGAGGCGGATCCGGCGGCCTTGGCCGAGCCTTCGGCCGGGGCGCCGGCGCCGTTCTGGCCGATCCAGCCGACCTCGCGGCGGTTGCGGTCGCCGCGGATCCAGCCGGGCAGCACCACCAGGAAGGAGATCAGCAGGAACAGCCCGAGCGGGATGCCGACGTAGAGGCCGAGCGTCTGCAGCACGGTAAGGCCGGGCCCGGAGTCCTCGCCGTCGTAGTGGTGGTAGTCGGCGAACGCGGCCGTCGCGGCCAGCAGCGGGACCGCGGCCGTGGCGACGACCGCGCCGGCGCGGGCCGCGGCGCGCAGCCGCGCCGGGGGCGTCGTACGGAAGAGCGTGGTGATGGACACGTGAAAAAGGTAGCTCAATTGGAAGGCGGGCTTGCGCCCAGGTCCGCATTCAGGCGAGATCCGGGCCTGGATTTTTCTCTCAGCGGTTCTGAGCAGGTATCTAGGCCAGTGCGCGTAGAACGCGCGCCAGGGAACGCACGCGCGGATGTGCGGCGAACTCGTCGAGCAGCACCGGTCGCCCGCCCGAATCGGCTAAGGGCAGCCGCCAGTTCGGATACGTCTCGCCGGATGTGCCGGGTAGGTTGTGCGGCCGCACGTCCCCGAGTGCGTCGGGCAGGTACACGCCGATCAACCGCGCCGGGGTCCAGGCCAGGAAGCGATGCAGCGCCTCGATCGTCTCCTGCTCGCCCGCGCCCGCGCGCAACAGGCCGCACCCGCGCAGCAGGTCGATCCAGGCCTGTACGTTCGCCCGGTCCGCCTCCTTCTCTTCCTCCAGCGGCCGGGTCAACAGGCCGAGCTGCTCGCGCAGCTCCAAGTGCGCGCCGGTGAGAACGGCGGCGGTCGGCGGCAGGTCGTGCGTGGTGATCGCCGCGAGGCAGTTCTCCCGCCAGCGGCCGGGCGGGTGCGGCTTGCCGTTGTCGTCCCGCTCGAACCAGAGCACGTTGGTGCCGAAGATGCCGCGGTCTGCCAGCGCCTCGCGGACCCAGGGCTCGACGGTGCCCAGGTCCTCCCCTATCACCAGGGCCCCGGCCCGGTGCGCCTCGAGGGTCAGCACCGCGAGCAGCGCCTCGTGGTCGTAGTAGACGTAGGTGCCCTCGCTCGGCTTGTTGCCGGCGGGCACCCACCACAGGCGGAACAGCGCCATCACGTGGTCCATGCGGACGCCGTCCGCGTGCCGCAGCACTCCGGCGAGCATCTGCCGGTACGGCAGGTAGCCGGTCTCGGCGAGCCGGTCCGGCCGCCAGGGCCGCGAGCTCCAGTCCTGGCCGAGCTGGTTGAACTCGTCGGCCGGCGCGCCGACCGTCACGCCCTGCGCGTAGACGTCGAGATCGGCCCACGTGTCCGCGCCGTCTGCTTGGGCACCGACGGCCAGATCGTGGAAGACGCCGTAGGGCATCCCGGCGTGAGCACACGCGGTGCGTACCGCCGCGAGCTGTTCGTCGAGCAGCCATTGCAGCCAGCAGTGGAAGTCGATCTCCGCGCGTTGCAGCTCGAGGAACTCGGCCACCGCGTCGGAATCCGGCCGGCGCAGTGCCTCCGGCCACGCCGTGCTGTCGCCGCCGTAGAGCTGGGCGAGGGTGAGCCAGGTGGCGTGCAGTTGCAGGGCGCGGCCTTCGCGCGCGAGGTAGGCGCGGTATGCGGCCGACCGTCCGGCTGTGCGCGGTGTGGCGTACAGCAGGCGCAGGGCGAGTGCCTTGCCTTCCCAGACCTGGTCACGATCGATCAGATCGTCGGATAGGTCTCGCTTGCGCAGCTCGCCGCCGATCTGGTCGATCTGCTCGCGAACCTCGGCCGGTGCATACGCGTACTCGGGTACCGATTCGATGCGTAGGTGGATCGGGTCCGGGTACCGCCGCGTCGCCGGCAGGTAAGGCGAGGGGTCGACTGGTGGCACTCCGCTGCTGCCGTGCAGCGGATTGACTACGAGGAAACCGGCGCCGAGGTCGTGCCCGGCGATGGCGGCCAGCTCGGCCAGGTCGCCGAGGTCGCCCATGCCCCAGGAGCGGCGCGAGCGCATCGAGTGCAGCTGGAGCGTGTAGCCCCAGGCCCGGCGGCGCGTCGGCGTGGTGAGGCGGTGGGGTGCGACCGCCAGCGGCGCCTGCTTCACCTCGCCGCCGATCCGCGCATACAGCGTGTGCCAGCCGATCGGCAGCGCTATCGGCAACGCGAAGGTGTAGGCGGACAAACCCCGCCGCTCGGTCGCCGTGGAGGAGAGCAACGCCACGTCGTAACGCCGCCCGCCGTCCTCCAAGGCGATCCACAGCGTCGGCTGCGTGCCCTGCGGCGCGTGTACGGTCACGCGCGGGACTTCCGCGGCCTCACGCGCCCGGCTCACCCGCTCAGGCATTTGACGGACCACCACGCACGGCGGCAGCGCACGGAACTGACGCTCCGTCAGCTGACGCAGCGCCTCATGGCACGAGTCCGGCGTCGAGGCGTCCACGCCGAATCCGGCCAGCACCGCGATCAGCGTCGCGGCCGGGACCTCGACGCGTTTGCCCTGCCAGTCGTGGTATTCGGTGGCGATCCGGTAGGCGCGGGCGGCCTCGATCAGCTCGGGCCAGGCGGCCTGTGCGCCGCCCGTCCCGGACCGTTCGAGCCCGTCCGCCCGCCGGTTCCGGACGTTCTCATCCGTACCCTGATCCGCACCGTGCCGCGTCACGGAGTTCATGGTTACCAAGTTCTCACAGCGCCGTTACAGAAGGAATCCGCCGCTCTGGTCAGCGGTGTTGCGAAGCACTCACAACACCGGCTACCCCGGGGCGGCGGATTCATCGTGGGTCTATGTGATTGTCATTCGGTTAAGCCATGCTGCACGGAGCCGGCCGATCAAGCGGCCAGCCGCCGGCCCTTGGACCCCTCAGAGACGACAATGCCGTCCGGCCCGTAAGGCTCGAACGGCAACCGGTCCACATCGGCTCCGTACCCCTTGAGGTAGGGCATCCAACGAGGATCGGTCCTTCCCGAGGACAGGATCCGCCATGCGGAACCGCTCGGTTGGACCGGCTGCCGTTTCATTCTCCAGCCGAGCTCGATCAGCGGCCGGTCGGCCTTGACGTGGTTGCACCTGCGGCAGGAGGAGACGACGTTGTCCCACGCGTGCCGGCCGCCCCGCGAACGCGGGATGACATGGTCGATGCTGGTCGCCGGGGCGTCGCAGTACACGCAGCGCCCGGCATCGCGCGCGAAGATGGCCCGGCGGGTCAGCGGCACGCCGCGGCGCACGGGGACGCGGACGTACCGGGTCAGTTTGACCACCGAGGGTGCGGGCAGCTCGAACGACGCCGCGTGCAGCGGGGCGCCGGTCTCTTCGAGGGTGACGGCCTTCTGATTGAGGACGAGGACCACCGCGCGGCGCTGGGGCACAACGCAGAGTGGCTCGTAGGAAGCGTTCAGGACCAGCGAGTGGGGCACGGGTGCCTCCTCCTATCAGCGCCCGGCGCGTGGCTCGCACCGGGCTCCGGTTGCCCGACGGGAGGGTGGTGCGGTGCTCGAAGGCGTCGAACCCTGCGGGAGGTACGGCCATGACGGAACCATGGCCCATCCGCCGCGCAGCAGGCTTGCCAAGCCTGACCGCAGCCGCCCGTCGTCGGGCGTGTATCCAGTGTGGCTGCCTGTGTTGTTCCCGCGCCACTGCGTTTCAACGCGACCTGCATGAATTCGGCGTTATGCGGAGGGATAAAGCGGACTAAACCTCGTGAATCAGTCCTGATGCCCCCGGAATCCGGTCGTTGACGTCCGCGATTCGGCTACCGTCGGACCGTCTGCCCGACCCTCTGGTCCGAAAGGATGATCCGACCGGTGTTCGCGATCTCGGCCGCTCTACCGGCCGCGACCCTGCCCCGGCCGTCCGACACCCCGACGTCGCCGCCGGTGACCGGCAGCAGCGTCGGGCACTGGTTCTCGGTTCACGGCTCCCTGTTGATAAGCCACGGCGCGCAGATCGCCACGATCATCGTGGCGTGCGTCGCGATCCGGGTGGTGACCACGCGGGCGATCAACCGGGTGGTCAAGCACGCGACCCGCGCCGCGGAGGGGGTCGGGCGGCTCGGCCTTGTGGCCGGGGAGCGGACGCGGCAGCGCACCCAGGCGATCGGGTCGGTGCTGCGATCGCTGTCCAGCGCGATCATCTTCGTGATCGGCGGACTGATGATCATCTCGGTGCTGACGATCCCGATCGCGCCGATCCTGGCCTCGGTCTCGGTGGTCGGCGTCGCGCTCGGCCTGGGCGCGCAGGGCCTGATCACCGACTTCATCTCCGGGATCTTCATGATCTTCGAGGACCAGTACGGCGTCGGCGACGTGATCGACGCGGGCACGGCGAAGGGCACGGTCGAGGAGGTCGGTCTACGCATCACCAAGCTGCGTGATCCGGACGGGGTGATGTGGTACGTGCGCAACGGCTCGATCAGCCGGGTCGGTAACAAGTCGCAGGGCTGGTCACGCGCGGTCGTAGACGTGCCGGTGGCTTACACGGAGGACGTCGGTAGGGCGCGCGAGATCATGGCGCTGACGGCAGATCAGCTCTACACGGACGAGGCCTGGCGTGACCGGTTCACGGATGATCGGCCCAAGGTCGTCGGCGTTGAATCGCTGGATGGTGCGTACGTGATCATCCGCATACAGGCACGCACGGCGCCGCAGAAGGACTTCGAGGTGGCGCGGGAGCTACGGGCGCGGCTGAAGTCGGCCCTGGACGCCGCCGATGTGCAGGTCGCCTCGCTTAAGTGACGCGGTGATGGATCGGCTGGGATAGATCGGCTGGCCGGGCCCGTCGCCATGGGCTCACGTGCCCGGTCAAGCCGTCCGCCGTCCGATCCTCAGTCTGGCAACTCCACGTCCGTGCGCACGATCGAGTAGGACACCATGTCGCGCCACTTGCCCGCTCGGAAGCAGGCGCCGCGAATGACGCCTTCCCGCGTGAACCCGACCTTTTCCAGCGCGCGCTGCTCGGCGAGGTTGGTGGTTTCGGTCCCGGCCTCGATCCGGTAGCACTGCGTGTGCGAGAACAGGTACTCGACCAGGAGCCGCTGCGCTCGCGTGCCGTAGCCCTTGCCGCGCTCCTTGGCCAGCAGCCCGATGCCGACATTCCAGGTCGCGCAGTTCGGTCCCGTGACCACGCGGTGCCAGCCCACGTCGCCCACGACGACGTCCCCGGTGCCGGTCCCGGCCGCCCCGCCGTGCTCCGCCGCGCGCACCTCGTCGGGTTCCAAGTCGCGCACGACGGCGAGCTTGCCGCCGTTCTCGCTGATGAATCCGGCCTCGAAGGCCTTATGCAAGTGCCCGGGGTTGCGAAAGCCGAAGAACCCGAACTCGGAAGCGTCCACCGGATCGCTGTAGATCCGGCTCAGCAGCGGCAAGTCGGCCTCGACGATCGGCCGCAGCCGTACGCTGCCTGTCACGCCGGCGCCTTACCGATCCGCCGCCGCAGGGCCGGCACCCAGAACTCGACCAAGGTGCCCGGGTCCGTGCGGCGCATGGTCCACCACCCGCCGACCGTCTCCGCCCGCTCGCGCATCTCGACGACGCCGTAGTGGTCCCGCGCGGGGCGCAGATCGGCCGGTCCGCTGATGCCGACCCCGTCGTCACTGACCCTGGTGAGGACTCCGCTTCCGGTGTGCGACAAGCTCACCGAGACGTTCTTGGCGTGCGCGTGCTTGTGCACGTTGGTGAGCGCCTCCTGGCAGATGCGGAAGATGGTCACGGCCGCGTCGGGCGGCGGTTCCGACTCCAGGCGGCTCTCGACGGAGTAGTCGAGGCCCCATTCGGCGGCGTTGGCGGCCAGGTAGTCGTCGATGGCGGCGACGAGGGAGGAACGCTCGATGCCCGGCGGGCGCAGCCGCGTCACCAGGGCGCGCAGCTGTTCGGTGGCGGTGTCGGCCCGCGTGACCAGCTCCCGCAGCTGCTCGGCGTACGGCTCTGGCAGTTGCTCGGCCAGTTCCCGCTGATCGCGCGAGACCGCGTCCAGCTCCGGGATCGAGCCCGAGTGCAGTTCTGCCGCGATCCGGCGCCACTCCGACTCCTGCGCCTGGATCAGATGCGTCAGCAGGCGCCTGCGTTCTTCCAGGCTCTGCTCGGCCTCACGCTGCTCGGTCATGTCGCGGGTGACCTTGCCGAACCCGCGCAGCCGGCGCTTCTCGCCGTACAGGGCGGTGATCACGACGTTGGCCCAGAACCGGGTGCCGTCCTTACGCACCCGCCAGCCCTCGTCCTCGACCCGCCCCTCCAGCACGGCGGTCTCCAGGTTGTGTTCCGGGCGACCCCTCGCGATGTCCTCAGCCGGGTAGAACACGGAGAAGTGCTTACCGTGGATCTCCTGCTCGGTATAGCCCTTGATCCGCTCCGCACCCGCGTTCCAGCTCACCACATGCCCGGTCGGATCAAGCATGAAGATCGCATAGTCGGTGACGTCCCGCACGAGCAGCCGGAAGCGCTCCTCGCTCTCGCGCAGCGCCTCCTCGGCCTCACGCCGGTCGGTCATGTCGCGGGTGACCTTGCCGAACCCGCGCAGCCGCCCGAAGTCGTCGAAGAGTGCGGTAATCACGACGTTGGCCCAGAATCGGGTGCCGTCCTTACGCACCCGCCAGCCCTCGTCCTCGACGCGCCCCTCCGCGATCGCGATCTCCAGCTCACGCTCGGGCTTGCCGGCCGTGATGTCGTCGGCCGGGTAGAACACCGAGAAGTGCTTACCGCGGATCTCCTGCTCGGTATAGCCCTTGATCCGCTCCGCACCCGCGTTCCAGCTCACCACATGCCCGGTCGGATCAAGCATGAAGATCGCGTAGTCGCTGATGTTGCGCTCAAGCAGGTGCAGGGTGTCCTGCGCCGATAGACCCAGCGCACTCGGTCCGAGCGATTCGAAAGGAGGCTGTCGCAATGCCATAGGCTCAGCCTCTCAGTAGTCCAGCCAGCCTGTCTCTGCCCATCGCGCCCCACCCGGTCAACCGACCCGGTGCATCGCCCGACGGACACCAAATCCAAAGTCTATCGGTGGTGGAAACGCTCTCCGCCCCAGGCCCCGATCTTGACTGCTTGACGAATGGTCAATACATCTTGACCATTGGCTCATGCCCGCTCCCGACCCAGACCCGCAGGAACCGCCCGGCCCGCCGGAATCCGCCGAACCTCCCGAAGATCTCCTCCACATCGAGACCGATCAGCAGCTACACGCCATCGGCAATTTGACGCGTCACCGGATGCTGCGCGTGCTGCGCGACGGCCCGGCGACGGTGACCCAGGTCGCCGCGCGTCTGGGCATCGCCAAGGGCAGCTCGAACTACCATATGAAGGTCTTGGCGAAAGCCGGGTTCGTCCACGTCGTCGATACGCGCAAGGTGCGCGGGGTCACCGAGCTGTACTACGGCGTCCTCGACAAGGTGATCGCGCTGCCGAGCGGCGGTCCCGGCCAGCCCGAGCACTTGATGCGGCTGGCGCTCGCCGACGTGGAGTCCGCTCCGCTCGGTGCGGAGAAGGACATGCGGTTCAAGCTGCTGCGCCTTAGCCCGGCCAACTTCGAGATCGCCCGAGCAAAGCTGCATGCCCTACACGCGGAGCTCACCGCGCTCAACGACCCCACGCAACCGGCCGCGGACTTTTTCTACGCCCTCTACCGGCCGCGGGATTTCAAGCAGGACGCCGAGAATCCGGGAGCGGACGCATGACAGCCATCGAAGACACGGCCGAGCAGCTACCGGACGATCCGGCGACGCCGGCCCGGCTGCTATGGCGCAATCGCGACTACACCGGCTGGTGGATCGCAGGCACCATCTCGGAATTCGGCACCGCGCTCTCGACCGTCGCCTTCCCGCTGCTGATCCTCGCGGTGACCGGATCGGCGGCGCGTGCGGGCTTCGTCGGGTCCGCGGAAGGCATCGGCGCCCTGGCCACGATGCTGCTCGGCGGGGCGCTGGCGGACCGGTTCTCCCGTCGCACGATCCTGATCACTGGGCCGCTGACGCAGGCGCTTGTCGTGAGCACCGTCGTCGCCGCGGTCGCCACCGGTCATGTGAACATCGCGCATCTGACCGCGGTCGGATTCATTCAAGGCGCCGTGGGAGGTCTGGCCGGCGGGGCGGGGTTCGCCGCGCTGCGCCGCGTCGTCCCGGCCAGCCAGTTGCCGACCGCGTTCGCGCAGTATCAGGGGCGGATGATGGCGATCCGGCTGGCTGGGCCGACCAGCGGCGGGTTCCTGTTCGCCCTCGCGCGATGGGTGCCCTTCCTCGGCGACGCCATCTCGTTCCTGGTCGGCGCGCTCGGGGTCGTGCTGATCCGAACCCCGCTCGGGCCCGATCCGGACGAGCGCAAGCCGGGCGAGCCGGTCATCACCAGCATCCGCGCAGGGTTCGACTTCATTCGCGGCAATGCCTACCTGCGCTTCCTCACCACCTGGGTGGCGCTGGCCAACGCGAGCATCGCCGGGATGTTCCTTCTGGTCATCGTGCTGGTGCGCAACCAGCACGGCAGCTCCACCGTGGTCGGCGCGGTCACGTCGCTCGGCGCCGTCGGCGGACTGGCCGGCTCGCTGTTCTCCTCCCGGATCGCGCGGCGCATACCCGGCAGACGGCTGGTCATGGCGGTCTCGTGGCTGACGGCGCTGGGGTCGGTCGGTATTGCGCTGGTGCCCTGGCCGTGGGCGATCGGCGCGCTGCTGGCCGCGATGATGTTCCTGATCGGGCCGATCAACGTGGTATTCGAGACCTACGAGGCACGGATGATCCCGGACGCGTTGATGGGGCGGGTCTCCAGCGCCATCAACTTCAGCGCGGCCTCGATCCGCTGGCTCGGCCCGCTCGCCGCCGGCTACCTGGCCGCGACCATAGGCTCGACCGCAGCCACCCTCGTCATCGCCAGCGTGCTGACCGCCATAGCCGTCAGCACCCACATCGCCCGCGGCCTGCACGTGCTCAACGAACCCGTCGACCAGATCAGGACCGACGCATGAGCATCCTGCGATAGCGGCGCTGCGCAGCACGTCACCGTTGCGTGCGCTATTTTCCCAATTCGTTTTCGCCAGTGCCGCCTGCGCCGAAGAGGTCCAGGCACGGCTCCAGCCCAGTAACACTTACCGCCGGGCGTTCTGTGGACTCCCACTGCGCACGCGAGAGCCGGAAGCGCTGAGTGACAAGGACCTCGCCGTTGTTGGCGTCACGCTGAATCCCGTCGGGCTGGTAGCCGAGTTTCCGTGAAATGGCGGCGGAAGATGCGTTGTCCACGAACGAAGCTGAGAGCGCGTAGGCCGCGCCGAGCCCGGCGAAAGCCAGGTGCAGCACGGCGGACCGCATTTCCGTGCCATAGCCTCGGCCCTGATACTCGACGCCGAGCCACGAAGCGCTTTCCACCTCCCGCAGCGCGGCGAAGTCCTTGGCCCTGACCTCCTGCGTCCCGATGGGTTGCCCGCCCTCGAACACGGCGAGTTCCAGCGCCCAGTGCTCCGGTTTCCACGCCCCACGCTTGCGCCACTGCCGCTGTACCACCGTGCGAGCGACCTCTTCCGGAGAGCGCTCGGCCCATTTCGAAAAGAACGGGCGCTCCCCAGGCGCGTACACGCCCTTCACCGCGGCCTCGGCCAGCACGGGCAGCTCGGCCTCCGTGGGAAGGCGAAGCTCAAGGCGCGGCGTGCGAATTCGCAAGCCCATCAGGGGCCAACAGCTCGTGATCACACAGCATTATCAGGCTCCGCAGTACCACGCGCACCCGATTTAGGGAAAGCGCGGCCGGCCTTCCCAGCTTGGGTGCTGTGGCTCGTAGTTGTGCCCCGGCCTCGCAGGTCCAACTGCGAGTTCGTCGGCCAGCGTGGTCTTACCCGCGGCATCCGGCCCGTCGCCGACATCCGTCGCCGAAGCTTCTCCAGTCTGCGCAGCCGTCCTGCGGTCCGGCGAGGTTTCGCTGACGGCTGACAGACGTTCGCACACGGAATTGCATGGAGGTCGCACGCGGGAACGTGGTCTACTGCGGCTGTGGGCAGCTCGTACATGGACTACCGCGATTCCGGCTTCTGGGTGAAGGACTTTCAGGCGGAAGTCTGGCTCTACCTCTTGGCGCAGGAAGCCGCGACAGTGCCCGATGCTCCGGTATGGCTCACTGAGGCGCGCGAGGACTGGCAAGTGCAGGCCACGGCCGGTTTCACGGGGTTCGTCTCATCATGTCTAGACGAACGGCTCGGAACGCACGCAGAGCGCGTCGCGGTCGTTCTCGACCTGTCGCAGCGCGTGCTCCACCGCTTGGACAGGTGGACTCCAGCCATCCCAAAGGACGTCGTGAATTCCTTCGGCACCGGTGGTCAGAGCGACTCGTTCGGCGCGGATCTGCCCACCCGCCCACTGCTGGAATGCGGTCGCGCGTTCGTCAGCCTTCTCCGCGGAGAGATCCCACCGGACTTCAAGGGATGGGCTAGCGAGATCCCGAACGGGCAACTCGACGCTTAGCGGAGCGGCCGAGCGTCAGCGAGGTCGCCGAGCGTTTGGGGCGGGAGGGCGGGCCAGCCGTAGGCGTTTCCCAGCCAGCCGCAGGCGTCGTGGCGGA
>NZ_DASRBQ010000142.1:0-9975 GCF_035653575.1 Actinocrinis sp.
GGCATGACCGCGTACTTCGCCCGCCATGCCTGGAACAACGCCACGCTGCAGGATCTGATCGACGCGCTGGGCAAGGCCAGCGGCCGGGACCTCGACGCCTGGCGGGCCGGCTGGCTCGAGACCGCGGGCACCGACCGGCTCGCGCTGGAACGGGACGGCGACGGACTCGTGCTGGTGGCCGACGGCCCGGGCCCCGGCACCGGGCCCAGGCCGCAAGTGCTCGCCGTCGGCGCGTACGCCACCAACGGGACCGACACCGGCCTGCGGCGCCTCGCCCTGGCGACCGTCGAGGTCGAACAGGCGCGAACCCCGGTGGACCTGCCCGTCGACGCGCAGCTCTACCTCGTCAACGACGAGGACCTCACCTTCGCCGTCGCCAAGGTGGAACCGGCGCGCCGAGCCGCGTTGATCGCGGCCGCACCCGGACTGCCCACCGCGATCTCGCGCGGCGTGGCCGTCGCGACGGTCTGGGACCTGCTGGTGAAGGGAGAAGCGACCGCCGCCGACACAGTGCGCTGCGTCACCTCGGTGCTGGCCGTCGAGACCGGAGACAGCGTCATCGAGCCTTACCTCGACCTGGCTGTCGCGAGCAGCGAGCGCTGGGCTCCGGAGAAGCAGCGGGCCGAACTCGCCGCCATGGTCGCCGCGACGGCCCGACGGCTGGCTGATGACCCGGACCGCCGCCAGGTGGCGCTGCGGGCGTTCGCCAAGACCGCGGCGAGCCTTGACGACGTCGAGTGGCTGCGGCAGCAGGCCGGCGACGAGGTGGACCTGCTGTGGCGCGCCCTGACCCGCAAGTCCGAACTCGGCGGCGAGGTCGCGGACGAGGTCGCCGGATTGCTGGAGCGCGATCCGAATCCCGAGGCCTGGATCAGAGCGCTGACGGTCCGGGCCGCCGCACCCAGCGCGGAGGCCAAGGAGGGCGTCTGGCTGAAGGTGACCGACGAGCGCGCGGTGCCGGTCGGCGCGGTCTCCGCGGTCATGTCAGCGTTCTGGCGTCCCGGGCAGGACGAGCTGCTCGCGCCGTACGCCGCGCGTTATCTGGATGTGCTGCCGGCACTGGAGCGCGGCGGGATGATCCCGGCGATGGTGTTCACCAACCAGCTCTTCCCGCTGCACGGGATCGGCCGGGACTACCCCGACGCGGCATTGGCCGCGGCAGAGCCGACCGCACCCGTCGTGCGCAAGACCCTGACGGAACGAGCCGACCTCGTCCGCCGTATGCTGCGCTCGCGCTAAGCGGCAGTTCGGGCGGCGGTTCGGACAGCGATTCAGACCGCCGCCCGACGGCGAGGGGAACGGTCTGGTCCGGTCCGAGCACCGCTGCTGTCGCCCAGCGTGAGGCTCGGCCCGGCTTGAAAGGTGGCGCGAGGAGACTCGCGACAGTTCGGACACGACCGCTGGCCGCCCGCGTGCGCTCTTGCGCCGCGGTCGGCCAGACCTGTATGAGAACCCTGAATGCGGCAGGCTGCGGCCGGGCGAGTGGCCCGGCGCACAGGTCGAGGAGCTGATCGGGGTCTTGTCGGGCCATCCCCTTACCCAATTGGTCGTCGTCATCGCGGTGTGCGCCGCAGCGAGCGCGCTGTTCGGATTGCTCAAGGCGCTGCGCGGCCCCGTCGGCTTTCTCGCCTACGGCGGTCTGATCCTGACGCTCTACGCGTACTACCGGATCGGCGACAGGTACTTCTCGCAGGCGATCTGGCAGATCACAGTGGCCTGCCTTGTAGTCATGTGGGTGACGCTCAGGCGGGTGCCGTTCCTGCGCGTCGTGCTCATCGCGGCATTGGTCGAGTTCGGTTCGCGGATCAACCGGACGGCGTACCCGCACCAGACGGTCCTCGCCCTGGGCATCACCGGAGTCATGATCGCCGTCGCGACGTTCTGGGCGGGCCCGACCGCGCCGGCGCCCCCCGCGCCTCCCGCCCCCGCATACCGGCGCGGACCGGAGATGTTCGGCCCCTACGCAGGCAGGCAGCGTCCACAGCGGAGACGGAACGCGCGGTCCACGCTTTCCACCCTGTGGGGCTGGGCCCGGGGCCGCTGACGAGCCGGATCACACACCTGCGCGAGTGACCCCTTGCGCACCCGCCGGTTCGGATCGAGTCTGTGTTCGTACTCCCGTCAGCCGATACGACGCACTTCTGGAGGGGACCTGTGGCCAAGGAGAAGTTCGAGCTCGTCTTCATGGGCGGCGGCGCAATGCTCAACGCCATCACCAACCGCCTGCGCCGCGCGCCGACCACGCCGCGCGAAGAGGTCGGCGCCGCGATGCACGCCCTTGGCCGCACCTTCGAGGAGCAGCGCGCCGTCCTGGAGCGGCCGGCGCAGGCGGCGGCAGGCGAGGAACTCGCTGCGATCAGCTCCGCGTTGTGCGCCGCCGCGCCGAACCGCGAGGTCGTTGACGCGCACCTGGACGCGTTCGAGCGCCTGGTGACCGGTGCCGAGGAACTTCCCGAGGCGGTGGGCCGGCTGCGGGAAGCGGTCGCGGCCTGGCTCGACTGACGCTTGAGAACGCGTATAAGAAGGTTGCTGCGTGAGTAGCCGCTGCGGCCCGGACCGGATTTCCGGTCCGGGCCGCGACTTATCTAAACCCGGCTGATTAGGCTCAGCGGCTGGTGAGCGGAAGCGTCGAGGCGGCGTGGTCCGAGACGACGCCGGGTACCGGCTTGTCCGCGCCGGTCGGGGTCAGGACACTGAGATGGGTCTTGGGGGCGGCGCGCAGGCCGGCGGCCGTGGTGTAAGTGGCCTGGTTGAACACGCCGCCGCTGGGGGCGAAGGCGACCTCGAGAGCGGGGCGCGCGGTGCCGGCGGCGTAGGAGGTGGAGAAGTAGTCGCCGACCATGGTGCCCTCGGTCGTGCTCGGCAGCCAGGACAGGCTCATCGGCCCGGCCAACTGGGTGGCTGCGGTCCAGCTTGAGCCGCCGTTGGGGGAGGAGATGAAGCCGACGTCGAGCTGGCAGGTGCTCGCGGTGCACTTGGTGTTCGGATAGAAGTAGTAGGACAGGGCCAGCTTCGCGGTGGAGCCAGAGGTGGTGCGGTCTACCCCGAGACCCGGCAGGAAGTGGTCGACACTGCTGCCGGTGGCGTCGATCGGGACGCGAGTGACCGCGGACCACGCGGTGCCGTTGGTCGAGGTCGAGTACACGATGTCGTTGGACTTGCAGCCGGTGCGGAACCGGCAGTCGGCCCAGGCGACGTAGACCTTCCCGGAGGCGTCGATCTCGGCGCTGGGCAGCGGGCCGGAGCGGATGCCGCCGGCGTCGGCGTGGCTCTTGATCGTGGTCACCGTGGTGGTGGCGCTCCACGAGGCGCCGCCGTTGGCGGACTGGAAGGCGAGCAGCGAGGTCTCGTTGGCGTTGTCGGCCGGGACGATGACCGTGCCGTTGGGCTGCACGACGGGCTGGCCGCCGATACCGGTGGCGCCGTTGGCGGTGCGCAGGGCCGGGCCCCAGGTCAGGCCGCCGTCCGTCGAGGCGGACATGTACAGGCGGTTGCCGTCTCCGTTGTCGTCGAACTCGACGTAGCAGTTGCCGTAGAACGGGCTGCTCGCGGTGTCGTCACAGGCGATCCAGTCCTTGTCGAGGCCCTGGTCGGCGAAGGTGGTGACGGTGACCGGGTTGGACCAGACGGTCCCGCCGTTGGTGGACCGGTTGACCACGACGGAGGGCACCCCGAGCGACGCGGTGATCGGGATCGAGGCGATCAACCAGACCCCGTGCTTCGGGTCGTAGGCCACCGAGGCGTCCGAGACGCGCTGGAAGCTTCCGCCGCCCTGCCATTGGGTGATGCCGTTCAGTTCGCCGTGCGTCCAGGTCGCGCCGGAGTCGGTGCTGGTGGCCCAGCCGATGTCGGAGGCGCCGCCGTCGGTGAAGCGGCCGGTCTGCTGCGCCTCGACGATGGTGGAGCCGAAGGAGAACGTGTCCGGCTCCACCTCCGTGGCGTGCTGGCTCGAGGAGTTGGTGAACGGATCGGTGCTCAGCTGCGTGAGCGTGACGTTCGCGTGCGAGACACTGGTGCCGAGCAGGAGCGCTCCGCTGGCGAGAAGCGTGGTTAAAGCGGCACGTTGTCGTACGGGCATGACGAATCCAGCCTCCGTCCGGGTGTCAGTTGTGCGCTGTGCCGAGACGCGACAACGGACCCGGTCTCAGGCCCTGATCCCCCCACACAGACAGCCCCGCCGTGCGGAGCCGCGGCAACGCGGCGCCACTACTTGTAAGGTTTCTGTCACGGTCGGTGATGCGCACACTAGGATTGAGCGCCGTGAGTGTCAAGGGAGCGAAAGTAGTGGCCCTCCTCCAGGTCGGCGATCAGGCCGGGGTGGACCGGCTCCCAGCCGAGCGACTCGCGGGTTCGGGTCTCAGGCATCGAGATGTCGAGCGTGATGAACGGGAAGCCCTTGAAGTGATCCGCGGCCCGGTCGGCCGGGACGCTCTCGGCCGGGACACCGAGGTGACGGCCGATGATCTCGGCGATCTCGCGCACGGCGATGCCCTCTTCGGCCGCGGCGCTGAACCGTGCGCCGGAGGGCGCCTTCTCCAGCGCCAGGCGGAAGAGGCGGGCGACGTCCAGCGTGTGGCTGGCGGGCCAGCGGTTGGCGCCGTCGTCGACGTAACCGGACACGCCCGTGTCCCGCGCGATCCTGATCAGCTGCGGGATGAAGCCGTGCCGATCCCGGCTGCTGTGGGTGACCGGCGGCACGCCGATGAGGATGGTACGCACGTCACGCTCGCCCAGTTCCAGGATGGCGCGAGCGACGGCGGAGCGCGGATTGGCGTTGATCACCGCATCGCGCTGCGGGTCGCCGGTGCTCGCAAGGCCGACTCCGACGAAGGTTTTGCCCGAGCCTGCGAGCGCCTCGCCGAAGGCGCGCACCACGTCCAGGTCGGCGGCCACGGCGTCGGCGAACCGTCCGGCCGGGATAAGGCTGTGGTCGAACGCAAGGTGGACGACCGCGTCCGCTTCGGCTGCGGCATCGCGCAGGCCGGCGAGGTCGCTCAGGTCGCCCCGGCGCACCTGGGCGCCGAGTGCCTGGGCGGCCTCGGCCGCGGCGTCGGACCGCGAAAGCGCGACGACCTCGTGTCCGGTCTCGATGAGCTCGGGCACGACGGCCGAGCCGATGTGGCCGCTGGCGCCGGTGATGAAGACACGCATGAGAACTCCCACGGGAGACGGTTCACTCCGCCGGATCGCACGAAGTGATGTGACTCGGTAACATCACCACCGTAGCAGGGTGACGTTACCGAGTCACATCACCTATGCTTTCCGCATGGGTCGATGGGAGCCGGACACGCGCCGGCGGCTGGCGCAGGCCGCGCTCGAGCTGTTCATCGAGCAGGGCTACGAGGCCACCACGGTCAACCAGATCGCCGAGCGCGCCGGAGGGCTGACCAAGACCACCTTCTTCCGGCACTTCCCCGACAAGCGCGAGGTGCTCTTCGCCGCCGGGGAGCAGGCCCACGGCCGGATCGTGGCCGACGCGATCGCCGCCGCGCCGGACGGGGCCACGCCGCTGCAGGCCGTCGCCGCGGCCCTCGACGCCCTGGCCGCCGTCTTCACCGAAGAGCGCCGCGAGTTCAGCGCGAGACTGCGCGCCGTCATCCTCGGCAACAGCGAACTTCTCGAGCGCGCCGCGCTCAAACGCGCCGCTCTCGCCGAAGCCATGGCCGACGCGCTGCGCAAACGCGACGTGCCGGACCTTGCCGCGAGCCTTTCCGCCGACCTCGGCACCCGCGCCTTCTACACCGCCTACGACCAATGGGCGGACACGGACAACCACGAGGCCCTCGTCGACCTCACCCGCCGGACGCTCGACGAATTGCGCGCCACGCTCACCACTCTCGGCTGAACCTGTCACGCTCTCGGGGAACTGCGCCGTGCGACGCCGCCATGCGACGCTCTCGGACGCGCGCGTGCCGAGCCGGTCGAGCGGGCCGCGGGTTGAGCGGGTCGAGCGGGTCGAGCCGACGGCCACCACGGCCGCGCGTCAGCCCTCAGCGGCGTGCGGCACGCGGCCTTCGACCGCGCGGTTGCCCTCGCCGGACGCATCCACGAGCCAGATCTCGCCGTTGGCTTCGCCTTCGAGCCGGGCGATCAGGCTCGTGGCCGACTGTTCCGGCGAGATCAGCAAGCGGTCGGTCACGTGCCGGTTGAACTTCTCGTGCATCGCGTCGCCGATCCGGTCCCGATCCTGCTCACGAATGTGCGTCTGCATCGAGGTGTCCACCAGCCCGGGCCGATACACGTTCGCGGTCACTCCGGTGCCGCTCAGCTCCGCGGCGAGGCTCACGGTGTGCGCCTCGAGAGCGGCCTTCGTCGCGGCGTACGCGTTCGCGCGCACCATGCTCTGCGGACGCCCGACCACGCCACTTGAGATGTTGGCGATCCGCCCCCAACCTGCATCGATCATGGCCGGCAGCAGCGCGCGCGTCAGGGCGTACACCGCGAACACGTTCACCTCGTAGGCGTGCCGCAGCAGCGTGTCCGGCACCTCGGCGGTCGGCCCGAGAGGCTCGACGGTCGCCGCGTTGTTGACCAGGATGTCGATCCGCCCCAGTTTGTGGATCTCAGCGATCGCGCGTTCCCGGTCCGCGACGTCGCCGAGATCCGCGGGCACGACGTGTACGCATTGCTCGCCGACACCCTGCTCGGCCAGCGCGGCGCCGACGTCCTCGAGCTGATGAGTGGAGCGGGCCAGCAGGACCAGGTCGGCGCCGGCCTCCGCCAGACCGAACGCCAGAGCCCTGCCGATTCCGCGGCCCGCGCCCGTGATCAATGCTCTCTTCCCGGCGAAAGCGGCAGACATGACGTTCTCCTTCACGCTTGAGGTGCTGCGTGGCGCACTACCCGCGAAGCCGTCCGTTCCACCCCGGCGCGCCGATAGACCACCGACTTGCCAGCCGCTCGCTTCCCGAATCAGCCTTCGCGCTTGCCGTGCCAGCGGAACGTGCGCATCGAGACCGCCAGCCCGCCGATGATCCAGGCGAGCAGGACCAGCGCGATCTTGCCGTGCTCCCAGGATCCGGCCGGTTCCTGGCTCTGGAACGAGTCCGGCAGGAACACCGAGCGGATGCCCTGGCACATCCACTTGAGCGGGAAGACCGCGCCGATGCCGCGCAGCACCGGGCCCAGCTGGCTGTAGGTGAAGAAGACTCCCGAGATGAACTGCAGGATGAGGAAGGGCGGCAGCACCACCGCGGAGGCCGACCGGCCGTCCTTGGCCAGGCCGCCCAGCGTGATGCCGAGCGTGGCGCAGGTCGCCAGGCCCAGCACGAACACCCACACCAGGGTCAGCCACCGGCCCGGCGTCGTCGGCAGGTGCAGATGGAAGAAGGCGGCGCTGACCGCGAGCAGGATCGCCAGCTGCACCAGCCCCGAGGTCAGCGCGGACAGCAGCTTGCCCAGGAAGTAGGAGATGCGCGGCATCGGCAGCCCGCGCAGCCGTTTGATCGTCTTGTCGGTGCGGTCGGAGGCGATGCCGATCGCGACGCCCTGGAAACCCACGGACATCGTGCCGGTCGCCGCGATCCCGGCCGTGAAGTACTGCGTGAAGGGCACGTGGGTGTTGGGCACGTCGCCCTTGAAGATGGACCCGAAGATCAGCATCATGATCACGGGATAGGCGAAGGTGAAGACCACCGCGTCGCGCTGGCGGAAGTACTGGCGCAGCTCGATGTCCGCGCGGTGCAGCCCCAGCCGCAGGGCCGACGGCAGCGGCTGCGCGTCCTCGGCGCCGGTGCGGGGGAGCACCGGTGTGGCGGGTGTGGCCGGTGTGGCGCTCACGAGTCCCCCTCGGTCAACCGCAGATAGACGTCTTCAAGCGTGGGCCTGGTCACGGTCAGGTCCGGCACCTCGCCGCCGTAGCGGGCGGAAAGCTCGGCGACCAGCTTGGTGGGCGTGTCGGTCTCGGCGGTGCGCGGCCCGTCCAGCGGGTCGCTCCAGCCGACCGTGGCCGCGGCCAGATTGCGTCCGCCGAGCAGGTCCGGCCGGTCGACGGCGACGATGCGGCCGCGGTTGATCACGGCGGCCCGGTCCGCGAGCTGTTCGGCTTCTTCCAGGTAGTGCGTCGTGAGCAGGATCGTGGTGCCCGCGGTGCGCAGCGCGCGGATCAGCTCCCAGAACTGCCTGCGCGCCTCGGGGTCGAAGCCGGTGGTCGGCTCGTCGAGGAACAGCAGCTGCGGGTTGCCGACGATGCCCAGCGCGACATCGAGGCGACGGCGCTGCCCTCCGGAGAGGGTGGATACCCGCGAGCGTTCCTTGCCGCCCAGTCCGACCAGCTCGATCACCTCGCCGGCCGGGCGGGGCCGCGGGAAGTATCCGGCGAAGTGCCGCACGATCTCGCCGACGGTGAGTTCGTAGACGTCGCTGGACTCCTGCATGACGATGCCGATCCGGCTGCGCCAGCGCCGGCCGGCGGTCTGCGGGTCCTGACCCAGGACCTCCACCTCGCCGCCGTCCCGCCTGCGGTGTCCTTCGAGGATCTCCGTAGTCGTGGTCTTACCCGCTCCGTTCGGCCCGAGCAGCGCAAAGGTCTCCCCGCGCCGAACCTCCAGGTCGAGCCCGTCTACCGCGAGCGCATCGCCATACCGCTTAACCAGCCCGTGTACGCGGATCGCGGTTTCCCCCTCCGTCATGGAAGACAGAGTGCCGCATGCCCGGCGGACACGCCAGAGCGGCGGGCCTCTGCCGGGCAGCGGCGTCTAACGCACCGTGAACGCGCCGTGCATTCCTTGCTGGGCGTGGCTGGGCACAGGGCACAGATAGGTGTACGAGCCTGGTGCGGTAGCGCTGAAACTGGTGGTGGCGGTAGAGGCGCCCGAGCTGTCGGCCTCGCCCAGAGCCCAGATCGCGGAGCCGGAGAAGGCCGCGGTGGAGGTCGTCATCGGCATCCACGAGGTGTCGGCAGCGCTGTTGGCGGTCACGAGGACGCCGTGGGCCATGTCGGCGTCAGCGTTGATCAGGCGCAAGGTGACGCGGGCGCCGGCCGGGACGATGATCTGAGGGTTCGTCAGCCCGGCGACCTTGAACGAGTAGTCGTTCTGCTCGCCTGTGCCGACGACGAGGGTAAGGGTGACGATGTTGCCGGTGAAGGTCAGCCGGTTGCGGGTGGCGTCGACCGAGGCGCTGGCCGGGACCGCGTTCGATTCCGCGGCGGCCTGAGCAGTACTCATGCGTGAGCCGGAGGTGTTCGCCAGGGCGCGGCCCATCATCGAGCCCATGTTGATGCTGCCCGCGCCGGTCCAATCGCCCATCATGCCGCCGCGTCCGGAAGTGCCCGAGCCCATCATGGTCGAGTAGCCGCCGGCGCCGTTCGGCGTCGATCCGGTGCCGGTGTTGCCTGCGGCGGCCGACACCGGGCCGGTGGCGATCACTACGCCGATCGCGGTCGTCGCGCCGACGGTCAGGACTGCGGCGAGCTTCGTGGTGCGCTTCATGGTTCTCGGCTCCTTCAGTCCGCGCCGGCCGCTCCGGCGCGACACCTTCACCGTGCCGCCGCGCCGAGGGCGTGATGTGGCGTGCGTGTGGAGACGGTGTGGAGGGCACGGTCGGGACCTTCCGCACTGCCCGCGCGGGACCTTCGCGGGTGATTCCCGGGCCGCCGGCGCCCGTATATCTGAGGTATGGCCGCCACCGTGCTCGTGGTCGAAGACGAGAAGCAGATCCGTGACGTGCTGCGCCGCTACCTGGAGCGCGACGGATTCGCCGTGCTGGCCACCGGTTCCGGGGCGCAGGCAATCGAGCTGCTGTCCGGCGGTGCGGTCGACTTGGCGGTGCTCGACCTCGGGCTGCCCGACGTGGACGGGACCGAGGTGCTGCGTCACGCCCGTGCCCACGCGCACACCCCAGTGCTCGTGCTCACGGCGCGCAACACCGTCGAGGATCGGGTCGCGGGACTGCGTCTGGGCGCCGACGACTACGTGACCAAGCCCTTCAGCCCGACCGAGGTGGTGCTGCGGGTGCGCGCCGTGCTGGGCCGGA
>NZ_DASRBQ010000143.1:0-2598 GCF_035653575.1 Actinocrinis sp.
GATGGTCCGCCACGCTGTTCCGCTGCGTTCCGTGCCTTGGCCCGAGGAGTGAAGTTGAACGTTCACCTGCCGTGGCATCGCGTCCGAGTCCCGCGATGGACCTCGGTGGCCACCACCGTCGCCCTCCTCGCCGCCACTACCACCCCGGCCACGCACGCGAGCGGAGCATCTGCTCCGGCGAGCGCGCGTCAGCGTGCTGACAGTGCGTCTACCGCGGGTGACTTCGGACCGGGCGCTTCGGAATCACCCGACATCGCGGTCAACGCGTTCGGGGACGGACAGGGCTATCACATTCAGGTCGGGACGGAGCGCTCCGGTTTCGCCTGGCGCGAGGTCGCGCTGCTGCGGCCGGACGGTCTGGACGACTCGTCGTGGACCGGGTATCAGTGCACGTCGGGCGATGGTCGCTACGAAGCCGTAGCTGTGCTGCCGACATCAGCGGTCAACAATACCTCCGCGCTTGAGCACGGCGCATTCGCGTACTCGGTGGATCTGCAGACCGGCAAGGTACGGCCGATCGCGACCGGCGTCGCGCTGCGCTACTTCTCGCCCGGCTGCGGCACCGGAGATCTCGCCGCGTTCACGGTCAGCCTGGGCGACCAGGAACAGACCACGGAGATACTCACCGCGAACCTCTCCACCGGCGCGGTCGAACACAGCACGGCGGTGGCCGGCGAACTCACCAGCGCGGTGCCGGTTTCGGGCGGCACGGTGGCCGCGCTCGGCTCAGAGCTGGTGAGTGTGCCGGACGCCAATGGGCACGCCGTGGCGACGAAGGTGGCCGCGGCAGGCGGAGAGCCCTTCGAGCTGCGGGCGGCCGCCGACGGGGGAGTGGACTTCCTGTCCATGACACCGGGCGCCAAGACGGCGACCATCATGCACGAGCGCGCGGGCCACGTCACCGCGCTAGGCACCGGCCCCGCCGGCAGTCTGGCGATCTTCGGGGGGCGCGGTGGGCACAACACGGTCATCGGCGCGGACGGCCTAGCGAGCGGGTCAACCCTGCGCCGAGTCGGCGCCGGGCCGCTCGGCGCGGTGCGTGCAGCCTCGCTGGACGGCGACGCATTGTTGGGCGACCAGCAGAGTACGACCACCAGAGACGCGAGGATCCTGGCCACCTCGACTGGCCGGGTGGTGACGCGTGCTTCCGCGACGACAGCCGCCGCGGTGACCGAGGCGTTCTCCGCGCTCGTCCCGGCCGGTGTACCGCATGCGAGCGGTCCGGGCTCGCTCGCTGCACCGCCCCCACCCGGCGGCGCCGCGAGACCGCTGCCGGACGCGGCCGGACAGCCCAAGACGGTCCGGTCCGCGGCGGCTCAGACGCCCTCCTGCTCGGTACCTAGGCTCGATCCGACCTTCCAGGTCATGCAGCCGGGCAGCGCTCAAGTGGACTGGGCGGTGCAGATGGCCGAGCAGGGTCTGCTGACCGGATCGCAGTACACCCGGCCGGCGAACTTCGACAACATGGGCCTGGCCGCCTATGCGCCGAGCAGTGACTTTCCGCCGCACCCGCTCGATCACCCCTCCTCCGACTCCTGGAACTCGGTGCCGCGCTCGGTGTTCGAGGCGATCATGGCCCAGGAGTCGAACTGGGACCAGGCCTCCTGGCACGCACTGCCCGGCATCGCGGGCGATCCGATCGTCGCCGACTACTACGGGTCCGCTGGTTCCATCTCGACGATCAACTATGCGGCCGCCGACTGTGGCTACGGCATCTCGCAGGTGACCACCGGCATGCGCGCCTCGCAGACCGGTCAGCAATACTCCCTGCACGGTCAAGAGAAGATCGCCGTCGACTACCAGGAGAACATCGCGGCCGGCCTGCAGATCCTGGAGGACACCTGGAACCAGCTCTATACGGCCGGGATCACGATCAACGGCGGCGACCCGCGTTACCTCGAGGACTGGTACTACGCGATCTGGGCGTACAACACCGGGATCGAGCCCAACGCGGCGCACGGCAACACCACCGGCTGCACTCCGGGACCCTCGTGTACGGGTCCTGACGGCACGTGGGGTCTGGGCTGGGCGAACAACCCGGCCAACCCGGCCTTCCCGCCCAACCGCCTCCCGTACCTCAAGACCACCTACGGCGACGCCGCGCACCCGGCGGACTGGCCCTACCAGGAGCGCGTGCTCGGCTGGATGGGCAGCCCGCTGCAGCGGATGGGCTCGTCCGCCTACGCGAAGCCGACCTACGCCAACGGCCAGAGCTGGCTGCAGGTGCCCACCTTCGACAACTTCTGCACGTCCGCGGGCGACGACTGCACCCCGCCCGCGCCACCACCCGCCCCGCCCGCGCCCGGCACCTGCAACCTCGCCGACTCCGAGTGCTGGTGGCATCTGCCGTTCAGCTACATCACGAATTGCAGCACCTGCGCCACCGCGGCATACACGGTGGGCGCCGGCTCGAGTGAGCCCCCGGTCACCGACCCGCACCCGCCAGTGTGCTCGCTGGACACCGCGGCCGTGCCCTCGACCTCCAATGGCGTCCCGATCATCGTGTCCGCACAGGTCGGACTCGGCACCGGCAAGACACCACTGAACATCGTCGGCTGTCCGGCCGGGGAGAACTGGTCGAACAACGGCACCTTCACC
>NZ_DASRBQ010000144.1:0-22235 GCF_035653575.1 Actinocrinis sp.
CTCTTCCAGCTGCAGGCCATGGATTCGGCCGGCTACGGCGCCAGCGCCTCGGCCGAACGCACCCAGGACTATGTGCTGACCGCGACGCGCGGCTCGATACTGGACTCCGCCGGCCAGCCGCTGGCCGAATCGGTTGACGCCGTGGACATCACCGCGGACCCGGTGCAGATCAGGAGCCTCAAGCAGGACCCTGCGGTCTACGCCTCCAAGTTGGCCGCCCTGCTCGGCGACCCTCCCGGCAACGTCGACGTGCTTGCGCTGCGCACCAAGCTCTCCAATGTGACGACGCGTTACGTCCTGCTGGCCAGCCAGGTGACGCCGCAAGTCTGGAACCAGATCAAGGCACTCGGACTGTCCGGGGTCTACGGGGTACCGCACGCCAAGACGGTGTACCCGAGCGGGCCGCTGGCTTCGAACGTGGTCGGTTTCCTCGACGGCACCGGAAAGGGCGCCGCCGGACTCGAGAGCGCGTACAACAGCACGCTCGCGGGCAAGAACGGCCGGATCTCCTACCAGGCCGCCGACGGCACCGAGATCCCGACCGCCGGCATCAACGAGCAGGCCCCGGTGCCCGGCACCTCGATCGAGACCACCATCGACAGCTCCATCCAGTGGGCCGCGCAACAGGCGATCGACGCGCAGGTCGCCAAATCCAAGGCCGGATCGGGCACCGTGGTGGTGATGGACCCGCGCACTGGCGCGGTCCTGGCGCTGGCCACCTCGCCGAGCTACGACCCGTCGAACCTGGCCGCCGCGAACCCGGCCGACCTCGGCGACCGCGCAGTCTCCGAGGTCTACGAGCCGGGTTCGGTCGCCAAGGTGATCACGATGGCCGCGGCCATACAGCAGGGCGTCGCCACGCCGACCACGCGCGTCGTGGTGCCCGGCGCGATCCTGCGCGAGGGCACGGTGTTCCACGACGACACCAGCCACGGCACCGAGCAGCTCACGCTCACCGGCGTGCTGGCCGAGTCCAGCAACATCGGCACCATCGAGACCAGCGACAGGTTCGGCCCGAACCGGGACCAGATCCTTTACCGGTACCTCACCCAGTTCGGCTTCGGCCAGCCCACCGGCCTGCACCTGCCCGGCGAATCACCCGGCCTTCTCGCGCCGCCGTCCAAGTGGAGCGGGTCGCAGCGGTACACCATCCCCTTCGGCCAAGGCCTCTCGGTCAATGCGGTACAGGCCACCAGCGTGTTCGCCACGATCGCCAACGCCGGAGTGCGCGTCACGCCCAATCTGATCAAGGGCTACGTCGACGCGAACGGCCAATTCACCGCGGCCCCGGCAGCGCAGCGCACGCAGGTGGTCTCCGCCAGCACCGCGCACCAAGTCGAGCAGATGATGGAATCGGTCGTCTCGGAGAAGGGCACCGCGCCGGCCGCGAAGATCGCCGGATACCGCGTCGCCGGCAAGACGGGTACCGCCAACCGCTTCGACAGCCGATGCAACGGATACTGCGGCTACACGGCCTCCTTCATCGGATTCGCCCCGGCCGACAACCCGCAGCTGGTCGTCTCCGTGGTGATCCAGAACCCGACCAGCGGCCCGTACTTCGGCGGCTCGATCGCCGCGCCGGTGTTCCAGAAGGTGATGTCCTTCGCCTTGCAGAGCAAGGCGATCCCGCCCACCGGCACCCAGCCGCCGGACCTGCCGGTCACCTGGTGAGACGGCGGCCGTGTCTTGCGGCCGCCCGGCACGATGATCGTGCAGTGACGATCTGGTAACGGTTCTGCGAGCAGGCGATACCTGGCGGGATCTACCGGGGTCGCTGGCACGCGGGCACGCCGGGACACGGTAGCCTGCCCGTCGTGCCGAACCCGCTCAAGCAACCGCCCCCCGCGACCGGCCAGCCGAGACCGGGACATACTCCGCAGCGCTCTCTCGCGGAACTGGCCGAGGCGGTGCCCGAGGCGCTGGTCACCGGCACGCATGACGCGCATGCGGTGGTCATCACCGGCTTTACGCATGATTCGCGGGCCGTGCGTCCCGGCGATCTGTACGCCGCAATGGCCGGTGCGACCGTGCACGGCGCCGAGTTCTCCACTCAGGCCGCAGAGCAGGGCGCGGCGGCGATTCTGACGGACCCTGACGGGGCCGAGCGCGCCGAGGCGACAGGGCTGCCGGTAGTCGTCGTGCCGTCCGTACGCCCCGTGCTCGGCCCGATCGCCGCTCGCCTCTACGACCACCCTTCCGAGCACATGAAGATGCTCGGAGTGACCGGCACCAACGGCAAAACCACGGTCAGCTACCTGATCGACGGCGGACTGCGGGCGGCCGGTTACCGCACCGGACTGATCGGTACCGTAGAAACGCGCGTCGGCGAGCGCGTCATAAAGTCCAGCCGCACCACGCCCGAGGCCCCCGATCTCCAAGCGCTGCTGGCGATGATGCGTGAGGACGGCGTCGGCGCGGTCGCCATGGAGGTCTCTAGCCACGCGCTGGCCTACGGCAGGACCGCCGGGATCCGCTACGCCGTCGCCGCGTTCACCAACCTGACGCAGGATCATCTCGACTTCCACGCCGACCTCGAGGACTACTTCGAGGCCAAGGCGAAGCTCTTCACCCCCGGCTACACCGAGTTCTCGGTGCTCAACACGGACGACGCGTACGGCCGGCGCATCGCGCAGCGGCTGACCGACGCCGACCTGCCGCACTGGACCTTCTCCGCCCACGGCGAGCCGTCCGCGCACTGGCGCGCCGAAGACGTCGAGCCGACACCCGAGGGCTCGCGGTTCACGCTGATCGGCCCAGACGACATTCGCCTGGCCGCATCCGTGCAACTTCCCGGCGCCTTCAACGTCTCCAATGCGATGGCAGCCATCATCACCCTCATCGCAGCCGGGATCGACCCGCAGGCCGCGGTCGCCGGTGTCGCCTCCGTGCCCGGTGTACCGGGCCGCATGCAACGCATCGACGCCGGGCAGCCGTACCTCGCCGTCGTGGACTACGCGCACACACCCGACGCCATCGATACGCTCCTAGCCGCCATTCGCCCGGTAACAGCGGGCCGGTTGCGTATCGTCGTTGGCTGCGGCGGGGACCGCGACCGCGGCAAGCGGCCATTGATGGGCGCCGCGGCTGCTCGTGGCGCGGACGAGGTCATCCTCACCAACGACAACCCGCGCTCAGAGGACCCGCTCGCGATCCTCGAGGCCGCCGCCGCCGGGGCACGCGAGGCCATCGCGGGCGGGGCGAAGGCCACGGTGCGCATCGTGCCGGACCGAGCCGAAGCCATCGCCGAGGCCGTGGCGGCGAGCCGCGGCGGCGACGCGCTCGTGGTCGCCGGCAAGGGACACGAACAAGGACAGGAGATCGCCGGAGTGGTGCACCCGTTCGACGACGCGGCGGTGCTGCGCGCGGCGATCGAGGGATCGCCGGCCGGGCACGGCCCGGATTCCGCGGCCCGCGCGGCAGAACGGCCGGGCCCGCAGTGATCCGGATGACTCTGGCCGAGATCGCACAGGCGGTCGACGGCACGCTGACCGCGGGAACCGACGGCGCCGCGGCGGTCACCGGCCCGGTCACGGTGGACTCGCGCGCGATCGAGCCCGGCGGCCTGTTCGCCGCCTTCGTCGGCGAGCACGCGGACGGCCACGACTTCGCCGCCGCCGCGGTCGCACAGGGCGCCGTCGGCGTGCTGGCGAGCCGTCAGATCGACGCCGATGGCTCGCAGAGCGGCACGGGTCACATTCCGACGGTGCTCGTCGCCGACGTGCAGCACGCGCTCGGCAAGCTGGCCTGCGCGGTCGTGAGCCGATTGCCGCAGACGACCGTGATCGGACTGACCGGCTCCTCCGGCAAGACCTCCACCAAGGACATGCTCGGCCAGGTGCTCGCGGCCCACGGCACGACCATCGCGCCGAAAGGCAGCTTCAACAACGAGATCGGGCTGCCGCTGACCGTTCTGCGCGCCGACGAGGACACCCGCTACCTGGTGCTGGAGATGGGCAGCCGCGGCGTCGGCCACCTGACCTACCTCTGCGGGATCGCGCCGCCGTCGGTCGGGCTGGTGCTCAACGTCGGCAGCGCGCACGTCGGCAAGTTCGGCTCGAAGGAGCAGACCGCGCTGGCCAAGGGCGAACTGGTCGAGGCGCTGCCGAAGGACGGCCTTGCCGTGCTCAACGCGGACGACCCGCTGGTGGCGCCGATGCGCGAGCGCACCGTGGCCCGCGTGCTGACCTTCGGCGAGAGCGCCGAGGCGGACGTGCGCGCGAGCGGGATCGAACTCGGGCCGGATGGCCGCGCCTCCTTCCTCTTGCACGCCGACGCCTACGGCGAGCCCGCCCCGGTCTCGCTGCGCGTGGTCGGGGAGCACCAGGTCGCCAACGCGCTGGCGGTCGCAACGGCGGCGCTCGGCCTCGGTCTGCCGATGGAGTCGGTGGCCCGGGAGCTTTCGGCGGCGGTACCGCTCAGCTCGGGCCGGATGGCCGTGTCGGAACGCGCCGACGGCGTCGTCGTGATCGACGACGCCTACAATGCCAACCCGGAATCGGTGCGCGCCGCGCTCAAGGCGCTGGCCGCGCTGGCCCGGGCCCGGCCAGGGGCCCGCTCCTGGGCGGTGCTCGGGGAGATGCTGGAGCTGGGCGAGCGGTCCGGCGAGGAACACGACGCGATCGGGCGGCTGGCCGTCAGGCTGCGGGTGGACCGGCTGGTCGCGGTCGGCGAGGGCGCCGCGCGGGTGCACGCCGGGGCCAGCCACGAAGGCTCGTGGGGAGAGGAATCCGTGATGGTGGCCGACCCGGATGCGGCCCTGGCGCTGCTGCGCGAGCAGCTGCGGCCCGGAGACGTGGTGCTGGTGAAGGCGTCCAACTCGATCGGCCTCGGCCGGGTCGCCAAGGCGCTGCTCGACGACGATCTGCCGGACGGCGCGGCCGGCGCGGCGTCCGGCCCGGCGGAGGGCGACCGGTGAGGGCGGTCCTGTACTCCAGCGTCATCGCGCTGGTCTGCTCCCTGGTCGGCACCCCGCTGGTGATCAGGATGTTGGTCAAGCGCGGCTACGGCCAGCTGATCCGGGACGACGGGCCGAAGAACCACCTGACCAAGCGCGGCACCCCCACCATGGGTGGGATCGTGATCGTGCTGTCCACGCTGATCGCCTACGGCGCGACCAAGCTGGCCACCCAGCACTGGCCTAGCGCCTCCGCGCTGCTGGTGCTGTTCCTGATGACCGGGCTCGGCGCGGTCGGCTTCGTGGACGACTTCATCAAGATCTACAAGCAGCGCTCGCTGGGCCTGCGGGCTAAGGCCAAGCTGATCGGCCAGGCGCTGGTCGCGGTCATCTTCGCGGTGCTGGTGCTGCACTTCCCTGACCAGTACGGCCTGACCCCGGGCTCCACCAGCGTCTCCTTCCTCACCGACACCACGCTTGTGCTCGGCCCGGTGCTGTTCGTCGTCTGGGCCTACCTGCTGATCTCCGGGACCTCGAACGCGGTGAACCTCACCGACGGCCTCGACGGCCTGGCGACCGGAGCATCGGCGATGGTGTTCGCCGCGTACGTGCTCATCGGCATCTGGCAGTACGGGCAAAGCTGCGTTAACGCACCCGGCCCCGGTTGCTACGCGGTGCGTGACCCGCTGGACCTGGCGATCGTGGCCGCGGCGCTCATGGGCGCCTGCTTCGGCTTCCTGTGGTGGAACGCCAAGCCGGCCAAGATCTTCATGGGCGACACCGGCTCGCTCGCGCTCGGCGGCGCGCTGGCCGGGCTGGCCATCTGCTCGCGCACGGAACTGCTCATCGCGCTGCTCGGCGGCCTGTTCGCGATCATCACGCTGTCCGTGATCATCCAGGTGGGCTCGTTCAAGCTGCGCGGCAAACGGGTGTTCAAGATGGCCCCGCTGCAGCATCACTTCGAGCTCCTCGGCTGGGCCGAGGAGACCATCGTGATCCGGTTCTGGATCATCGCCGGGCTCTGCGTCGCGCTCGGCATCGGAGTGTTCTACGCCGGATGGGTGACCGGGTCGTGACCGACAACCTGACCCCGCGTCAAACCCAGGCAGGACCTCAGGAACCGGCCTGGCAGCAGCCGGACGTCGAGGGGCGCGCCACCATCCCGTGGCAGGGACTGCGCGTCTGCATCGTCGGAGCGCGGGTCGTCGGCCTCTCGGCGGCGCGCGCGGTGCGGAAGCTCGGCGCGGACGTGACGATCGTCGACCGCTACGACGACGAGACGACCACCGAACGCGCGGCGCCGCTGACCGCCGAAGGCATCCGCGTACGGCTCGGCGACGACGCCACGCTGCCGGACGGCTGCGAACTGCTCCTCGTCTCGCCGGGCATCCCGCCCACCGCGCCGATCGTGGCTGCGGCGCGCGCGGCCGGCATCCCGGTGTGGGGCGACGTGGAACTGGCCTGGCGGCTACGTAAGCCACTGCCGGACGGCTCCTACGCACCGTGGCTGCCGGTCACCGGCACCAACGGCAAGACGACGGCTGTGCGCATGCTCGCCGCGATGCTGGAAGCCGCGGGGAAGCGCACGGTCGCCTGCGGGAACGTCGGACTGCCGATCGTCGATGCAGTAACCGCGGACGAGCCCTATGACGTACTGGCGGTCGAACTGTCCAGCTTCCAGTTGCACTGGACCGAATCGATGAGCCCGTTCGCCTCGGCCGTGCTCAACGTCGCGCCCGATCACGTGGACTGGCACGGAACGCTGGAGGAATACACCCGCGCCAAGGGCCGCATCTACGAAAACTGCCAGGTCGCCTGCGTGTACAACGTCGCCGACGAGACCACGCGCAAGCTCGTCGAGGAAGCAGACGTGGTCGAAGGCTGCCGCGCGATCGGGTTCACCCTCGGCGCGCCGGGGCTGTCCATGCTCGGCGTCGTGGACGGCATCCTTGCCGACCGCGCCTTCGTCGAGGACCGGCAGCACAACGCCGCCGAACTCGGCACCATCTACGACGTCGAACCACACGCGCCGCACAACATCGCCAATGCGCTCGCGGCCGGGGCGCTGGCGCGCGCATACGGAGTGCCCGCCGCCGCGGTGCGCGACGGACTGCGCGCCTTCCGGCCGGATCCCCACCGCATCGCGTTCGTCGCGTCCATCGACGGAGTGGACTTCGTCGACGACTCGAAGGCGACCAACCCGCACGCGGCCGCCGCGTCCCTGACCGCCTACGAGGACGTCGTCTGGATCGCCGGCGGCCTGGCCAAGGGCGCGACCTTCGACGACCTGGTCGCCGGAGCGGCCAAGCGGCTGCGCGGCGTGGTGCTGCTCGGCGCCGACCGCGCGGTGATCGCCGAAGCTCTCGCGCGACACGCCCCCGAGGTGCCGGTCGTGGACATCGGCGGGGCGCAGGATGGGCTGACCGGGGCGCAGGCGATCGACCGCGCCGTGGACGCCGCGACGCGGCTGGCCGCGGGCAAGGCGGCCGCGCTCGGCGCCGCGGCGGCCGACGCCGCGCCGGTCACCGTGCTGCTCGCCCCGGGCTGCGCGTCGATGGACATGTTCGTCTCCTACGGCGAGCGCGGTGACCTGTTCGCGCGTGCCGTCCGGGAACGCAAGGCGGCGCGCGGGTAACGTGCGCTAGGAGGTGCTGAGGCCTGGCTCCTCAAGGCGTTTCTTAGGAGATGGGCGGAGCGCGTGGTTGAACAGCAGGATCGACCCACACGGTTCCGTCCGGCTTCCGCGACGGCTGACGGCGCGTCACCTAACGCAGCCTCAGATGCCGCTGAGACACGGCGATCTACCGCACCGAACAATGCGGTACTCGCGGTCTGGAGCGTTCTCAGCCGCCTGCGACCCGGCCGCGTTCGCGTCGGCGAAGGGCACCCCTCGCTGCCCCGATACTTCCTGATCGGTGCGACGTTCCTGCTGATCGTGGTCGGTCTGCTCGAGGTGTATTCGGCCTCGACGGTGCACAACCTGCTCACCGGCAAGCCGGAGCTCGGCACCATCGAGCGGCAGGCGATCTCGGCGGCGATCGGCGTGCCGATAATGGTCATCGCGGCGCGGCTGCCGGTGCGCTTCTACCGTGGGCTGGCCTACCCGCTGCTGATCGTGACCCTGATCATGCTGCTGATGGTCCTGGCGCTCGGCGAGGTCTCCACCGGAGGCAACCAGAACTGGCTGGTGTTCGGACCGCTGACCATCCAGCCCAGCGAGTTCGCCAAGTTCGCCCTGGTGCTGTGGGGCGCGGACCTGCTGGCCCGCAAGGAGAAGCGGCTGGCCAGCTGGGACCACCTGATCGTGCCGCTGCTGCCGATGGCCGGGCTGATCATCGGGCTCGTCATGCTCGGCGGCGACATGGGCACCTCGATGATCATCGCGGCGATCGCCTTCGCGCTGCTGTGGATCGTCGGCGCCCCCGGCCGGCTGTTCGCGATCCTGACCGGTTCGGCCGCCGGCCTGGCCACCGTCGCCGTGCTGATCCGGCCGAGCCGGGTGCGGCGGTTCACCGCCTTCCTCGACCCGGCCGCCGACCCACAGGGCACCGGATTCCAGGCCATGCACAGCTTCAGCGCCCTTTCCACCGGAGGCTGGTTCGGCGTCGGCGTCGGAGCCAGCCGGGAGAAGTGGGGCTCGCTGCCCGAGGCGCAGACCGACTTCATCTTCGCGATCATCGGCGAGGAGCTGGGACTCATCGGCTCGCTGGCCGTGCTCGCATTGTTCGCGCTCATCGGGTACGCGGGCGTGCGGATAGCGCTACGGGCACAAGACAGCTTTGTACGCCTGGCCTCTGGAGCTGTTACCGCGTGGCTGATGGTGCAGGTGATGATCAACCTCGGCGCGGTGCTGGGGGTGCTGCCGATCGCCGGCGTACCGCTTCCGTTCGTGTCCTACGGAGGCTCGTCGCTGCTGCCCTCGATGGCCGCGATTGGCATGTTGGTCTCCTTCGCCCGGACCAGTAGCGGCGTGCCGGAGACCGGTGACGGGGCCGTGGAACGAACGGATATGCTCTCGACCCGGGCCGGTGTGGCGTCCTCGGCGGTCGCCGGCTCCGGCCGTCCGCGCCCGCAGGCACAGCGAAAAGAGGGACGCACAACGTGACCGACGCAGCCCGTCCGATCCATGTCGTGCTCGCCGGCGGAGGCACCGCCGGGCACATCGAACCGGCCCTGTCGCTGGCCGACGCGCTGCGCAGACGCGACCCCCGGATCGGCATCACGGCGCTCGGCACGACCAAGGGCCTGGAGACCAGGCTGGTCCCCGAGCGCGGCTACGACCTCGAACTCATCCCCGCGGTGCCGCTGCCGCGCAAGCCCACCTCGGAGCTGTTCACGGTGCCGAGCCGGCTGGCCGGCACGGTCCGCCGGGCCGCCGAGGTGCTCGACAAGGTCGGCGCCGACGTGGTGGTGGGCTTCGGCGGCTATGTGGCGCTCCCGGCCTACTTCGCGGCCCGCCGCCGAGCCGTGCCGATCGTGCTGCACGAGGCGAACGTGCGCCCGGGCCTGGCCAACCGGGTCGGCGCCCGGATGACGGACCGGATCGCCACCGGCTCGCCGGACTGCCGGATCGGCGGCGGACGGTACATCGGCATGCCGCTGCGCCGTGCCCTGGCCACGCTCGACCGCGCGGCGCTGCGCGCAGAGGCCTGCGACGCTTTCGGCCTGGAGAAGGACCGGCCGACGCTGCTGGTCTACGGCGGCTCGCAGGGCGCGCGACGGCTGAACGAGGCGGTCGCCGCGGCCGCGCCCGCCTTCACCGCCGGGGGAATCCAGATCTTGCACGCGGTCGGCCGGGCCAACTACGACGAGTCGGCGCAGCAGCACGCCGCAGCGGGCGAAGGCGGCACCGGCGCCCGGTACGTCACAGTGCCCTACCTCGACCGTATGGACCTCGCCTACGCTGCGGCGGACCTGGTGCTGTGCCGAGGCGGCGCGATGACTTGTGCCGAAGTCGCCGCGGTCGGCCTACCTGCTGCCTACGTACCGCTGCCGATCGGTAACGGCGAGCAGCGTCTTAACGCACAGCCGGTCGTGCGCGCAGGCGGTGGCCTGATCGTCGATGACGCGGACCTGACGGCGGATTGGCTGACCCGAGAGCTCGTTCCGCTGGCCCAGGACCACGAGAAGCTGGAGCGGATGGGCCGCGCCGCCGCCGAGCTCGGCCGCCGCGACGCCGACGAGGCGCTGGCCGACCTCGTCTTCGAGGCCGCCGGAAGCAACCCGGCCGTCGCCGCGGGACCGACCGGCCTCGGCTCCCCGGGAGCCGGCGCGTGAGCGTCGAGGGCACCGAACCACCCGCGATCGACCCGCGCGGATATCAGCCGCCGCAGACCATCCCCGCGGCCGAGGACCTGGGCCGCATCCACTTCGTCGGCATCGGCGGAGTCGGCATGGCGCCGGTCGCGCGCATCGCGGTCGAGCGCAGCCTGCCGGTGTCCGGCAGCGACATCAAGCGCACCGCGACGATCGACGCGCTCAGCGCCGCCGGAGCCGACATCCGGATCGGGCAGTCGCCGGACAACCTCGACGGCGTGGACACCGTCGTGGCGACCACCGGAGTGCGGCCCGACAACGTCGAACTCGTCGAGGCGATGCGGCGCGGCCTGCGCATCGTTCACCGCGCCACGGCCCTCGCCGCGTTGATGGTCGGGCGTACCGCAGTCCTCGTCGCGGGAACGCACGGCAAGACCACGACCACCTCGATGCTCGCGGTCGCCTTGGACGCGCTCGGTGCTGACCCCTCGTACGCGATCGGCGGGGAGATCGGCACCTCCGGAATCAGCGGGCACAGCGGCAGCGGCCCGGTGTTCGTCGCCGAGGCGGACGAGTCGGACGGCACATTCCGGCACTACGAGCCCGACATCGCCGTGGTGACGAACGTGGAGCTCGACCACACCGACTACTTCGGTTCGCTCGACGATGTGCACAAGGCCTTCGTCGACTTCGTCGACCGGCTCAAGCCCGGCGGACTGCTCGTGGTCTGCGCGGACGATCCCGGCTCCGTCGCGGTCGGCCGAGTTGCTCAGGACAGCGGGCTGCGCGTCGCCTGGTACGGCGAGGCGGCCGCGGTCGCGGGGCATCCGGCCGAGCAGCCGGTTGATTACCGGATTACCGGCGTGGAGCTCGTCGGCGCGAAGGCGCACTTCGAAATCCACGTCAGGGCCACTGGCGCGGTACACCGCCTCGCACTCGGCATCCCCGGCCGCCACAACGCCGCCAACGCCACCGCAGCATTCGCCGTCTTGCACGAACTCGGCGCGGACCTGGACGATGTACCCCCGGCGATCGCCACCTACCGCGGCGCCCGCCGGCGGATGGACTTCAAGGGCGAGGCCGGCGGCGTGCGCGTCTACGACGACTACATGCACCACCCGACCGAGATCGCCGCCACGCTCGCCGCGTTCCGCGCACTGGCGGGCGAGGGCCGGTTGATCGTCGCCTTCCAGCCGCAGCGCTTCACCCGCGCCCGGACCTTCCTGCGCGAATACGGCCCGCCGCTCGGCGCCGCCGACGCCGTCGTCGTCCTCGAGGTCTACCCCGGCTCGGGGGAGGATCCGATCCCGGGCGTGACCGGCGCGGTGATCGCGGACGACGTACCGCTGCCGGCCGGCCGCGTCGTCTTCGAACCCGACACCGCGGCCGTGGCCGGGCGCCTGGTGGACTGGGCCGGGCCCGGCGACGTGATCGTCACGGCCGGGGCCGGCGACGTGACCACCCTCGGCCCGAAGATCCTCGACCTGCTCGCGGCACGCGACGGCGCGGCGGCACCGCGATCGCCCGATCGGGAGGCAGGATCGGGGACGTGAGCGACGACGTGACCGATCCGCCCCGGCAGGGCTCGAAGGGCCCTGACCTGGCGCAGCCGGATCGGCCCACGGCGGCGGCGCCCCGTTCGCTCACCTCGGTCTCGCGCCTGCCCGCGCAGATCTACGCCGCCCGGATGCGTTCACGCGAACGCTGGCGCCGACTGAGCGTGACTATCACCGTCACCCTCGTGCTACTCGCCATCACCGCGTACATCATCGTCTGGCACACCTCGGTGTTCGCGCTGACGACCGTACGCGTTGCAGGCTCGAAGACCGTGCCCACACAGCAGATCATCGCCATCGCAAAGCTCGGAAACGGTACGCCGCTCGCCTCGCTGGACACCGGCGGAGCGGCAGCGCGTGTGGAGAAGCTGCCGCAGATCGCCACCGCGAGCGTGTCCCTCGATTGGCCGCACACCGCAGTGATCACCGTGACCGAGCGCGTCCCTGCCGCGTTGATCCCCAACGGTTCGCGGTACGACGTGGTGGATGTCTCCGGAGTCGTCTTCGGCTCGGTAACCGCACCAACCGGCGGCCTACCTGTCATCGACGTGCAAGGCGGGGGAGCGGTCAAGGCAACGGTTGTACCCGGAGCACTCGCCGCCTTGAAGGCGCTCTCTCCGGATATCGCCCACCAGATCACCGGGATCTCGGCGACGAGCGCGTACTCGATCTCGCTCAAGCTGCGCGGCGGCTCGGTCGTGAACTGGGGCGGAGCCGACGACGCGCCGGCCAAGGCGGCTGATCTGGCCGCCCTGCTGCGGCTCGGCAAGGCCGCCCGATACGACGTCAGTGCCCCAGAAGCTCCCGCGATGTCCGGACGATATGACTGATTGACGGCGGGTCAGTTGAACTGTGCTCGAGGAACTTTCGGCGTGTTCGTTGAACAGGGGCTCCGGGAGACCTACTGTCGATTCGTCGATCGAGTCGTCACCTTGATGACTGCCATAGTTGATGTTGACCCTAATTGATGTTGACTCAGTCCGAGGGCGATAAGGTCGTTCGCGAATAAGTCACCGAGCGCCGACCATCCGTACTCACCAGCGCGAGAGGCCTTCGAACCGTGGGTGCACCGCAGAACTACCTCGCCGTGATCAAAGTCGTCGGGATCGGCGGCGGTGGCGTCAACGCGATCAACCGGATGATCGAGGTCGGGCTCAAGGGCGTCGAGTTCATCGCGATCAACACCGACGCGCAGGCCCTGCTGATGAGCGACGCGGACGTCAAGCTCGACGTCGGCCGCGAGCTGACCCGCGGCCTCGGCGCCGGGGCCGACCCCGAGGTGGGCCGCAAGGCGGCCGAGGACCACGCCGAGGAGATCGAAGAGGTCATCAAGGGCGCCGACATGGTCTTCGTGACCGCCGGCGAGGGCGGCGGCACGGGCACCGGCGGCGCTCCGGTGGTGGCCCGCATCGCCCGCTCGCTCGGCGCGCTGACCATCGGCGTGGTGACCCGGCCGTTCACCTTCGAGGGCCGGCGGCGCGCCGCCCAGGCCGAGTCCGGCATCGCGGCGCTGCGCGAAGAGGTCGACACCCTCATCGTCATCCCGAACGACCGGCTGCTGTCCATCTCCGCGCCCGGCGCCACCGTGCTGGACGCCTTCAAGTCGGCCGACCAGGTGCTGCTCTCCGGTGTCCAGGGCATCACCGACCTGATCACCACCCCCGGCCTGATCAACCTGGACTTCGCCGATGTGAAGTCGGTCATGTCCGAGGCCGGCTCCGCGCTCATGGGCATCGGCTCCGCCCGCGGCGACGACCGCGCTGTCGCGGCGGCCGAGATGGCGATCTCCTCGCCGCTGCTCGAGGCGTCCATCGACGGCGCCCGCGGCGTGCTGCTGAGCATCTCCGGCGGCTCGGACCTCGGCCTGTTCGAGATCAACGAGGCCGCGCAGCTGGTCTCCGAGGCGGCGCACCAGGACGCGAACATCATCTTCGGCGCGGTCATCGACGACGCGCTCGGCGACGAGGTGCGGGTCACCGTCATCGCGGCCGGCTTCGACGGCGGCCAGCCGGCCAAGCGCCGCGAGGGCGGCCCCCGGCGCGCCGACGAACCCGCCGCGGTCAACAACACCACCGTGCACAACGCCATGCTCGGCGCGCTGCCCCGGCCGGAGGAGAACGAGGACCCGCTCGCGGCCACCATCCCGGGCACCCGCACCGAGGACGCCGCGCTGGCCGCCGACGAGCTGGACATCCCGGACTTCCTCAAAGAGGGCAACTAGCCGGTCGCGAAGCGGGCGGCCGGCCGCGCCCGCGCGAGGACCTGACGGGCCGAAAGAAGTGTGAAGACGATCACTTCCGGGACCGCGGTTGGTGATCGCGAGCCGATCTGACAGGCTCGGGGCATGAATGTCGCATCCAGCGGCCCGCTGCGCTTCACCTTCACCGACCGCCGCGGCGGGGTCAGCCTGCCGCCCTTCGACGCGCTCAACCTCGGCGACCATGTCGGCGACGACCCGCAGGCCGTGCGCACCAACCGCGACCTGGCCGCCCGCGCGTTCGGCGTCGCCCCCGAGCAGGTCGTCTACATGAAGCAGGTCCACGGGACCGGCGTCGCCCTCGCCCGCGAGCCGTGGCCGGACGAAGCCGCGCCGAGCGTGGACGCCCTCGTCACCGACCGGCCGGGCATCGTGCTGGCCGTACTCGTCGCCGACTGCACACCGGTCCTGCTCGCGGACCCGGTCGCCGGCGTGATCGGAGCCGTACACGCGGGCCGGGCCGGAATGGCCGCCGGAGTCGTGGACGCCGCGATCGCAGCTATGTGCGAACTGGGCGCCGAACCGTCACGGATGCAGGCGTTCACCGGACCCGGGGTATGCGGTGCCTGCTACGAAGTACCCGAAGAGTTGCGCGCCGAAGTAGCGGCCAAGGAACCCGCATCGTGGTCGACAACGCGTCAGGGCACGCCCGCGATCGACGTGCCCGCAGGCGTATCTGCGCAGCTGCGGCGCGCGGGCGCGAAGGAGAGCGTGACGCGTATCGCCGACGGCTGCACGATGGAGAATCCGCAGTACTTCTCCTACCGGCGCGACGGCCGCACCGGACGCTTCGCCGGCTTCATCTGGCTCGACGAGGGCTGACAGGGGCCAGACGCATGTACCGAAAGGATGTGCGCGCCGCCGACCAGCGAGCGGCGGAGCTGGCCGCGAATCTGGCCGCGGTGCGATCGCGGATCGAGGCCGCCTGCGCCTCGGCCGGGCGCCCGGCGAGCGAGGTGACGCTCGTCGCGGTGACCAAGTTCTTCCCCGCCGACGACGTGCTGCGGCTGCTACGGCTCGGGCTCACCGATTTCGGCGAGAACCGGGATCAGGAGGCTGCCGCGAAGGCCGCGCAAGTGGCTGACGTGCTGGCCCGGGCTCAAGCCGCGGATCCGGGCGCGCCGATCGTCGCGGCGATCCGGCCGCAGTGGCATTTCATCGGCCAACTCCAGACCAACAAGGCCCGCTCCGTGGTGTCGTACGCGGATGTCGTGCAGTCGGTCGACCGGCTCAGGCTCGTCACCGCCCTCGACCAGGCGGCCGTTCGAGCGGACCGGACCCTCACCTGCCTGGTGCAGGTGAATCTGGACCCTGATACGGAGGGCAGCGGCACCGGCGCCGGCGCCGCGGAGCGGGGCGGCGCCCAGCCCGCCGAGGTCGAACGGATCGCCGACGCCGTCGCCGAAAGCGCCGCGCTGCGCCTCGGCGGCCTCATGGCCGTCGCGCCGCTCGGCACCGATCCGCAGCCCGCGTTCGAACGGCTCGCGCAGCTAGCCGCCAAAGTCCGTGGCGCACATCCGGAAGCTGTGTCACTCTCGGCGGGGATGAGCGGGGACCTCGAACAGGCGATCGCGGCAGGCGCGACACACGTACGCATCGGCTCCGCCTTGCTCGGTCGGCGACCGCCGCTGCGGTAACGTCTGATCCAGTATCTGTACGAAAGCGCCGATCGCTCATTTCCAAGCACCGCCAAAGCCCGCAGGGGGAGTCACGGCGGAGACCGGCGACCGGTTGACCGTCAGTTCGAACAAGGAGGGACGGGCATGCCCGGATTCATGAAGAAGACGGCCGTCTACCTCGGGCTGATGGAGGGGGACGACCCCTACGCGTACGAGGAGTACAGCGAGGAGGCGGAGGAGGAGCGCCCGCTGCGCCTCGACGACGACGAGGACGAGCAGGACCGCTACTCCGCGTCCCGCACCGAGTCCGCGGCCGAGCAGGAGGCCCGTCCGCTGTTCCTGTCCGAGCCGCGCCGCCCGCGCGAAGCCGAGCGGCCGGCCGAGCGCAGCGACGTCGTGCGGCGCGACGGCGCCGACTCCGCGTTCCACGGCGGCCAGTCCGGCAGCTACCAGACCGCGCGCCCGGCCCCGATCTCGCTGCTGCCCGAGCGCACCGACCGCTACGAGCGGCCCGCCTCCGTGGCCACCGCGATGGGCAGCGTCGGGCACGGCTTCGGCGGGGGCGACGGCGGCAGCGGCGCCGGCTCCTCCAGCGACGCGTACCGCATCACCACTTTGCATCCGCGCACTTACAACGAGGCGCGTACCATCGGCGAGCACTTCCGCGACGGCACCCCGGTCATCATGAACCTGACAGAGATGGGTGACTCCGACGCCAAGCGCCTCGTGGACTTCGCCGCGGGCCTGGTCTTCGGCCTGCGCGGGTCGATCGAGCGGGTGACGCAGAAGGTGTTCTTGCTTTCACCTGCTAACGTCGATGTGACGGCCGAGGACAAGGCCCGCATCGCCGAGGGCGGGTTCTTCAACCAGAGCTGACAGGCGGTGCCCAACCGGGTGCCGCCGGTGACCGCGGCATCCGGACGGACGGACGTTTTCTCGATGGGACACCTTGCGATCCAACTGGTCACAGTGGTGCTGTGGACGTACTGGGTCGTGCTCATCTTCCGGTTGATCATGGAGCTGGTTTTCCAATTCGCCCGCTCCTGGGACCCGCACGGTGTCATGCTGGTGGCCGTGGAGTCCGCCTACACGGTCACCGATCCCCCGCTGAAGTTCCTGCGTCGGCACATCCCGCCCCTACGTCTCGGCGGTATTGCGCTGGACCTGGCGTTTATGCTGCTGTTGCTCATCATGTGGCTGTTGATCGGGGTGGTGGGCCGTCTGTGACACGACAAAACCGCCAGGAACCGAGATATTGTCTGTCCGGTACGCCGACGATCCACGCTGAGGTGAAGAGATGCCGTTGACCCCCGAGGACGTGCACAACAAGCAGTTCACGACCGTCCGGCTCCGCGAGGGCTACGACGAGGAAGAGGTCGACGCCTTCCTGGACGAGGTGGAGGCCGAGCTCACCCGGCTGTTGCGGGAGAACGAGGAACTGCGCGCGAAGTTGGCCGCCGCCACGCGCGCCGCGGCCGCAGCGCAACAGCAGCCGCCCATGGACCGCCCGCCGATGGATCGAATGCCGGCCCGGCGAGAACCGGTGCCGATACCCCCGCAGCTTCCGGCGCCGATGCCGGTGCCCGTACCGCAGCCGCAGCCGCCGCAGTTCCAGCCCGGCGGCGACTCGGCGGCCCGGGTGCTCGCGCTGGCCCAGCAGACCGCCGACCAGGCGATCGCCGAGGCCCGCAACGAGGCGAACAAGATCGTCGGCGAGGCGCGCACCCGCGCGGACGGCATGGAGCGCGAGGCCCGCGGCAAGGCCGACGCCCTGGAGCGGGACGCGCAGGAGAAGCACCGCGTGGCGATGGGCACCCTGGAGCAGGCCCGCGCCTCGCTGGAGCGCAAGGTGGAGGACCTGCGCGCGTTCGAGCGCGAGTACCGCCAGCGGCTCAAGTCGTACCTGGAGAGCCAGATGCGGCAGCTGGAGTCCAACAGCAGCGACGACCCGATGCTGGCCTCCCGCGGCGGCTCGCCCTTCCCGCAGCTCGGCGCGGGCGCTCCGGCCCCGGCCCAAGCCCCGGCTCCGGCCCCGGCGATGGCCGGCGTCGGAATGGCCCCCGGGATGGCGCCGGGCATGTCGGCCGGACCGCAGCAGGGCGGCTTCCCCCCGCCGCCGATGCCCGCCCCCGCGATGGCCGGCTCCGCGATGAGCCAGATGACTCAGACCATGGCCCCGATCCGGCCCGGCGTGCCCCCGCAGCCGGCCCCGGCCTACCCGCAGGCGCCGTCGCCGATGCGCGGCTTCCTGATTGACGAGGACCCCGACTCCTGATCAGCGACTGAGAGAAATCACACCGGCAGGCGTACCCGCGGCCCCGGTCCCTCGCAGGGGCCGGGGCCGTTCGCCGTCCAGAGCCGGTATCTGCGAGGCGGGAAAGTTTCAACTCCCGTCAACCTGCTACAGATCCATTACCGCACTGGTGCGCGCGGCTCTGTTCCGGTTGACTTGGCTCCCTAGAACATGAGCACGCCTCGGGCGATTGGCGGAGAACCGCCACGTGGCGGCCTCGGGTCGGAGGGGTTTCGCGGATGCGGCCGACGGAGCGGGTGAACGGCGAGGAGGCTCGCCACGCTGTGCTCGCTGGTGTGCTGGAGCGATACCGGGCGATCTTCAGCGATCCGGCCGCGCGGCCGGGCGGGGCGCCGGGCCCCGATCCCATCTCGCAGTGGGCCGCGGCCGAGTACAGCGAGGGCCCGCCGCTGGCCGCGGTCGTGGAACTGACCGGGCCGCTGGCGGCCGAGGAGGTCGCCGCGCTGGCGCTCGGGGCGGTCGAGGAGCTGACCCAGGTGCACGCCGCCGGCGCCGTGCACGGGGATCTCAACCCGTCCAACCTGCTGATCTCGGACGGCGGGGTGCGGCTGATCCATTCCGGGATCGCTCACACCGTCGACGGCGCGACGCTGACCGATCTGCGCGGGAACCCGCGTACCGTCGCCTATCTGACGCCGGAGCAGATCCTCGGCCAGCCGTTCGACGCGTCAGCGGACGTGTTCGCGCTCGGCGGGGTGCTGGCGTTCGCGGCGGTGGGTGTGCCTGCTTTCGGCAACGACGAACCGAACGCGGTGCTCTACCGCATCGTGCACGAGGAAGCAGTGCTCGATGCGGTACCGGATGCGTTGCGCGGATTGGTGAAGGCGTGCCTGAGCAAGGACCCTGCGCAGCGCCCGAGCCTGCAAACGCTCGCCGATCGTGCCCGTGGCGTGTTCAGCGACGCGGTGGGAACGGTGGGGACGGTCGGGACATTGCCCGTCGGCGAGCAGACCGCCACGTTCGAGCCGGTCTTCGACCCGATCTTCGAGCAGGCCACGGATCCGCGGCTTGAGCCGATGTCCGAGGCGCCCTCCGGCGCGCCCTTCGAAGCGGCGCCGTTCGACGTGCCGCCCTTCGACGCGGCGCAGCTCGAGCAGATGCCGTATGAGCAGGAACCGCTGGAAGCCGCTGCGTATCAGACCGGCTCGTTCGAAACAGGACCGTTCGACACCGGTTCGTTCGAGACTGGACCGTTCGACACCGGTTCGATCGACGCGGGTACGTTCGATACAGGGTCATTCGATACCGGTTCGTTCGAACCCGCACCCGCCGAGCCGCTGTTCGACCCGGCCCTCGACGCCTCGCGTGCCTCGGCCTTCGAATCCATGGTGGATCCCGTCGATGAACCCACCACCACGGTCGTGACCTTCCCCTCCCCGTTCCCCAGCACGGACACCACGCTCACCGAGGTGCCGCTGCGCGACCCGTTCGAGCCGATGCCCACGCGACGGCATCCGCGGTACGAGCCGCTCTCCGCCCTGGATCCGGCGGCGATCTCCGAGCCGACCATGACCGCCGAGCCCATCGGCCTGGACGGCCCACCGCGGCGCCGGCGGTCGCGCACGGCCAGCCTCGCCGTGCTCGGCACGGTCGTCATCGTCGGCGTGGTCGCCGCGCTCGTCGTGCGCAGCATGACCCATTCGAACGCACCGGCCACCGCGCCCGCCCCCAGCGTGCCGGTCATGCCGACCGCCCCGCTGCCCGGGACCTTCCTGACGGGTCCCGGCTGCCCCACGACGCCCTGGGCGATGATCACGCAGAGCGTGGCGGCTGACGGCGGCCTGGTGGCGAACGCGGGCGGCGGCGCTCCGGACTGCGGCGGCGCGGCGGTCGCGTTCGTCAAGTCGGGCACCACGAACCCCGGCGCGTCCAGCTACTCCTGGACCTTCCACCTCGGCTGGTCCGCGCGCTGCACGCTGTCGGTCTTCGTCGCTAACACGGCGCCGTCCTCGGGGATCGCGACGTATCAGCTGTTCCTGCCGACCGACAACGCGGCGACCCCCACGGCGACCGTCAAGCTCAATCAGGGCAAGACGAAGGGGCAGTGGGTCTCCGCGCCGCAACTTACCGGCGTGGCACTGCCGGGCGGATCCGTGCAGCTGAGGCTGACCGATGCCGGGGCGTTCACCGGTGACCGGTTCCACGTAACCGCGTCGGCGGTCAAGGCCGCCTGCTCGCGTGTTCCCTGACGGGATGTGAGAGAGCAGGCGGCCCTTCGGCCACCGGATCGGCTAGGCCTTAGCGAGCGCGAACTCCAACCCGAGCTCCTCGTCGCGGAACGCCTGCGCCGCCGCGTCGAGCCGTCCCTCGCCGCCGGTGAACTCGACCGCGAGCACGTCCGCCGCGATCGACTCGCCGTGCACGCGCAGCGCCTCGCCGGTCTCGGCCTTCGAGGCTCGCCAGGTCAGCCGGATCCGGTCGGCCACGTCGAGGCCGCTGTTCTTGCGCGCGTCCTGGATCATCCGCACCGCGTCGCGGGCGAGCCCGGCCAGCCGCAGCTGTGGCGTGATCGCCAGGTCGAGCGCGATCGTCTCGCCGTCGGCCGTGGCCACCGCCCAGCCCTCGCGCGGCGTCTCGGTGACGATCACCTCGTCGGCCGTGACCTCGACCTGCTCGTCCGCCCCGGTCTCGTCCGGCACGGCGAGGGCCGCCGCGCCGCGCTCGCGCAGCGCGGCCGCGAGTGACGCCGCGTCAGCGGCCGCGATGGCGTTGGCGACCAGCGCAGTGCGCTTGCCGAAGTGCTTGCCCAGCGCCCGGAAGTTGCCCTTGGCGTGATACTCCAACAGCTCGCCGCCGGCCTCGGCCAGCGCCCCGGTGCCCTCGACGTTCAGCTCCTCGGCGACATGCGCCCGCAGCTCCTCGCCGAGCGCGGACCAGCCGGCCGCGCCGACCAGAGCCCGGCCGAGCGGCTGACGGGTCTTCACGCCCGACTCCGCGCGGGTGGCCCGGCCCAGCTCCACGAGCCGGCGCACCAGCGCCACCTGCTCGCCGAGCCGCGCGTCGACGGCCGACCCGTCGCCGGTGCCCGCGTCGACCGCGGTCGGCCAGGAGGCCAGGTGCACCGACTCCGGCGCGTCCGGGGTCACCGGCCGCACCAGGTCCTGCCAGACCCGCTCAGTCACGAACGGCACCAGCGGGGCCATCAGCCGGGTCACCGTCTCCAGCACCGTGTGCAGCGTCGCAAGGGCGGCCGGGTCGGCGTCCCAGAACCGGCGGCGCGAGCGGCGCACGTACCAGTTCGAGACGTCGTCGACGTACGCCGCGAGCAGCTTGCCGGCCTGCTGGGTGTCGAAGGCCTCCAGCGCCGCGTCCATCTCGCCGGCGAGCCGGTTGAGCTCGGAGAGCACCCACCGGTCCAGCACCGGCCGGTCCGCCGGGGCCGGGTCCGCCGCCGAGGGCGACCAGCCGCCCGTGCGAGCGTAGAGGGCCTGGAACGCGACCGTGTTCCAGTAGGTCAGCAGCGTCTTGCGCACCACCTCCTGGATCGTCACGTCGCCGACCCGCCGCGCCGACCACGGCGAGCCGCCGGCCAGCATGAACCAGCGCAGCGCGTCCGCGCCGTGCCGGTCCATCAGCGGGATCGGCTCCAGGATGTTGCCCAGGTGCTTCGACATCTTGCGTCCGTCCTCGGCCAGGATGTGCCCGAGGCAGAGCACGTTCTTGTACGAGGACTGGTCGAACACCAGGGTGCCGATCGCCATCAGCGTGTAGAACCAGCCGCGGGTCTGGTCGATCGCCTCGCAGATGTAGTCCGCCGGGTAGGCCTGCGCGAACTCCTCCACCGAGCCGGGCGCGTGCGGGTAGCCGAGCTGCCCGAACGGCATCGAGCCGGCGTCATACCAGCAGTCGATGACCTCGGGCACGCGCGCGGCCGTCTCGCCGCAGGCCGCGCCGTCGTCCGCCTTCGCGGGACAGGCGAAGGAGACCTCGTCGATGTACGGCCGGTGCGGGTCGAGCCCGGCCAGGTCCCGCCCGGCCAGTTCGCCGAGCTCGGCCAGCGAGCCGACGCAAGTCAGGTGGCCCTGCGGGCAGCGCCAGATCGGCAGCGGGGTGCCCCAGTAGCGGTTGCGGGACAGCGCCCAGTCGATGTTGTTGTTGAGCCAGTCGCCGTACCGGCCGTGCTTGATGTTCTCCGGGAACCAGTTGGTCCGCTCGTTCTCGCGCAGCAGCGCGTCCTTCACGGCGGTGGTGCGGATGTACCAGGACGGCTGCGCGTAGTAGAGCAGGGCGGTGTGGCAGCGCCAGCAGTGCGGGTAGGAGTGCTCGTACTCGACATGCCGGAACAGCAGGCCGCGGGCCTTGAGATCGGCGGTCAGCTTCTCGTCGGCCTTCTTGAAGA
>NZ_DASRBQ010000145.1:0-9017 GCF_035653575.1 Actinocrinis sp.
GATCGAGCAACGCGAAGGTGCTCTCGCGGACCTGAGGCAGGAACGGCTCGGTGGTCGCCGAGTGCAGGCCGATCTGGGTGACGCCCGGGACGAACAGCGGATGTCGGGAAAGCCGGTCGACGACCGTGACCTCGTCCACCACCTGGGTGGGCCGGCCACTCAGGAACCACTCGGCGCCCTCCTGCTGCTCGTCCGCGCGGAAGCAGTAGACGCAGCCGAAGCTGCAGCCGAGCATGGTGTTGAGGATCAGCATTCCGGCGTGCGGCCAGACCGGCTGCACGCCTTCGCCGTCCTCGTAGAGGCCGGCCTCGCGCAGCAGGTGCAGCGTCTTGGCGTTGGCGATGCGACGCAGATCCGCGCGGATCGACGTACCGTCGCGCCCGCCGCGTTCGGCCGCGATCGTCCGGCTCAGGCCGACCAGTTCGGGCAGGATGCGGGGCGTAGCCGTCGTCCGGTTCGCGCCGGTGTCCGCGACCTCGAGTACGACGCCGAGCACGGCGCGTTCGAACCCGGAGAGCTCAGCAGCCCGCAGTTCGACCTCTCGTCGAGCCCCGTCGGCGTCGAGCGCGGATCGCCAAGCCAGCCTGCCGATGTCCGGAAGTATCGAACCGTCCGGGATCTCATTCATCGGTGCGCACCGATCTCACCAGCTCGAATGCCTCCGCGTACTGGAACCCGGCTGTGGATCCGCGGTACCGCGCGAGCGCGCGCAACGCCTCGGCGGACCGTGGATGCGGCGCGGGCCGTCGTTCCGAGCGATAGCACTCCATGGCTTCGACCTTTTTCTCGATGGTGTCCGTCGCGTCGACGAAGACATTCGGACGGAACGGCACGGCGAGCCGGTCGAAGGCCCATTCGGTGGCTGACGGCGTCTCGCAGGCGTATACGTCGCCCACGATCGCGTCCCCGGTCGGCCTGGTCGCTGCGAGCACCGCCTCGGCCGTGATCCGGTGGTCGCGGTTGAGGTCCCCGGCGTGGTGCGTGTACACCGTGTCGGGACGCAGCCGGCGCAGCACGGCCTCGACGCGCCAGACGATCTCCAGCATGGGGACCGTGTCGAAGCGCAGGTCGGGCAGCTTCTCCAGAGTGAGCGACGCCGCGCCTAGCGTGTCGCGGGCCCGCTCGGCGTCCTCATACAGATCGGCCAGCGCCGCCGATTCGCCGCACGCCTCGATCCGGGCGGTGATCCCGTCGCCGAGGATCAGGATGTGGACGTCGCGGGTGCGGGCCAGCCTGGCCAGCGTGGCGCCGCAGCCGAGGGTCTCGTCATCCGGGTGTGCCATGATCGCCAGCACGCTCATCGGGCCGCCGCCACGCTCGCCGCCAGGCGGGACTCCTTCGCCGCCTTGAGCGGGTTGCCGGCCGGCAGTGCGAACGGCAGCCGCAGCGTGCCGTCCGCCAGCGCCGCGCGCAGGTGAGCGAAGTGCCGAACCCGCAGGGCCGTGAGATGTTCCCCGGCCGCGAGCGCCGGGTACGCCACCGCGGCGCTCTCAGGCGCGCCGACCGGCGCGACAAGTTCGTCGAATCCCGGGCCGTAGAAGTAGGTGAGCGAATACCGGTCCGGCTCGCGCGGCGTGACCCAGTGCAGCGTCGATTCGAGCCTGCCGCCGCTGAGCACCTCCAGCAGATCGCCGATCAGCACGATGAGCGAGTCGTCGCAGGCCTCGACCCGGTGGACGCCACCGTCGCGGCCGTAGACCTCCAGCCCTTCGGCGGATTGCCAGAGCAGGGTGAACCACTCGTAGTCGGTGTGGCCGCCCGCCATGGAGTCGAACTGCGGCGCGGGCTTCGGATAGTGCAGCAGGCGCAACAGTGAACAGCCGTCGACCGAGCGCTGCTCGATGTACTTCTCCTCCAGCCCGCAGACGAGGGAAAGCAGCCGGGACACGCGCACCGCGCAGGCATGTACCGCCTCGTTGTATGCCTCCACCGCGCTGCGGAACCCCGGCTCGTCAGGCCACAGATTCGGGCCGAGCAGGATCGCGCGCAGGCCGTCGGCCGACGTCGACTCGGCGCCGAAGTCCAGCGAGGCGTAGTCGCGCACGACGCGGTCCGAGCCCGAGGCGCGCGGCGAGAAATCGGCAGGCACGAAGCCCTTGTTGCCTCGTGAGCGCTCGATGGCGAAGCGGTCCTTCCAGGATGCCTCCCGGCCGTGGAACCAGCGCGCCGCCGCCGCGCACGACTCCCGGACGGACGTCGGGACGCCGTGGTTCACCAGTCGGAATGCGCCGAATCCGCGCGCCGCGTCTCCCCATTCGCGCAACACCTCGGGAGAAGACTTTGCGGCCGCCGCAAGGTCCAGAACAGGTATACCCACCGGCTTTCCCTCCCCTTCGCCGTGGATTCCGGTAATGCTGGAGATTCTCAGGGTTCATTCGCGGTGTGCAACCGGGTGTTTTCCTCGGTTGAACACTGCAGGGCGGGTGGATTTGCACATCTCCGCGTTGTTCTGCGCGCGTGCTAGCTTCGGCCGACATTCGCCGAACGCGAGGGGGAAACCGGTGGCTGAAGCGCTTCTCGAACCGACCGAGGACGTGGAACTGGCGCGGCACGACCTGGCCGTGCACGGCTACTGCGTGGTCTCCGGCGCCCTTGACGAAACGACGGTGAAGTCCATGCGCGACAGGCTCGTCGAGCAGTCATTGGGCGAATCTGTCAACGGTGTACGCGCGGACCAGGATCCCGAGTCCAGCAGTTACGTGGGCGGCGCGGGACTTCGGGCGCGCGACAATCGACGGGTTTGGAATCTCGTCAACAAAGGGACCGTTTTCGAGGCTCTGCTGCGGCGGTCCACAGTGCTGGAGCTTGTGGGCAGTGTCCTGGGAAATCCGTTCCTGCTCTCCGGAATCCAGGCGAACTTCGTCGCTCCGGGCGACGATCCGCTGCCGCTGCACTCTGATCAGGGATACGTCGCGCGCCCTTGGCCGCCGTACGCGATGACGGCGAGCGTCATCTGGATGCTCCACTCCTTCACGGAGGAGAACGGGGCGACGACCGTGGTTCCCGGCTCACACATCGAGGCGTCGGCCGTGTCCCCCGACGAGATGCTCGCCCGGGCCCGCCTGCTGCGACGCGGCGGGATTCCGGTCTGCGCACCGGCGGGCAGCGCGCTCGTCTTCGACGGTCGGATCGTGCACGGCACCGGCCGGAACTCGACTGAAGCGGATCGGCTCGGCGTGCTCACCTACTTCTGCCGACCCTTCCTGCGCCAGCAGGAGAACTTCTCGCTGTCAGTCGCGCCCCGGGTGTTGGCGGGTCTCTCCGACGAGGTCAAGCAGCTGCTCGGCTTCAGTGTGTGGAAGGCGCTCGGGAGCGTGGAGGGCGTCGGCGCCGAGGGATCAATCGTCGACCGGCCCGCTCGACCGGTCGAAGCCCTCGACCGGCATGGAAGGCCGTGCCGGGACGCAGCCTTCGCGACCGCGGACTGAGCACGGACGACATGCGCGTCCTGTTCACCTGTGTCTCCGGCCAGTCGCACTTCTACAACACCGCGCCGTTGGCCTTCGCCGCCCGCGCCCTCGGCCACGACGTCGCATACAGCTCAGCCCTCGAACTCGCGCCGATCGTCGAGGCGGCCGGGCTGCCCCTGCTGCCCGCGGGGCCCGGAAGACTGCGGCTGCGCGCGGCGATGACGCGGTCGGCGAGCATCGCCGGCGAGCTCGACCTCGAGGACTGGTCCAGGAGCGCCGCGCTTTTCGGGTGGGTTGCGCCAACACTGCGGTGGCGGGCGCTGTCCGAGGTCGCGCAGCGATTCCGGCCGCACGCGATCGTCAGCGAGCCGCTCGAACTCGCCGGCCCGCTCGTGGCACTGAGGCTCGGTATCCCGCACTTCACACTGAGCATCGGCCCCTACTACGCGGACACGATGTCGCAACTCTGGGCGCAGGCAGCGCCGCTCTATCGGGAGCACGCCGGTGTCGACATCACGCGGGGACAGGCGCTCGGCTGCTACATCGACGTCGTCCCGCCCGAACTGCAGACCCGCGAAGGCCTCAAGCTGGCCGATCGGATACCGGCGGGTTGCCGGCTCTACCACGGAGAAGCCGGACAGGCGCCGGGCGGGGAGGCCGAACGTGGGCCAAGGCCGCTGGCGTTGATGACCTTCGGCACGGTGTCCAACAAGGCGCTCAGTGGACTGTGGGAGTCCGCGGTCCGGCTGAGCCGGCGCGGAATGGATGTCCTGATGACGACTGGCCCGAACGGCTGGTTCGACTTCTCGACGGTCCGCGGCGCCGAGTCGGCGCCCGGGGACGGCGCGATCCGGGCCGTGGACTACGCGCCGCTCGATCGCGAACTGCCCCGATCCGCGGTCGTCATCCATCACGGTGGCAGCAACACGATGCGGGCGGCGATCGGCGCCGAGGTGCCCTCGCTGGTGATTCCCCAGGAAGCTGAACAGCACCGCAACGCGCGGTGGGCTGCGGAGCACGGCTTGGGCCTGCTGCTCAGACCGGAGGCTGCCGAGCCGTCCGCAGTCGAAGGCGCCGTGGCCCGCCTGCTGGCGGACCCGGCGTTCGCCGAACGGCTCGGGGCGGCCCGAGCGGCCTTCGGCGCCATGCCTTCCGCCGAGGCGGCCGTCGAGGAGATGGCGCGCAGATGTGAGACTGCGCCATATCAGAAACGGATCTGACCGATGACCACCAGAACGGCCTCGAATCCAGTGGCCACCTACTGTGCGAGTTGCCACGCGGATGTCGTTGGCGCCGCGTGCCGCATCTGCGCTCGGAAGGGCATGGCCTCGGTACTGTGCCTCGGCAGAACGCCGCTCGCCAACGATTTCCGTTCCCGGGGAGCGGCTCCGTCCGCACGCTATCCGCTGCATGTGATGCACTGCGAGAGCTGCGCACTCACCCAGTTGGCCGACAGTGTCGCGCCGGAACGGCTCTTCTCGGAGTACGCCTACTTCTCCTCCGCATCTGCACCCGTGATCGAACACGGTCTGGAGCTGAGCCGGTTCGCGCTGCGCGAACTCGACCCGCCGGCGGCGAGCTTCGTCGTCGACATCGGATCCAACGATGGCTACCTGTTGAGGGCGTATGCCCGTGAGCACTTCCAGGTGCTGGGCATCGATCCGGCGACGAACATCACCGCCGAGGCGCGGTCGGCCGGAGTGCCCACGCTTGACGCGTACTTCTCCGAGGCGGTGGCTGGTCATGTGGTGGCCGAGCACGGCCGAGCAGACCTGATTCACGCGAACAATGTGCTGGCGCACGTCCCCGACGTGCTCGACTTCCTGAGCGGCTGCAGAGTCCTGCTGAGCGCCGGCGGACACCTCATCATCGAGGTTCCGTACGTGGCCGACCTCGTGACGAAGTGCCTGTTCGACACGATCTACCACGAGCACGTCTACTACTTCTCGATGACATCGCTTTGCCGGCTGCTCGACGCGGCCGGGCTGCGGGCCCTGCATGTCGAGCGCAACGGCTTCCACGGCGGCAGCCTCAGAGTGGTTGCCGGCCGCGGGTTCGCGCACGCCCGCCCCTCGGTCGCCCGGCTGCTCGCGGCCGAACGCGCACTCGGCGTCTGCGATTCGGGCTACTACCGGGACTTCGCCGATCAGGTACACCGTTTCCTGAACCGCACGCGGACGGAGCTCGGGGAACTAGCCGCGCTGGGCAATCGGATCTCCGGGTTCGGCGCCCCGGCCAAGGCGACGATCATGATGAGCTCGGCCGAGTTGCCGCTGGAGTACATCTGCGATTCCACGCCCTACAAGCAGGACAAGTTGCTTCCGGGCACCGGCATCCCGATTGTGCCGCCGGACCGGCTGGAAACCGATCCCACCGAGTACTGCGTGATTTTCGCCTGGAACTACGCGGACTCGATCATCGCGGCAAACCACGGTTATCTGCGTCGCGGCGGCACGTTCGTCAGGCCGGTGAACTGCAAGCTCGAATACGTCCGCCGTACTTGAACCGTCGGTGGCAGGGCGCCTCGGTGCCCTGCCGCCAACCGCCCCCTCACGGACGCAGCGCGAGCACATCCCCGCGGTCGTCCGGCCCGGCGAGCAGTCCCGCCTCGTGGAGGTGCCGCAGGCAGGCGGTGACGAAGGCGTCCGTATCGTCCCGCCACGACGGCACAGTACGGATCTCGAAGGCACCGGTGGTATAGGTGGCCCAACCGGCAAGGGCTCGGGTGGAGGCGGCTCGCGGCGGCGCGGTGCTGATCGCGGTGATCGGGAATTCGGGCGCACCGGCACCGTCGGGAATGTCCGAGGGCTTACTGCGGGCATCGGCTACCACCAGGCGAAAGGTCAGCGGTGACCGCACGGCGAGCCGATAGGCGATCGGTGCCGCGCCCCCGATGCCCAGCACCAGGCTGGCGCCTTTACCGGACTGCGGCGTACGCGGCCACTGCTCGGCCTGGTTTGCAGTGAGCCGCACGACCCGCACGGCTCGGGTGGCCCGCTCGAGGACCAGGTGCCACGGCGCCTCGTCCACGTTCGGCGCCGCCGAACGACAGACCAGCAGCGACGGCCCGGTCACTTCGCGATCTCCGTCGGCAGCCAGGTGTGGCACGGAACCTGCCCGTGCCAGGCGAGCCGGATCTGCTCCGTGGCGACGCGGCGGTAGACGCCCAGCGGCGAGAGAGTCGCGGGCCATTCATCCCCCTTCGTGATCCCCCAGGCGCGCATGGCCTTGGGCAGCAGCGGATCCACCGCGAACCACCGCCCCTCGAGTCGGATCTCGGTCCACGTATGCGTCGATGAATAGGGAACCGCGAGGATGAAACCGTAGGCGTGCCGCGCCTCGAATCCCGCTTTCACCGCCGTGTCCAGAATGGCGCGCGCCGTGGCCGCGCAGTCTCCGATCCGCTCCCGCTCCACGAAGTCGGCGTTCAACGAGAGAAACGTCGGCAGGTAATAGAAATCGACGTCGGCATAGGCCATGGCGAGTTCGGCGAGTACCGGAGGCAGCGGTTCGGGACGCTGCTGCACCCAGCAGGAGACCGCGCCGAGCGCAACGCCGCGGCGTTCGGAGGTGACGACCGGCGTCCGCCCGCCCGCCTCGGGGGCGACCTGGTAGATGCAGTCGCCGGAGTGTCGCGGCAGCGGGCACTGCGCCCGCACCTCGACCCGGTAGCCGACCGGTCCCGACGCGATGCGGCGCAGGCTGCGCTGCCAGAAGCGCATGGCGTCGCGACGCGCCGACCGCGCGCTCAGGTACAGCGAGATCGTGGAGAGATCCAAGGAGTCGAAGAGCACTTCGTCCCCGTCGCCGACGTGCGGCAGTCCCGCGTCGAGCAGGACCCGCTGGGCCGCCGCGTCGAGGCCGAGATCCCGTGTCGCGCCGACGGGCGTGGTGTCGAACCTGCGGAATTCGTCGGGAATTCTCAGCAGCGGCTCGACCAGGGTTCGAAGTTTCGTCACGAGACTCCATCGTGCTGGGATTGAAGATTGCCGGCAATTGGACGTGAGCGTGCATCCACATTTCTGGACGAACAACGCTCGCATCGAATAAACCGGTTCTCGACGTGGGTGCATCGGGCCAGCCTGCGGGAGGGAGCGAGGCTTTCGGTGAACGACATACTCGAGCAGGACGAAGGGGCGCCGGAAACGGTCTGCGCGTTTCTCGACCGGGCGGAGCGGACCTGGCCCGGTTCACCCGCGATTCGCGACGTCGAGGCGGCCCTGACGTACCGCGAACTCGCACAGTCCAGCCGCCGAGCCGCCTCATGGCTGCGCAGTCGCGGCGTGCGGCACGGTGACAGGGTGTTGCTGCGCCATCCGAACGCGGCCCGCATGGCCGCCTTCGTGCTGGGCGCGATGCATCTCGGCGCGGTGGCCGTGCCAGTGAGCCCCGAGATGAGCCTATTCCAACTCCGCGACGTCCTCGCCGACGCCGACGCGATGGTCTTGATCTGCGCGGAGCACGAGGCCCAGGACCTTCGGTCCCTTAGCGAGTCGCAGATCATCTCCCTCGCCGCAGCCTGGGACGCGGCCCTTTCGCACGCTCCCGTGGACGGACCGCCGCTCGCCCGGCCGGACGATCTCAGCCTGCTCATCTACACCTCGGGGAGTACGGCGAGCCCGAAGGGCGTCATGTGCACGCACCGTCAGGTCTCCTTCGCGGTCCGATCGATCGCCCGTCGCCTTCGGTATCAGACGGATGACGCGATCTTCTGCCGCCTGCCGCTCTCCTTCGACTACGGCCTCTACCAGTTGCTGCTGTGCCTCTACGCGGGCGCCGAACTGCAGTTTCCCGAACCGGGCAACGATCCCCGCCTGTTGCGGCGGATCCGCGACTGGCAGTCCACCGTCGTCCCCGTGGTGCCCTCTCTCGCCTCCATGTTGATCTCCCTCGCACAGCGAGACCGCCGCCCCACCCGCGTGCGGCTGTTCACGAACACCGGCGCCGCACTGGAGCCGGCGGCCGCGAACGCGCTGCGCGGCTGTTTTCCCGGGGCGAAGGTGAGCCTGATGTTCGGCATCACCGAGTGCAAGCGGATCTCCATCCTGGAGGCTGACGAGGATCTCACCAGGCCCGGCTCGGTTGGCCCGCCGCTCGACGGAACCCGTGTCGAAGTGGTCGACGAACTCGGGCGACCCCTTCCGCCCGGCGAGATCGGCCAGTTCGTGGTCTCCGGTCCGCATGTGATGCAGGGCTACTGGCGTGCGCCGGAGTTGACCGAGCAGCGGTTCAGGCCCGGCCCGGACGGCGTGACACGCGCGCTGTACACCGGTGACTACGGCAGTGTGGACGCCGAAGGCCATCTGCACTTCGCCGGTCGCCGGGATGACATCTTCAAGCACCGGGGCACACGGGTGAGCACGCTCGAGATCGAGGCGGCGGCCATGGACCTGCGTGAGGTGTACGCAGCGGCGGCGCTCCCCCCGGCGGGCGGCCGTGGACCCGCGCTGTTCGTGGTCGGCGACACCACACCGGTCGCGGTGCTCGCGGGACTTGCGGACCGGCTGGAGCGGGTGAAACTCCCGACCTTCTGCCGAGTACTCGGCGAGCTTCCGCTTACCGTCAACGGAAAGGTCGACAAGGCTGTGCTGGCCAAGCTCGCCGCGA
>NZ_DASRBQ010000146.1:0-25737 GCF_035653575.1 Actinocrinis sp.
CGCGTCCTCGCTGGCGCTCGGCCGCTACGCGAACAAAACGCGCTGCCACGCACGCGCTTCGCGCTGAACGCTGCGCGGCCCTCCGATCCGCTCCGCTACTGGGGCAGCCGATCTGCTTACAGTCTGTCGAAGACGTCGTGAGTGCCGATACGCCGCCATCGCACGTGAACGTCGCCCCTCACTGTCCATCCTCCTCATCCGGGATAGGTGTGGGTTCGGGATGGGTGTGCGTCCAGATCAGGCAATCGTGCCAGGTGTCGTTTTCCGGTTCGGGCGAAGTCCACGTTCGGCAGTGGCGCGCGAGGCGTTGCTCGTATCGATAACCGGCGCGCTCGGCCAAGCGTCGCGAGGCGGTGTTGTCGGGGTCGATCTCCAGCCAGATGCGGGTCAGGCCGACATCCTGGTGCGCCCACGGGGTGATCGCGCGGATCCCGCGCAAAGCCAGGCCCTGCCTGCGGCTTTGCGGTCGCACCCAGTAAGCCAGTTCGGCGCTGTGCGGGCCATCGGGCATCAGTCCGAGAGCACCGAGCAACTCGTCCTTGTCGAAGATTCCGTACGACGTCTGCGTTCCCGCGTCGGGATCCCAGGCGCGCAGCGCGGCGTGCGCGTCGTTCAGCGTGTAGGGCCCGACCGGGTGCGCTGCCCACAGGGCCCGGCCTGTCTCCGTACTGGTGGCCTGGACCACGAGCTCGGCGTCTTGGCTGGTCAACGTGCGCAGTCGAAGGCCCGCACCGAGGTCGAGGTCGGCGGTGAGGTTCACACGGCCAGATCGTAGCTTTGCGACCGGCGCCAAGCGACGTAGGTGGACGCGAGAGACGAGGGTGATGGGAAACCGGTGGTCGTGCAGCGCAGTGGGTCCTTATGGTGGCGGGCATGCCGCCGTCGTTGCTGTATTGCTGTGATCCGTTGAATCCGCGACGGGTTGACGGCCATTTCTCCGCCGAGGCCCAAGCGGTGCGGGCGCGTGACGGTGTTGTCGCATTGATCGACCACGACGCTCTTCTGCGTGGCGAGGTGGAGCGCGCGGTCGAGCGTGTCCCGGTCGAGCTCGGGGCGGTGTGGTACCGAGGCTGGATGATCCCCTCTGAGCGCTACCGCGCGCTGGCTCGGGTGCTGGATCAGCGCGGGGTTGAACTGCTGGTGTCTCCTGAGCGGTATCGGGCGGCGCATGAGCTGCCGGGTTGGTATCCGACGTTTGCCGACGAGACGCCGGCGAGTGTGTGGAGCGCTGGGGGCGTGGGGCAGATCCCGGCTGCGGAGGCGCTGGCCTCGCTCGCTGCTGGGCTGCGGCCTGGGCCGGGCATCGTCAAGGACTATGTCAAGTCGCGTAAGCACGAGTGGGAAGAGGCTTGCTTCATCCGCGACCTGTCGGATACCGCTGCCGTCGCCCGGGTCGTGGGTAGGTTCGTGGAGTTGCAGGGCGAGTTTCTGACCGGGGGAATCGTGCTGCGCGAGTTCGAGTCCTTCCGCACGCCGCAATCCGTGGCCGCCGAGGTGCGCGTGTGGTGGCTCGACGGGCAGGCCCGCCTGCTGACGCCGCATCCCGACAGCCCGCACGTACGCGGCCTGGAGCCCGAACTCGGCTGTGTCGAGTCTGCGGTACAACGTCTGGGGTGCCGGTTCGTCACGACGGATATGGCGCTGCGAGCCGATGGGGTGTGGCGCGTCGTCGAGGTCGGGGATGGGCAGGTCAGTGATCTGCATGTATCGATCGACCCGGCAGACCTGGTCCGCTTGTTGCTCGCTGGGTGAGGTCGCGACGCGGCCGCGAGCGCAGCGGAGCCGGAACCGCGCATCCAGCGCCCGGCTTGAGCGGCGAGCGGAGCGGCCCGGAGGGAAAGCGCAGCGTTCAGCGCGTAGCGCGTGCGCGGCAGCGCCCTGGTTCGTGTAGCGGCGGAGCGCAAGCGAGGACGCGGGGCAGGGTGCGCGGGTGGTGCCTCTTCCGCGCGGAGCGCGCCAGCCGCAGGCGTCGTCGGGCGGAGCGCAGCGGAGCCGATGGGAGTGCCGGTGCCGCTGAGGCGTGCATCAAGCGCCCGGCTTGAACTCCTCGCCCGGCCTCAGAGCGCGGAAGCGCAGCGCGGACCAGGTCGCGTCGACCGCGACCTGGCTGATGGGGCGCAGGCCGCGCTCGGCGAGGATCGGCCAGAGCGTGTCGCGGTTGATGTCCGCCTTGTTCGCCTTCGGATACGCGACCCACAACACAGACGGGGCTGCCAGTTCCGCATCGGCGTGCTTGCCGAGGAGCTGACGCAGGTCTGACTCGCCGTCGGCGAAGAGCACCGCTGCGGTCGCCTCGCGCAGCGCCGGGACGAGCGTCGCGCCGTCCGGGAGCGGCGCGATGAGCGCGAGCCTGTCCTCGTGGGAGAGCCAGAGCGTCGTCTCCGGCTTGACGAGCAACTTCTCGGCTACCGACTTGGCGGGCATGCCGCTCCTCGCGTCGTTCGCTTCACTCGGTCCAGTCCAGCTGCTTCTCCGGAACGCCCACCGTGCGCGCGTACTGGGCCGCGCGGGCACGGCCGGAGCGGTCGCCGCGGGCATAGCGGAAGACGCGGTCGGCGAAGACCACGAAGACCTCGTCCCCGGCGGTGAAGCTGGCGTACCAGGGGCCCGATTCAAGGCACCGCGCCAGCGCCGCGGCCAGCTCCGGGGCCTGCTGCTGCTCGGCCCCGAACTCCAGCAGCGTCCAGCGCGGCGGCTGACCGGGCGCCGGGTCGAGCACCTCGACGCCGGTCACCCGGTACAGCCGCAGCTCCAGTCCTTCCAGCGCCGCGCCGATCCGCACGCTCTCGCCGACCAGGATTCCCGTGAGCATCCCCGGCCGCCTGCCTCAGATCAGCCCTTCACCGAGCCGGCCAGCAGGCCGCGCACGAAGTAGCGCTGAAGCGAGAAGAACACCACGAGCGGGATGACGATGGACACGAACGCGCCCGCCGTCAGCAGCTCCCAGCGTCCGCCGAATGAGCCGACCATCTGCGAGAGCCGCACGGTGAGCGGTTCTACCTGCGGCGTGCCGCCCGCGAAGGTCAGGCCGACCAGCAGGTCGTTCCACACCCACAGGAACTGGAAGATGGCGAACGCGGCCAGGGCCGGGGTCGCCAGCGGCAGGACGATCGTGCGGAACACCCTGAAGTGCGACGCTCCGTCGACCAGGCCCGCCTCGATCAGGTCCCGCGGCAGCTGCGCGATGAAATTGTGCAGCAGGTACACCGCCAGCGGCAGCGCGAACATCGTGTGCGCCGTCCACAGCGACACGTACGTGCCGCTGACGTTCAGCGCCGGGATGAGCGCCACGGTGCCGATGTGCGCCCCGCCGGAGAACAGCTGAAGCAGCGGAACCAGCGCCAGCTGCAGCGGCACCACCTGCAGCGCGAAGATGAAGAAGAACAGCGTGTCGCTGCCCCGGAACTTCACCCACGCCAGCACGTACGCCGCCATCGCCGCGATCGTCAGCGGGAACAGCGTGCCCGGGATGGTGATCGCCAGCGAGTTGACCAGGAACGGCATGATGCCGCTCGAACCGCCGAAGTTGGCGCTCTGGAACAGCACCGTGTCGTAGTTCGAGACGGTCAGGTGCGGATGCGCGAACGCGGTCCACCACCCGGAGGTGGCCGAGGCCCCGGAGGGCCGGAACGAGGCCACGAACAGCCCGAAGGTGGGCACCGTCCACAGCACCGTCAGCAGCAGGACGAGCACGGTGGCCAGCGGGGAGGAGAAGGACCGGCGCACCGCCTTCGCCGCCGGCCCGGCCGGCGCCGTCTTGATCGGGGAAACGACTTCGGCGGGAGTACTCATGAGATCTGCCTCACCGGATCTGCCTCTCCCGTCGCAACAGGACGATGTTGTACGCGACCAGCGGAAGGACACCGGCGAACAGGATGACCGCGAGCGCGCTGCCCTTGCCGGTGTCGAAGTTCACGAAGGTCTGCGAATACATGTCGTTGGCCAGCACCTCGGTCCCGAAGTTGCCGCCGGTCATCGTGCGGATGATGTCGAACAGCTTCAGCGTGATGATCATGACCGTGGTCAGCACCACGATCAGGGTGCTGCGGATCATCGGGAACGTGATCCGGAACGCCATCGCCAGGCCGCGGGCGCCGTCCACCTTCGCCGCGTCGATGATGTCGTCAGGGATCGCCTTGATCGCCGCCGAGAGCACCACCATCGCGAACCCGGTCTGCGACCAGATCATGATCACCATCAGCAGGAAGTTGTTCAGCGGATGGCTCAGGATCCAGTTCGGCGGATTGCTCCAGCCCAGATCGATCACGACCTGGCTGAGCAGTCCCGTCTGCGGCTGCCCGGGCGCCCGGTAGTCGTAGACGAACTTCCAGATGATCGACGCGCCGACGAACGAGATCGCCATCGGCATGAAGATCAGCGACTTGTACACCGCCTGGAACTTGATCCGGTCCACCAGCACGGCCAGCAGCAGCCCGAGCGCGGTGGCCACGACCGGCGCGATGAGGATCCACAGCAGGGTGTTGAGCAGAGCCTGCTGCGCCGAGCCGTTCGTGAACGCCCAGCCGTAGTTCTTCCCGCCGAGGAAGACGGTGGAGTCGTCGCTGTAGAAGCTGAGATAGATCGTGCGGATCGCCGGGATGACCAGCCCGACGGCCAACAGGATCAGCGCGGGCCCCAGCAGCACCACGATGGTCAGCGGCCGGTGCAGCCGGCCGGTCGCCCGGCCGGCCGCGACGAAGATGATCAGCCCGACGCCGAAGAAGACCAGCAGCGCTTCACCGGTCTGGCCCAGCTTCGAGAACGCGTCGCTCGCGGTGCTCGCAAGGATTACCTGCGTCTGCGCGGCCATCATCCGGCCTCCGAGGTGCGGAGGCCGGACGAGGCGTCAAGCGTGGTTGAGCCGTACGTCACGAGCTGGGCCAAGCGCCGTCGATGTCGGCAGCGACCTGCTTGATGCTCTGGCCCTGGCCGAACCAGGCGGTGAACGACTTCCACTCCTGTCCCGCGCCGACGGCGGCGGGCATCAGGTCGGAGGCGTCGAACCGGAAGGTGGCGTTCGGGTCGGTCAGGTACTTCGCCGACAGCTTGTCGATCGGGTCGGTGTAGAGGGTCTGGTCGACCTTCTCGTTGGCCGAGACCCATCCCGGGGCGACCTTGATGCGCGAGTCCGCCCACTGCGGGGTGGACAGGTAGTTCTGCACCGCCTGGACCTCAGGACGCGAGGAGAACGCGGTCACGAACTCGCCGCCGCCCTCGACCGGGGTCTGGGTGTTGCCGGCCGCCGGCAGGTAGAACGCGAACACGTCGCCGTCCGGGGCGACCTTGGTGCCGGTGGGCCACTGCGCCTCGTAGAAGGAGGCCTGCTGCAGCATCCAGCACTGACCCTTGAGGATCGGCTTGCCGGCGTCCTGGAAGGTGGTGGTCGCGATGGTCTTGACATCGCCGAAGCCGCCGTTGACCCAGGCCGGGTTCTGCATCCAGCCGGCCACGGTCTGCATGGCGTCCTGGATCTGCGGGTCGGAGAACTTGATCTTGTGGCTGACCCAGTCGTCGTACACGGAGCCGCCGTACTTGCCGAGCACGACCTCCTCGAGCCAGTCGGTGGCCGGCCAGCCGGTCGCGGTACCGGAGGAGATGCCGCCGCACCACGGCTTGCCCTTCCCGGAGGACGCGATCTTCGCGGACAGCGACATGAGCTGGTCCCAGGTGGTCGGCACCTGGTAGCCGGCCGCGGTGAAGGCCTTGGGCGAGTACCACACCAGCGACTTCATGTTCGCGCTCATCGGCGCGGCGTAGAAGGTGCCGTTGACGGTGGCGTACTGCTTCCAGATCGGCGACCAGTTGTTCTCGTTCGAGACGGTCTCCGCCGGCGGCTTGACCACCTTGTGCGTCTTGACCATCTGGGCCAGCAGGCCGGGCTGCGGGATGACCGCGAGGTCCGGGGCGTTGCCGCCGGAGACGCGGACCGCCAGCTGCGACTCGAAGTCGTTCGAGCCCTCGTACGAGATCTTGATGCCGGTGCACTGGGAGAACTGCGCCCAGGACTTCTGCAGAGAGTCCGACTCGGGGCTGATGATCGAGGCGAACATCGTGACCGTGGTGCCGGAGTGGCCCGCGTAGGCCTGGTACTGCGCGCAGTCGCCGGTGAGGGTCGGTACGGCCTGCGCGCCCTTGGAGCTGCTACTGCATGCGGCCGCTAGCAATGAAGCGGAGGCGGCGGCGGTCAGCAGTACGCGGCGCTTGGTCCGCGACCGCTTGCGATCGTCGTGGCTCCGGGTCGTGAGCCCCCGTGTGCCAGAGCTTGTGAACATCATCGTCCTCGATCCCTGACTCGCTGATTACCGGTGCGTCCTCAGGAAAGTCGTTGACTCGGCCCGAGAAACGACACCTGAGATGCAACCTTGCTTTTGTTGTCCCGTCCAGCGTTACTGGTGGATCAACCCGGTAACGATTCGGCCAACCCGTCCGGTGGTCGTGAGATCAGGCGAGGGGCGGGCCGGCGGCGGCCTCCTGCCTCTGAAAGTTTCACGAAAGGCGGCCCGATGGCTGCTTTTACCTGCTGAATTGGGCCGAACGGGTGGAAGTTGGGAATCTCGGCGGTTAGTCGGCGTAAGCGGTCGCCTGGAGGGAGTAAAGCGAGGCATACCGGTCGTCCGCGGCGAGCAGCCGTTCGTGGGTGCCGTGCTCGACCAGCCGGCCGCCCTCCATGACCAGGATCAGGTCCGCTCCGGCGACCGTGGAGAAGCGGTGCGAGACCACCAGGGTGATGCCGCCGGAGTGCTCGGCGACCTCGCGGGCCCGCCGCATGTAACGCTCGAAGATCGCGTGCTCGCTCGGTGCGTCGAGCGAGGCGGTGGGCTCGTCGAGGACGAACAGCAGCGGCGCCGGGCGCATGGAGGCACGGGCCAGCGCGATCTTCTGCCACTGGCCCTCGGAGACCTCGACCCCGCCGAACTGCCTGCCGAGCCGGGTGTCCAGTCCGTCGGGCAGGCGGCGCACCAGCGCCTCTGCGTCGGCGTCGCTGACGGCGCGTCGGATGCGGTCAAGGTCGTCGACGGCTGCGATGTCGCCGAATCCGACGGCCTCGGCGAACGAGGTGTGATACCGGCCGAAGTCCTGGAACGCGGCGCTGGTGACGGACCGCCAGGCCGCCGTGTCCAGGTCGGCCAGATCCGCGCCGTCGACGAGGATGCGGCCGCTGTCCGGGCGGTAGAGCTTGGTAACGAGCTTGACGAGCGTCGTCTTGCCGGAGCCGTACTCGCCGACCACGGCTACCACCGACCCGGCGGGCAGATGGACCGTCAGGTCGCGCACCGCGGGCCGGTCGGTGCCCGGATAACTGAAGGTGACGTGGTCGAAGGTGATGCCGGACGCCAGGCGAGCCGGCGGTCGCAGGCCCGGGCCGGCCAGCGCGTGCTGATCGTCCCGATAGCGGCGCAGCCAGCGGAAGGGGCGCAGCAGCCGCGTATATCCACCGGTGTCCGCCGAGCGCCGGACCGCCTGCTCGACGATCATCCGCAGCTGCGTGCCGACCGTGACCGTGAGCACGATGTCGCCGATACGCGCCGGGTCGTTCGCGGCGCTGTGCACGACGACCGTGAGCCCGCTGACGAAGCAGAGCGAGAACAGGCACCAGCCGGCAGCGCCCCACACCGCCGCCCGGATGCGGGCCCTGATCCAGATCGCCTCGGCCCGGTCCGCGGCCGCGCGCTGGCGGCGCACGAGGTCGGGCCCGGCGCCGGTGACCCGCAGTTCCTTGCCGGCCGCCGGGGAGACGGCCAGCTCGAACAGGTCCCGCTGCAGCCTGCGGTCGGCCGAGCGGGCCACCTCCGCGGCCTTGACGCCCATCCGGCCGCGCCGCTCGAACAGGACCGGGATCGCCCCGGCGATCAGGATGATGAACAGCAGCGGGCTGACGCTGCCGAGCAGGCCGAGGGTGAGCGCGAGCCGGGCGATGAAGCCGACCGCCTCGACCGCCGCCCAGGCCGAGTCGACGATGCCCCAGGCGTTGTCCTCGACCAGGGTGAGCCGGTCGAGGTAGGCGGAGCGCTCGAGGTGGTCGACGGTCTCGATGCCGATCGCGCCGAGCCGCACCTCGGGCACGATCCGCCGCATCGCGACCACCTCGGCCAGCTCGACGCGCATCATGGCGCCGATCTCGCCGATGCACAGGTTCACCGTGTAAGCCAGCGCCGCGCCAAGCGCCCCGACGACGACGGCCGTGGTCGCGTGGTGCACCGAGCCGGAGACGATGGCGCGCAGGCCGACGCCGATGAGCGCGATGGCGCAGGTGTCCAGGATGAGCGCGCCGAGCACGGTGAAGTACAGCGCCTTGCTCTGCTGCCAGCTCAGCCGCATCAGCTCGCGCCAGAGCGCCAGGCCGGCTCGCAGACCGGGGCCGGAGCCGTCCTCGGATTTGGCTGTAGTCGAATCGGCGGTCACAGCAGCTCTCCCTCTTCCAGGACGTCTTGGTAGCCGCGCACGAAGCGCTCGGCCTGGATGGCGAACATCTCGGCGTAGCGGCCGCCGAGCGCGATCAGCTCGTCGTGCGAGCCGGACTCGACGGTCCGGCCGCCGTCGAGCAGCACGATGCGGTCCGCCTGGCGCACCGTGGACAGGCGGTGCGAGATCAGCACCACGCTGACCTCGCCGGCCGCGTTGGCGAGGCGCTGGAAGACCTCGAACTCGGTGCGCACGTCCAGGTGCGCTGTCGGCTCGTCAAGGACGAGAATGCGCGCGCCGGTCCGCACCGCGTAGAGCGCGCGGGCGAGCACGACCTGTTGCCACTGCCCGCCGGACAGGTCGACGCCGTTCTCCCGTGACTTGGACAGGGGCGTGTGCCAGCCGAGCGGCAGCCGCTCGAGCACGTCGATGAGGCCGGAGTCGCGTGCGGCGCTCTCCAGGACGTCCCGCGCCGCGGGGGCGTCGACCGCGCCGGCGCCGAGCAGCACGTTCTCGCGGGCGGTCAGCGGATACTTCACGAAGTCCTGGAAGACGACGGACAGCTGCCGGCGCCACGCGGCGTAGCCGAGCTCCTCGAGGTCGACGCCGTCGGCGGTGACCCGGCCCTCGGTCGGCTGGTAGAGCCCGGCCAGGATCTTGGTCATGGTGGACTTGCCCGCGCCGTTCAACCCGACCACCGCGAGCAGTTCGCCGGGCCGGATCTCGAAGCTGAGGCCGTCGAGGATCTTGCGCGTCGTATCGGGGTAGGTGAAGCCGACCGCCTCGAAGCGGACCAGGGGCGCGGGGTGGCGGTCCGGTGCGGCGGGGGAGGAGGCAGAGGAAGAGGCGGGGAGGGCAGGCGCTCCTAAGAGGGCAGGCGGCGCGGGAAGAGTGGGCGCAGTGGGGGTGGGGCTGGACGGGGCCGCAGTCGCGAGAATCCGCTCGAGCTCTTCGTAGGCTTCCATCACCGGCGTGGCGCCCTCGATCGCCATCGCGTCGTAGGTTCCGCCGATCGCCGCGAAGACGGACCAGGCGGACGTGAGCACCACGGTCTCCGCGGCGAGTGTGCCGTGCCCGTGCGCCGTCGCGAGGCCGACCCCGGCGAACACCACGGCCAGCGGCACGAAGGTGAGGATCGCGATCAGCCACTTGGAGCGGGCCACCTTGTGATGGTTGGCCCAGACCGGGTCGAGGTGCGCGTGCATATGCCGCTGGCCGCGGGCGACGAGCCAGCCCTCCAGCCCGAAGATGCGCAGCTCCTTGCCCTCCGCCGGCGAGGTGGCGACCTTCCCCCAGTATTTGAACTGCCGGTTCTCGGCCAGGCCGCGCCGCCAGACCCGGAAGTGGGCGAGCCATTCGCGCCGGCCGACCGCCCGCACCGCGAAGGCCGGGGCCACGATCACCGGCACCAGCCACCAGGAGAAACGGGCGATCACGAGCGCGGAGGCGGCCATGCCCACGTAGCGCATCAGCAGCTGCAATTGGCTGAGCGCGCCGTCGGCCGGGGTCTTCTCGACCCAGGTGGTGGACTCCGCCGAGGCCGCTTTGATCAGGTCCTGCACGTGCGGCCGCTCCAGCTGCGTGATCGTCGGCGTGCCGAGTGCGAGCAGGGCCAGCCGCTCCCGATGGGTCGCGTTGATCCGCGAATACACCACGTCGAGCACGGGCCAGTGCGCGGCCGCGATGAGTTGCGAGCCCACGAGGGTGGCGGCGAGGAAGATCAGCGGCGGCACGGCGTACGAAAACGCGCCCGGCTGTCCGGCGTGCGCCTCGATGCGGCTGACGACGCCGGCGGTGGCGAGCGCGGTCGCGGCAGGCAGCAGCACGCTGACGACCAATTGCGCGGTGTACAGCGTGATGATCGGGTATCCGGCGTCCGGCAGCAGCTTCAGCAGCCTGATCCGGACGGCGAGGCTCGACGTCATACCGTCCTACACGGGTTCAGTGGGGGGAAGGGACCCCACCCTGGTTTCGAACGCGGTACCCGTCAATTCGATTTTCCGCGGTTCGAAACCGGATCCCACGCGCCTCTCATGAACGCCTCATCGCGGTGATGCAGCGTGGATGCCATGACAGCGACTCTGGAGCACAGCGCGAACTCAGTGACGGAAGACGCCCCGCCGCCCAAACGCTTCCCCTGGGAGCGAAGAGCCGTATTGATACTGCTCGCCGCGACCGCCGCGCTCTATCTGTGGAACCTGTCGGTCTCCGGGTGGGCGAATCCGTTCTATTCGGCGGCGGTCCAGGCGGGGACGAAGAGCTGGAAGGCGTTCTTCTTCGGTTCCTCGGACGCCTCGAACTTCATCACCGTCGACAAACCGCCGGCCTCGCTGTGGCTGATGGAGCTGTCCGCCCGGCTGTTCGGCGTGAACTCCTTCGCCATCCTGCTGCCGCAGGCTCTCGAAGGGGTCGCGGCGGTCGGCGTGCTGTACGCGGCGGTACGGCGCACCTCGGGGCACGCGGCCGGGCTCATCGCGGGCGCGGTGCTGGCGGTCACCCCGGTCGCCGCGCTGATGTTCCGGTTCAACAACCCGGACGCGTTGCTCGTGCTGCTGATGACCCTCGGGGCGTACTGCGTCGTGCGCGCGGTCACCAGCGTCGAATCGGCGCGGGCGCAGACCCGCTGGCTCGCGCTGGCCGGCGTGTGCATCGGCTTCGCCTTCCTGACTAAGACGTTGCAGGCGTTCCTGGTGCTGCCCGCGTTCGCGCTGGTGTATCTGGTGGCCGCGCCGACAACGCTGTGGCGGCGGATCAGGCAGATCGGCGTCGCGACGCTGGCGATGGTGGTCGCGGGCGGCTGGTGGGTCGCCGTCGTGGAGCTGATCCCGGCGGCGGACCGGCCGTACATCGGCGGATCGCAGGACAACGACTTCCTCTCGCTCACGTTCGGCTACAACGGCTTCGGCCGGATCACCGGCGACGAGACCGGCTCGGTCGGCGGGGGCGGCGGCTGGGGCGCGACCGGCTGGACCAGGATGTTCGGCTCCGAGGTCGGCTCGCAGATCTCCTGGCTGCTGCCGACGGCGCTGGTGCTGCTCGGGTTCGGGCTCTGGGCGACCCGGCGCGCGCGGCGGACGGACCCGGAACGCGCGGCCCTGCTGCTGTGGGGCGGCTGGCTGGTGGTGACCGGCGCGGTGTTCTCCTACATGGCAGGGATCTTCCATCCGTACTACACGGTCGCGCTCGCCCCGGCGATCGGCGCGGTGGTCGGCATCGGCGCGATGATCCTCTGGCGGCGCCGGGCGAATGACAAGGCGGCAGTGGCGCTCGGAGCGGCGATCGCGGTCGGCGCGGTGTGGTCGTATGTCCTGCTGAACCGGACGCCTGAATACCTGCCCTGGCTGCGGTACGTCGTGCTGATCGGCGGCCTGGCAGCGGCCTGTGTCATCGCACTGGCCGCGCGCACACCGAAGACGGTCGTGCGGTGGGCAGGCGCAGCGGGACTGGTAGCGCTGCTGCTTGGGCCGACCGCGTACACGCTGGACACCGCCAACGCGGCGCACACCGGAGCGATTCCGAGCGCCGGTCCTGCGGTGGCGGGCGGCTTCGGCAGGTTCGGCGGGCCGGGCGGTGGTGGCGGTGGCCGGGGAGGCTTCGGCGGCGGCAACTTCGGCGGCTTCGGTGGCGGTCAGACCCAGGGCTCCCCGTTCGCCCAGGGCGGTACCTCGCAGGGCGGTACATCCCAGGGAGGTACCTCGCAGGGCTTCGGCGGTTTCGGCAGCATGGGCCGTCCTGGTGCCGCCGGCGGCACCGGCGGAATGGGCGGCATCGGCGGCCTGCTGAACGGATCGACCGTCAGCTCGGCGCTCACCCAGCTGCTCCAGTCAAACGCCGGCAAGTACACCTGGGTCGCCGCGACCATCGGCTCCAACAACGCCGCGAGCTACCAGCTGGCCAGCGGCGATCCGGTGATGGCCATCGGCGGGTTCAACGGCACCGACCCGACGCCGACGCTGGCCCAGTTCGAGCAGTATGTGAAGGAAGGGAAGATCCACTACTTCATCTCCGGCTCGACCGGCGGCTCGAGCTCCAGTGCCGCCGAGATCGCGAACTGGGTCGAGTCGAACTTCACCGCGCAGACGGTGGGCGGCGTGACCGTGTACGACCTGACCTCCGCGACGAGCAGCAGCACCGCCGCCGGCACCACCTGATCAGCGCTCGATGCGCTATCCACAGCCCCGGCCCGGAACCCGCATGTTCCGGGCCGGTCTGTCGTATCCGCCCGATAAGCTGCGGCCATGGCGGCGATTAAGGATGCGGAGGCTGAGGGCGAGAGCCCAAACTTCCATCTCGCCGTGCTCGAAGGCGTACTCGAACGCATTACTTACGCCAACGAGGAGACCGGTTACACGGTCGCGCGCGTGGACACCGGGCGCGGCTCCGCCGACCTGCTCACCGTCGTCGGCGCGCTGCTCGGTGCCCAGCCCGGCGAGTCGCTGCGGATGCGCGGACGCTGGGGCTCGCACGCGCAGTACGGCCGGCAGTTCCACGTCGAGAACTACACGACCGTCCTGCCCGCGACGATCCAGGGCATCCAGCGCTACCTCGGCTCCGGCCTGATCAAAGGCATCGGGCCGAAGCTCGCGGAACGCATCGTCGAGCACTTCGGTACCGACACGCTGAACATCATCGAGACCGATCCGCAGCGCCTGGTCGAGGTGCCGACCCTCGGCCCGAAGCGCACGAAGCTGATCGCGGACGCCTGGGTCGAGCAGAAGGCCATCAAGGAGGTAATGGTCTTCCTCCAGTCCGTAGGCGTGACCACATCCATCGCGGTACGCATCTACAAGGAGTACGGCGACACGGCGATCGACGTCGTCAAATCAGAGCCCTACAAGCTGGCCGCCGACGTGTGGGGCATCGGCTTCAAGACCGCGGACGCCATCGCGAAGGCCGTCGGCATTCCGCACGACTCCCCGGAACGCGTCAAAGCCGGTCTCCAGTACACCCTCTCTCAAGGCTCTGACGCCGGAAACTGCTTTCTGCCACGCGAGAAGCTGATCGAGGCCGCCGTCAAAATCCTCACCGTGGACGCCGCGCTCTGTGAATCCTGCCTTGATCAGCTCATCGCCGCAGAGGGCGCCGTCCGCGAGACGCTGCCGGGGGAGTGGTCCGACACCGAGGCGATCTACCTCGTGCCCTTCCACCGCGCCGAGGTGTCGCTGGCCGCACAACTGCTGCGCCTGAAGAACGCCGAGGAGGACAAGCTCGCGCAGTTCCAGCAGGTCGACTGGGACAAAGCCCTGAGCTGGCTGCGCACCCGCACCGGCAACGACCTCGCCCCCGAACAAGAGCAGGCCGTCCGCCTCGCGCTCACCAGCAGGCTCGCGGTCCTCACCGGCGGTCCCGGCTGCGGCAAGTCGTTCACCGTCCGCTCCATCGTGGAACTCGCCCGGGCCAAGCGGGCCAAGGTCGTGCTCGCCGCGCCGACCGGCCGCGCCGCCAAGCGGCTCGCCGAGCTGACCGGTGCCGAGGCCGCGACCGTGCACCGGCTGCTCGAACTCAAGCCCGGCGGCGACGCGGCCTACGACAAGGACCGCCCGCTCGAAGCAGACCTCGTCGTCGTCGACGAGGCGTCCATGCTCGACGTCCTGCTCGCCAACAAGCTCGCCAAGGCGATCGCGCCCGGCACCCACCTGCTGCTGGTCGGCGACGTGGACCAGCTGCCGAGCGTCGGGGCCGGCGAGGTGCTGCGGGACCTGCTCGACGCCGAACCGATCCCGCGCGTCCGGCTCACCCAGGTCTTCCGGCAGGCGCAGCAGTCCGGCGTGGTCGTCAACGCGCACCGCATCAACGCCGGAAAGCCGCTGCTGCTGCGCGAGTTCCCGGACTTCCACCTGTTCGCCGAGGACGACTCCGAGAAGGCCGCGGACCTGGTCGTCGACCTCGCGGTCACCCGGGTCCCGCGCCGCTTCGGCCTCGACCCGCGCCGCGACGTGCAGGTGCTCGCCCCCATGCACCGCGGACCCGCCGGCGCCGGCAACCTCAACGTGCTGCTCCAGCAGGCGCTCACCCCGCACCGCGACGGCGCACCGGAACGCCGCTTCGGCGGCCGGGTCTTCCGCGTCGGCGACAAGGTCACCCAGATCAGGAACAACTACGACAAGGGCGCGAACGGAGTCTTCAACGGCACCGGCGGCATCGTGACCGCCATCGAGCACGACGAGCAGAAGCTCACCGTCCGCACGGACGAGGACGAGCTGATCCCGTACGACTTCGCAGAGCTCGACGAACTCCAGCACGCCTACGCGGTCACCGTGCACCGCTCACAGGGCTCTGAGTACCCCGCGGTGGTCATTCCCGTGACCACCAGCGCGTGGACGATGCTCCAGCGCAACCTGCTCTACACGGCGGTCACCCGCGCCAAGAAGCTGGTGGTCCTGATCGGCTCGGAACGCGCCCTCGCCCAGGCCATCCGCACCGCCGGCTCCGGCCGCCGCCACACCGCGCTGGACCTGCGCCTGTCCGGTGCCCTGAGCGCCTAACTCCGCTCCCCGACACGTGAATTCCGCTATCCGTCGGGAAGATGACTTGTGAATCAGCCTACGCAAGCGTCGGGGCGGCCTGCGCGGGACCCTGGAGGAAAAACAGTGACGATGATCGTGCGTGCGCGGGATGGCAGAACGCTGGCCGTGGAGAGTTGGGGCGCGCCCGACGGCGCTCCCGTCTTTCTGCTCCACGGCACCCCGGGGAGCCGCTTCGGCCCGCGCCCGCGCGTCTCAGTGCTTTACCGGCTGGGCATTAGGTTGATCGCCTATGACCGCCCGGGATACGGCGAATCGGATCGACTGACCGGACGCGCGGTCGCGCACGCCGCGGCAGACGTCGAGGCGATCGCCGATGACCTGGGCCTGCAGGAGTTTGCCGTGGTCGGCAGGTCGGGCGGCGGCCCGCATGCGCTGGCTTGCGCGGTTCTGCTCGGCGAACGAGTGTCACGCGCGGCCGTGTTGGTCGGCTTGGCGCCCAGGGACGCCGAGGGCCTGGACTGGTACGCCGGGATGACCGCGTCGAACGTCTCCGAGTACATGACCGCGGAGGTCGGCCCGCTCGCCCTGGCGGCGCGGCTCGGCGTGAACGCCGCGCTGATGCGGCGCGATCCCGCCGCACATCTGCCGTTCCACGATCCCGAGCTTCCCGAGCCGGACCGGCGCGTGGTCGCGGACTTCGGCATACGCTCGATGCTGGTGTCGAACTTCGCCGAGGCGGTCAAGACCTCCGGCCTCGGTTGGGTCGACGACGCGGTCTCATTCATCTCGGGCTGGGGTTTCGACCCGGGCGACGCGGACGCGCCGGTGCTGTTCTGGCACGGCGCCGAAGACGTCTTTTCCCCGGTGCGCCACACGCTGTGGCTCGCCCGCAGGGTGCCACGCAGCACCACGGTGATCGAGTCCGGCGCGGCGCACTTCGGCGCCGTGGCGGTCCTGCCGCAGGTGCTCTCCTGGGTTGTCGTCGGCCGCACTCGCGACTGGCCCTCGGCGGCTTGACGGCCGGACGCCGCGACGGGCTGAGGCGGCGTCAGACCGGCTGCGGCTCCAGGTCCCAGTCCAACCTGCTCCAGGTCTGCAGCGCCCGCGTGTTGCCGTGGTCCTCGCCGAGTCGTTCCGCGAGAATCGGCAACAGCCGGGAGCGCAGACTCGCGGATTCCGCGGCGCGTCCCAGGGTATTCAGGGTGACCGCGTGGTTGGCCTCCGCAGCCAGCGTGTCCGGGTGATCGTGTCCCAGAATGGCCGCGAAATCCGCGACGATCTGCTGTTCGAAGGCGTCCGACTCCTCGAGGCGGCCGACGTCCGCGAGGCAGTTCGCCAGGTTGGCGGTGGCCGCGAGGGTGTACGGGTGTCGCGGTCCGAGGCGAGCGGCGAAGCCCGATCTCGCCTGCTGCGCCAGCGACCTGGCCCGCTCGGGATCGCCGAGTTTGCGCGCGTAGGTCGCCAGATTGTTGATACACGCGACGGTGTAAGGATGGTCGGGTCCGAGGTTCTCCTGATAGGTGCGCAGAACGACCTCGGCGATCCTGGTCGCTTCCGCGTTGTCCCCGGTCGCGGACAGGTCGGCCGCCAGGCTGACGGCACAAGCCAAAGCGTCGGGATTCTGGGCTCCGTAGTCGAGCAGGTAGCGCTCGTTCGTGTCGCGGGTGAGCGCGAGGGCCTCTTCCAACTGCCCGGCCTTGCGCAGCGAGACCGCGAGGCTCTTGGCGGTGCGCAGCGTCTCCGGGGAGTTCTCGCCGACCGCCTGGCGGTAGTCGGCGAGCGCGGTGCGCAACATCTGCACTGAGGTCGTGTAGTTGCCGGTCTCCCGCAGGTCCCGCGCCAGGTTCGCGGCGGAGTACAGGGTGTAGGGGTGCTTGTCTCCGAGTACGGCCCTGCGGCGGTAGAGCGTGTCCTGATCGATTTCGCGCGCCTGCGCGAAGTCGCCGACCAGGCGGTACGAGACGGCGAGATTGTTGGCCGCGGACAGCGTCCGCGGGTGGTCTTCCCAGAACGCCCGCTTGTGGTCTTCGTAGGTCTCCCGGTCCATCGCCAGCGCCTCTTGGAACTCGCCGAGGCCGCGCAGGTCGGCGGCGACGCAGGTCGCGGTCAGCAGCGTGTGCGGGTGGCGCGGCGGCAGCACCCGGTGCTGTTCGGCCAGGATCCCGACGTCGAGATCGTGCGCCTGCTGGAACTGCCCCTGGGATCTGAGCACGCTGCCGATCTGGCAGCGCAGGTTGAGCAACTGCCGGTAGAGCGCGAGTCCTGCCTGGCTGCCGGACCCGAACGACTCGACCGCCTCCTGCCAGCGCTTCTCGAGGCTGCGCCCGAAGTCGAGGGCGGTCTGGTAGTCGCCGGTCTTCCATAGAAAGCGGACGCGGTCGATCAGCAGCTGGCGTACGGGTTCCTCCTCGCAGTCCACCGCGAGCGAGGGCGCCAGGTGCGGCCAGATGATCGAGTAGCGCGGCCAGTTTTCCGGGTCGTCGGTGTCGCCGAGCTGCGGCCGCGCGCCGGCCAGGATCCGGTGCACCTCGTGGTACGTGTTCGACTGCTGATCCGGGTCGAGCTGGTCCTTGACCGCCTCCTGTACCAGGCGGTGAATGCGCAGCGCGTTCGTGTTGGAATCGACCTTGATCAGGGAGAGCAGCACGATCTCCCGCACGACGTTCCCGATGACCATGCGTTCGGTGACGAACTCGTTGAACGGGCGCAGCGCGGCGATCATCTCGTCGGACTGGACCAGGTCCATCGCGATGGCGTCTGGATTCATGAACGCGGCCAGTTCCAAAAGCCGCGCCGCGGCCGGTTCTCGGTCACGCAGCCGCTGGATCGCGAGGTTCCAGGTGACCGCGACTGAGACCGGATAGTTCTCCGGCCGGCCGAGCGAGAGCACGCGAGTGGTCTCTTCGCCGAGCGACTCGAGATACTGCGCCACCGGGGTTCCCGTCGTGGCCAGCCAGGAGGCCGCGCTCTCCACCGCCAGTGGAAGGTCACCGACGAGTTCGGCGATCGCCTCGGCGTCCCGCAGGCCCAGTCCCGGCACTGCGCGGGTCAAGTGTTCGACGCTCTCCGCCCGGGAGAACACGTCCACTTCCAATGACGTGGCCACTCGTGCCCATGCCTGAATACGCGAGGTGATCAGAATGTGCCCGGTCCCGCCGGCGGGCAGATCGGGAAGGTACTGATTCAGCACCTCTGGTTCCACCGCATTGTCGAAGACGACCAGCCACCGGCTGTACGGTTCGCCCCGGCGCAGTGCCTCGCGCGCCGCCTCGGCGGCTTCAGGCACGTTGTCGCCGGTACGGATGCCGAGGCGGGCCGCGAGCTCGGCTAGCGAGGTGTTGATGAAGTCGGGCTGTTCAGCGTTCACCCACCACACCAGGTCGTAGTCAGCCTTGAACCGGTGTGCGTATTCGAGGGCCACCTGCGTCTTACCGACGCCGCCGAGACCGTGCAGCGCCAATGGCAAAATGACCGCGGGTGAACCGCCGACGATCTCGTCGCGCAGCTTCTCCAGCATTTCATCGCGGCCGGTGAACGTCGCGTTGCGCCCCGGCACGCTCCACACGCGCGGGCTGACGCCGGGGAAGCGCGCGCCGGGAATCGTTTCGGCCACGACGTCCGTGTCGGAGGCGCCCGCGAGCCGCAATAGTGCCGCCGCGGCCTCACGCTCGCTCAGGCCGGTCAGATCGGCCATCGGCACCCCAGAAAGCCGTGCCTCGAGGCGCAGGTCGGAGACTGGAATGGCGAGCAGTTGGTCGGTCTCGGCCAGCGTGTTCACGGTGGCCATGGCGAGGTTCGACTTGGTGAACTCCGCGGAGATCACCGCCGCCACGCGACCCCGGTGGTCGATCGCGATGCGCGACCCGGAATCGCCGCTGAGCAGGTGGATCTTCACCGGGAAGCCGGCGCGGCCGAGCACCGCCGCGGCCCAGTCGGCCCACATCCGGTCTTCCGCGATGTAGGCGATCGTGATCTCCTCAGGCGTGGGCAGCCGGCGCCGGGTGATCAGTTCGAGCATGCCGAGGCGTTCCGACTCATCCAGCGGAGGCAGCGAGACGACTTCGCCGTCGGTGAGTTCGGCGGTCAGCCGTTCGTAGGACGCGAGCAGGGACGTGGTGAGACCGGCCGCGTCACCGAATACTGCCAAGGTCTCCTCGTAGGCGTAAAACGGCCGGTAGGGAACCTCGACCGCGCCCCAATACCGGGTATGTCCGCCCGGACCGGTGGCGTCGGGATACCCGTCGAAATGACTGCGCGCGGCGGCCCGCCCGGCGTCGGCTTTCTCCTTTTCCCCCTCGTCCACACGCATCGGTACCGGCAGGATCCTGATCGTGCGCCTTCCGCTTTGCGCGGAGATGGCGCGCGCGACCTCGGCGGCGCCCTCGATGCTCTGGTTGTTGAGCGTGAAGCAGTCGACGAGCACGTCGGGTAGGTGGATCGTGCAGATGTCGGCCACGTCGCTCAGGCCCGTACGGCTGTCGACCAGCGCGTAGTCGTAGTGCTCCCGCATGTCCTCCCGCATGGCGTCGAACAGCAGTCCGCCGCCGAGGCTCTCGTAGAAATTGTCCCAGTCGAGGCTCGCGACGGCCGCGGAGTAGGTGCGGTTCTGCAGCCCCGCGGACAGGAAGTGGATGTGCCCCCCATCCGGGAACGGCCAGCGCACGTTGATGGCCAGGTCGCTGATCCGCGCGTGCTCGCGGTGCCAGTCCAGCGGGCGGATCGAGTCGTCGTGGGTCGCCGCCCACTCGAAGTCCCGCACCATGTCCACTACGCCCCGGGTGGCGCTGAGCGCGACCGGGTCGAGGACGCTGGCGGGGAAGTAGCGGTGCAGTCCTGGCGACTCCAGGTCCCAATCCACGACGAGCACCTTCTTGCCGTTCGCGGCGAGGATCCACGCGACGTTGGCCAGCGCCATCGTGCGCCCAGCCCCGCCCTTGTACGAGTAGAAGGTCACGACTTTGCCTTCGCTGCGCGTCGTCATCGTGATCCCCTCACAGTTCGGTCTCGTCCGTCGGTTCCGCGTCGTCTGTCGGTTCGTCCGGTGGCCGTGCATCGTCCCAGTCGCGCGCGTGCCGCAGGCGGCTGGTCAACGCTGCGGCGAGGCGCGGGCGCGGCGGGAAGTCCCCCTGCGGGGGTTTCGGTTGCGCCGCCTTCAGGTAGTGCCGCCACGCCAACTCGACCGCCGCAGGCATGGCGTGGCCGAATTCGGCCAGGCTGGCCAGGTCCCGGGTGGCCGCCCGCGCCGTGCGCCGCCAAGCCTCCGCGCTCCACGGAATGGCGAGCTGCAGCTTCGCGCGCAGCACCGAGGACTGTTCGGCGGTCTGCCCGTCTGTCGCGCTCCATGGAATCAATACTCTGATCCACGGTTTGCGCCGCCGGTCGAACTCGGCGATGTTCTTCGCGGTGAGCGAGTCGTTGGCGATCCACGGATCGACCAGCAGTATGCCCGGGCCGTTGGGAGCCGGCTCCGCGCGGTCGCCGGCGTTGACCGCGGACCTGCGCAGCTCCGGCGAGGAGCGGTTCAGGTTGCTGGTGACCGGAAGATATCCCAGGCCGCGTGCCACGTCCTCGGCGCGCTTGGCGAGCGGGACGGCGGATTGCGGACTGTACGGGTTCCAGTCCTCGGGGCGTGCACCGTAATAGCTGGTGTCGCGGCCCGGCGGCACGGTCCGCAGATCCGGAGCCGCCACGGTGATGTACAGGCGCCGCGCGGCGCGCGTCGACTGCGGCCGATCCGGGAACAGGGGCCTGATTTCCTCGTAGTCGACGATCGGGCCGGGTGGCGGCGCGGCGGTGCGCGCGGCCTCGTCGAGATACTCGGCCAGTCTGATCAGGACACTGACGTACTCCCCATCCCGGTCGAGCCGCATCAGCTCGTACAGGCCGCGTTCCAGGTACCGGTTGCTCACTCCCAGCTGCGCGACCTGGACGTTCGTGGCCACCTGCGGCACGTCCTCAGGCCGTGGCGGCTGCCAGATCACCGGCAAGATCGCTTCGTTCGGGGTGCCGGTCTGCGCGAGGTGCGCCATCTGCCGCTCGCGGAAGACGGCCCACTCCTTGCCGCAGTTCTCCCGGCTGAAGTAGGTCCTGCTGTAGAGCGGCACGAACACCCGGCAGGAAGCGAGCTGTTCGGCCAGTCTCGACCGCCATATCGCGCCGTCGGGGATCGCGTCGTCCATAAAGCCGGGGCGGGACGCGGGGGCGTGCCACCGGGAATCGCGGTGCACCAGCTCGGTGCACAGGTCCCGGAAGAAGGAGCGCACCCAGTAGTTCGGATCGGGTCCGTCGTCGAAGACCCGGGGTGTGTGCGCGTAGCTGAGGAAGAAGCAACTGCCGTAACCGGAGCGCCGCTGGATCGCATCCTGCGACGACGATCCCATCGGCGCCCCTCCCCAACCTCGCGTAATGCAACGGACCGGGATCCTATTTCACTAGAGATACCCACTCGCCCGTGATGCAGACTTCGAAGTGAGAATGAGAGCTCTCACTCACCACGGGGGCGCACGATCAGCGCATGGGCCGGTTCTCGCGCATCCAGCGTTCGGCATAGCGCACGGCCTCGGCCAGCGGGAATCTGACGGCCCGGCCGGCGCCTACCTGGCCGACGGACACCCAGGACTGCGTGGCCTGCATCTGCGCGCCTAGCGTCGCGAAGTCACGGTCGTCGAGATCGATGTCTTCGTATTCGACCCACCGCGAGGCGGACCCGTCCGCTGCCAGCACCTTGCTCTGATATGAGCGCACGGGTTGGTCGAGCCGGTACTCCGCGAGATGGAACGCTGTGGCCTTTTCGTAACCCACGCCGAGCAGGAGTACCTGTGCGCCGCGAGCGTATAACGCGCCGAGCGGTGAGTTCTCCCCCAAGTGGCAGTGCGCCGGATGGTCGCGGACGATCTGCGCCGCATCTCGGCCAAGTGCCGCGAATGAGGTCTTCGGATGCGAGCTGCGCAGCGATTCAGGATGGCAGCGCACATGCTCGGCCAGCATCCCCATGCCGTACGAGGGTGTCCGCACCGGATCGAACGCCTCCATGCGCGCGCGGAAGGCGTCGATCTCGGCGGGGGACATGCCCGCGATCCGTTCGGCGTGCACTCTCGACGTCGTCGAATTATGCGTGGTCTGTGTCGGCACCACAATGCAGGGTTTCGGCCCGAGCACATCTCGCAGCGCCGCAATGATCGTCTTCGGGCCGCCGTCGATCCAACCCAGGGCGCGCATCGAGGCATGTACCAGGATGTCTACGTCTGACTCGACTCCGAGCGCGGCGAACTCGTCGCGCAGCTGCGCCTGCATTGACGACGCGGTCTGCATCTTAGGCGTCCGCGGACTGGCGCATCGCCGCTTCGAACGCGGTTCGATGCACTTGTGACGAATGCTGGGCCGCGCTCAGGGCCTCGGCGCTGACGCTCTCTGCCAACCACGGGGATAGCGTGCGCGACATCCCTTCGGCGAACTCGAGGCCGAGTGCGGTCAACGATCCGGAGTCTCGCAGTACCTCCACCGCTTGCGCCGTGTGTTCCCGCCAGCGGGCGAAGTGCGCCTCTGCCGCCGCGCTCTGCTGCTCATCGGCGGCACGCAGACGCCGGACCCGCCAGAAATCTGTGACCGCGACGTGGGCGTACGTGCCTTGCAGCAGCCCTTCGAGCGGACGCGGATCCGGGCGCCACGGCGCGTAGTACAGCCTGGTGTCCGACTCATCGAACAGCGCATAACCGTCGAGAACCGCGCCGAGCTTAACGTGCTGGAACTCGTGGATCAGCAGCAACGCCAGCCGATCGGCGGAGCTCGGCAGGGCCGCGCCCACCGCGCCGAACGCGTGCCGCGCTGTGGCGCTGATCTCGTGTGCGTCTCTGGACGGTGCGAGCGGCGTGATAGCCCGCAACCCGGCTTCAAGGCCCGGGAGGTAGGCCGCGTGATCGCGCCGAATGAGCTGCCACGCGGTGTCGAAGGCATCCTGCCACGCAGCGCGCTGCTCGGCGGAAAGCAGTTGGTCGGCGGGCCATTGATGGCAGTCGCGCTCCGGGTCCGCGTCCTCGAGCGTGGTGGCGAATCCTCCAGAGCGCAGCCGCACGCTGGGCCGCCACGGCGAGCCGGGTTCCGCCTCTGCGGCGCGGGTCTCGACTGTCCACGATCGCCCGGCTGCCTCGAAATTCAGCCGGCCGTCACTAGTACGGACCCTGACGGTACCTTGCTGCTCACCGGCGAAGATCAGACCGAGTGTCGGCAAATATACCCGCTGCCGTTTGATGGTAGCGAAGAGCTCTGTTTCGACTTCGGCGCGCGCCGCCGCGGAGATCGCCAACGCGGGCAGATAGTAGCCGCGACTGATCGGTGACGACGATCCGAGAACTCCGGCGGCCCACGCCCGGAAGTACGGATGGCTGAGCACGTGATCCACCGCGTCCGGCCGCGCTGCATCGATCTCGACGAGCGTATTCCATGCCGCCCGCAGCGGCGGATCGCTGTGCACGAGTCGTTCCGCGGCCTCGGCGAGAAGCATGCGATTGATGCTGTACTGCGTGGCCGCGAGCGAGCTGATGGCTCCGGCGCCGCCGAACCCGGCGGTCAGCTCGCGGATATGGGGCGCGGGCAGGGTGTGATTGTCCGCCTCCGTCGCGGCGCTTGGCCGTTCGCTCTCGCTGACGTGTGTGACCAGCTTGAACAGGTCATCGCAGTAAACCGACGGATTGTCGAAGCCTGATTCGCTTCGGTAGCGATGCGGAAAGAGCCCGCCGCCGCAGCTGGCGACCACCGGGCAGGCCTGGCAGGTTTTGGACAGGCCGGCCAGGCCGAGCGCGCGGGCGCGCAGCCCCGGATGGTCCGCTGCCGCCGCGATGTCGTCGACGAGCACGTTGAGGCCGGTCGCCGGTGCGCCGTCGAACGCGGTCTTGAGCGAGTCGACCTGTTCGATGTCCCCGTCGGTCTCGATGACCAGCACATCGGATGGTGCGAGCCCGAGCGCCTCGGTCAGCGGTGGGCCGCCGGCCAGCGTAGAGCGGATGGATTCGAAGACGCGCACGCCGAAGGGCCGGCCGTCGGCGATCCACCGGTCGTAGATCGTGATCAGCCAGTCGGCGTAGGCGGTCCTTACCGGTTCGCCGGTGACTGAGTCGCTCGGCCGTACTGGCGGCGTGTCCCACGTCGCGTGGGGAAGCAGGAAGTCCACGCGCGGAGGCTGCTCGGCACGTAAGGCCTCGTATACCGCGATCGGGTCGTTCGACACGTCGATGGTGCACAGGATGCCGGCGAAGAGATGCCGGTAGTCGGGGCGGCGCAGCAGTTCGAGCGCCCGCAACACCTGTGGATGGCTCGTGCGGCCGTCGGCGTAACGCCGGTGCCGGTCGTTCGCCGCGCGGTCCCCGTCCAGCGAGATCCCGACGCGTACCCCGTACTCGCGCAGCAGGTCGCAGAACTCCGTGTCGAGCCGCACTCCGTTGGTGTGGACGCGCAGGTCGAGTTCGGTGACGCCGTGCGTCGCCATGACAAGAGTCTCGATGAGAGCCCTGAGATGCTCGGCGCCGGCGAGTAACGGCTCACCGCCGTGAAGAACGATCTTCACGGCGGAGAGACTGTTCGTCTTCGCGTACTCCGCCACGCGCTGCCCGATCGCGGCTGCCGTGTCCAGGCTCAGTACCCGCGGCCTGGCCCGCCAACTCTGATCGGCGTGCTCGTATACATAACAGTGGTCGCACGCCAAATCGCACCGGCTGTGCACTTTGACTACGAATTGCCGGAACAAAGCCGGAGCGGTCTGAGTCATCAGGCGTCGGAATCTGATTGCTTGACGGTTATCTGGGGATAAATGAAAGCAGTTCAGAGGGACGCGTTGAATGCGGCGACAGGAACCACACGGGAATCGGCGGCTGGAACGATCCGACGCAACGACTGCGTGGTTTTTCCGGAGAGACTGTCTAGTGGCATATACCTGATGTCAGGCACGGAAGACGTTAAACCGGAGTTTGAGTCAAGGGCGTTATCCATCACAGCTCCCACGGGTTCATGAGCGGGGAGATCCCATCCGGCAGCATTCCGGCCTTCGCGCTGGCACGGCCGCCCTTTTGCTGCCATGCGGGCGCTCAGCGCTCGGATGAAGAGTACAGGATCCGATGCCCTGTCAGATGCATGATCACTAGAGGCGGCGCTACGTTTCTTGCACAGTACTGACACCCAGGGGATGGCGAGAGCGACGCCCGGGGGGTGGCGGGGTGGCGCGGCATCAGCCGCCTAGCCGACCGCCATCCAGGTGCCCAGAACGAGCGTGGCTCGTTTCCCAACTATCACAGCATTCGCCTTCAGCCTCAGACGTACTCAACGCCCACGCGACGGCACGCCATAGTACGGCGCCCTCGGCCCCTTCGGGCATCGTGGCGACACGCTCCCATAAATAGCAGTAGCATTATATTCCATGAGGAATGTCGTGGTTGACGTGATCGACTCCCGCGCACACCGGCGCGACAAACGTGACTCGTATTTCTAAGAAGATGACGGAAATAGCGCTCGCCGATAACTAGCCGCTCAGCCGCAATCTCTGCAAGGCAGAATATCCTTGCCCATTAGGCGCCATGCGATCCGTCCACGATTTTCAACTCTCGCCTGAACGCCGACGCTCGACGCTCAATTTCTCCGCGCTGTAGGTCATCCGCAAAACGGATTGGCCTATGCTGCGCCCGGATCGCCGGGGAGCCAGAGCCGGGCCACGGTGCCGCCGCCGGGCGCGGGCTGGAGGCTGACCTTGCCGCCCGACTCCTCGGCCACCTGCGAGACGATCGCGAGGCCGAGGCCGGAGCCGGGCAGCGAGCGGGCGCTGTCTGAGCGCCAGAACCGCTCGAAGACGTGGGGCAGGTCGGCGGGGTCGATGCCGGGGCCC
>NZ_DASRBQ010000147.1:0-9086 GCF_035653575.1 Actinocrinis sp.
GACGAACCCCAGCACCGCGGCGGGAACGGCGAGCACGATCAGCGGAACTAGTTCGGTCTGCGGTGCCTCGACGCGGTGGTCGTCCGGCGAGGCCTCGGGGAACGGGCCCCAGAACATCTTCAGCCACAGCCGCGTCGCGTATGCGGCGGTCAGGCCGACCGTCAGCAATCCGCCGATCAGCACGATCCGTCCGGCCGCGGCGAACTGGCCCGACGCGTCCCAGGCGGCGCCGAGGATCGCCTCCTTGGAGAACCAGCCCGAGAACAGCGGAACGCCCACAAGCGCCGCCAGACCGACCGTCATCGTGCGGAACGCGATCGGCATGCGATGCCGCAGTCCGCCCATCTCGGACAACTCGTTCGAGCCCACCCGGTGGATCACGACTCCAGCGGCGAGGAACAGCAGTGCCTTGAACGCACCGTGCGTGATCAGGTGGAAGACGGCTGCGGTACGGCCACCGACGGCCAGACCGCCGAGCATGTAGGCGAGCTGACTGACCGTCGAGTAGGCGAGCACCTTCTTGATGTCGGTCTGCGCGAAGGCCGCGAGCGCCGAGCCCGTCATCGTGATCGCCGCGATGACTGCCATCAGCGTGAGCACGCCGGGCGCGAGCAGGAAGACCGGGTACAGCAGTGCGACGACGTACACACCGGCCGCGACCATGGTCGCGGCATGGATAAGTGCGCTGATTGGTGTGGGACCGGCCATCGCGTCGGGAAGCCAGGTGTGCAGCGGGAACTGCGCGGACTTACCGACCACGCCGCACAGCAGGAGTACCGCGATGAACGATGCGTAAGGCAGTCCGTTGACGCCTACGTAGTGCAAGACGTCATCGATGCGGAAGCTGCCGGTGCGGATGCCGAGCGCCGTGATGCCGAACAGGAACGGCACGTCGCCGGTCTTGGTGACCAGGAAGGCCTTGATCGACCCGGAGCGCGCGTCGGGCCGCTCCCAGTAGTGGCCGATCAGGAAGTACGAGCAGGCGCCCATGATCTCCCAGCCGACCAGCAGCACGATCAGGTCGGCCGAGTACACGACCAGCAGCATCGCGGCGGTGAAGAGGGAGATGAGCGCGGCGTAGGTGGGGTAGCGCTTCTCGTGCCGCATGTAGGTCAACGAGAAGACCTGCACGCACAGCGCGACTACGGTCACCAGGATGCCGACCAGCGCCGAGAGTCCGCTGACGCGGGTGCCGAGCCAGACGGTGTACTGGCCGGCCGGGGCGAGCTCGGTGATCGAGGTGGACACACCGCCGGTGCCGTGGGCGACCTGGACGACGAGCGAGCAGAACAGCGCGGCGGCGATCGGCGCGACCGACCAGAACTTCACGTGCCGCAAGTCGCGCGCCCCGGCGAAGGTCACCGCCGAGCCGAGCGCGGGCAGCGCGATGGTCAGCAGGGCGAAGAGGTTCACCGGGCCGCCTCCGTCTTCGCCAGCGCCCGCGCGACGACGGGTTCCTCCTCGGCTTCGGATCCGCCGTCGCCGGGAGCGATGGCCACGGCGTCAGCGCTCGGATCGGTTTCGTCCGCCGGACCGCCGAGCGGCTCAGCGAGCTGGCGTTGCCCGTCGATGTCCGCGTTACCGCGCTGCCGGAAGATCATCAGCACGATCGCGAGGCCGAGGCCGGTCTCCGCGGCTGCCATCGTGATGATGAACAGCGTGAAGACCTGGCCGATGTTGAACTGGTCGCGGATGAGGGAGCCGAAGGCGACCAGGTTGATGGTCACCGCGTTCAGCAGCAGTTCGATGGCCATGAGCACGGTGATCGCGTTGCGGCGCGCGAGGACCCCGTAGAGGCCGATGGCGAACAGCAGCGCGCCGAGCAGCAGTGGGTACACGGCGTGCATCAGGCAGTACCCCTGTTTTCTTCGGACTCGCTGTCGGCACCCCGGCGCGAGACGACGATCGCGCCGACGAGCGCGGCGAGCAGCAGCACGGACAGGGTTTCGAAGGGCAGCACCCAGAACCTGAACAGTGCGGCGCCGTTCGCGGCATTGGTGCCTTGCGGTACGGCGGCGCGCGGTTCGAGCCAGGTGGTGTGGTACGCATCGACGATGACCGTGACGAGCACGCCTGCCGCGGCGGCCGCGACGACGATCGCAGGCAGCTTGTACTTGACGTCGAGCTCGTCGGTCCGGCCAATCGGCGCGCGGGTCAGCACCAGGCCGAACAGCAGCAGTACGACGATCGCACCGACGTAGATCAAGATCTGCACCCAGGCGACCAGTTGCGCGCCGAGCAGCAGGTATTCGCCCGCGATCCCACCGAGGCACACGACCAGCCACAGCGCCGCGTGCACCAGGTTCTGCACGGTGACCACGAGCAGCGCGGAGCCCAGGACGAGCAGGCCGATCAGGACGAACGCGATCTCGACCCCGGTCGGGGAGAGATAGGACGGCGCCGCGGCCGGGAGCGCCGAGACGGCCAGCGCGCTGCTCACCCGTCGCCCTCCGCTCCGGAGTCAGTTCCGGTTCCGGTCCCACTTCCGGTTCCGGTCTTCGCCCCGGCGCCGGCCGCCGCATCCGGCTCGGCGAGCGCCACGATCTCAGCGGCCTTCTGCGCGGCGAGCAGCTTGTCCGCAGCCTTCTGCGCCGCGGCGATCTCCTTGGGCTCCTCGGCCGCGGGATCGAGCGCGACCGGAGCAGGCACGGTCCAGAACCACTCGCGCAGCCGATCCTTCTCGTGCAGCAGATCCTTGATGTCGAACTCGGCGTACTCGAACTCCGGGGACCATTCCAGCGCGTCGAAGGGGCAGACCTCGATGCAGATCCCGCAGTACATGCACAGCGAGAAGTCGATGGCGAAGCGGTCGAGCACATTGCGGGTGCGCTCGCGGCCGCCGCCGGGTGGCGCCGGGATCGTCTCCTTGTGCGAGTCGATGTAGATGCACCAGTCGGGGCACTCGCGCGCGCACAGCATGCAGACCGTGCAGTTCTCCTCCAGCAGCGCGATCACGCCGCGGGTGCGCGGAGGCAGTTCCGGCGGCTGATCCGGGTATTGCACCGTGTGCGCGTGCCGGGTCATGGTCTTGAAGGTCGTTGCCAGACCCTTCACCAGGCCCGCGCCGGGAAACTCCCGGGCCGGACTCTTCGTCACGTCTGGTCCCTTGTCCACGTCGGCGCTCTGATCCAGCTCGGAGGTCACAGCACTCTCACCACCCCGGTGATCGCGAGTTGGGCAAGGGCCAGGGGGATCAGCGCGGTCCAGGCGAAGCGCATCAGCTGGTCTTCGCGCAGTCGCGGATAGCTGACGCGCAGCCAGATCACCACGAAGGAGAGCACCAGGGTTTTGAGCACCGTCCACAGCCACCCCAGGTGCGCGGAGAACGGGCCGTGCCAGCCGCCGAGGAAGAGCACCGTGGTCAGCAGGCACAGCAGCACGATCCCGGCGTACTCGGCCAGCAGGAAGAAGGCGAAGCGCAGGCCGGTGTACTCGGTGTACGCGCCGAAGATGATCTCGGAGTCGGCCACCGGCATGTCGAACGGCGGGCGCTGCAGCTCGGCCAGACCGGAGACGAAGAACACGAAGGCGCCGATCAGCTGCCAGGGCAGCCACCACCACTGCCACTTGTCGACGATTCCGCTGAGCGACAGGGTCCCGGCGGCCATGCCCACGGAGGCCGCCGACAGCAGCATCGGCAGCTCATAGGCCATCAGCTGGGCTGCCGTGCGGATCCCGCCGAGCAGCGAGTACTTGTTGGCGCTGGCCCAGCCGCCCATCAGGGTGCCGAGCACCCCGACACCCATGACCGCGAGCACGAAGAAAAGCCCGACGTCGAGGGCGACCCCGACCTGCGTGCCCGGGCCGATCGGCACGACCACCAGCGCGACCAGGTACGGCAGCAGCGCGACGGTCGGGGCGAGCTGGAAGACGGCGCGGTCGGCGTCGGCGGGCACGACCGACTCCTTCTGCGCGAACTTCACACCGTCCGCGATCAGCTGCGCCCAGCCGTGGAAGCCGCCTGCCTCCATCGGCCCGACCCGGCCCTGCATGTGCGCCATGGCCTTGTGTTCCATCTGGCCCACCAGCAGCGGCACGACCAGGAAGAAGCCGAGGATGACGACGAGCCGCAGGCCGACCTCGAGCCACCAGTGCGCGGCGCCGCCCATCAGCTCTCGACCTCGCCGTCCGCGCCGGATGAGTCTCCTGCCACGCCCCGCTCGCCCGTGCTCTGCTGAGCCGGGCCCTGCTGAGCCGGGCCCTGCTGAGCTGGGCCCTGCTTAGCCGTGCTCGTCTCGACCGCTCCCGCTGACTCCGGGGTCCGCGGGGGCAGCGGTTTGAGCCACTCCTCCCCCGGCACTCCCGGCGGCAGCATCCGGCGGCGCCCCGGCGACGCCTTCCCCCGGTCGTGTTCGGACTCACCCGGCTCCTTGGCGCCGGGCCAGGCTTTCGCCACGCGCGAGGCGAGGATGAACTCCTTGCGCAGCGGATGCCCTTCGAAACCGTCGGGCAGCAGCAGCGGCTTGAGGTCGGGATGTCCGGTGAACTCGACCCCGAACATCTCGAACGTCTCCCTCTCGTGCCAGTTCGCGCCGCGGTACACCGTGGTCGCCGTCGGCAGTTCGGCGTTTTCCCGCGGCACTGCAGTCTTCAGCAGCAGGCCTTGGCCGCGCTTGAGTCCGGCACCAGCGGAGGCGGCTGAGCCGGCGGCGGTCGCGTCGGCCGGAGCGCAGACGAACGCGGCGATCGTGTAGCCGTTCTCCAATTCGTCGACGGCGGTCAGCCAGTCGAAAAAGGTAGCGCCCAGTTCGTCGCGGGCCGCGGTCAGCGCCGCGATCCACTGCTCGGGCGGTACGACGGCGAGCGCCTGGCCGAAGTTCTCCCGCACCTCGACGGCGCCGCCGGTGGCCTGCGCGAGCACCGGGGTCACCGCCGCGACGAGAGCCCCCGCGCTTTCAGGACTCATCGTCGTACTCCCACTCCTGGTCGCGGGCCGCCTTGTCGAACAACGAGAGGCCGTGGTCGCGGGCACGGCGCAGCTCGCGGAAATAGTGGCGGCGCGGCACCTTGATCTTCGGCAGCAGCTCGGTCGGGCCAAGGTCGCCCGGCGCCGCCACGATCGGCACCTCCTCGGTGAGCGCCTCGGCGGAGGAGACGATCGGCAGCGGCACCTCGACCGTCGGCGCTTCGGGAGTGGCGACCGTCCCGGAACTCGGTTCGCCGGCGGCGGTTTCATGACTTTCACCCGCGGATCGAGCCCCGCCCTGCGCAGGCTCGCCACGCGTCACTTCGACAGTCGGCGCCTCCGCAGGCGCCTCTGTGCCCGGTGCAGCTGTGTTCGGTACGACTGCACTCGATGCGGGTGCGGTCGGCACCGGCTCGGCGGGTAGCGGATCAGTCACGAATTGGGCCGTCAACTGCGGCTCGATCGCCACCGTCGGTGCCAGCGCAGCGGCTGGCTCGCCTTGCGGCTGCGCCGCCGGACGCGAACGCTGCCAGCGCGACTTGAGCGGCTTGAGCCTCGGCTTGTCCGACTTGGCCTGCCCGTTCGAGGAGTCGCGCGGCGCCGTCAGGACACGGCCGCCGGTCCCTTCGGCGGCGATCTTCTCCTGAAGCCGGATGATCCCTTGCAGCAGCGCCTCGGGCCGCGGCGGGCAGCCGGGCACGTACACGTCCACCGGAATGATCTGGTCGACGCCCTTGGTCACCGAGTAGGAGTCCCAGTACGGCCCGCCGCAGTTCGCGCACGCGCCGAAGGAGATGACGTACTTCGGCTCCGGCATCTGCTCGTACAGCCGCTTGACCGCCGGGGCCATCTTGTCGCTGACCGTGCCCGATACGACCATCAGATCGGCCTGGCGCGGGCCTGGCGCGAACGGGATCACGCCGAGCCTGATGAAGTCGTGCCGGGCCATCGAGGCCGCGATGAACTCGATCGCGCAGCAGGCCAGGCCGAAGTTGAACACCCACAGCGAGTACTTGCGGCCCCAGTTGAGCACGACCTTCATCGGTTTGGGCGCCAGGTCGAAGCCCGTGCCGAAACCGCGCGCCGGCGCGCCGACCCGCGGAATGCCGAGCGCTACGGCGCCCGCCCGGTGCCCGGCGCCGGCCCCGTTCGAGCCCGCGTCGGCCCCGATCGCCGGGTCCAGCGCCTCCCCCTCGTTCACAACCACGTCAGCACGCCCTTCTTATAGGCGTAGAGGATCCCGACCGCCAGAAAGCCGATGAAGACGAACATCTCGACCAGCGTGGTAGCGCCGAAGCCCGGCGCGGCGAACACGGTAGCCCATGGGAACAGGTAGACGGCGTCCACCGCGAAGATGACGTAAAGAAACGCGTAGACGTAGTACCGCACATGGGTATGCGCCCAGCCCTCGCCGACCGGATCCACACCGCATTCATAGGTGAGCAGCTTTTCCGGCGTCGGCCTGGCCGGGGCGAGCAGCCGGTTCGCGGCGAAGGACACCGTGACGAACGCGACACCGAGCAGCAACAACATGCCGACGATCGAGTAGGCGGAGTAATAGGTCGTGCCGCCCGTGCCGCCGATTCCCATAAAAGCTCGCCGCCTGCCCTCGCGCGCCAGTCAACCGCCACCACTGCCGGGGTTTCTCCCTCTTCCGGGCGGGTCCCCCGCGTCATCGCACAAGGGTACTCGGCTCGCTAGAGCGCTATTGGACTGCCGTGCGCCGCATGAGCACGGGCCGTTCGCCGTCCACTCAGGCGTACGATGGATTGGACTCGGGAGTGCGGGGAACTACCCGCTCCGGTGATCGAAGCGGCGCAGGCGATCCCAAGTACCGTCCCAGGATGCGGACGCGCGAGGAGGTTCGGTGGCGGGCGAGGCGATCGAAGAGAAGCGGGGCGCCGCGGTCGAGCGGATCGGTGCGGTAGTGATCCGGATCGCGGGCGACTCCGGCGACGGCATGCAGCTGACCGGGGACCGGTTCACCGCAGAGACCGCCGCGTACGGCAACGACCTGTCCACACTGCCGAACTTCCCGGCCGAGATCCGCGCCCCCGCCGGGACGCTGCCCGGAGTCTCGGCCTTCCAGCTGCACTTCGCCGACCACGACATCCTCACCCCCGGCGACGCCCCGGACGTGCTGGTGGCGATGAACCCGGCGGCGCTCAAGGCGAATCTGAAGGACCTGCCGCGCGGCGCCACGATCATCGTCAATACCGATGAGTTCACCACGCGCGCGCTGACCAAGGTCGGTTACCCGGCCAACCCGCTGGAGACCGGCGAACTGGACGGGTACCGCGTACATCCGGTCGCGCTGACCTCTTCCACGGTCAAGGCGCTGGAAGGGCTTCCGCTCTCCCGCAAGGAGGCCGAGCGCGCCAAGAACATGTACGCGCTCGGGCTGCTCTCCTGGCTGTACAACCGTCCGACCGACCGCACTCTGGCGTTCCTGGAGCAGAAGTTCGGCAACAAGCCCGACATCGCGGCCGCCAACCGCGCGGCGTTCCTGGCCGGCTGGAACTTCGGCGAGACCACCGAGGAGTTCGCGGTCTCCTACGAGATCGCCCCCGCGGCGCTGCCCAGCGGCCGGTACCGCAACATCTCCGGCAACCTCGCGCTGGCCTACGGCCTGATCGCGGCCTCGCAGCGCTCCGGCCTGCCGCTGTTCCTGGGCTCCTACCCGATCACGCCAGCGTCGGACATCCTGCACGAGCTGTCGAAGCACAAGAACTTCGGCGTGCGCACCTTCCAGGCCGAGGACGAGATCGCGGGCATCGGCGCGGCGCTCGGCGCCTCCTTCGGCGGAGCGCTCGGGGTGACGACCACGTCAGGACCCGGGGTCGCGCTCAAGAGCGAGACCGTGGGTCTCGCGGTGTCGCTGGAACTGCCGCTGATCATCTGCGACATTCAGCGCGGCGGCCCGTCGACCGGCCTGCCGACGAAGACCGAGCAGGCAGACCTGCTGCAGGCGATGTTCGGCCGCAACGGCGAGGCGCCGGTGCCGATCGTGGCGCCGCGTTCGCCAGCCGACTGCTTCGATGCGGCGTTGGAGGCGGCGCGGATCGCGTTGACGTACCGCACGCCGGTGTTCCTGCTCTCGGACGGTTATCTGGCCAACGGTTCGGAGCCGTGGCACATCCCCGACGTCGAGAAGCTGCCGGACCTGCACGTCGAATTCGCCAAGCCGTCCGAGGACGGTGAACCTTTCCTGTCCTATCAGCGTGATCCAGAGACGTTGGCGCGGCCGTGGGCGATTCCGGGTACGCCGGGTCTTGAGCATCGCATCGGCGGGATCGAGAAGGCGGACGGGACCGGGGAGATCTCCTACGATCCGGCCAACCACGACCTGATGGTGCGTACCCGGCAGGCGAAGGTGGATCGGATCGCGGACAGCGTCGCGCCGCTGGAGGTCGACGACCCCAGCGGCGGCGCGCGAGTGCTCGTGCTCGGCTGGGGCTCGACCTTCGGGCCGGTGCAGGCGGCGTGCCGCAAGGTGCGCAGGCAGGGCGGCCAGGTCGCACACGCGCACCTGCGGCACCTGAACCCGTTCCCGGCCAACCTGGGCCACGTGCTGCGCCAGTACGACAAGGTTCTGATCCCCGAGATGAACCTGGGGCAGCTCGCCCTGCTGATCCGGGCCAAGTACCTGGTGGACGCGGTCGGCTACAACAAGGTGCGCGGCCTGCCGTTCACCTCGGCCGAGCTCACCGATGTGATCAACGGGCTAATCGGGGACACGGCGGCGGTCAAGGGGTTGGGCAATGCTTGAGAGCAAGGCGAACGGCGCAGCCAACGGCGCCGTGAACGGCGCGGCCAACGGTGCGAACGGGACCAAGAACGGCCGCGCGGCCGTTCCGTCCGCCCGCGCCGCCCTTCCCTTGACGGTGAAGGATTTCAAGACCGATCAGGAGGTGCGCTGGTGCCCGGGCTGCGGGGACTACGCGATCCTGGCCGCGGTCCAGGGCCTGATGCCCACGCTGGGCATCGCGCGGGAGAACATCGTGTTCGTCTCCGGGATCGGCTGCTCCAGCCGCTTCCCGTACTACATGAACACCTACGGGATGCACTCCATCCACGGACGCGCCCCCGCCATCGCCACCGGCCTGGCGGCCACCCGCCCCGACCTGTCGGTGTGGGTGGTCACCGGCGACGGCGACGCGCTGTCCATCGGCGGCAACCA
>NZ_DASRBQ010000148.1:0-15914 GCF_035653575.1 Actinocrinis sp.
CGCGCAGAGCTTGAGGCGCAGCTTGCGGAGGTTGGCTCCGCCGCGATGCACGCGCGGCTCGCCGGAGCCGATCCGGGCGCGGCCGCGGCGATCCTGCCATCCAACGGACGGCGCATCGTGCGTGCGCTTGAAGTGATCGAGCTGACCGGCGGTCGGTTCACAGCGACGTTGCCCGGCCACAGCCCGCATTACCCGCACACGTTGCGCCTCGGCCTTACCGCGGACCGCGCGGTGCTCGACGAGCGCATTACGCATCGCGTCGACGTGATGTGGGAGCGAGGCCTTATCGACGAGGTGCGTGCGCTAGAGCGCGTCGGACTGCGCGAGGGTGTCACTGCGAGCCGGGCCCTCGGCTACAAGCAGGTTCTCGCTTTCCTCGCCGGAGAGATCTCCGAGGAGGAAGCGCGAGAGCAGACCGTGAAGGAGACCAAGCGCTTCGCGCGGCGCCAGGAGTCTTGGTTCCGCCGCGACCCACACGTGCACTGGCTCGATCAGACCGGCGCAGGGGTCTACGAGACGGCGCTGGGACTCGTCAGCGGGTGACTCGTCGCAGTTGGTGATGCGCCAGAGTGTGATGGCTTCGGCGGAGAGGCCGAGCGTCCAACGACTCGACGCGAGCTGAGGAGCAGCCAGGGCGCGTCAGGCGCCGAAGATGCGCCTGGTGTAGTCGTTGGCGAATACGCGCTGCGGATCTGCCTTATCGCGCACGGCGAGAAAATCCTCAAAGCGCGGATACGCCGATGCGAGGTACTCCCGGTCACGTGTGTGCAGCTTGCCCCAGTGCGGACGGCCGTCATACGCGACCATGATCGACTCGGCGTTCTCGAAGTACTCGGTCGGATTCACGCCGTCGGTCATGTGGAACGCAAGGTACGCGGTGTCACGGCCATGTGCGGTCGACAGCCACAGGTCATCCGCCGGTGCGGTACGCACCTCGATCGGGATACCGATACGCAGCCCGGCGTCTTGCAGCATCCGCCGCACCTCGCGCAGCGCGGGCACGGTCGCCTCGCGCGGCAGCGCGTACTCCATCTCCAGGAACTTGAAGCGGCGCGGCGAGGTGAACACCTTGTCAGAGCGGTCCGTGTAGCTGCGCGCCGAGAGCGCCTTCGCCGCCAGCTTGTTGATGGCGGGCACGGCGCGCGGCGCGCTGCGACCGGCCTTGAGCAGGCCGGAGAAGAACGTGTTGGAGAGGAATTCGTCCTCCAGCCAGGCACGTCCACGCGAAAGCGGGGCCGCCGGGCCGTCGGTGCGGTTGTTGCGCTTGAGCATCGTGCCGTCGGTGTGCGGGAACCACCAGAACTCGAAGTGCTCGTTGTCCCGCCACAGGTCGTCGAAGGACTCGAACACCGCCTCGAGGCGCATCGGCTCCTCGCGCGCCGCCAGCAGGAACGCCGGCTCGGTGCGGAAGGTCACCGCGGTGATCACGCCGATCGCGCCGACCCCGATGCGGGCCGCCTCGAACAGTTCGGGGCGCTCGGTGGCCGAGCAGGACACGATCGAACCGTCCGCCAGCACCACTTCGAGCCCTGCGACCTGCGCGGCGATGGAAGCGCTCGACCGGCCGGTGCCGTGCGTGCCGGTGCCGATCGCCCCCGAGACCGTCTGCGCCTGGATGTCGCCCATGTTGGTCAGCGCGAGGCCCTGCTCTGCCAGCAGCTCGTTGAAACGCCACAGGCCCATGCCCGCCTCGACGGTGACCAGCCCGGAGGACTTGTCCGCGGACCGCAGCCTGGTCAGGTTGTCCAGCCGGATGAGTACACCGTCGGTCACCGCGACCGGGGTGAACGAGTGGCCGCTGCCGACCGGTTTGACCGCGAGGCCCTGGGCCGCGGCCTCGCGCACGGTCTGCGCCACCTCGGCGGTACTCGACGGAGTGGCTATGCGCCTGACCCGGGCCTTCTGGTTGCCGGCCCAGTTGGTCCACGTACGGGTCGGCGTGGAGGTCGCCTCAGTGCTCACAGCCTCGATTGCCCATCTCGTCAAGTCGGCGGGGGTTTCCTGCGTTCGGTCTCGCGCCGGCACGCGGCGCAAGGCGCTCCTGCGCGGAATTGTGCCGCCCGGGTTGGTTCTGCGGTGCGTAGCCAACGCGACATGCGGCCGGGCGTCAAGGGACTTCAGGTAATTTCGATGTTGCCCGCCACCCCGGTGCCGCCCGCTTCGGCCCACGCCGAGCGTGCGAGGATGGCTTCATGTCTTTGGCCAGCCCGTACGAGGCCCTGCTGCTGCTGTCCTTCGGCGGCCCTGAGGGGCCCGACGACGTAGTGCCCTTCCTGGAGAACGTCACCCGCGGCCGGGGCATCCCCAAGGAGCGCCTGGTCGAGGTCGGCGCGCACTATTTCCAGTTCGGCGGGGTCAGCCCGATCAACGGGCAGAACCGCGCGCTGATCGCCGCCCTCGAGCAGGACTTCGCGCAGCACGGGCTCGACCTGCCGATCTACTGGGGCAACCGGAACTGGGACCCGTACCTGGCCGACACGCTCGCCCGGATGGCTGACGACGGCGTGCGGCGTGCCGTGGTCTTCGTCACCTCGGCGTATTCGTCGTACTCGGGCTGCCGGCAGTACCGCGAGGACCTGGCCGCGGCGGTAGCGGCAGGCGGAGCGGCGACCGCGGCCCTGGAACTCGACCGCATCCGCGCCTACTACGACCATCCCGGCTTCGTCGAGCCCATGATCCGCTCGACCGTCGAGGCCCTGGAGACGCTCGACAAGTCGGTGCGCGACGCGGCCGAGCTGGTATTCGTCACGCACTCGCTTCCCCTCGTCCTCGCAGAGTCGAGCCCTTACGTCGAGCAGCACGAGGCGATCGTGCAACTGGTCGCGGAGGGTGTCGAGCGCGCCACCGGCGTCGCCGACAGGCCCCGCTCGCTGACCTACTGCAGCCGCAGCGGCCCGCCGAGCCAGCCATGGCTTGAGCCGGACATCAGCGACCACCTGCGCGAGCGCTCGGGCGGCGGCCTGCCTGCGGCGGTAGCGGTGCCGATCGGCTTTGTGTCGGACCACATGGAGGTCGTCTACGACCTCGACACCGAGGCCGCCGCGACGGCCGCCAAGCTCGGCCTGCCCTTCGCCCGCGCGGCGACGGTCGGGACCGACCCGGCGTTCGTCGCCGCCATTCGCGACCTCGTGCTCGAACGCGCCGCGCGGGCGCGCGGCGAGCAACCGGAGCCGAAGGCACTCAGCGCCCTAGGCGTCATGCCGGACGTGTGCCGTGCCGGATGCTGCCCTAACCCCCGTGCGCAGAAGCCCGCGCTGTGCGGGTCGGACTGATGCACCCGCCCGAACCGAAGCGACTGAACGGACTGACGTGACGCCAGATCCCTGGAAGCTGCTGGAATTGGCCCGCGCCGCCGCATCCGAGGCGGCCCGGCTCGCGGTGGAGCGTCGACCGGCCGACCTAGGCGTCGCGGACACCAAGTCGAGCCCGACGGACGTCGTGACCGAGATGGACACCGCCGCCGAAGCGCTCATCCGCGAGCTGATCCTCGAACAGCGACCCGATGACGCCTTCCTTGGTGAGGAAGGCGGAGCCGACTCCGGGCGCGGCGCCGAGATGGGACATGGCGCGGTGCGTTGGGTGATCGACCCGATCGACGGCACCGTGAACTACCTCTACGACCTACCGCACTGGTCGGTATCCGTGGGTGTGGAGGTCGATGGCGTAACGGTCGCTGGAGTCGTCGCCGCGCCGCGCTTGGGCGAGGTGTACACGGCCGTACGCGGTGCCGGAGCTTGGTGTAACGACACGAGGCTGCGCGTAAGGCCTGCAACGGATCTCGGTTCGGCTTTGGTGGCCACCGGCTTCGGTTACCGCGCCGAGCGGCGAGAGCGTCAGGGTGCGATCGCGGGGGCGCTGCTGCCACGGGTGCGCGACATTCGCCGCAATGGGTCAGCCGCGCTAGACCTGTGTGCGGTAGCCGCGGGGCGTCTGGACGGGTACTACGAGCGCGGAACGCACCATTGGGACCGCTGCGCCGGAACGCTCATCGCCATCGAAGCTGGCGCGGTCGTCGAGGGCTTCCACGGCGCGGCGGCGAGCGAGCAGATGTCCATTGCCGCACCTCACGGCACCTTCAGTGCGCTGCACGACGCATTGGTCGAACTCGGGGCGGATGATGATGATTATTAACAGGCCCACACGGAGAGAAGTGCGCCGCTGAGGGGGGCACTGAGGGCCACGGAGTGCCGCTGAGGGCTGATGAAGGATGCGCGGGCTGGGGGGTTGGTGCGCGGCACTGAGGGGCGTGCGGGCTGACGGGTGTGCAGGCCGAGGTTGGACGGCAGCGGTGCGGGTGCGCGGGCTGAGGGCTGGTCTGCGGCGCTGAGGGCGGGCCGCCGAGGCTGGTGCGCGGGCGTGAGGCATGTGCGCAGCGCTGGGTGTGAGGCTGATGGTTGGCGCGGGTTGGGGGTGCGCGGCCTGCTTCGCTTTTGCTTCCCTGCGCGGCGTCGCGGGTTCGGAGACGGAAATCGCCCCGCGCCGCTGAGGGCGTGGGGCGATCGGTGAGGTCTGGTCGGAAGTTCGGGCCGTCCGGTAGCCGGATCAGGCGGCGGTGGGCGGCGCTACGTCAACGCCGTGCTCTGCGGCGATGCGCAGCAGGGAGTCCAGTTCGCCCTGCTCCACTTGGACCCCGTAGGGATCCTTGGCGTACATCGCACGGCGCAGGGCCGTCTCCGTCTCGAAGATGCGCTGACGCAGGCGAATGGAGAACTCTCCCATAGGTTCGCTCCTTGCGCGGGGGACGGGGGCGCCGGGTGAGGGTCCTGGTGCCGCCCAAAGCCGTGGAGGTCGAGGCCGAGAGGCCGCTGGATCGAGGGTCGCCTTGCTGGTCGTACGAGGGTTTGGTACTGCTCTGAGGTTCTGCCGCACTCACGAGTTCGTGCCCACGCCGCCGGTTCGGCGGGTTGAGCCACCTGGGTCAGGCGTTCCCGAACGCGCTCGCCGCCAAACCAGCTCCGGGCGCCCGGAATTATCTTGACCCGCTCTTTACACGCGGTGCGGCAGCCTGTTTTCCTCGAGCCGGGCCGCCGGCCGAGCGAAGCGTATTCGGGCCGGTCGTCGGTGGGTCGAACGCCGCGTGAATTCAGGACGCGGTGCGCAATCAAGACGATGTGAAATTGATCCGAACAGAGTGTGAAGCGGAGGCGTACCGATCATGCGGGTGCTGGTCGCCGAGGACGAGCAGTTGCTGGCCGACGCCATCGCGACCGGGCTGCGCCGGGAGGCCATGGCCGTGGACGTGGTCTACGACGGGGCCTCGGCCTGGGAGCGCAGCAGCGTGAACGACTACGACGTCGTGGTGCTCGACCGCGATCTGCCCGCGCTGTCCGGGGACGAGGTCTGCCGGCTGATCGCCTCCTCCGGCTCCCCGACTCGGGTGATCATGCTCACGGCGGCTTCGGACGTCTCCGACCGGGTGGCCGGGCTCTCCCTCGGCGCGGACGACTACCTCGGCAAGCCCTTCGCGTTCGCCGAACTCGTCGCCCGAGTGCGTGCGCTGGGTCGCCGGTCGGTGGCACCGGTCCCTCCCGTGCTCGAGCGGGCGGGGCTGCGCCTGGATCCCGCGCGCCGCGAGGTGACTCGAGACGGTGAGCCGATCACCCTTTCACCCAAGGAGTTCGCCGTCTTGGAGGTGCTGATGCGTGCGGACGGCACCGCAGTGACCGCCGAGCGGTTGCTGGAGAAGGCGTGGGACGAGAACGCCGACCCGTTCACGAACGTGGTGCGCGTTACCGTCATGACCCTGCGCAAGCGTCTCGGCGACCCGCCGGTGGTGCTTACCGTGCCCGGCGCCGGTTACCGCATCGCGTAAGAAGCCAGCAATGGACATCGATCCGAACGCGAGCACCCTCGGCGGCGGCATCCCCGACCCGGGTCCGCCGAACGCCGCACAGCCGGCCTCTATGGGTCCAGCAGGGCCGCACCGGGTCGAACCGAGGGTGCCGGACCCGCTCGCCCAGACGGTCGTGCCGCTGACCGCGTCAGGCCACTACACGGCCGTCAGCGAGGCCGCTCCGCCCTTCGGCCGCCGTCCCGCCGGGCGCCGCGGCCTGACGGTGCGCGCCCGCCTCACGCTCATCTACGGGTCGCTGTTCATCGGCGCCGGGATCGTGCTGATCATCCTGATCTATCTCCTGGTGCTCTGGCGGCTCAACCACCCGCGCGCCAACCTCCCGGCGTCGTGCACGCTGACCCAGGCGGACCGGGCCGTGGGCTTGAAACTGACGGCCGCTCAGACGGCCCTGTGCAACCGCCTCGAGCGATCGGAGACGCTGCGCGGCATCGTCATCTCGTCCTTGCTCGGGCTCGCTGCGACCAGCGTCGTCGCGTTCGGTGCCGGTTACTGGATCGCCGGCCGAGTGCTGCGACCGCTCAGCCGTGTTACCGCCGCCGCCCGGCGTATCGCACACCGGCCGGATGCCGCCTCACGCACCCGGATCTCGCTCGACGGCCCCAGCGACGAACTGCGTGAACTGGCCGACACCTTCGACGAGATGCTCGACCGCCTCGATCTCGCCTTCCAGAGCCAGCGTCGCTTCACCGGCAACGCTTCCCACGAGCTGCGCACGCCGCTGGCGATCAACCGCACCCTGCTGGAGGTCGCGCTAGCTGATCCTGACCTGCCCCCGCAGACCGAGCAGCTCGCACGGGCGCTGCTGACCACGAACGAACGCTCCGAGCGCATGATCGAAGGTCTGCTCGCCCTCGCCCGCGCCGATAACGCACTCGTCAATCCGTCCCCCGTGGACCTCGCCGCGGTAGCGCAACGTTCGGCCGCGCAGTGTGAAGCCGAGGCCGCCGAGCGGGGAGTCGTCGTCCGCACCGACCTTGGGCACGCCGCAGCGTTCGGCGATGGACCACTGCTGGAACGCGTGGCGACGAACCTGATCCAGAACGGGCTGCGCTACAACGTGCCCGGCGGCTGGGTCGACGTGGTCACCTACGACCAACGAACCCACGGTCTGCTCGTCGTGGCCAACAGCGGGCCGATCGTGCCCGAGTCGGCGGCGGAGGGTCTTTTTGAGCCCTTCCGCAGACTGCACGCGAACGGCAGCGGCCCGAGAGACCCCGCGGACCGCGGTGCGGGTCTCGGCTTGTCGATCGTCCGCGCCATCGTGTCGGCCCACAGCGGTCACATCGCGGTGCAACCGCGTACGGAGGGCGGACTGATTGTGCGCGTCTGGATCCCCGCGCCGAGCATCGCGGCCTAACCGGCCGGACTGATCAGCCGATCCGCCGTAGCTCTTTCGCATAGAGGGCACCGTTGGCCACGTAACGCGCCACCGCGTCATCAAAGGCGCCCGGCGGTACCGCATCAGTCCGGATCTTCGCCGGAACGCCCAAAGCCATCGCCCCGCCGGGAACCTCCGTCCCGGGAGACACGACCGCCCCCGCACCGACCAGTGCCCCACTACGGATCACCGCGCGGTGCAGCACCACCGAACCCGAGCCGATGAGGCAGTGATCCTCGACCACACAGCCCTCAAGATGCGCGATGTGACCGATTACACATTCTGAGCCGATCACGGTGGCGAGTTCCTCGGTGGCGTGCACCACTGCGCCGTCCTGAACCGACGTGCGCTTCCCAACCGTGATGCTTCCATAGTCCCCGCGCAGCACCGCGCCCGGCCAGACGGTGCTCCCCGCCCCCACGCTGACCTGCCCGATTACCACAGCGTCCGGGTGGATGAACGCGTCCGGATGGAGGGTGGGAACATGGTCGCCCAAGGCGTAGATCGGCATGGGGCAAACCTTCCATGACGGGGTAGTCGGCAGCGACCGGGGGTCGGAACATCCTGCCAGATCACCCTTTCGGCGGAGGGCGCAGGGTGTCGGTTGCGTAACACCCCTTGAAGTACGGCAAAATCTGCGCCTCGGATCGGGCACAAGTCCGGCTCCCGAAACGTTACGTGCCCAGAACCAGAGAACCGCCTGAAGGGGGAGAGGGAGAAATGGCCACCGATTACGACACGCCACGCAAGACCGACGACGAGCTCAGCGAGGACTCGCTGGAGGAGTTGAAGGCACGCCGGGTCGACAAGACCGCGGCCGTGGTGGACCTGGACGAGGGCGACGCCGAGTCGCTGGAGCTTCCCGGCGCCGACCTGTCCAACGAGGAGCTCAGCGTCCGGGTGCTGCCGCGCCAGGCCGACGAGTTCACCTGCGCCAAGTGCTTTCTGGTGCACCACCAGTCGCAGCTGGCGTACGAGCGCAACGGGCAGAGCGTCTGCCGCGACTGCGCATAGTCCGGGTCGCCGCCGGCGGATGGGCGGCGTCTCCGGGCGTCCGGGCCGTCGGCGGTGGTCAGCGTGGGAGCGCGTTGACCACCGCCGCGAGTTGCTTCGGCCGGCGGCTGGACAGGTACAGGTAGGGAGTCGGATCCGCCGGGTCAGCGACCTCCACGCGCACCGCTGTCGGAATGTAGCTGCGCAACAGGAGGAACGCCCGCGGATCCGCCTCGTACGTGCGCAGCGCGCGAGCGCGTTCCACGTCGAGGGCCAGAGCCGGGCCGAGGGCGGAGGCGGGCAGCGTGGCGGAGCCGGCCTTGAGCGTCCCGTCCGCCGAGATCTCGATCACTTGATTGCCGTAGGCGACCACCGCGTACTCGCTCAGTGCCGTCCCGGCGACGAGGGCGACGAGTGACCACCAAGGGCCGACCACGAGCATGATGATCGCCAGGCTCAGCCCGAACAGGAAGCCGATGAACCAGTAGGACAGCGGTGCCCGCAGCTTCTCGTGGTAACGCACACCGGTGCCGCCCGTGGCGCGCTCGCCGCTGCCGCCTTGATCCGGCACAGTCTGTTCGAGCCGTGAGTTCATGGGGCCTAGCGTCACACATTGAGCGAGAGCCGCAGAACCCGCCCCCCGCCGGGACGGACACAACTTGACTCACGAGTAAGGTTCGGGGCGTGAGCAGACCCGACGTGAGCCAGCCGCCCGCACCGAACGCCGTAGCTCAAGACAGCTCCGGGCCGTTCACGCCGACCACCCCGCCGCCGGACGCCACGGCCCCGCGGCGCCATCCGCAGGCTCCGTCTCCGGGCACCGAACTCGGCCAGCACTACCCGATGTGCTTCGCCTGCGGTGACGAACAGCCCAACGGCCTGCACCTGCGGGTGTTCGCCGCCGAGGGCGTCGCGGTGCAGGCGCAGTTCGAGGTGGGGCCCGCCCACCAGGGCGCGCCCGGGCTCATCCACGGCGGCCTGCTCTCCCTCGCCTTTGACGAGGTCATGGGCGCCTTGCACTGGATGATGCGAATTCCCGCGGTCACCGGACGGCTGGAGACCGACTTCATCCGGCCGGTCCCGCTCGGCAGGACCGTGCACTTCTCCGCGCGCTGCGTGGGAAAGCACGGCCGCAAGCTCTACCACCGCGCCGAGGGCCGCCTCGACGACCCGGACGGCGAACTGGCGGCCCGAGCCACCGCCTTGTTCGTCGAAGTACAGCTCGGCCACTTCGCCAAGCACGGCCGCGCCGAGGAGGTCCAAGCGGTGCTGGACAAGCCGGACGACTACAGGATGCTGCGGGCCTTCGAGGTGAACCCGTGACGGATCAGCTGGAGCGCACGCGGCGGGACGACGCCGGCGCCGACTCGAACGGCGCCGCCCCGGAAGGCGCCGGTGCCGGACTGGCCAACGCAGACGCCTTCGGCGCCGACCTGGACGTGCTGGTCACCCGCCTCGACCCCGACCTTCCCTTGCCCGCGTACGCCCATCCGGGTGATGCCGGAGCTGATCTGCGCACCGCCGTGGACGCGGTCGTGGAGCCAGGAGAGCGGGCCGTGTTGCCCACCGGTCTGGCGCTCGCGCTGCCGGAGGGTTACGCAGCGTTCGTGCATCCCCGCTCCGGCCTCGCGGCCCGCTACGGAGTGGGCTTGGTCAACTCCCCTGGAACGGTGGACGCGGGGTACCGTGGCGAGGTCAAGGTGATCGTGGTCAATCTGGACCGGAACGCCCCCGTGGTGTTCCACCGGGGGGACCGGATCGCCCAACTCGTGGTGCAGCGGGTCGAGCGGGCCCGCTTCTGCGAGGTCGCGCAGCTGCCTGATACGGCGCGCGGCACGGGCGGTTTCGGGTCCACCGGCCGATAGGCGCGGCGCGGCGATCTACAGTCGGACGCGGACAGCCGCGGACAGTGGTTACAGGATGGGGAGACGAGACGATGTTCCGACGGCGAGGGCGCGACGCGGAGCAGGAGCCGGACGACGGCTTCGACGAGTCGGCCGACGACGTCTACGAGGACGCGCAGGACGGCGCGCGGCGGGCCGCTGAGGCGGGTTCCGGCCGCGAGAACGGGCCGTGGGACGCGGCGGAGCTCGACGACCCTCACGAAGGCCGGATCGACTTTGGCGGCCTGTTGGTCCCGGCGGCCGGCAACATCCGGGTCGAGATGACCGAGCAGGGCCAGCTGGTGGCCATCCGGATCGAGCTCGGACAGAGCGCGCTGCAGGTCAACGCCTTCGCGGCGCCGCGCAGCGAGGGCATCTGGTCGGACGTGTGCGACGAGATCGCGGTGGAGATCACCAAGCAGGGCGGCATCGTCGACCGCGGCATCGGGCAACTCGGCCCGGAGCTGCGGGCTCGCGTGCCGGTCCGGCTGCCCGACGGCAACCAGGGCATCCAGGTGATGCGTTTCGTGGGCGCCGATGGACCGCGCTGGTTCCTGCGGGGCGTCGTGTACGGCCTCGGTGCGGTACAGCCTGAGGCCGCTGCGGGGGTTGACCAGGTGTTCAAGGAGATCGTGGTGGTACGCGGTACCGAGGCGATGGCTCCGCGTGACCCGATCCCGATGACGATGCCTAAGAACGCCCAGCCTGCGGAGCCGGCTCCGGCTGAGGAGGCGGCCTCGCCGTACAGCGGCGGGCTCAACCCGTTCGAGCGCGGACCGGAGATCACCGAAGTCCGGTAAGCGACTGATCTATTCACCGCAGCGGTGGGGGTCAAATCCGGCGTTCATTCGGCCGGATACCCCACTACGGATGAAACCCGGGGCGGCGGCGCAGGGTACACGGCGTGAGGCGCCCAGCGCCGAGCGGCGTGGAGCCTACAGCCGCCTGAAGCCCCGGGTTTCATCCGTAGCGCCGAATGCAACACCGCCGCGGCGTGTTTAGCTACGATGCACGGCATGTCAGCTTTCCCCCCGCCCGAGGCGGCTCCGTCCCCTTTTGCTCCTCAATCGGGCACAGCTGCTCCTCAAACCGGCGACGCGGTGCCGGAACCGCGTGACGGCGCCGCGGTAGAAGCCACCGATGAAGAGCGCCTGGAGGCGTACAAGGAGTCGATCCTCGCCAACTTCGGCGGCAAGCGTGGGCTGACCGAGACCGGGCTGCCGAGCATCGTCTTCATCGTCGTTTTCACGGCCACCAGGAGCCTGAACGCGTCGCTGTGGTCGGCAGTGGCCGTCGCGGCCGCGCTGACCGTGATGCGGCTGGTTCAGCGGGACAAGCTCCAGCACGCCCTGGGCGGCCTTTTCGGCGTCGTGATGTGTGCCGCGTTCGCGAAGTACACGGGCCAGGCGAAGGACTTCTACCTGCCGAGCGTGCTGCTCAACGTCGGGGAGGCGGTGCTGTTCACCGTCAGCGCCCTGGTGCGCTGGCCGATCGTCGGCGTGGTGATCGGCCCGATCACCGGCGAAATGATGTCCTGGCGCGACCACCCGGAGCGGCTGCGTGTGTTCACGATCTCCACTTGGCTGCTCGCGGCGATGTTCGCGCTGCGCGTCATCGTCGAGATCCCGCTCTACCTCGCTAACCAGATCACCGCTCTCGGCGCCGCCAAGGTCGTGCTCGGGTATCCGCTGTACATCGCGGTCGTCTTCGTGTGCTGGCGGGTCATCAAAAAGGCACCGTTGCCCGCGCAGGTCTAGCAGCGACAGACAGAACCGACGAGTTACCGCACCAAACGACGCGCTCCGCTGGCTGCCTATCCGAGAACTCGGGGCAGCCAGCGGAGCGCTGGCGTCAGACTTCCGTCCGGGCGCGGCCTACGGGGCCGAGAGCAGCTCCTCAAGCTGCTGCTCACGGTCCGGAGCCGCCACGAACAGCAGCTCGTCGCCCGCCTCCAGCGGATTCTCCGGGCTCGGCACCAGCACGCGGCCGCCGCGCAGGACCGCCACCAGCGCGGTGTCCTCCGGCCAGGTCACCTCGCCGATCCCCGTGCCGACCAGCGGCGCGTTGGCCGGGAGGGTCAGCTCAACCAGGTTCGCGTCGCCCTGGCTGAAACGCAGCAGGCGCACCAGGTCGCCGACCGAGACCGCCTCCTCGACCAGCGCCGACATCAGGCGCGGCGTCGAGACCGCCACGTCCACGCCCCAGGCGTCGTTGAACAGCCACTCGTTCTTCGGGTGGTTGACCCGGGCCACCACCCGCGGCACGCCGTACTCGGTCTTGGCCAGCAGCGAGACCACCAGGTTGACCTTGTCGTCCCCGGTCGCCGCGATGGCCACGTTGCAGCGCTGCAGCCCGGCCTCGTCCAGCGAGACGATCTCGCAGGCGTCCGCGAGCAGCCACTCGGCGCGCGGCAGCTCGTCCACCGCGATCTGGTGCGGCTCCTTGTCGATGAGCAGCACCTCGTGCCCGTTCTCCAGCAGTTCCACGGCGATGGAGCGGCCCACGTTGCCGGCTCCGGCAATGGCGACGCGCATCAGTGTCCCGGTCCCTTCGCGAAGATCTCCTCGACCTTGGGCAGCTCCGAGGCGAGCAAGGCCACGTGCGCGAGGTCACCTTCCTGCAGCACGGTGTCGTTGCTGGGCAGCATGGCGTGCCCTAGGCGCGTCAGGGCGGCGATACGCACGCCGGCGGCGTCTTCCAGCCGCGAGACGCGATGGCCCACCCAGCCTGGGTTCAGGTGCACCTCGGCGAGCACCACCGTGCCGGAAGGGTCGCGCCAGTGCTCGTCCGCCCCGGCCGGCAGCAGCCGGCGCAGCATCTGGTCCGCGGTCCACCGGACCGTGGCCACGGTGGGGATGCCGAGGCGCTGGTAGATCTCCGCGCGCCGCGGGTCGTAGATGCGGGCCACGACGTTCTCGACGCCGAAGGTCTCCCTGGCGACGCGCGCGGCCAGGATGTTCGAGTTGTCTCCGCTGGAGACCGCCGCGAAAGCCCCGGCGCCCTCGATTCCGGCCTCGGCGAGCGTGTCACGATCGAACCCGGTGCCGGTCACGCGCCGCCCGGCGAAACCCGTGCCGAGGCGGCGGAACGCGTTCGGATCCTGATCGACCACGGCGACCGAGTGCCCCAGGTCCTCCATGCTCAGGGCCAGCGCGGAACCCACGCGGCCGCAGCCCATGATCACGATATGCAACTGCCTGGTCTCCTCGGTCGTCTGTGGCGCTCGTCTTGGCCGCGAAAGGCGCGGCGCCGGCGTCTTGCCGCTCTGTGTCTATCATCCGTCGGGCGCGCGGCCCAGGGCGGGGTTCGCGGCCGTCCGGCGGGGCGTGCCGCAGGTCCTACCCTGGTATTTGAGCCCGACCGAGCCGCCCGGCGCGGTCCTCCGCTGTAGATCGGATCCCCCTGTGCCCGCTCGTTACGCCTCCCGCACGAACTCCGCTCGTGCGAACCCGCAAGCACGACAGCCTCGGGCCGGCCGCGCGGCCGCCGAATCCGCCGGAACGAGCCTGGTGGGGGAGCGCTTTGAAGTCGAGGTCGGCGCGGTAGCGCACGGCGGATTCTGCATCGCTCGGCATGAGGGCCGGGCAGTGTTCGTGCGTCACGCACTGCCGGGTGAGCGGGTCGTCGCCCAGGTTACGGAAGGCGCGGAGAACGATCGCTTCCTGCGGGCCGACGCGATCGAGATCCTGACGGCGTCGCCCGACCGCGTCGAAGCGCCGTGTCCGTTCTCCGGGCCGGGTAAGTGCGGGGGCTGCGACTGGCAGCATGTGACGCCTGAAGCGCAGCGCAGGCTGAAAGCCGCGGTGGTCGCCGAGCAGCTGCACAGGCTGGCGAAGATCGATCGCGAGGTCGTGGTCGAGGAGGTGCCTGGCAGCGCTGACGGGCTCGGCTGGCGCAGCCGCGTTCAGTTCGCCGTCGATGACCAAGGGCGCATCGGGCTGCGTAAGCACCGCTCGCACGACGTCGTGCCGATCGACCATTGCATCATCGCGACGCCTGAGGTCGAGCAGGTAGGCGTCGAATCGCGTACCTGGCCGAACATGGCCGGCGTAGAAGTGATCGCAGCGACCGGTTCCTCGGACCGCGCGGTTGTGGTGACGCCGCAGCCAGGGCAGCGCGTGCCCTTCGTCGACTTGGACGTTCCCGTATCCGTTCTGCGTGGTGACGGCAAGGGTGGCACGCAACGCATCCACGGTCGCGCGCACGTGCGTGAGGTCGCCGCCGGCCGTACCTGGAAGGTCAGCGGCTCGGGATTCTGGCAGGTGCACCCCGCGGCGGCCGACGTGCTCGTGGCCGCGGTCATGGACGCGGTCAAGCCGCAGCCGGGGGAGACCGCGATGGACCTGTACTGCGGCGTCGGGCTCTTCGCCGCGAGCCTGGCCGAGGCGGTCGGCGCGGACGGCGAGGTCGTCGCGGTCGAGTCAGAGGCGGCCGCCGTGGCGGACGCGACCGCGAACCTGGCCGGGCTCGAGCAGGTGGTGCTCGTCGAGGAGAAGGTCGAGAAGGCACTGGATCAGGCCCCGGAGGACTTCGAGGTCGAGGTCGTCGTGCTGGACCCGCCGCGCTCCGGCGCCGGGCGCGGCGTGGTCGAGCGGATCGCGGCGCTCAGGCCGCGCGTCATCGCGTATGTCGCCTGTGATCCGGCGGCGCTGGCCCGGGATGTGGCTTACTTCGCCGACCACGGCTACACCCTCGCCGACCTGCGGGCTTTCGATCTGTTCCCGATGACCCATCATGTGGAATGTGTGGGGACGCTCGTGCGGGCCGGTCGGTAGGATCGGTTCCGGCGAGCCGCGACTGGCGCTTCGGCGTGACAGACAGGCCGACTAGGTGGGCGTAACCACCGGGGAGCGGCCCGCCGTTCCGAGTGGGCACCGTGCGCCTGGGTGTTCGCCCCACCGTAGATCAGCGAACGATGGAGGCAGACATGCACGAGCCCGCCGTACCGCACCTCGCCGCGACCGACCCGGAGATCGCCGACCTGGTCCAGGCCGAGGCGCGCCGCCAGTACGAGAAGATCCGGCTGATCGCCTCGGAGAACTACGTCTCCACCGCGGTTCTCGAGGCCACCGGCACCGTCCTGACGAATAAGTACTCCGAGGGCTACGCCGGCAAGCGCTATTACGAGGGCCAGCAGGTCATCGACCCGGTCGAGACGCTGGCCGTGGAGCGCGCCAAGGCCCTGTTTGGCGCCGAGCACGCCAACGTGCAGCCGTACTCGGGCTCGCCGGCCAACCTCGCCGTGTACCTCGCCTTCCTCAGCCCCGGCGACACCGTCCTGTCGATGGACCTGCCGATGGGCGGCCACCTGACGCACGGCTCGCCGGTCTCGGTCACCGGCAAGTGGTTCCGGCCGGTGCACTACGGCGTGCGCAAGGAGACTGGCCGGGTCGACATGAACGACGTGCGCGAGATCGCGCTGCGCGAGCGGCCCAAGCTGATCATCTGCGGCGGCACCGCCATTCCGCGCACCATCGAGTTCGCCGCCTTCGCCGAGATCGCCCGCGAGGTCGGCGCGATCCTGCTGGCGGACATGGCGCACATCGCCGGCCTGGTCGCGGGCGGGGCGCACCCGTCGCCGGTCGGCCACGCCGACGTCATCTCCACCACCACGCACAAGACCCTGCGCGGCCCGCGCGGCGCGATGCTGCTGTCCACCGCCGAGCACGCCAAGGCGATCGACAAGGCGGTCTTCCCGGGCCTGCAGGGCGGTCCGCACAACCACACCACGGCGGCCATCGCGGTGGCGCTCAAGGAGGCCGCTCAGCCCTCCTTCAAGGACTACGCGGCCAACATCGTCGCGAAC
>NZ_DASRBQ010000149.1:0-13606 GCF_035653575.1 Actinocrinis sp.
TACGCGACGCGGCTGTGGCTGAAGATGTTCTGGGGCCCGTTCCCCGAGGCCTCGCCGGACGACCACCGCGTCGAGGCACCGCAGACCGAACTAGTTCCGCTGATCGTGCTCGCCGTTCCCGCCGCGGTGCTGGGGTTCGTCGCGCTCGGCGGTGGCGCCTTCGGCTCGTGGATCGGCAACGCCTTCGGACTCGCGGTGCCCTCCTCGGCCGGAGCCGACCTCGCCCCGGCCGGTGCGACTTCCGCGATCGCCTTCGTCGTCACCGTGCTCGGCGCGGGCCTGGTGTGGAACGCCTGGCGGCGCGACCCGGCCGCGGACCCGGCCGAACTGCTCGGCCGCTGGCGGGAGACGGCGCTGTACGGCTTCTACCTTGACGACGTGCAGGATCTGATCATCGTTCAGCCCGCGAAGGCGCTGGCGAGACTCGTCGGTTACCTCGACACCGAGGTCGTGGACGCCTACGTGCGCGGCGCCGGCATCACCGCGCGCGGACTCGGCGGCCTGCTCAGACGCGTCCAGACCGGCAACATCCAGCTCTATCTGACCGCACTGTTCGCCGGAGTGATCGTGATCGCGGCTGTATTCGCAGGACAGGTGCGGTAATCCATGGCCACGCTCCTTGTCCTCCTGCTCGCCCTGCCTGCCGCCGGGCTCGTCGTGCTCTACGCGCTGCCCGCTCGGCAAGCCGCCCGGGTCGGCGCCGGGACCGGCACACTGGTCTTCCTCCTCTCGCTGGTCCTGCTTCCGCTCTTCGACTACGGCCACGCCGAGCAGATGCAGGGTCAGCTCAACGTGCCCTGGGTGCCCGCGTTCGATCTGCGCTTCCACCTCGGCATCGACGGCATCTCGCTGCCGCTGCTGCTGCTGACCACCCTGCTGAGCGCGCTCTGCCTGCTCTACGCGGTGCGCACCACGGCGAAGGACGAATCAGGGCGCGCCTTCACCGCGCTGCTCCTGGTGCTGCAGATCGGCATGGTCGGCACCTTCGTGGCGCAGGACCTGCTGCTGTTCTTCATCTTCTTCGAGATCGTGCTGGTCCCGATGTACGGGCTCATCCACCGCTGGGGCAGCGGCGAGGAGCGCCGGCGCGCGGCGAACAAGTTCATCCTCTACACGCTGCTCGGCTCGGCGCTGATGCTGCTCGGCTTCCTGCTGATCCACGCCAAGGCCGGCACCTTCGACATGGTCGCCCTGGCCCAGCGGCACGGCCTCGGCCTGACCATCGGCGTGCAGGAGGGCGCGTTCCTGCTGGTCGGCCTCGGCTTCGCGGTCAAGACCCCGATGTGGCCGCTGCACACCTGGCTGCCCGACGCGCACACCTCCGCGCCGACCGTCGGCTCGGTGCTGCTGGCCGGGGTGCTGCTGAAAATGGGCACCTACGGCTTCATCCGGATCGGCGCCGGCATGGTGCCGCTCGGCGCGCATCGATTCGCCTTCGCGCTCGGCTGCTTCGGCACCGTCGGGATCGTGTACGGCGCGCTCGCGTGCATGGCCCAGGCCCGGCGCGGCGGCGATCTCAAGCGGCTGATCGCGTACTCGTCGGTCGGCCACATGGGGTTCGTGCTGCTCGGAGTCGCGACCCTGACCCGCGTCGGCCTGGACGGCGCGCTGTTCGCCTCGGTCGCGCACGGCCTGATCACCGGCCTGCTGTTCTTCATCGCCGGCGGCTTCAAGGAGCGGCTGGGTACCACAGACCTGTACACGCTCGGCCGCGGGCTCTACGAGCGGGCACGGCGTTACGGCGTGCTGATCGTCTTCGCCGCGATGGCCTCGCTCGGCCTGCCGGGCCTGGCCGGGTTCTGGGGCGAGCTCTACGCGATCATCGGCGCCACGAAGCCGGCGCCCGGCCTCACCTCGCTCGGGTTCCACATCCTGATGGCGCTCGCCGGTGTCGGCATGATCCTGACCGCGACGTATCTGCTGCTGGTCGTGCGGCGGCTGTGCATGGGCGCGGTGACCGGTCCGAACGGCAGTACCCGGTACGAGCCGCTGCCGGACCTGACTCCGCGTGAGCTGATCAGCTGGACGCCGCTGGCCGGATTGACGCTGGTCGCCGGGCTGTGGCCCGCGGTGATCCTGGCCCTGGCCGATCCGGCCGTCCACCACGTGCTGGGAGGCGCGCGATAGCCATGGCCACCTCAGCGATCTTCGGAATTCAGTCAATCGACTACACCACGCTGCTGCCGGTCCTGTTGACGGCCGGCGGCGCGCTCGCGGTGCTGCTCGCGGACCTGTTCCTGAGCGCGGACCGCAAGCAGTGGCTTTCCTGGGGCGCCCTCGGCGTCATCGTCGCGTCGCTCGCCGCGGAACTCGCGCTCTGGACCAACCGGACCGGCATGCCCCGCAACACGTTCTGCATGCCCGGCGCGAAGGGCGGCACCCCGACCTCAGCGCTCTCCTGCTCCTACGTGGTCGACAACTTCACCCTCACCCTGCAGACCCTGGTGCTGGCCGCGACGGTCCTGGTCGTGCTGATGGCGCCGCGCCGGTTCAAGGTGCCGTTCGGCGAGTACCACTTCCTGCTGCTCAGCTCGCTCACCGGGGCGCTGGTGCTGGTCGCGGCGCGCGACTTCGTCACCATCACGGTCGCGCTCGAGACGCTGTCGCTGCCGGCCTTCGCCCTGGTCGGCTTCGGCAGGCGGGCCGGCGGAGAGGCGGCGCTGAAGTTCTTCCTGATGTCGATCGCCTCGACCGCGGTGATGCTGTTCGGGATCTCGCTGGTCTACGGCGCGACCGGCTCGGTCTTCTTCGGCCGGGTCAGCGCGGGGCTGTCGCACACCTCCGCGCTCGGCGGGGCGCAGGCCCAGGTCGCCGGGGTCGGCGCGGTGCTGACGCTGGTCGGCTTCGGGTTCAAGATCTCCGCGGTCCCGTTCCACTTCTGGACCCCGGAGGTCTACGCCGGCGCGCCGATCCCGATCGCGGCGTATCTGTCAGTGGTCTCGAAGGCGGCCGGGTTCGCCGGGCTGATCCTCACGGTCGAGCTGGCGTTCCGCCCATACCTGCACTCGCTCGGCATCCTGCTCGCGGTGCTCGCCGCGGTGACCATGACCGTGGGCAACGTCATCGCGCTGCGGCAGCGCTCGGCGGTCCGGCTGCTCGCCTGGTCCACGGTCGCGCAGGCTGGGTACGTTCTTGTGCCGCTGGCGGTAAGCAAGTCGCTCCAGGTCTCCGCCTCGGTCGCATATCTCGTGCTGTACGCGGTGATGAACCTGGGCGCATTCGGCGTCGTCAGCGCGGCGTTCGGAGACAGCGGCGAGGCCGAGCTGAAACTGCCCTCCGGCGGCGAACTGGCCGCGTACCGCGGCATGTACCGTCAGCGCCCGCGTGCCGCGCTGGCCCTCGCCTTCTTCCTACTCTGCCTGGCCGGACTGCCCCCGGGCGTCATGGGGCTGTTCGCGAAGGTGGCGGTCTTCAAGGCGGCGATGACCGGCGACGTGGCCTGGCTCGCCGTCGTCATGGCCGTCAATGTGGTCATCGCGCTGTACTACTACCTGCGCTGGGCGGCCGTGCTGTTCGACGTGTCGCTCTTCGGAGCGGCACGGCTGACCACAACCGCCCCGCCCGCCGCCACCCCTGCCGGCACGCTGGGCGCGACGCCGGACAGCGCCGCCGCCCTTTCCCCGACCCGCACGCTGCCCACGCTCGCCCCAAAGCTTGGGGTGGGCATCGCTTTCGCGCTCGCCGTCGTATTCTCCTTCTGGCCCAACCCCGCCCTCGACGCGGTCTCGACCTGGCCCTGGGTGGTCAGCTCCGGCCCGGCAGCGGCGGCGCGGTAACACAGCGCACACGCGTAATGCGACCGCTGCCACCTGCACGGGAACGGTCGTGATCGTCCAGTCGTTGGAGGGGTGTACCGGTTCGGGACTTGGCGGATACTCCTAAACGATGAGCAACCTTCCTGTGCGTCACAACGGAGCGAAGACAGCCGCCCTGCTCGGCTTGCTGAGCGGGCTGCTGCTCGCTGTCGGCGGCATTTGCGACGGCCGCGCCGGACTGCTGCTCGCCCTCCTCGCCGCGCTCGGCACGAACGGCTATATCTACTACTCCTGTGACAAGCTCGCGCTGCGGGCGATGCGCGCGCAGCCAGTCAGCGAACCGCAGGCGCCGGTGATGTACCGCGTCGTACGCGAACTGGCCACCGCCGCGCGGCAGCCGATGCCGCGTCTGTACATCTCACCGACCGACTCGCCCAACGCCTTCGCCACCGGCCGCAACCCGCGCAACGCGGTGGTGTGCTGCACGACCGGCATTCTGCGCATCCTCAACGAGCGGGAACTGCGCGGCGTGATCGGCCACGAGCTCGCGCACGTGTACAGCCGCGACATCCTGGTCTCCTCGGTGGCCGGCGCGCTGGCCAGTGTGATCATGTGGTCGGTCAACCTGGCCTGGCTGATCCCGATCGGCCGCACCGATGACGACGGCCCCGGCCTGCCCGGCATTCTGGCCGCGATGGTGCTCGGCCCGCTGGCCGCCACGCTGATCCAGCTCTCCATCAGCCGCTCCCGCGAATTCCGCGCGGACGCGATCGGAGCCCGGCTGACCGGTGACCCGCTGGCCCTGGCCTCCGCCCTGCACAAGCTGGACTACGCGACCTCCCGGATGCCGCTGCCGCGGGAACCGGAGCTGGTGACCGCGAGCCACCTGATGATCGCCAGCCCCTTCGGCGGACGGGCCCGCGGCGCGGCCCGGCTGTTCTCCACGCACCCGCCGATGGCCGAGCGGATCGCCCGCCTCGAGCGGATGGCCGGCTACCGCTGACCGGCGTTCGCGGACAGGTCCGCGTCGGCTGGCTCTGGCTCCGCGGCTTCGGCTGAGGCCGATCCCGGGTTCTGTCACGGTTCTGTCACTCAGCTTTCCTTCACCATCTGCCTACCGCGCTCCTCAGGGACTGGTGTGAGGTTCGAGCCACGGGGCTTCGACCTGACGACCAACCCAGGAGGACGTGCATGCCGCTCCATCGACCCGTCGCACTGCGCGTGAGCGCGATCGCCGTGGCCGCAGTCACCGCCGCGGGAGTGCTCACCGCTGTTCGAGCAGTACCGGCTCCAGCAGTTCCGGCGGAGCCTCCTCGCAGCAGTGCGGTTCAGGCACCATGCCGACGGCCATGCCCACCGGGGCTCGGCTGTCCGGCGCCCCGAGCGGTCAGCCAACGACCATGCCCACCGCGCGACCGTCCGGCGCTCCCACCGGCGCGATGCCCTCCGGAGCGCCCAGCGGCGGACAGGGCGGCCCCGGCGGTATGGCCGGTGGAGGAGCGGCGGGAGGAGCAGCGCCGGGTTGCGGTACCGCGCCGTAACGCGCACCCGTGGGCGCGCCTCACGCGAGCACATCCCTGGACGAGAGGCGCGCCCACGCCGCCGAGCCGAAGACCGCCACGTAAAGCGCCTGGATCAGCAGGTTGTGCACGATGTTCGGCGTGTACACCGGATCGCGCAGCAGGTCCGCGAACGAGGTCCACTGATCCGTGAACAGCCACGGTTGGATCGAGCTGAGCTGCGGGATCGTCTGCAGGATGCCGGAGAGCACCGTGACGCCCACAGTCACCGCCATGGCCGCGATCGCCGTGTCGGTCAGCGTCGAGACGAACAACCCGATCGCGCAGAGCCCGAGCAGCGAGGCCGCCACGAGCAGCGTGATGATCACCGCCTTGACCAGCGCCGCGCCGAAGGAGATCGACTCCCCGGACAGCAGCGTCACCGGCCCGATCGGGAACAGAATCAGCCCGATCACGAAGGCGGAGACCGCCACCGTGAACGAGGCCACCAGGCAGAACACCGCCAGCGCCCCGCCCTTGACCGCGAGCAGCCGGTTGCGCCCCACCGGCGCGACCAGCAGGTACCGCAGCGTGCCCTGGCCCGCCTCACCGGAGATCGAGTCCCCGGCGACCACGCCGATCGCCAGCGGGAGGAAGACCGGCAGGGTGATCGTCAGCGAGCTGAACACCAGGAACAGCCCATTGTTGGAAACCTGGGAGATGAAGCCGCCGCCGCCGTCAGGATGACGGGTCGTCAGCTTGATCGCCACGCCGAGCGCCAGCGGGATCGCGGCCAGCGCCGCGAGCAGCGCCAGGTTGCGGATCCGCCCGAACATCGTGGTCAGCTCGTTCAGCGCGAACGAGCCGCGCAGCCCGAGCCGAAGCCGTGTCCGCTGCCGGAACCCGGCCGTGCGTGCGCCCCCGCTCACGGCACGACCAGGCGACACGCCGACACCGCTGTCCACGGTCTCACTGTGCACACTGCTGCCGCCGTGCACACTGCTGCCACTGTCCACACTGCTACTGAGCGACATCGAAGCCCTCCCCGGTCAGCGCCACGAACGCGTCCTCCAGCGACGGCCGCTCGACCCCGAAGGCGAACACCCGGATCCCCGCGCCGACCAGCGCCGCGCACACCGCGTCCGGCTCGAGCCCGTCCGCGTCGCAGGTCACCCGATCGCCCTCGACGTGCACCTCCGTGCCCCCCGCGGCTTTGAGCACCGTCTCGGCCGCGGCCGCGTCCGGCGTGGTCACCGCGAGCCTGGCCCGCAGCCCCGCGCCGAGTTCCGCGACCGTGCCCTGGACCACCAGCCGGCCCTTGCTCATCACCGCCGCGTGCGTGCACACCTGCTCGATCTCGTCGAGCAGATGGGAGGAGAGGAACACCGTCGTGCCGTCCGCGGCCAGCGACTTGATCAGGCTCCTGATCTCGCGCATGCCCTGCGGGTCGAGCCCGTTGGTCGGCTCGTCGAGCACCAGCAGGTCGCGCGGCTGAAGCAGCGCCGCGGCCAGGCCGAGCCGCTGCTTCATGCCCAGCGAGTACGCCTTGGCCTTCTTCTGCGCCGCGTTGCTCAGCCCGACCCGCTCAAGCGCGTCGGCGATCCGCGCCTTGCGCGTCCTCGGATCGGCGCTGCGGTCGGCGGCGTCGTACCGGGCCAGGTTCTCCGCGCCGGTCAGGTACGGATAGTGCGCCGGACCCTCGATCAGCGCGCCGACCCGCGGCAACACCCGGTTGCCGGCCTGCGGGATCGGCTCGCCGAACAGCTCCACCCGCCCGGCGGTCGGCCCGATCAAACCCATCAGCATCCTGATCGTGGTGGTCTTGCCCGAGCCGTTGGGACCGAGGAAGCCGAACACCGCCCCCTGCGGTACTGACAGCTCCAGCCCGTCCACCGCGAGCTGCCCACCGCGATACCGCTTGGACAGCCCGTAGGTCTCGATGGTCGGACTCGGCTGGCTCACTTCGTCCCCTGCGCCGCGGCGTCCGCTTCCAGGACGGACGGGGTGACCGAGCCGACGAACAACCGGCCGTCGTCCGTGACCAGGATCGACAGGAAGTTGGTGGTGTACAGCTTCCCGCTGCCGAACGCGCCGCTGACCTTCTTGCCGGCGCCGATCAGCGTGTTGAGGTAGCTGGAGACGTCGCCGTTGAACAGGCCGTTGGCGTTGCCGCGATCCGAGCCCTTCGAGCCGGAGCCGGCCGCGTGGGCGATCGCGTTGAGGTCCACGCCGTGCAGTTCGACGACGGTCAGCCAGTCCTTGCCGAGCACCTGCGGCTTGAGGTCGGCCTCGCTCAGGCCGCCCATGCCGGCGTTCTGCTTGGCCTGCTGCTGGTTCAGCTCCTGCACGGTAGCGCCCTTGGGCGCCTTGAAGTTGAACTGTGCGTCACTGGGTGCCGAGAACGAGACCGAGGTGAATCCGACCTCGAAGGCCGCGGTCCCCGAGCCCGCCGGGTACACGGCAACCTGCAGCGGAGCGCCGTTCTGGTAGTCGACCGCGATGGTGACCTTGCCGATCAGCGTGCCGCTCTGCTTCGGCGTGAGCACCAGCGTGTACGCGGCGCGCCCGGCGACCGACTGCGTGCCGTCCACCGAGATGTTGGTGGAGGGGGAAAGCGCGGCCAGGAGCTGCTGCGCCGCCTGCTGCGGGGTCAGCGGGGCCCTGAGCTCGTCCCCCTTTTCCCGGGCCTTGGCATCCGGCTTGCCCGTCAGCGTCGCGTGCTCGACGCTGTTCTGTGAGCTGTCGTACAGCCAGATTTGCGTCCCGTTGTGTACGAGGTCGTATTCGGACATCGTGTCGAGCAGCGCTATGCGTGACTTCTGCGGGCCGTTCGCCGCGACCTGAAGCGTGTGCGTGCCGCTGAGCAGCGACAGCGGGTTCGCCCGGTTGGAGAGGTTCGGCAGCGCCGGCAGGCCGAGGTTGGTCGTCAACGCGACCGTACCCGAGTACGTGTCGACCTTCGACTGCGCGACCTTCACCAGCAGGTTCTGCGCGGAGATCGGCGGCAGCGACGGCGCGGCCGAGGCGAACTGCGGTGCGAGCGCGGCCCCCGTAGCCACGATCGCGACCACGGACGCCGGGGCGATGGCGCGAATGGTGCCGCGGCGCAGTGGGCTGGCCGGGGCGTCGTGCTTGTGGGTGCGGCGGTTCGAGTCGTGCTCGCTCATCGTTCGGTTCACTCCCCGTGCGTTAGCGGGACGTCGTTTCGTTGCTACTGCCAATCACAGCACCGCGCGACGCCACGGGGATCGTCCCGAGGAGGGTTCTTCACGTACTTCTCACGAATGACCCGGCCGCGTCCGGGTCCGCCTTCCGCCGTGCTCTAGTCCCGTCGTCCTTGGCACCGCTGTCCTTCGAGCCGTTCGCCCCGTCGGACGGCGCACCCGGCGCCGCCCGGCCTCCGCGTGCAGGTTCGAGCACACCGGTCTGCCGCAGGATCAGATCAGCCAGAATCGGCAGGCCGCAGATCCCCAGCAGGTACACCTGGTAGTACAGCCGGTCCAGCTGCGAGGTCAGCGGGTGCGCCGCCGCGCTGGCCAGCCCGGTGAGCGCGGCCGCGCCGACGATCGCGCCGAAGTCCCGCCGGTACCGCCACAGCAGCACCGCCCCGAGCACAAGCAGCGCGGGCACCAGCGGGTCGTGCAGGTAGTTCTTCGCGGTGGCCAGCCAGAAGTGCTTGTTGAGCGCGAGCCACTTGCCGTAGAGGTTCGGCGGAGTCGGCTCGGTGTAGTGGTTGGTGAAGGTGTCCTCGAGCGAGTCCTTGAAGCCCGGCCAGCCGAACGCCATCGGCAGCAGCGTCAGCACGATCAGCAGGCCCGCGCTGTACGCCGCGAGTAGCACGGCGCGTCGGTTACGCCACTCCCGGCTCCACCACGCCAACAGACCGATCGTCAGGGCCATACACCCGGCCTGTACCGAGAAGGTCGAGTAACGCACCACGAACCCGCACACATACGCGATCGTCGAGACGATCAAACCGAGCCGGGTACGTCCCCGCAGCATCAGTACCGCACCGATCAGCACGGCAATCGTGCACACCAGCGTCGGCGCCTCGGTGAGGAACTGATTCAGCCAGAACCAGGTCGGCAGCGTGTACAGCGCCACCATCCCGGCGAGCGCGGCCAGCGTCCCGCCCCCGGCCAGCCGGATCAGCAGCACTACGCCCCAGCCGGCCAGCAGCGTGAGCAGCACACTGAGCACCGCCAGCCCGCGATTGAGCCCGAAGCCCGCGACGAACGGCGCGGCCAGCAGCGGATATCCCGGCCGCGAGTCGAAGATCAGGTTGAACCTGGGCTTGTTCGGCGGGAGGCCACCCGCCGCGGTCCACTGCGTGATGCAGCCGCTGCGGATGCCCGCCTTCGTCGCCGCGTTCCCCGTCGTACGCGCCAGGTCGGTGCAGTAATAGTCGAGCGCGATCGCCCGGGCCTGCGCGTCGCTCTTGCCCAAGTCGCGCTCGATCGCGGTGACGTACCGGTAGGTGTCGTTCCAGGTCGTGTCCCGGATCTTGCCCGGCTCGCCGACCATCACCGCGGTCGCGATCACCGACACGATCAGCGCCCACGCCGCCAGGCTCCGCGGCCACCGCAGCGGCACGACCACGCGCCCGAGCCGCAGCACCCGCGTCGCCGCCTGCGCGGTCCCATCCGCTCTGTGGCCGCCGAATACGGGCTCTGACCAACCTGCCGTCGCCGGACGCAGCGGCGCGTTCACTGTCACGGCTCCGGATGTTACCCCCACGGGCGTCTGCCCGATCAGCTGCGGGTGATTGCCAGCCGCCCCACGCCCCGCAGGCGCTAGCGGTAGTTGGTGAACTGGAGCGCGAAGTCGAAGTCCTGGCCCTTGAGCAGGGACATGACCGCCTGGAGGTCGTCCTTCGACTTCGAGGAGACCCGCAGCTCGTCGCCCTGGATCTGCGCCTTGACGCCCTTGGGTCCCTCGTCCCGGATCAGCTTGGAGACCTTCTTCGCGTTCTCCTGGCTGATGCCCTCGGTGACCGTCGCGGAGATCTTGTACACCTTGCCGGACAGCTGCGGCTCGCCGGCGTCCAGAGCCTTGAGCGAGACGCCGCGCTTGACCAGCTTGTCCTTGAACACGTCGAGCACCGCGAGCACCCGGCCCTCGGCGTCGGCGCGCAACTCGATCTTCTCGCCAGCCCACGCGATCGACGCGCCGGTGTTCTTGAAGTCGAAGCGCTGCGAGATCTCCCGCGCGGTCTGGTTCAGCGCGTTGTCGACCTCCTGCCGGTCGACCTTGCTGACGATGTCGAAGCTGGACTCGGACGCCACGGCGCGCTCTCCTCACTCTCGGGCGGAGTTCTCGGAAGCAGAGCCTACCGACTGGGAACGCGAGGGCGGACCGCCCCTACAGGGACGGCCCGCCCGGATGGATCAGTCCCGTGCGCCGGCTTAGAAGCCGAGGCCCCCGAGCCCGAAGGACCACAGGAACCAGGCGTTCGGCGAGCCGAGGCCGGTCGCGTTGTCGAAGCCGCGGCCCGCGTTCAGGCCGAAGTCCGTGCCGATCGAGTACAGCCGGACCCGGCGGGAGCCGTCCGCGTTGTAGCCGAGGTCGTACGCCACGGACAGGGTCTGGTCGCCGATGTGCGTCGCGGCCGGGTGCGCCGTGACGTCGGTGTACAGGCCCTGACGCAGGTACAGCGCCGGGTTGGCGAAGCCGACCGGCCGGCCGTGCTGCGCCTGGATCGCGTCGGCCAGGATCCCCGCGAAGGACGGCGAGGACACCGAGGTGCCGCCGTAGCCGGCCTCGGAGTACGGGCTGCCGTCGGAGATGCCGACCGCGACCGAGGTCAGCAGGTCGCCGTTCATCGCCACGTCCGGGATCACCCGGTGCGCCTGGGCGGTCTTCTCACCGGTCAGCAGCGTGTGCGAGAGCGAGGAGGGCACCGCGAAGATCTGGTACCACGGCTGGTTGAAGTCCGGGCTGGTACCGCCGCCGCCGCCGAAGTACCAGTAGCCCGGGAACGGGCTCCAGGACTTGCCGTCGGGGGACAGGACCGAGCGCTGGTTGCCCATCGCGGTCTCGAACTTGTACGTGCCCGAGGCGCTGGAGATGGCCAGCGCGGTGCCGCCGACCGCGGTCACCCACGGGTCGGAGGCCGGCCACTGGGTCTGCGCCTCGGTGGTGTTCGGGTCGCAGTTCGCGCCGTGCGCCGCGGCGCCCGGGGAGTTGTCGCCGCAGTCGCCGGAGGACGCGTTGAAGCCGATGCCCTCGACCGCGGCCTGCTTCAGCACCTGCTCGTACGGAGCGATGATCGAGGTGTCGAAGTAGGTGGCGGTCGGGCCGTGCATGATCTCGCCCCAGGAGTTGGAGACCACGTCGGCCAGGTGGTTGTCGACGATCAGCTGCCAGGCGGCCAGGAAGTCCTGGTCGGTGCAGGAGTTCGCGCCGACGTAGACGACGTTGGCGTTCGGCGCGTAGCCGTGCGCCATCTCGACGTCGAGCGCCTCCTCGGGCGCCCAGCCCTGGGCGCCGCCGCAGAGAGCCTGGTTCGTCCAGTTCGCCGGGGTGACGTACTCGGTGTACTGGCCGGGCGCGAACGCCTTGTCGCCGTGGTTCGTCGCGTACTGGTTGGCGTCCTGGAGCATCGTCGAGGAGCCGAAGGCGTCCACGATCGCGACCGTCGCGCCCTTGCCGGTCAGGCCGGTCTCGCTGACGCCGTAAGCCTTACGCAGCTGCGACGGCACGTAGGAGCACGGGGCCGTCGGCTCAGTCGCGGTGTAGCCGGTCGGGAAGCCGGTCGCCGTGTACTGGCCCCAGTAGGTGGAGCAGGGCTCGGGAATGCCGCTGGCCGGGGTGCTGCCGCTCTTGGTGCCGATGGCCTTGGAGACCGAGGTCGAGTTCGGGCGGGCTGAAGTGTTCTGCACGCCGTCGAGGCCGACGACCGACAGCAGGCCCTTGGCGACGGAGTCGGGCACCGTGAGGTCGCTGGTGGGCGCGTGGTGCACGCCGGTCGCGGTGGAGAAGTTGTGCAGGCTGGTGTTGAACGCGGCCTCGACCTGCGCGGCGGTGCCCGCGACGTCGACGTAGTGCTCGTTGGCCGCGGTGATGCTCAGGCCATGGCCGGTGAGGTAGTTCTTGACCGCGGCGCTGTTCGCGGCGGACGGGCCGAACTTGGCGGCCGCCTGCGCGGCGCTGAGGTACTTGCCGTACTGCGCGGAGGACGGGTCCGAGACCGCCTTCGCGTACGCGTCGAGGCCGGCGGCGTTCTGCGAGGCGAAGTAGACCCGGGCGGTGATCCGGGTGGCCGCGGGCACGGCGCCCTTGTCGGCCTGGGGCGTGGCCCAGGACGGATGCCCGACGGCGATGGACGAACTGGTCGCTGCGGCGTCGGCCGGCGCGGCCGACGTGAGCGCGGTGGCGAGCAGCGCGGCGGTCGGTATGACCGCGGCCGCGACTCGCCTGGCCCGCCGTTGTGCGGCGAGAGGCATGGGTGGCCTTCCTCCCCTTGGAGATTCATCCCGCCGGAGGCGGGAGAACGAGAGTGGTGGGCTGGCTGCGGTCGCCGGCCCTTTGCGCCGGGTCCTCCGGCACGCGGCACCGCAGCGAACCATTGCTACTGCGGCAACCCGCCGCCGCGCAATGGCTGAACTCAAAAGATGTTGAAGTTGCCCGGTATCCGCCAAACTGTCAGTGGGTTACGACCGGGTGAGCGGGAAATTCGCCGGTGCGCAACAAGGGTTTTCCCTACTTCCCCGATGGCGATTTTCCAGGCAGCGCGCCGTACCACCATGGGCCGAGCGGATCCTGGCTCAGCCTGCGCCGAGCCGCTGCGGAAAGTCGTCTCCGGGGCTGCCGAGTCCGGTTGCGGCGTCATATCCCGGTGCGGCGAGTAAAGGTCCGTCGTCGCCGAGTGACGCCAGCACCGCCGGTTTGCCCGGAATGGGCGGATAGATCTGGCCGAGCGGCGACGTGGTGTTGGGCCCATTGCCGGTGACCGTGATTCCGGTCACATCCCGCACTAGCGCGGTATGCGCCTGACAGTACAGCAAGGGGTTCACGAAACCGAGGTCCGCGCCGCCGTGCGCCTCGATCGCGTCGGCTTCAAGCCCGGCGAGCAGGGGACTGGCGAGGCTGGTTCCGCCGACCGCCGCCTCCTTATACACGTCGACTGATTTGCCGGAACTATCGGCCGATTGCACGGTTTGGCCGACGAGCATCCCGGTGAACGGATCGGCATCGAGCGAAAGGTCCGGCACAGTCCGCCGGGGCGTAGTGGCCGGCTGTCCCGTGAGCAGCGTCCCGGAGAGCGCGGCCGGAACCCGGCCGGCCTGGTACCAGGGCTGCGCGAAGTCCGCCGACGTACCGCCTCCGCCGCCGAAAACCCAGCCCAGCGGC
>NZ_DASRBQ010000150.1:0-2477 GCF_035653575.1 Actinocrinis sp.
GTGGCCGCCCGGCTCCGAGCACGGCTCGCGCAGGAGGACGGGATGACCCTGGTCGAGCTGCTGACCACCATGACGATCCTCGCCCTCGTCCTGACCGCGATCATCGGCCTGTTCGTCTCGAGCCTGCACGCCGAGGTGGACATGAACAACCGCTTCCAGGCCCAGCAGAACGCGCGCCTCGCCCTGACGAGCCTGCGCAGCGACGTGCGCGGCGCGTGCACGGCCAGCGTCTCGAACAGGGTCGTCGGCGGCGACACGGTGCAGCTCGGCATCTGCAGCAGCTCGAGCGCCACCTGGAGCCCGACGCCCGTCTCGTATGTGACCTGGTGCATCCGAAACGAGGGCGGCACCCCGGTGCACTACGGCCTGTACCGCGAGACCGGGACGGCCGGCGACCCGAACTGCGCCACCGGAACGGGCGGCGTCCAGGAAGCGGACTGGCTGACGGCCTCGGTCGGCTCCACGCAGCCCGTCTTCGTCTACCTGCCGGCCGCGACCGGCTCCGGCCTGCGCCCGCAGCTGCAAGTGACGATCCCCGTCGACACCGACCCCTCGACGCCGGGCGGCGTCTACACGCTCTCCGACACGGTCATGCTCCGCAACGCCACCCCCGCATGAGCGGCCACCCGAGAAGCCGCCACCTCCTCGCCGACGAGCGCGGCCAGTCGCTCGTGCTCGCGCTGCTCGTGCTGACCGTGCTCGCGATCACGCTCGGCGCCGTGATCACCTTCACGGCCGGGAACCAGCGCAACGCCGCCTACCAGAAGGCGGCCCAGGTGGCTCGCACGCTCGCCGAGGCCGGCATCAACAACGGCGTCTCGATCCTGTCCAACCCGACGAACTCGTGCTGCCTGATCGACTCCAGCCTGATGCCGAGCTCGCTCGCGACCGCGAACACGAGCACCTACCCCAGCGGCACGGTCAAGTGGTGGGGAACGATCGACAACCAGATGGTGTGGACGCTGCACGCCCAGGCGACCGTCCCGAACCCGACGGGGCCCGCCGCGTCACCGATCGTGAAGACGATGACCGCGCAGGTGCAGGTGCACAGCCCGCCGCCGAAGAAGATCGACGTGGCGGTGTGGAACACCATCTACTCCCCCTACGGCCCCACGTCGAGCTGCGACACGACGGTCGCGCAGGGCGTGAACCTGACGGTGCCCCTGTACGTTGGCGGCAACCTCTGCCTCGCGAACTCGGCCACGGTCAACGCTCCCGTCTACGTCGGCGGCTACCTCTACGTCAACAACAAGCAGGCGTCGATCGGCTCCTCGGCGGCGCCCGTCCACTCGGCCCACGTCGGCAGCTACTGCAAGGTGCAGAACAACGGCACGCAGGTCAACCCATGCGTCAGCGAGCCGGTCACGAAGAACAGCCCGGATACGAACATCTGGGTCCAGAACCCGAGCAGCTGGAACCCCCTCGGGTTGCCGTCCGACTTCATCGACCCGGCCACCGGAAAGCTCATCACCGCGCCGACGATCTGCTGGGGGCCCGGCTCGTGCGCCGGCGACCCCGTCGGCGGCTGGTACACGGCCTCCTCGCCGGGGCCCCTGCACCCGTGTCAGACGGTGTCGGGCACGCCTCCCGTGTTCGACAACGACACGACCTGGGGCCCGCAGGAGGGCCAGCCGGGTGGCAGCGTGCCGGGAACCTTCAACCTCACGCCGCCGCAGAGCTACACGTGCAAGACGGCAAACGGCGAGCTGTCCTGGAACGCGAACACCAATACGCTCACCGTCGCCGGCACGATCTTCATCGACGGCAGCGTGACGGCGACGACGGCCGGCAACAAGCCGATCGAGTACACCGGCTGGGGAAGCAACGGTCAGTGCACGAACAACGGCGACTGTCAGGCCGTCATCTACGTCAGCGGCACGGTCTTCATCAACAGCGTGAAGCTGTGTGCAGTCATCAACCAGGCCGGCAACGACTGCGACTGGAAGAACTGGGACCCGAACAAGAAGATGCTCATCTTCGCGGCGAACTACCAGGGGACGCAGACCGGCGTCGGCCCAAACCAGGGAATCGTCGTCGGCCCCTCTCAGACGTCGTTCCAGGGCGGCCTCTACGCCACCTACCAGATCGTTACCGGGCAGAGCGCCACTACCGAAGGGCCGCTCGTCTCGGGCCAGCAGACGGTGATCACCGGCCAGCAGTTCGGGGGTACGTTCCCGCCGATCACGATCCTGCCGATCTCGATCCAGACCTATCCCCAGGGGTTCTGGATCGACCCGCCGAAGAACTACCAGTTCGGCGGCTGAGGCCTGCGGCGGCCGCCGCTCAAGCGCCTCGCTCCGGCGGTCGATAACGAGAACGAGATGGACCTCGTCCTCCCGCTCGTCTTCCTGCCCGGCCTGGCGCTCGGCAGCTTCCTCGGCGTCGTCGCCGCGCGGGTGCCGCTGCGGCGCTCGGTCGTGCGGCCCGGCTCGGCCTGCATGCGCTGCGGGTCGCCGATCCGCTGGTACGACAACGTG
>NZ_DASRBQ010000151.1:0-19035 GCF_035653575.1 Actinocrinis sp.
CGCGTCCGGGAAGGTCGACCGAAAGGCGCTGGGCGCGCTGTGGTCGACGCACGCTCACGGGCCGACGCGTTCCGCTGAAGATCGCACCGTGCCGGTGGCGCGATGAATGACTCCGGCACGCGCCAGGTCGCGCTTTACGACACCACGTTGCGTGAGGGGGGCCAGGCTCCCGGCGTGAACTTGGACGCGCAGGCCAAGGTGCGGCTCGCCCGCGCCCTCGTCGCTACGGGCGCGTATGCGATCGAGGCCGGATATCCGATGACCTCGCCGGGTGAATTCGAGGCCGTACACGCGGTGGCCGGCGAGGTCGGCGACTCGGTCATCGTGGCGGCGCTGGCCAGAGCGAACCGGATCGACGTCACGCGCGCCAACGCCGCGCTGGCCGGAGCGGCGCGGCCGCGCATCACCGTGTTCGTACAGGTCTCCGAGATCCAGGCGCGCGCGGCCGGCCTGACGCTCGACCAGATGGCGCAGCGTGCCCGCGAATCCGTGGCCCGGGCCCGTGACCTGGTCGCCGACGTGCAGCTGTCACTCGGCGACGTGCCGCGCGCGCGACCCGGGTTCGTCGCCGAACTCGCGCGCGCCGGGGCGGAAGCGGGAGCTGGCACGATCTCGCTGGTGGACAGCGCCGGAGTGGCCACGCCGGAGGAGATCGGGCGGGCCGTGTCCGGGGTGCGGGAGGCCCTGGCCGGCCTGCCGACCGCGGTGTCCGTCCACTGTCACGACGACCTCGGTCTTGCCACCGCGAACGCGTTCGCCGCAGTGCTCGCCGGCGCCGATCAAGTCGAGTGCTCGGTCAACGGGGTCGGCGAGCGGGCCGGGAACACGGCGCTGGAGGAGATCGCGGTGCTGCTGCGGGTCAAGGGCCCGGCTCACGGGGTCGACTGCGCGGTGCATCCGGCCGACCTCGCCCCGGCCAGCGCCGTCGTCGAGCAGGCCACCGGGTACTCGGTCTCCTGGAACAAGGCCGTGGTCGGCCGGCACGCCTTCGTGCACAGCGCCGGAGTCCATCAGGACGCGGTGTTGGCAGACGACTCGAGCTACGGAGCGCTCGGCTCCGTGTTCGGCGCGGCGCCGGGCCTGGCCCTCGGCAAGCACACGAGCCTGGCCGGGCTGCGCGCCGCGCTGGCCGCCTCCGGCGCAGCGCCGACCACCCGCGAACTGGCCGATGCCTACCGGCGCCTCAAGGAACTCGCCGACGCAGGTCGAAGCCCGCTCACCCTCGCCGACCTGCTCCCGGCAGCCGACTCCGGCAGGAGCGGTCGATGAGCGCGATCGCGACCACGCACGTCGGCAGCCTGGTGCGGCCGCCCGAGCTGCGTCCCTTCCTGCTCGCCAGGCATCACCGGACCCCCTATGACGAGGCGCAGTTCGAGCGGGTGCTCGCGCAATGCGTCGACGACGCGGTGCGCGACCAGGTCGCCGCCGGCGTCGACATCGTCTCGGACGGCGAGTTCGGCAAGACGCTGACCTGGGCGACGTATATCAGGGAACGCCTCGACGGCTTCGAGGAACGGCCGATCGGGGACGCCGAACCCGAGCCGCAGCGCTTCGGATTGGACCGGCGCACGTTCCCGGAGTTCTTCGCGGAATACGACCGCGTCCAGTTCCCGGAGGGCCAACCCGAGCGTGGCCTGGAATGGGTGTGCACCGGGCCGATCCGCTATCGCGGGCGAAGAGAGCTGCGCCGCGACATCGCGAATCTGCTGGCGGCGGCGGAACGACATGGAGCGCGCGGCGCTTTCCTGCCGGTCGTGGCGCCCGGGAGCGTGATGCCGGTACGCCGCGACGAGTACTACGGCACAGAGCGGGAGTTCGCACTGGCGGTCGCCGACGCCCTGCGCGTCGAGTACACCGAGATTGTGAACGCCAGCTTGTATGTGCAGATCGATGACGCGTACTTGACGATGATGCACGACTCGATGGTGCACGCGCCGAATGCAGGCCCTGAGACGGTGCGCGAGTTCCGCGAGTGGGCCGAGCTGCGTATCAGCTCCCTCAACCGTGCGCTGGAAGGCATTCCTCCGGAACGCGTGCGCTATCACGTGTGCTGGGGAAGCTGGAACGGGCCGCACACCGGCGACGTGCCTCTGCGCGACATCGTGGATTTGATCCTCCAAGTGAACGCCGGTTCCTACGCCATAGAGCAGGCCAATCCACGACATGAGCACGAGTGGGCGGTGTGGGAGGAGGTCGCCCTTCCGGAAGGCAAGCGGCTGATTCCGGGGGTGATCAGCCACGCGACCAACATCGTCGAGCATCCGGATCTGGTCGCGGAACGCTTGCTGCGCAACGCGCGCCTTATCGGAGCCGATCGCATCGACGCGGGCACGGACTGCGGATTCGCGCAGACCCCGTTCAGCGCCCGCGTGCACCCCTCGATCATGTGGGCGAAGCTTCGCGCGCTCGCGGAAGGCGCCCGGATCGCCTCCAAAACGCTGGGGCTGACGTAGATGAGCACTCAGGACGCTGAAGTGGAACAGCACAAGACGCGCCTGCGGGTGCGGGAAGTGCTTGAGCGCGACGTGCTGCCCTTTGCCGAGCAGTGGGAGGATCAGGGCTATATCGATCGCGGCGGCTGGATCTGCCTCGCCGAAGCCGGGTTGTTCGCGCTGCCGCACGCCGGACCGGGATTCCTCGACAGCGCGGTCTTCCTCGAAGAGCTCGGCCGCACAGGCTATGCCGGAATCCGAGCCGCGATCGGCGTGCACGCATATATGGCCCCTTCATACCTGATGAAGTTCGGTTCGGCCCGGCAACAGCAGATCTATCTGCCCGCGATCCGCCGAGCGGAGCGGATCGCAGCCCTCGCGTTGAGCGAGGACGGCGCCGGCACCGATCTAGGCTCCGTGCGCACGCGCGCCGAACCCGACGAGAACGGCGGCTACCGGCTCTCGGGCCGCAAGCTGCACGTCGCCAATGGCTCGCAGGCCGGACTCATCATCACCCTCGCCCGCATCGGACCGCCGGGCAGCGACGCTGAACAGCAGCGGAGCCTGTCTCGCCTAGCCCTTTTCGCCGTCGACGCGCAGGCGCGCGGCGTGACCGCGACTTCCGAGCCGATGCTGGGGTGGCGCACCGCGGACGTGTGCACGGTCGACTTCAACGACGTACACCTCCCGAACGACGCGATCATCGGAAAGCCCGGACGGACACTGATCTATCTCGCGCAAGCGCTGGAATTCGAGCGCTTAGTCGCCGGGCTGCTCGCGGTGGGCGGCACGGCGTTCTGCGTATCGCTGCTCGACGAGTTCGCGCGCAGCCATCGGACAAACGGCGCCGCGCTCAGCGCGAACCAGGCCGTCCGACACCGCGTCGCCGAGCTGTCCGCCGACCTCGCGCTGGTCGAGCAGTACGGCCGCTACGCCGCGCAACAGCACGCGTTGGGCCGTCTCAACGCGCGCGTCGCGTCCATCCTCAAACTCAAAGCGACCGAGCTCGCAGTCACAGCCGCGCAAGCCTGCATGCAATTCCACGGCGCGAGAGGGTACGCGGCCGACAGCGCGGCTGCCCGCATCTACCGGGACGCCGCCGCGGGAACGATCGCCGCCGGCCCAAGCGAGCTGATGCGCGAACTCATCTTCGACTCCCGCTGACTCGCCGCCGGAAAAGATCGTCGAAGCGCTTGCTTTCATTTCGACAAACCCATTCCCGCCGCCCAGCCCTCGCGGATCAAGGCTCTGCCAGCGGTTCTTTCGCCGCGCCACACGGTCCTGCGATCTCGCATTTCCTTCTGAACAGCGTGACCTGGACAGCGCGAACCGCCACGGGTATCCCTGGGTCGAAGCGCTTCGATACCGCGGCCAGAGGTGACGCCTCTAACGCGGTGCCGCGCCGAACGACCCACAGCGAAAGAGGACACCCACGATGTCAGAATCCGAAGGGCGCGCGGCGCGGCGCAACACATCGCGCAGCGCCGCTTCCCACAAGCGAAGCCGAATGGCCGCCGCGACCGCGGCAGTGCTCGTCACCACCGGGGTCGCCGCGCTGGCCGTCGCCCAATCCGCCAGCGCCGCGAGCGGGTGCCAGGTCTCATATACCGCGAACTCGTGGCCGGGCGGCTTCACCGCGAGCATCTCCATCACGAACCTCGGCTCGCCGCTCACCGGCTGGACCCTCGGCTTCACCCTGCCGGGCAACGAGAGCGTCACACAGGGCTGGAGCGCCGGCTTCAGCCAGTCCGGCCAGAACGTGACCGCCGCCAACGTCTCCTACAACGGCTCGCTGGGCACGAATGCGAGCACCAGCATCGGATTCAACGGCAGCTACACCGGCTCCAGCTTCCCCGGCAACCCGACCTCGTTCACGCTCAACGGCACCACGTGCACCGGCGCGGTCGCCACCGGCTCACCGACGCGCACCTCGACGCCCACGCCCACTCCGACACCGACACCAACCCCGACCCCGACCCCGACCTCTTCGGGGTCCTCCGGCTACCTCTACGAGGACTCCGGCCAGTGGGCGCAGTACTCCATCGGCGGCTACACCATCTACAACGACGAGTGGGGCAGCGGCCACGGCACCCAGACCCTCTGGGTCAAGTCCGCGACCAACTGGGGTGTCTTCTCGACCCAGCCGAACACGTCGGGCGTCAAGTCCTACGCGAACATCAGCAAGAGCGTCGGCGTCGCCCTCAACTCGCTCTCGTCGGCGACCAGCAGCTTCAACGAGACCAATCCCAGCGGCGGCAACTGGGAGTCCGCCTACGACATCTGGCTCAACGGCTCCGGCATCGAGGTCATGGTCTGGACCGACGTGAGCGGCAATGTCGGCCCGCTCGGCTCGTCCGTGGGCACCCTGACCCTCGACGGCAACACCTGGACCCTGTACGCCGGCAACAACGGCTCCAACCCCACCTACTCGTTCGTGCGCAACGGAAACGAGACCGCAGGCACGGTCAACCTGCTCGACCTGCTGAAGTACCTGGAGAACACGAAGGGCTACTTCTCCAACCCGACGCTCTCGACCATCCAGTACGGCTGGGAGATCAGCGGCACGAACAACACGCAGGAGAACTTCACCATCAACAGCTACTCGGCCAGCGCCTCCTGACGCACGCTGTGATCTCCTGACGCACGCTGTGATCGGGGGGAGCGGATCCAACCCTCCGCTCCCCCCGATCAGCCGTTCTGCCAACCAGTCGCGGTCAGCGGCTCGGGCGCGGCTCAGGGTTCTGCACGACCAGGCGGGCCGGGCGGTAACGGACGAACGCGGCACCGTCGAGGTTCAGCGCCGTGGCGGCGGCCTGCAGATTAGCGGCGCTGGCGCTGGCGCCCCAGTGCCCGTCGGCCGCCCGCTGGTTCACCGTGTCGAGCGCGGCGACGATCTCGGCGGTGGTGAAGTTGCAGTGGCCTTGGCGGGCGACGAACGCCTGGCGCAGCAGGGCGCCGTCCCCGGCGGCGCGGACCTTCTCAGCGAACGCGCTTTCCTGCTCGACCGGGACGAGCTGGTCGGAGGTGGTGTGCACGTCGAGCAGCGGCACGCCCAGGTGACCGCTGTTGGTCGACGTGGCCCGCATCGCGGCCAGCGAGCCGGGCTCGGCGGTGTAGTGCGCGCCGCGGGTGAGCGCCGCGAGGTCCGCGTCGAGATCCAACCCGGCCTGGCGATACAGCGCACGCACCTGCTGGTAGTGGGCTGATCCGCGCAGCAGCGCGGCGTAGTCGACCCCTGCGTTCCAGCTGCTGTCCCCGCCCGCGGCCAGCTCGATGTAGTAGCGGCCGAACTCGATGAACTGCAGCTGGCCCGAGGTGAGCCAGGTGTACTCCTGCGCTTCCTGTCCGGCGTAGTCGCGCGGGGCGGGGGCGCTGACGCCGGGCGCCCAGTCCGATTCGTTGAGCAGAGCCGAGGCCAGCGCGATGCGGGCACGTCCGGAAGCGTTCGACTGCGCCTGCGTGATCGCGGCGACCATCTGCGTCGCGGCCGCGGAGCCCGCGTCCGGGGATGCGTAGTCCCGGATCGGGATGCCGGAGGCGCCGGGCAGCAGCGTCGTGATCGCGTACTCGGCGTTGAGCTGATAGTTGTTCAGGTCCACGCCGCCCGCGACCAGGCCGCACAGGTTGAGCGCGGCGTTGATCCGCCCGGCTCCGTCCTGGGCGATCTGGCTGTTGATCAGGCCGCCCATGGACTCGCCGACCGCCAGGACCCGCTTCGGCGCGCCGAGCAGCCGGGAGGCGGCGGTGAGGGTGGCGAACTGGTCGCGTTCGGCGCTGGCCAGGGCCCACCACGAGCCGTTCGGGTCGTAAGAGGACCCGGCCAGCGCATAGCCCTGATTCAGCAGCGCGTCCGCGCTGGCCTGGCTCGGCGCGTCGGCGGCGGACAGCGGGCCGAAGCCGTGGCTGAACAGGATCAGCGTGCCGTTCCAGTGCGCTGGGGTGTCGGCGATCCAGGTCGCGCCGTCGGCCAGGGTGCCGGTGTAGTGCCCGGCGGGAACCGCGGCGGGAGTCACGGCCGCGCTGGCGGCGCCGGCCCCGGCCGCGAGGGTGAGGCAGAGGGTGATGAAGAGTGCGGGCATGCGTCGTTGCATGGAAACGCCTTCCTGAGGCGAACAGGGGCACTGCGCCATGGCGGCGGAACGACGTGAATGTACGGCAGAATTTTTGTTGCGGTCAAGAGACTGCCGAACATTGGACCGGGAGGAGCGAGGCGGTTCGGGCGAAGAATCGTTGACGCATTCCGATATAGGCATATGATGGCGCCATGGCTCGAGCGGCGACGACCTCGGACGCGTTCAACGCGATCGCCGAGCCGCAGCGGCGGGAGATCCTGGGGCTGCTGCGGGGCGGCGAACGACCGGTGACCGACCTGGCCCGGGACCTCGGGATGACCCAGCCGCAAGCCTCCAAGCACCTGCGGGTGCTGCGCGAGGTGGGGCTGGTGCGGGTGCGCGAGGCAGGCAAGCAGCGGCTGTACGGCCTGGACGCACGCGGCCTGAGGCCGATCCACGAGTGGGTCGGCGGCTTCGAGCGGTTCTGGAACGCGAGCTTCGACCGCTTGGACGAATACGTGCAGGAGTTGAAGCAAGCAAGTCAGGAGGCAGCACCGGATGACGGCGAACAGTAGCCGCAGCGAGCCCGCGCACCCGGACGCGGACCGCGAGATCGTGATCTCCCGGCTGATCGGCGCCCCGCGGGAGCTGGTGTTCGAGGCGTTCACACGGGTCCGCCACCTGTCGCGGTGGTGGGGACCTGAGGGTTTCACCACCACGACGCGGTCCTTCGACTTCCGCGTCGGCGGGACATGGGACTTCGTGATGCACGGGCCGGACGGCACCGACTACCAGGAGTGGATCACCTACACCGAGATCACGCCGCCCGAGCGGATCGCGCTGCGGCACGGCGAATCCCGCGACGACCCCAACACCTTCGAATCGGTGCTGACCTTCGAGCCTGCCGGCGGGCAGACCCGGATCGTGATGCGCACGGTGTTCCCGACCAAGGAGCTGCGCGCGCAGGCCGTGGAGAAGTATCACGCGATCGAGGGCGGCGAGCAGACCCTGCGCAACCTGGCGCACTACGTCGCCGAACTCACCCGAAACGAGAACGCACCGAAGGGAGCAGAGGGCTGATGGCCGGCAAGGTGTTCTTCAGCGTGACGATGTCACTGGACGGCTTCATGGCGCCCGACGACGCGCCCGTCGAGCTCGTCTTCTCGCCCGAGGGCCGCGGCGATCCGCGGGTCCGGCGCTGGATGACGAAGTGGTCGGCGCTGCAGTCGTGGGTCTTCCCGCAGCGGTGGTTCCGGGAGAACCTCAAGCTCGGCGAAGGCGGGGAGGAAGGAGTCGACAACGACGTCGTACGGGCGACCTTCGAGCGCACCGGCGTAAGCGTCATGGGCAAGCGGATGTTCGATGCCGGCGAGCTGTCCTGGCCGGCGGAGGCGCCGTTCCACACCCCGGTGTTCATCATCACTCATACCAAGCGTGATCCGTGGGAGCGGCCTGGCGGCACCACCTTCCACTTCGTCAACGACGGCATCGAGAGCGCCCTGGAGCAGGCCCGCGCGGCTGCCGGAGAGCGCGACGTGCGCATCGCCGGCGGCGCCGAGACGATCCAGCAGTACCTGAACGGCGGCCTGATCGACGAGTTCTCCATTACGCTCGCACCCGTCCTGTTCGGCACCGGCATCCGCCTGTTCGACCATGTGGACCCCGACCGCTTCGCGCTGACGCAAAGCCGCGCGGACGCGTCGTCCCGGGTGACCCACCTGACCTACACCGTCGCGAAGCGCTAGCCTGCGCTCCTGCGCTCCGGCGTTCCCGGGTTCTCAGGGCGTGCAGCGTGCGGCGTGCGGCGCCGGTGTCCCCGCGCAGCTCGCTCAGCCGACGTCGATACGGTCCAGCACCTCGGTCGCCAGCCGGGCCGCGGGCTCGTCGAAGCGCCCTGCCAAGGCGTAGAAGAGCTCTTCGGCACGCGCGGCAGGCCAGTGCGCGGGCAGATGCTCGGCGGGAAGATGCGGATCCTGACGCACCAGGTTCAGCCACTCAGTGTGCAGCAGGAGTTGGCGCGCAAGCGGATCGTCGGCGCCCGGCAGCAGTGCGTCGGCGCGTTCCCATCGCGCCCGGAAGGCCTGGTACCGCTCGGCGATGCCCGGGAGGTCGAAGGCGGCTTCGATCAGCGCGACGGCCTCGGTGGGCTTGGCCGACTGCCCGTGGAAGACGCGCAGGTATGAATCAAGGCCCAGATCCGCGACCAGCGAGGCCACGTCCACGCGTCCGGCCGCGATCCACAGGCCGTTCTGCACCGGCCCGAAGCCGCCCCACACCAGCCGGGAGCGCAGGTCGTGCCGCTCGCTCGCCCAGGCCTCCGGCAGCGAGAAGCCGACGACCGTCCACGTGCCGTCCCACGCGCGATTGACGGCGCCGACCCGCCACACGCGGTGGTGACCGTCCTGGAGCACGCCGATCGCGCGCGGCGTCAGGCCGAAGTAGGTCTTGCGGCCGCGCCGGTGGCGCTCCAGCAGGCCTCGGGTGACCATGCGCGCGAGCGTGGTGCGCACCGCGTCCTCGCCGACCCCGACTCGTCCCAGCACGTTGATAACGCTGCCGGAGGACACGGCGCCGCCGCGCTTCAGCATGTGCACGGCGAAGAACGTGAGCATCAACGACTGCGGTCGGTGCGCGGGCTGCTCGGCGTCTGACACGACAAGAGCCTAACCCGCTGGACGCGTTGCCTACCCGGCGCCCGAATCTTGCGTGACAAGGTTCGAAAATGAGCACCAGGCGAAACCCAGCGCCCGCCAACCGATATATCAAGCGGTCGGCAACCGGCCGACTCGAAGTAAGTTTCACGTCGCATCTTCGACCTACGCCCTCTCCACACCGGCTGAACACCCGTGGTCGAAACGTTGCGGGAACCGCCATTGAGATTTCGAGGGCGCTTTGGCACGCTCACCGCGACATTAAGCAGCCGGGATCGGTCGGGCCGTCCGGGTCAACTTCGCGTCGGCTTGCGCCCGAGCACTCCGTTAGCGCTCTCAAAGGAATGAACCTATGGATATCGTCACTGGCGCCGGTATCGGTGCCGGACGTAGGCGCCGCGGGCCGTGGGGCCGCCGGGTGCGCGCGGCGATGGCCGCCGGCACGGTGGCGCTGGTGGCCGCGGGCACCGGGGTCGTGGTGCTCACCGGCACCGCGAACGCGGCCAGCACGCTGCGCGCGGCGGCCGAGGCCGACGGGCGCTACTTCGGCGCCGCGGTCGGACAGGGCGATCTGGGCAACTCCTCGGCCACCACCCTGGCCGCCACCCAGTTCGACATGATCACCCCCGAGAACGAGATGAAGTGGGACACCATCGAGCCCAGCAACGGCTCCTACAACTTCGGCCCCGGGGACAACATCGTCAACTTCGCCACCTCCCACGGCGCCCGGGTACGCGGACACAACCTGGTCTGGCACTCCCAGCTGCCCTCCTGGGTCAGCTCCCTGCCGCTGAACCAGGTCCAGAGCGCGATGGAAGCGCACATCACCACCGAGGTCACCCACTACAAGGGCAAGATCTACGCCTGGGACGTGGTCAACGAGCCGTTCAACGACGACGGCTCCTACCGCCAGGACGTGTTCTACAACGCCTTCGGCGGCGGCGAACAGTACATCGCCGACGCCATCAAGACCGCGCACGCCGCCGACCCGAACGCCAAGCTGTACATCAACGACTACAACATCGAAGGCACCGGCTCCAAGAGCAACGCCATGTACACCCTCGCCCAGCAACTGCTGCAACAAGGCGTCCCCTTAAGCGGCATCGGCTTCGAAAGCCACTTCATCGTCGGACAGGTCCCCAGCACCCTGGCCGCCAACATGGCCCGCTTCACCGCCCTCGGACTGGACGTGGCGATCACCGAACTGGATGACCGCATGCCCACCCCCGCCAGCAGCAGCAACCTGCAGCAGCAGGCCACCGACGACGCCAACATCGTCAAAACCTGCCTGAACAACGCCCACTGCCCCGGCGTCACCCAATGGAACCTCAGCGACGCCGACTCCTGGGTCCCCGGCACCTTCTCCGGCCAAGGCGCCGCCACCCTCTTCGACACCAACTGGCAACCCAAGCCGGCGTACACCTCCGTCCTGAACACCCTCAACGCCGGCGGCGTCATGCCCAGCAACTCGGCCTCCAGCTCGCCCTCGAGCAGCCCGTCGAGCTCACCGTCCAGCACACCCTCCTCCAGCCCGTCGAGTTCACCCTCCTCCAGCCCCTCCAGCAGCCCGTCAAGCTCCCCCTCGGCCAGTGCGTCGAGCGGCGGCGGCAGCTGCCGAGTTGGCTACGCGGTCTCGAGCCAGTGGCCGGGCGGGTTCGGGGTGAACGTCACGATCACCAACCTGGGCGCGCCGGTCAGCAGCTGGAAGCTGAGCTGGTCGTTCACCGCCGGGCAGACCATCACCCAGCTGTGGAACGGTACTTACACCCAGTCCGGCGGCAATGTCACCGTCAGCAACGTCTCCTACAACGGGTCCATCGGAACCGGCGGAAGCACCAGCTTCGGGTTCAACGGATCCTGGAACGGTTCGAACCCGGCACCGACCGGCTTCACCCTCAACGGCAGCGCCTGCTCTGCCGGCTGACGTATAGCAGACACCTGACGCCCGTGGCCGCCTCGGCAGCCGCGGGCGTCAGCCCTTTGCGGGCCTGGGCTGAATCACCGTCATAGGTTGCGCCGGATCGGCGCAGTTGATGCCGAGGGCGCCACAGGCCGCGACGAGGGCGGCGGCACGCACGAGGGGCAGGTCTTCCTCGGGCGTGTCGTCGGCGAGGGCCGCGTGGATGCTGCCGAGGGCGGCGCGCACCCGGGTGCGCGCGGTGACCGGGTCCTGGCCGGGGACGCGCAGGGCTTCGACCAGCGGCGTGTAGCCCTCCCGGACGATCGCCTTGACCTTCTCGTTTCGGCCGACGGCAGGGTCCTGGTAGAGCACCCGGAAGACCCGGCGATGCGCCGCGACCAGGTCGAGGTATCCGGCCAGCAGGCCGACCCGGCCGACGTCCCCGTCGGGGTGCGGAGTGTCGCGGCTGGGGGCGCCGGCCAGCGCGGCGATCTCGGCGACGACCGGCTCCACGAGGGCCGCGAGCAGGTCGTCCTTGGTGCGGAAGTGGTAGTAGAGGGCCGCCTTGGTGAAGCCCATCTGCTCGGCCAGTTCCCTGGTGGTCGTCGAGGCGAAGCCGTTGGCCGCGAACAGCTCCACCGCCTCGGCCAGGATCCTGGCGCGGGTGTCCTCGCGCTCGGCGCGCTCCGGCGGCCGCCCGCCGCGCTCCACCCGCCGCGTGCCGCCCGCGGTCATCGTGCTCGTCACGCTCGTCGCGATACTCATCAGGCCCCTCATCACCGCAGGCGCTACCCGGGAAACACCTGGCCGCCTTCCGGTGTTCCGCACCCTAACCGCCCTACTTGCCGGGCGACAAGTAAGCTTGCCCCTGCCCGGCACCAACCCTGCCGGGTGGCCGCCCGCGGGTTCGAGGGTCCCGGGCCGGCCGTCAACGAGGGGAAGGAAATACCTGCCGTGTTCGCACGACTTGGCCGGATGGTCGCGCACCATCCCTGGCGGGTGATCGGGGTCTGGATCATCGCGGCGATCGCGGTGATCGCGCTCGCGCCGAAGCTGGCTTCGACCGCGGACGAGTCCAGCTTCCTGCCGAGCCACTACGAATCGATCCAGGCGCAGAAGCTGCAGGAGTCGGCGTTCCCGCAGCATGCCGCGCCGGCGGCGATCATCGTGCTCGAGCGCGGCGACAAGGGCGCGCTGACCGCGGCCGACTCGTCGACCGTGACGCAGATCGCGGGCAGGCTCAGGGCCGCCGCCGTGCCGGACGTGACCTCGCTGGACGTCGGCCCGGCCTCGCCGAACAAGCTGATCCAGACCATCGGCGTGCAGATGCCGACGGAGAACGATCCGCAGCAGAAGGCGCAGACGGACGCGGTCAAGGCGCTGCGCACGCAGCTTCAGTCGGCGCTGGCCGGCACCGACCTCAGGGGCGGCATCACCGGCACCGCAGCGCAGAATCTCGACTCGCAGGACTCCGGGAACAAGGCGGACGCGATCATCGGCATCGCCACCATCGGCCTGATCCTGGTGCTGCTGCTGATCATCTTCCGCAGCCCGATCATCGCGCTGCTGCCGATCATCACCATCGGCCTGGTCTCGCAGGTGGCCGACGGATTGATTGCATGGGCCAGCAACACCTTCGACCTGAAGACCGACAGCTCGGTCACCTCGCTGCTGATCGTGGTCCTGTTCGGCGTGGGCACCGACTACATACTGTTCTTCATGTTCCGCTACCGGGAACGGCTGCGCGCGGGCGACTCGCCGCGCGAAGCGGTGGCGGTGGCGGTGGAGCGGGCCGGCGAGGCGATCGCGTCCGCGGCCGGCGCGGTGATCGTGGCGTTCATGGCGCTGGCGCTGTCCACCCTCGGCCTGTTCCGCTCGCTCGGGCCGTCGCTCGCGATCGCGGTCGCGGTGACGCTTCTGGCGGGACTCACGCTCATCCCGGCGATCGTCGCGCTGCTGGGCACCAGGGTGTTCTGGCCGTCGAAGGCCTGGAAGACCGAGCCGCGCGCGGCGCGCTTCGCCGCGATCGGCGCCTCGATGGGCCGCCGCCCGGCCCGCTTCGCCGCGATCTCCGGCATCGTGATGGTTGCCCTGGCCATCGCGGCGTTCAGCTTCAAGCCGACCTTCGACCTGTCCTCCGGCTCGACCAATTCCACCGCGGAGTCGACCGTGTGGCAGAACGAACTGCTGCGCGGCGAGCCGGCCGGTGCGACGCAGCCGACGCAGGTGTATCTGAAGTCGGACAGCGGTTCGCCGCTGACCGCGGACGAGCTCGCGTCGTATCGCACGAAGCTGACGGCGGTGCCCGGCGTCGGCTCGGTCTCGGCGGCCCTGCCGAACCCGGCCGGGACGGTGGCCGCGTATCAGGTCACGCTCACGGCCAACCCGGCGTCCTCGGACGCGATGAACACACTCAAGGGCCCGCTGCGGGCGACCGCGCACGGCGCGGCTCCGGCGGGGACGAGCGCGCTGGTGGGCGGCATCACGGCGATCTACGTGGACATCCAGGCCGCGGTGGACCACGACTACGCGGTGGTCTTCCCGGTCGCGGCGATCCTGATCACGATCATCCTCGGCCTGGTGCTGCGGGCGCTGGTCGCGCCGCTGTACCTGATGGCCTCGGTGGGCCTCGGCTTCGGCGCGACGCTGGGCGCGACGGTGCTGCTGTTCCAGAACTCCGGCGGCAACAAGGGCCTGATCTTCATGCTGCCGGTGATCATGTACATGTTCGTGGTCGCGCTGGGAACCGACTACAACATCCTGATGATCACCCGGCTGCGTGAGGAGGCCAGAGCGGGTCGCTCGCCACGCGCGGCCGCCGCGGAGGCGGTCAAGCACGCCGGGCCGACGATCGCCGCGGCCGGACTGATCCTGGCCGGCTCCTTCGCCTCGCTCATGCTCGCGGGCCAGTCCACGCTGACCCAGATGGGCTTCGCGATCTCGGCGGGCATCGCCGTGGCGGCGTTCGTGATGGCGATGTTCTTCACGCCCGCGCTCACGGCGCTGATCGGGCACGCGGCCTGGTGGCCGGGCCACGCCGACTCCGCGTCCGGGCACGGCGAGCCGTCGGCGTCGTCCGGCGAACCGGAGGAGAGCGAACCGGCCGGACAGCTGCGGCGGTGACGGCGACGGGATCGCTGCGGACGGGGACGCCGGGGCGGAAGCCTTCGACTAAGGGTTCGTAGTTCGCGGGATCTCGGTCGCGGGATGTCGGTCGCGGGCGGGCGGTGGCCATGACGGCGCCGCCCGCCCGTTGCATTTGCGGCGAACCGCGCACCGGCCCATCACCCTCGCGCCCATGTGGCCGAGATCTGGCGGTACCACAAGCGGCTCGGCCCGCACGGCGCGCCTGTATACGACTACGAAGAACCGGTCGCCCGGACGACCCGGCGGCGCGCACCCTGAGCAGCTACCTGCTTCCGGTCCTGGACGCCCTGGGCGTGCGCCACGGGCCCGCGCACTCGGAGATCATGCTCACCGACCGGGGTCGGGTACTGATCGAATCCGGCGCCCGGATCGCGGGTTCCATCCTGCCTTCGCCGCGCTGAACCTGAGCGTCGAAGTCGGCGACGAGCTGCAGCCGACCGTGGACTCGGCTACCTCGCCCGGCACGTGCTACCTCCTGCATGACGATCCGGCGCAGATCGAGGCAGATTACCGGACCCTGCGGGAGTGGGAGCAGAGCGGCGAGCTCTACCGCGTCACCTCCGTGGACTCACCTACCGGCAGCACGGAACTGCCGGTAGGGCACCGTTGATCTCCGAGTTCGACCACGCTCGTCACCCCGTGGCACTCTGCGAAGCGGTCGTGTTGCCCGCGAGGTCGCGCGCGACGACGTAGTACGTGTGCGCGACACCGCCGGCCGTCGTGTCCTTATAAGTGAGCGAATTCGGGCGCACCGTCGCGAGGTACGCGCCATCGCGGTAAACGTCATACCCGCCGAGTTGGACGTTGTCGGTGGCCGCGGCCCATTTCAGCACGTTGGACGTGCCGGAGAGAACCGCGCTCGGGCTGCTCGGAGCGGTTGGCGGCGTGCTGTCGGGCGCCAGGTTGTAGGTGTAGGGGTCGAATACCGTGCCCGTGGAATCGGTCGGGGCGACGGAGATCACGCTGCCGTTCACCGTGACGCGCAGGAAGTGGTAGACCTGCGCGTCGCTGGTGGGCGGCGTGGCGGCGCCGCAGGCGTTGCCTCTGGCATGGCTGTAAGACCAGCCGACAGCGTAGGCGTCGGTGCTCTCACAACCGTGTCCGCCGATCGAGCTGGCCGAGCCTCCGCCGCCACCGGTCACGTAGCTGATCACGCCGAACGGCGGCGCCACGTTGCGCTGGTAGTCGTGGGCGTGTCCGTTGAACACCAGCTGCACGCCACCGGACTTGAGCAGTTGCTCGATGGTCCCCGTCGAACCCGCGGTGGCGTCAAGGTACTGATCGTCGGGCTCGGTGGCGTCGTCGGAGCGCAGCGGGAAGTGGAAGATCGCGAGCTTGATTCCGCCGGGGTGCGCGGCGAGGTCCGCGGAGAGCCACTGGTACTCCGCCGAGGACGTCGTCCAGTGTGCATCGTGGTCGACCTGGTAGATCGCGCAGTGCGAACCGCAGGCACCGCCGGTCGCCGTCCCGACGTTCGAGTTGCCCCAGGACATGTCGAGCACGTAGAAGCGCACGCCGCCGGTGGTAAAGGCGTAGTACGTGGTTGGATAGCTGCCCGGGGTCGTGCCGTCGATTGAGGGATAGCTCACCATCCCATAGACACCGTTGGCCGCGATGCTCGCCTCCGGCCACATCGACAGGAAGGTGGCGTTCTGCCCGTGGTTCGCAGAGGTCGAGTACACCGGGATGCTCAGCCCGGGCACGGCCCAATAGGACGGTCCGAACACCGCGCTGACGTCGACGCCGGTCTGGTAGAGGTCGCCGTAGTTCGTAGCGGTCCCGCCCTGATAGGCGACATCGCCCGCTGAGAGGAGGAACCGGGCGCCGCTGGCCGCGACCTGGGCGTCCACGTTGGCCTGGTTGACATTGAGCGAACCATCGTCGACGCCGCTGTTGGTGGTGTCGCCCCAGTCCCCCATCACGTCGAACGTGAACGGTGCGGTGTCCGAGGCAGCCGCCAGCGTGGTGAAGACCGGCGAGGGGTTGGTGCCGAGCAGGTCGACCGGGCTCGTGCCGCCGGTGTAGACGCGGTAGCAGTACGCGGTGTTGGCGTTAAGGCCGGTTACGGTCACCGAGTTCTGATACTCCGTCACCCCGTTCACCGTGATCGGCGAGCCGAGCTTGGTGGAGACAACGGACTGGGCCGCGCAGTTCCCCGGCGGACCGTACTTCACGGTGCCGTGGCTCTGCGCCGCGGTGCCGAAGTTCACGACGACCGACGCCGTGGTCAGGTCGCTCAGGTACGGCGCGCGGGTCAATTGGCTCGACTCGCCGGAGAGCGCGGCCTGTGCCGCCGCGGGGAAACCGAGCGTGAAGGACGCGGTCAGTGCCGCGGCCAGGGTGGTTCCGGTAACCCGTCGCCGGGTGATCCGACTGCGACTCGCCGTTGAGCGCATGGTTCCTCTTTTCTCAGGTGGTGCTTGGGTCCTGCTGGTGGCGCAGGTTCTGCTGTGAAGTTGTCAATCGGAAGACCGGGCCGAGGCCACGAAGTCCGTGTCGGCAGCTGAGGACTTCGGCGGCGCAGCGGGCGTGCCGCGGGATCTGCGGCCCGTGGCCACGGCGCCTATTGCGCCGACGAGCACGAGGCCGAACCCGCCGAGTCTGAGCAGGTTGGGCAGATAGCCGCTGGTGCCGCCGGCCTGCGTGTTCGAGTCCTGCGCCAGCGGGCTGGACGGCACGGTCGCCGAGCGCAGTTCGCGCATGGTGTCGAGATAGAAGGTGCCGTATTTGCGGGACGGCTCGATGTAGGAGTTCTCGCTGAACTCGTTCCAGCTGATCAGGCCCATGATGTCGGGCGAGGAGGAAAGCGCCGCGGCGTACTCGGCGCGCAGCGTCTGGCCGCCGTTGCGGTCGATGACTCCGGTGCCGCCGACCAGGCGGGCGTCGAATCCGGGGGCGAAGGGGGCGATCCAGTATTTGCCGGCCTTGTGCGCGGCCGTGGCCATCGCCTTCAGTTTGTCGGAGTAGTTGGAGTTGGTCTCGGGATTGACCGAGGACCAGTAGTAGGCGTCGCCGTCGGTCACGTCGGCGAGGCGGTCGAATCCCTGCACGCTCTTCTCGGTGGAGAGAACCAGCATGCTGTTACGCACCGGCGCGGTCACCTGGGCGACGGACGCGTGGCTGTAGTCCCACGTGCCGCTCCAGATCGTCAGGGTCTTGCCGCCGATCCGGTAGAAGACCGGATCGGACGCGTACTCGTCGTGGAACGTGCGGAAATCGGCGGCGACGCGGTCGGTGGTCAGCGGCTTGCGGTTGAAATCGAGACCCTGGTAAATCATCGCCAGCTTGAAGTTCTCCTGCTTGGCGATCTGCATGAGCAGCTTGAGCCGCCGGTCGTTGGTCGCGGTGTCCTTCCAGCTGACGATGAACCCTTGGATGCCCGCCGACTTGGCCCATTCGACGTGCTGGCGCACCACGTTCGGATCGTCGCTGGAATAGTCGCCGAGCTGCGGATAGTCGATCTTCGCGCGATCCCAGGACGTGGGGTCGAACCAGATGTAGTAGTAGGCGAGCACCGGAAGCGAACTGGCCGGGTTGGCGATCTGGGCCTCCCCCGACCCCGGGCTCGGTGCCCCGGAGGTGACCGGTGCGGCCGAGCCGGCCCGCACGGTGCCGCCGCCCTGCGTCGTGAACCCGGCGGCGACGGCCGCGGCCCCGAGCGCGGCGATCAGCCCGAACAGGGCGAGCGGCAGCCATTTGCGCAGCGAACCGTTCATCACTCGGTGTCCTCCTTGTGGCGCAGCCGCGCGAAGCCCGAGCCGAGGAACCGGCTCAGCCGCCGGCGGCGATGCCGGGCGACCAGCGGCAGGGCGACCGCGATCACGCTGCCGCAGGCCGCCGTGGAGCCCAGGTCGGTGCCGGTCACCACGGCCACGTCGGCCGTGCTGTCGCGCGAAAGTCTGATGGGCTTGGAAAGGGCGACGCCTGACGAACCCGACACGGTCAGGCTGTAGTCACCGCGCGGCAGGTGGCTGAAGGTCGCCGCGTGCTGCAGCGGGAATGCGACGGTGTGCTGGCGATGGTCGGGGCCGGTCAACACGGCTTGCCGGCCGGTCGTGCCGCCGAACAGCGCGTCGTGCGCGGTGACGGAGAGGTTGTAGTAGAAGCCGACGAAGGTGGGCCGCGGATTGCCGGACGGCTGGAAGGCCTGCTTTCCCGAGTCGACGACGTTGGTGCCGCCTGTCATCAGGGACTGCAGCCGATAGCCGAGCGGCCGGTTGACGAGGGCGCCACCCGCGTAGACCGGGACGGAACAGGTGAGCCAGCTTGTGCCGCGCACCGGAAGCGCGCTGACTTGGCCGGTGTCGCTGCGGACGGTAGCCGAGTCGAGCGTGGCGACGTCCAGGGGGACGCCGTGCTGATCGGTGAAGGCCGGGGTCACCGGGCACTGCTGGGAGAACGACGCGGTGATCGCGTACGGCGCCCGCCACGGCAGGCCGGTCACCACGGTGCGGAACGCCTGGTTGGGATCGCGCTGGCCTTCCCACCGGTAGAACGTGTAGCGGTGATCGACCGCGGTGAAGGTCGGCGTGAGCAACGCGAGCGTGTGCTGGGTGAAGTCGTGTTCGAGGGTCACCGTGACCGTTCCGTCGGTGCCGGTGGTGAAGATCTGGCCGTCAACGGCGAACCGCACGCCAGGCAGCGACGGCACCGTACGTACCAGGACGCTGACTGGCCACGCCTTGCGCTTCGGATGCGGCCGCGCCGGCCTTGGCGGGGTCGGGATCTTATGCGGATGCGGCCTCTGCGGTGCGGGGGGCACCGGAATGTGCGTCGGCCTGGGATGCGGCGGGCTCGGCTCCGGCCCCGTCGGCGGCGGAGGAGGCGGGGGCGGGGGCGGGGGCGGTGGTGGT
>NZ_DASRBQ010000152.1:0-3619 GCF_035653575.1 Actinocrinis sp.
ATCGATGAGCAGGTTCGGGCTGGTCACCGAGGCCGCGCGGGCCGGGGCGGAAAGCAGGCTGGGCAGCAGGGCGATCAGTAGGGAGGCGGCGGTCAGGAGCGTGGAAGTACGTACCGAGGGAGTAGGCCGGTGAGGGAAAGCAGAGGTGCCGATGGGCCTTCCGGTGTCGGCGGGCTTAGCGGTGCTGCCGCGCTTACCAGTGCTGCCGGACCTATCGATACTGTCGCGCTTAGCGATGCTGTCGGGGCTGGCGGGCTTGGCGGTGCCGTTGGGTCTACCGATGTGTCTCATGGATCGTCCCTCCGCTCGAACTTGACCAGACAAGTCGCCCGTCATCGTCCTGTCGGAGGGAGGACGGCAATCAACGTTGAGATATCGAGCGGGTGGAGCTTGGCCGCATAGAAGTGGGTCCGAATCTGACGAGGTAGACGTCGCCGCGCGGTGTCGCGATGGCGAAGGCAGGTGGCAAAGGCGCAAGCGGCACACGAAACAGGAGGACTCGGAGGCACCGCCGTTAGGTCAACGGCCTCCGAAGCGGGAAGGCTCAGAAGCGCGGCGGCGACTAGGTCAACCGCCTCTCAGGGGGCGACGACGAGCACGGGGCGCGGGGCGGGAGTGAGCCGGGCCCGGCCGCCAGCCGGGAACTCGCAGGCGCGGTGCGAAGGCAGGTCTGCCTTCACCTCGGTGCCGTCTTCCAGTGTGATCGCGACACGCGTGATGGCTCCGAGGAACGTGGCCGTGCGTACCGTGCCGACGGCCGGGTCGACACCCGCCCGGTCGGCTACCGAGTCGGGCTCGATCGCCTCCAGTTCGATTGCCTCGGGGCGCAGGAGGACCTCGACCTTCGTGCCGGGGACCGGGCGCTGGCCGTCGACCGGGAGGCGGCGGCCGGCGACCTCGACCGAGTCGGCGTCGATCATCGTGCCGCGCAGGCGGTTCATCGTGCCGACGAACTCGGCGACGAACGCAGTGGCCGGTCGGTCATAGAGCTGTGCCGGGGCCGCGCACTGCTCCAACTGTCCCGAGCGCATCACGGCCACGCGGTCCGCCATGGACAGCGCCTCTTCCTGGTCGTGCGTGACGAACAGCGTCATGATGCCCAGGTCGAGCTGCACCCGTCGGATCTCGTCGCGCAGTTGCAGGCGGACCTTCGCGTCCAGGGCGGACAGCGGCTCGTCGAGCAGTAGCACCTTCGGCCGGATCGCCAGCGCGCGGGCGAGCGCGACGCGCTGCTGCTGGCCACCGGAGAGCTGATGCGGGTAGCGGGCACCGTGGCCGGCGATGCCGACCAGTTCCAGCAGCTCCTCGGCGCGGGCTTTGCGCTGCGGCGCCGCGGTTTTGCGCAGCCGCAGGCCGAAGGCGACGTTCTCGGCTGCGGTCAGGTGCGGAAAGAGGCTGTAGGACTGGAACACCATGCCCATGTCGCGCTTGGCCGCGGACACCGGGGTGATGTCGGCGCCGTCGAGGCGGACCTGGCCGGCGTCGGGGCGTTCGAAGCCCGCGACGATGCGCAGCGCCGTGGTCTTGCCGCAGCCGGACGGGCCGAGCAGCGCGACCAGTTCGCCCGGGGCGAGGGCGAGGTCGAGTCCGTCGAGCGCGTGCACGGCGCCGTAGGAGCGGCGCAGTGCGCTCAGTTCAAGTCCGGCGGCGGGCATCAGGCACTCCGGTCGGTGACGGCGGCGGCGCGGCGGCCACCGAGGAAGGAGACGAGGAACAACACGGCCCAGGACAGCAGCAGGCTGAGCAGGGAGACGGCGATCGGCAGCTGTCCGCTGCCCTGGCCGTCCTGGACGATCCAGACCGCGAACGGTACGAAGCCGAGAATGGAGGCGATGGTGTACTCGCCGAAGACCAGCGCGAGGGTGAGGACGGCCGCGGAGAGCAGTCCTGCGCGCAGGTTCGGCAGCAGCACTCGCCACAGGACGACCGGCCAGGACGCGCCGAGACCGCGAGCGGCTTCGACCAGCGTCTTGAGGTCGACCGCGCGCAGTCCGGCGTCGAGCGCGCGGAACGCGAAGGGCAGCACCAGGATCGCGTAGACGAGCGGCAGGATGAGGGGGAAGGACTGGTTCTGCAGGTCGGCGTCGAGGCGGAACAGCCAGCTGCCCTGGTCGTTCAGGCCCCAGCCGAGGACCGTGGAGACTCCGGCGGTCAGCGCGACCGGTGAGACGACGAGCGGCACCATCGCGATCGATTCCACGACGCCGCGCAGTCGCGGCAGCCGCAGCCTGATGGCCACCATCGCGGGCACGAGCAGGACGAATTCGAGCGCGATGGTGGTCAGCGCGAGGAAAAACGTCATGCGCACGCTGGTGAGGAACCCGGTCGCGCCGAACAGCTGTCCGTAGGGTGCCAGGCTGAAGCGGTGCAGCCGCGAGTTGTACACGGTGAACCAGAGCGCAGAGAGCAGCGGTCCGAGCAGGTAGGTCGCGACGACGGCGAGCACGAGGACGCGCCACCAGCGGACGCGGGAAAGGCGCCCGGCGAGGTTCCGGCCGGGCGGCGGACCGGCCGCGTCGGAGGGCTCAGGGCGGTCGGCGGCCAGGGTGTCGGTTACGAGTCCAGCCATCGCGCGCTCCTAGCCCGCAGCGGGAGATAGACGGCCATCATCAGGGCGCAGATGCCGATGGTGTTCAGGCTCATAGCCATGCCCAGGTTCTCCTGCCCGGCGAGCACGTTGCCTGACAGGACGGACGCGATCCGCAGCGTGATCAGCGGTACGGTGCCTCCGGCGAGGGCCTGCGCGGTGGCGTACGCGGCGAACGCGCTGCCGAAGCAGAGCACGAATCCGCCGAGGGCGGTGGGCAGCAGGATCGGCCCTCCGATGTGCCGCCAGTAGTCCCAGGCGGAGCCGCCGAGCCCGGTCGCCGCCTCGCGCCACTGTCGGCGCAGCCCCTCGAGCGCGGGCATGGTGGTCAGCACCATGAGCGGGATGAGGAAGTAGGGGTAGACCAGCACCAGGCCAGTGAAGGTGTCCAGCGCGAATCCGGGGTCGATCTTGCGGATCAGGCCGGTCGCCTCGCCCGCGGTGCCGGCGGCGGCGATGAAGCAGAAGGCGAGCGGGATGCCGCCGAAGTTGGCCAGTACGCCGGACGCGGTGAGCACCGCCTGCTTGAGCACGCGGCCGCGCGATTGGGCGATCGCGTGCGTGGTGGCCAGTCCGATGATCACGGAGATCGTGGCGGTCAGCAGGGACAGGCGCAGCGAGCCCCACATGGCGGTGAGGTAGAAGCCGCTCCAGGAGTCGGTGAGGTTCTGCGCGGTGAACGAGGTGACGCCGGTCGCGGGGTTGGTGCGGCGTACGGCCTCGTACAGCAGGGCCCAGGTCGGCAGGCCGAGGAAGATCGCGCAGTAGATCAGCAGCGGCGCGACCGCGGCCCACGCCCCGAGCGCGCGGGGGCTGCGGGCGCCGCGCCGCGCCGGTACCGAATCCGCCGCGTCGGTGGGCGGCGGGTCGGTGGGCAGCGGGCCGATAGTGAGCGCCAAATCAGGCTCCTGGGGGCGGGCGTTGGACACGGGGGGCGAACTCGCGCGGGTTAGCGCAGGGATCGGCCGGTGGGTGGCGGCGTTGCGAGGGGGGCGCCGGACCAGTCGGGCGGGATCGGTCCGGTTGGGCGGC
>NZ_DASRBQ010000153.1:0-2592 GCF_035653575.1 Actinocrinis sp.
CTCCCTCGCCGGCCTGGCCGTGGGCATCGCCGGGGCCACCACCGCGCGCACCACGATCCTGACCGTCGGCGTCGCAGGCCTGTTCGCCGGAGCCCTCGCGATGGCCGCCGGCGAGTACGTCTCGGTCAGCAGCCAACGCGACAGCGAGCGCGCACTGCTGCACCTGGAACGCCGGGAACTGGCCGAAAGCCCGGAGGCAGAGCTCGCCGAGCTCACCGGGCTCTACCAAGCCAAGGGTCTTAGTCACGACCTCGCCGCCCAGGTCGCCGAGCAGTTGACCGCCCGCGACGCCTTCGCCGCACACGCCGAAGCAGAACTCGGCATCAACCCTGACGCCCTGACCAACCCCTGGCACGCCGCCGCGGCCAGCTTCCTCGCCTTCACCGCCGGCGCCCTGTTCCCGCTGCTGGCCATTCTGCTGCCGACCTCCGTGCGCGTCCCAGTCACCGCGCTGGTCGTCGCCGCCTGCCTGATCGTCACCGGCTACGCCGGCGCGCGCCTCGGCAAAGCGCGTCCCGGCCCCGCCATCGCCCGCAATGTGATCGGCGGCGCCCTCGCGATGGCCGTCACCTACGGCATCGGCATGGCCATTGGCACAGGCGGCGGTGCCTGACGAGAAGGCCGGGGACGCGCTCCGCGCCTAGCGACGCGGAGTGTGTCAGGACTATGAGTCATCCTCCGGCACGCGCCGGAGGTGGGGGAACCACAGCCCGCCGGCCAGTGCCTCGTCGACCCGGCCTTCGAGCTGCACCCCGGGACAGCGGACGAACGGCGCCAGCGCAGCCATCAGCTGCTTGCGGTCCTCGACCGCGTATCCGTTGAGGCGCAGGTGCATCTGCCCGCCCGCGGAGTCGGTCAGCGTCATCTGCCACGGATGGTTGTAGCGTCCCGCCGCCCGGAACACGCGTACACCCGCCAGGCGGTCCAGGCGGAAATACCTTGACCGCAGGACGACGCGTTGGCTGAGCTCCGCGCCGTGGACCGTCAGCCGGTTGCGCGACGCCGCGAGCGCCGTCAACGCGAACACCGCCGTCAGGCCGATGAACATCGAGCGATCAGCGGCGGTCATGCTCGCGAAGATCGGCGGCGGCAGGAACACGGCTGCCGCCATGCCGACGAGCGCGACGAACCATCGGGCGGACGGCGCGACCGAGATCGAAGTAGCGCGCCCGCAGGTACATGAAGCCTGATTCGCTGTCGAGCACATCACCCACACATCCGAGTGCTTCGGAGCCTCCGCACGTCCCCACATTCGGAGAGGCGACCGCCTCAGCGAGATCTTACGCAGCTGAGCTGTCCCTGAGGCGCGGCCTCGCTAGGCTCATTGCATGTCGGATGTCGATGAAGAGCTCGAACGCGCTCGCAGGGCGTTGGAGCACTGGCGCGACTATCCCGTGGATGCCGATCCCCGCAGGCTGGTGCTGACCGGTGAGACGGTCCTGGTTGGCGCGGGGTTTGCTTCCAACGATGCGAAGCAAGCGTTCCTTGCGGGCGAGTTCGCAGCCGCCGCGGACGTTCCGGATGAGGTGTTACGCGCATTGGCGCGGCATCACGGGAAGCTTCACGGCCACGCTCTTCGAATTACCGGCGCCGAGAGGGTGAGCGCGACCTTCGACACCGATCGAGGCCCGCGCCAGCTGCCCGCGTGGCGCGTGCGCATCGACGGTGTGGACGGCCCAGTCTCGGTTCTCGATCCCGAGATCGCCCGCGACGCGGCGGGACCGGAGGGCATCGACGGGATCACCGGAACCGACATGCGCGCCAGGCTCGGCGCGGACGAGCGCACCATGATCCTTGAGTTTCTCGGCAGCCCGCCGCAATACACCGACTATCCGCGCGCCGTCGTGTTGGAATCCCCGGCTGCCGTGACCGTCATCCCGGTCCCGCACGAGCTCCTCGAAGGTGATCGACTGCTGTACGGGCAGCAGCGCGAAGTCACGGCGCGCCTTCGCGATCCGCTCGGCGCCAGGGTTGCGGTCGACTACCGCTCCGGATGCCCGATCACCGTCGACGCGGCGCCCGCGCCGCAGCACGCCACCGCCCGCGAGCAGACCGCGATACCCGGTTGCGGCCTGCTCTCCGGCACTCATCAGACACGTGCTCCGCGGACGCCAGCAACTTTGCCAGCACTCGTACAATGCGTCGATGGATATCAACTCTGAGTCAGATTTCTGTACGCCTGGGTCATGGCCCAGTAAGGTCCTTGTGGTCGGCTACGGCCATGCGTTAGGCAACGTGAGCCGATGCCTGAGAACCGACCGAACCAGTTGGAGCCTCCTGGGTTTTGAGACTTTGATGAGATCTTTGGTTATCTGATCTGCCGCAGTGATCCACGCCGCCAACCCGCCCGACAAGGGGCCGGATCTATAAGAGTTTGGCCAGCTCAGTCCACACCGGCCTGAGTCCGCATCGATCCATTTCGCCGTCTACCGACTGCACCGGAAGCCTGCTCGCCGCGCTCTGACCAGCGGAATCAGACCGCAGCTTGACCGAACAACGGCACTCTCGAGCGCTCAGCCCGGCATCGGATCCAGCTCTCTGTCGATACGCCGCCACTCGCTCAGTGCCACAGTGTTCGGGTGCGTCTCACCG
>NZ_DASRBQ010000154.1:0-19698 GCF_035653575.1 Actinocrinis sp.
CCGCCTCGCCGCCTCGCCGCCTCGCCGCCTCGCCGCCTCGCCGCCTCGCCGCCTCGCCGCCTCGCCGCCTCGCCGCCTCGCCGCCTCGCCGCCTCGCCGCTATCGGCAGCTGGCACCGCCCTGAACCGGCATGCCTTCGCCTACAGTTCGCGGCCGCACGGTCCAATCGCCCCGGAACACCGGAGCAGTACCAGATACCGCCAAAGCTCCTGGCGCAGCTACGTCTTACGCCACCGGTGTGAACTCCACAATCGGTGCGGGCGGTACCTCTCCACCGTGCGCCGGGCAGCCCTCCTTGAACGAGCACCAGTCGCACAGCCGAGACGGATTTGGCGGCCACTCCCTGCGCTGCGCCGCCGCGCGGATCGCCGCCCACACCGCGGTGATCTTCCGCTCCACGCTGCGCAGATCCCGCTCCTCCGGGTCGTACGTCAGCACCTCGCCGCTGCCCAGGAAGATCAGCTGGAGTCGCTTGGGCACCACGCCGCGCAGCTTCCACAACACCAGGGCGTAGAACTTCATCTGAAATAGGTTCTTTGCCTCATATGCCGCAGCCGGCGCCTTGCCGGTTTTGTAGTCCACCACGCGGAGCAACCCGTTCGGAGCCACGTCGAGCCGGTCCACTATGCCGTGCAGCACCAGCCGGTCGTCACCGTCGCCGACCACGGTGCGGACGAACCACTCCCGCTCGGCCGGTTCTAGGCGGTTCGGATCCTCGAGGGTGAAATACGTTCCAACCAATGACTTCGCGGAGGCCAGCCAATCGGCCAGCTCCTCAGGGGTCGCGAAGAGCTCAGCGAGTTCCGGACTCTTCGCCAGCAGCCGGTCCCATTCCGGCTGCAACAGGGCTGCCGCCTCGTCCGGAGTGCGGCCGCCGGCCGGGAGGTCGAAAAGCCGGTCCAGCACCGCGTGCACGAGCGTCCCGCGCGCGGCCGCCGCGTTCGGCGGCTCCGGCACCTTGTCCACCACGCGCAGCCGGAACAGCAGCGGGCACTGCATGAAGTCCCCGGCCCGGGACGGCGAAATGGCCGACGGCAACCGCACCGGCATGTCAACGTCGAAGAGCGCCCCGGACTCGGTGCCGCCATATCCGGGCTCGCCGATAATCGCCGGATTTAAGTCCGACCTCGGCTCAACGAGCGTTGCCGGCGCCGCATATTCGCCGATGGCCGCCGGATTTGAGTCCGCGTTCGGCTCAACGAGCGTTGTCGGCTCGGCATTTTCGCGGGTGGCGGCCGGATTCTGAGCTGGCCTTGGCTCCCGGACCGCTGTTGGCTCTGGGTTTTGGCCGGTGACCGCCGGATTTGAATCCGGACTCGGCTCCCAGATCGCTGGCGCCTCCGGACTGACGACAGTCGGTTCAGTCACTGCCGGCGAGGGCGCGGCGACATCCAACACGACCCCGTCCACCGCTGCCGCGCCGTCCAGCGCATCGTCCGCCGCCACCGTGCCGTCCATGCCGGGAACACTAGCTCAGAGCACCGACAAACCTGGGCCTGCACCGCCCACACCGCCGTATCCACGTAGCATCGCCTATGTGAGCGACACGAATCCGAACGAGGGCGAATCCACCGGGCATCCGGAGCAGTCCCCGCCACCAGGCGGCGGACGGCCCTCCGGCGGCGGACTGGCCATGGGCCGCCCCTTCGGCATTCCGATCGTCGTCTCGCCGACCTGGTTCCTGATCGCGGCCTTCATCACCTTCTACTTCGGCGACCAGTTCAAGAACACCCGGCTCGGCGACCGCCTCGGCGAGGGCCGCTACCTGGTCGCCTTCGGCTTCGCGCTGCTGCTCTACCTCTCCGTGCTGCTGCACGAGCTGGCCCACTCGGTCGTCGCCAAGCATTTCGGCCTGCCGGTGCGGCGCATCGTCATCTACTTCCTCGGCGGGGTCTCCGAAATCGAACGCGAACCCGAGTCGCCCGGCCAGGAATTCGCCGTCGCGATCGCCGGGCCGGCGCTGTCCTTCACGCTCGCCGCCGCGTTCTGGGGCATCTGGGAGGCACTGCCCTCGACCTCGGACCAGTCCTCGACCGGGCTGCTGGTGGCCATCTACCTGGTCTTCGCCGTGTGGACCGCGAACCTGGTGGTCGGCGTGTTCAACATGCTTCCCGGGCTGCCTCTGGACGGCGGCCGGGTGCTGCGGTCGGTCGTCTGGGCGGTGACCAAGAAGTCGATGAGCGGCACCGTGGCGGCGGCGTGGAGCGGGCGCGGCCTGGCCGTGGTCGTGCTGCTCGTCTCGATCTGGCAGGGCCGCGACCAGAACGGCGCCGGCGCCGACCTCTACACGATCATGTGGGCCGCGTTCATCGCCTCGTTCATCTGGATCGGCGCGAGCCAGTCGCTCACCGTCGCCAAGCTGCGCGACCGCATCCCGCGCCTGCAGGTGCGCTCCTTGACCCGGCGGGCCATCCCGGTCACCGCCGACCTGCCCCTGGCCGAGGCACTGCGCCGCGCCGCCGCCGCGGGAGCGCGCGCCGTCGTGATCGTGGACCACGACGGCCGCCCGACCGGGATCGTGCACGAGGCCTCGGTCACCGCGACGCCGCCTGAGCGGCACCCGTGGGTGCAGGTGGGGGCGCTTTCCCGGGCGTTGCGTCCGGGGATGACGCTGACCACCGACCTGTCCGGCGAGCGCCTCCTGACCGCGTTGCGGGCCGTTCCCGCCCCGGAATACCTCGTCACCGAGCCCGGCGGCTCGATCTTCGGTGTGCTCGCCGCCGCCGACGTCGAGCACGCCTTCCTGCACGGCTGACGGATCGTCCAAACCCGGCCCGCAACCATTACGAACCGCCGTATCCGCGCCTTGACATACGCGAACCGCAGGTAGACTCGCGCCCGTGAGTGAAACCCCCAGCGCACCGCACGGAGCCGAGCACCGCCGCGGTCCTTTCAAGCCCGGCGACCTGGTCCAGCTGACCGACACGAAGGGCCGCCACCACACCTTCCTGCTGCAGCCGGGCAAGCAGTTCCACACTCACAAGGGCTCCTTCGACCACGACGCGCTCATCGGACAGCCCGAAGGCGTGGTCGTGCGCTCCAGCGGCGGCATGGACTACCTCGCGCTGCGGCCGCTGCTGTCCGACTACGTCCTGTCGATGCCGCGCGGCGCCGCCGTGGTCTATCCGAAGGATTCGGCCCAGATCGTCGCGATGGCCGACATCTACCCCGGCGCCCGCGTGCTGGAGGCGGGGGTCGGCTCCGGCGCCCTCACCTGCACCCTGTTGCGCGCGGTCGGCGACAGCGGCGCGGTCCACTCCTACGAGCGGCGCGAGGACTTCGCCAAGATCGCCGCCAAGAACGTGCGCACCTTCTTCGGCGGGGAGCACCCGGCCTGGACCCTCACCGTGGGGGACCTGGCATCGGCCATTCGACCGGATGAGGTCGACCGCGTCGTACTCGACATGCTGGCCCCGTGGGAGTGCATCGACCCCGTCGCCAAAGTGCTCACCCCGGGGGGCGTGCTGATCTGTTACGTCGCCACCACGACGCAACTTTCACGCACCGTGGAGACCCTGCGAGATCACGGCCGGTTCGCTGAACCCGCCGCCACCGAGACGCTGCTGCGTACCTGGCACGTGGAGGGCCTGGCGGTCCGTCCCGATCATCGGATGGTCGGGCACACGGGTTTCCTGGTCACCGCCCGCCGCATCGCCGACGGCATCGACCTGCCGCCGCGCCGCCGCCGCCCGGCCAAGGGCGCCGACGCCGACGACCTGTGGAGCCCGGAAACCGCCGGAGACGACCGCGAGGCGCAAGCGGCCGCGCGAGAGGCCCGCCTCGCCCGCCGCGGCGAGCTTCCCTAGGCGGCGAGCTTCCCTAGGACATCCCTCGACCTTCCCTGGAAAGTCCTACTGCGCCGATTCGCCTATTCCGCGTCCGGGCCCGCGACCATCGTGCCGTCACTCACCCGGCGCACGTGAATGCAGTCGCCGGGGCACTCCTTGGCCGAATCGATCACGTTCAGCACCAGATCCGCCGGAACGGGCACGCGCGCGCCCTGTGAGCTTTGCAACTCACCCGCGCCGTCTTTCACGTACGCGAGCCCGTCGATGTCGAGTTCGAACACGTCGGCGGCGTATTGGGCGCACAGGCCGTCGCCCGTGCACAGGTCCTGGTCGATCCAAACCTCAAGCTGTTCGCCGCTCATCCGGAACGCCAACCATCCAATCCGCGTTGTGGTCTACCAACGACCCTAACAAGTCGAACCCGGTCGGCGTCGTCCGCGTGTCCTGTACAGGCGGCCACGCCGAACTGAATAAGCATGGACACGCCAAGGACGGGGGAGTAATGATCGAGTCCCGCAAGCGATCACGCCTACCGGAGCTCCGGTGCACTGATCCGAACGGGTGCCCGCCGTGCCACATGAACGAGCACTGAAGGGGGAATCGTGTTGATGGCAGTGTTGCCGACTCAACGGGGGACGACCGAGGTGGCGACCCGGCCACGAGGAGTCCCCGGATCCGCCGGTACCCAAGCTGTGAGCGAGTCTTCAGTTTGGGCCAGGCGTACTCCAGGTAGGGTCGTAACGTCGCAACACTCCGCGAGGAGGTGAGGACCGTGCCAGCCCACGAAGACGACAAGCCGCTGCGCGCCCCCGGTTCCCGGTCTGGTCGCGGCGGACCCATGGGTTCCGATCCAGATCCGATGGCCCAGGTCGCGTACCTCGAGCAGGAGATCGCCGTACTGCGGCGACGCCTGGCCGAGGCGCCACGGGGCGGCCGCGCGCTCGAAGAACGCGTCGGCGAGCTCCAGGCCACGGTGGCCGGACTGACCGCACAGAACGAGCGGCTCGTCGCCACCCTCCGGGACGCGCGCGATCAGATCGTCGCGCTCAAGGAGGAGATCGACCGGCTCGCCCAGCCCCCCTCCGGATTCGGCGTATTCCTCGAAGCCAACGAGGACGGTACGGCCGATATCTTCACCGGCGGACGCAAGCTGCGGGTAACCGTGACGCCCAACATCGAGCTGTCCGAACTGCGCCCCGGCCAGGAGGTAATGCTCAACGAGGCGCTGAACATCGTGGCCGGCTTCGGCTACGAGCGGGTCGGCGAGATCGTCATGCTCAAGGAGCTGCTCGAGGACGGCCAGCGGGCCCTGGTCATCGGGCACACCGACGAGGAGCGCGTGGTGCGCCTCGCCGAGCCGCTGCTGGACACGGTGATCCGGGCCGGCGACGCGCTGCTGCTCGAACCGCGCTCCGGCTACGTCTACGAGCGGGTGCCGAAGTCCGAGGTCGAGGAACTGGTCCTCGAAGAGGTCCCGGACATCGACTACCACGACATCGGCGGCCTGAGCAGCCAGATCGAGCAGATCCGGGACGCCGTCGAGCTGCCCTATCTGCACGCGGACCTGTTCCGCGAGCACGAGCTGCGCCCGCCGAAGGGTGTGCTGCTCTACGGTCCTCCCGGCTGCGGTAAGACGCTCATCGCCAAGGCCGTCGCCAACTCGCTGGCCAAGAAGGTCGCCGAGATCAACGGCAAGGACAAGGGCAAGAGCTACTTCCTCAACATCAAGGGCCCCGAGCTGCTCAACAAGTACGTCGGCGAGACCGAGCGGCACATCCGCCTGGTCTTCCAGCGGGCGCGCGAGAAGGCCAGCGAGGGCACCCCGGTCATCGTGTTCTTCGACGAGATGGACTCGCTCTTCCGCACCCGCGGCTCCGGCGTGTCCTCCGACGTCGAGAACACGATCGTGCCCCAGCTGCTCTCCGAGATCGACGGTGTCGAGGGCCTGGAGAACGTCATCGTCATCGGCGCCTCCAACCGCGAGGACATGATCGACCCGGCGATCCTGCGGCCCGGCCGCCTGGACGTCAAGATCAAGATCGAGCGGCCGGACGCCGAGGCGGCGAAGGACATCTTCTCCAAGTACGTCACCACGACCCTGCCGCTGCACCCGGACGACATCAAGGAGCACGGCGGCGACGAGGCCGCCTGCGTCTCCGCGATGATCCAGAGCACCGTGGAGCGGATGTACTCGGAGACCGACGAGAACCGCTTCCTGGAAGTGACCTACGCCAACGGGGACAAGGAGGTCCTCTACTTCAAGGACTTCAACTCCGGCGCGATGATCCAGAACATCGTGGACCGGGCGAAGAAGTCGGCGATTAAGGACTTCCTGGACCACGGGCAGAAGGGCCTGCGCGTCTCCCACCTGCTCGGCGCCTGCGTCGACGAGTTCAAGGAGAACGAGGACCTGCCCAACACCACCAACCCGGACGACTGGGCCCGCATCTCCGGCAAGAAGGGCGAGCGGATCGTGTTCATCCGCACCCTCGTCTCCGGGAAGAAGGGTGCTGAGACCGGCCGTTCGATCGACACCGTCAGCAACACCGGGCAGTACCTGTGAGCACGGTGCAGGACCTGCGAGGCACAGCGCAGTGCCTGTGCGGTGCCGGGAAGGTACTTGTGAGCCCGCGGCGCCCGTACCGGTAGGCGCAACCGTGCCGCGGTGTCACATCCGTCGCCGACGTGGGATGAAGCCGTCCCACGTCGGCTCGACCCGGGGAGAACTCGTGCCCGTACTTGGTCCCGATCGTCCGCGCGTCGGCATAGGCTTGTCGTCATGAGCGTACAGCGCGTGATGGGCAGCGAGACGGAGTACGGGATCTCGGTACCGGGGCATCCGAACGCCAATGCCATGCTCACCTCCTCCCAGATCGTCAACGCCTACGCGACGGCGATGCACCGGGCCCGGCGGGCGCGCTGGGACTTCGAGGAGGAGAACCCGCTGCGCGACGCCCGGGGCTTCGACCTGGCCCGCGAGCTGGCCGACGCCAGCCAGCTGACCGACGAGGACTCCGGCCTTGCCAACGTCATCCTGACCAACGGCGCGCGCCTCTACGTCGACCACGCGCATCCCGAGTACTCCACCCCCGAGGTCACCAACCCGCGCGACGCGGTGATCTGGGACAAGGCGGGGGAGTGGATCATGGCCGAGGCCGCGCGGCACGCCGCGACCGTGCCCGGCTCCCTGCCGATCAACCTGTACAAGAACAACACGGACAACAAGGGCGCCTCCTACGGCTCCCACGAGAACTACCTGATGGCCCGCACCACCCCGTTCGCGGACATCGTGCGGCACCTTACCCCGTTCTTCGTCAGCCGCCAGGTGGTCGCCGGAGCCGGCCGGGTGGGCATCGGCCAGGACGGGCGCTCGAACGGTTTCCAGATCTCGCAGCGCGCCGACTATTTCGAGGTCGAGGTCGGCCTGGAGACCACGCTCAAGCGCCCGATCATCAACACCCGCGACGAGCCGCACGCCGACCCCGAGCGCTACCGCCGGCTGCACGTCATCATCGGCGACGCGAACCTGTCCGAAGTCTCGATGTACCTGAAGATGGGCACCACCAGCCTGGTCCTCGCGATGATCGAGGACCGGTTCATGTCCGTCGACTTCTCGGTGGACCAGCCGGTCAAGACGCTGCACGAGGTCAGCCACGACCCGAGCCTCAAGCACCTGGTGACGCTGCGCTCCGGAAGGAAGCTGACGGCGGTTCAGCTCCAGATGGAGTATTTCGAGCAGGCCCGCAAATACGTCGAGGACAAGTACGGCACCGACGTCGACGAGATCACCCGGGACGTGCTCGACCGCTGGGAATCCGTGCTGACCCGCCTGGAAACCGACCCGATGTCGCTGAACCGGGAGCTGGACTGGGTCGCCAAGCTGGAAATCCTGGAGGGCTACCGCAAGCGCGACGGGATCGACTGGGACAACGCGCGGCTGCACCTCGTCGACCTCCAATACGCGGACGTGCGTCCCGCAAAGGGCCTGTACCAGCGCCTGGCGGCACGCGGCCGCTTCGAGCGCATCACCACCGACGAGGAGATCCGCACGGCCGTGGACCAGCCGCCGGCGGACACCCGTGCCTATTTCCGCGGCCGGTGCCTGGACAAGTACGCGGACTCGGTCGCCGCGGCATCCTGGGATTCGGTCATCTTCGACCTGCCGGACCGCGAGTCGCTGCAGCGCGTGCCGACCCTCGACCCGCTGCGCGGCACGAAGCAGCACGTCGAGGCGCTGATCGACCGCTGCCGCACAGCCACCGACCTGGTGCGTGAAATCACCGGCAGCTGAGCCGGAACGCGCCCCGGCGCGCTTCACCGAGCGCCCCTGGCTTTCCGTCGGCGAAAAACGCGGCCGAGTTCGCCCACAGCGTCCGAACGTGTGAATCGAGCACGCCTGGGGAAGCTGTGATCAAAGGCCGTGGGTGGGCCCGTCGCGGAACCGAAATCGCCACCGTTTGTCGGTGCCGGGGCGTAGGGTCTGATCATGGCCTCCGGTCCCTTCGTACGGCCCGGAAGCGTCGCAACGACCTGGCACGGCAGTGTCTGATCTTCACACAGAGTTTGATCTTTTCGAGGAATGCAGGTGATCACCGTGGCGGCCAAGGACACCGGCGGGCAGGAGCGCGCCTCCAAGCAGAGCGAAGAGGTCGATGAGGAATTCGTCGACGAGACCAGCGATCTGAAGGAACGTCACGCGAAGCTGTCCGAGGATGTCGACGATGTCCTGGACGAGATCGACGAGGTGCTGGAGACCGACGCGGAGAGCTTCGTGCGCAGCTTCGTGCAGAAGGGCGGTCAGTGATCGTTCGAGCCTTGCCGGTGGCGGCAGGTGATGGCGATCACGTGAGACCGATCCGGGGCGCGGTAAGCGGGGATGCGAGGTGCCAGGGACGCGGCGTCAGCAGTGTCCGGCAGGCGCGGTGTCCAGGGGACAGAGTGTGGTCGCACGGGGGTTCGCGCGACCCGGCCCCTAACGCGTCGGCCAAGACCACGACACGGGTAAGGTACGAGGCATCCTGTGCTTCGGCTGCGATCAAGGGCCCGGACGGAAATCCGGGACGACATACGCAGTCTGATCCGCAGTCAACTACTCGATGAGAGGGAGCTCGTGGAAGGGCAAGGGGCTGGACGGTTTCCAGGGCAGTCGGCCGGGGCTGGCGGCGGCCTGATGGGCAGCGCATTCATGCAATCCGGTACATCCTCGTTCACCGAGTTCCTCGCGGCGTATAACCCCGAATATCTGCCCGGGCGCCGGATGGCTGCGCTCGGGGCGACAGGAGGCGCCGTGCCGCTGGACGTACGACACGGGACCACCATCGTGGCCCTCACCTTCCCCGGCGGCGTGCTGATGGCCGGAGACCGGCGCGCGACCGCGGGGAACATGATCGCGCAGCGCGACATCGAGAAGGTCTTCCCCGCCGACGAGTATTCGGTCGTGGGCATCGCGGGCACGGCCGGCATCGCGGTGGAGATGGTCAAGCTGTTCCAGGTCGAGCTGGAGCACTACGAGAAGATCGAGGGCGTCGAGCTTTCCCTGGACGGCAAGGCGAACCGGCTGGCGACCATGATCCGCGGGAACCTCGGCCTGGCCATGCAGGGACTCGCCGTCGTGCCGCTGTTCGCCGGCTACGACCTGGAGACCGGCGAGGGCCGGATCTTCAGCTACGACCCGGTCGGCGGCCAGTACCCGGAGCACGGCTTCTACTCGGTCGGCTCGGGCTCGGTGTTCGCTCGCGGGGCGCTCAAGAAGCTCTACCGCGGCGACCTGGACGCCACCGGGGCGTCCATGGCGGCCATCCAGGCGCTCTACGACGCGGCCGACGACGACTCGGCCACCGGCGGCCCCGACATGACCCGCCGCATCTACCCGGTGATCGCCGTGGTGACCGAGGAGGGCTACCGCAGGCTGCCCGAGGACGAAGTGTCCGAACTGGTTCACGAGGTCGTCGACGCGCGGCACCGCTCGCCCGACGGACCGCAGGCTCCGCTGCGCTAGCCGCGCGCCCACCTCCCTCTCAGACCGACAGACGACGAGGAATCATGACGACCCCGTTCTACGTGTCGCCCGAGCAGTTGATGAAGGACCGGGCCGACTACGTACGCAAGAACATCGCCCGCGGCGGCTCGGTGGCTGTGCTCAACTACGACGGCGGCATCCTTTTCGTCGCGGAGAACCGTTCCCGGGTGCTGCACAAGATCAGCGAGATCTACGACCGGGTGGGCTTCGCCGCGGCCGGCAAGTACAACGAGTTCGAGAACCTGCGCCAGGCCGGAGTGCGGCTCGCGGACACCCGCGGCTACCTCTACGACCGGCGCGACGTCTCCGCGCTCGGACTGGCCAACGCCTACGCGCAGACCCTCGGCACCATCTTCTCCGAGGCCGGCGGCAAGCCCTACGAGGTGGAGCTGATCATCGCCGAGGTCGGCGACCGGCCCGAACAGGACCAGATCTACCGGCTCACCTACGACGGCTCGGTGGCCGACGCGCACGGCTTCGTGGTCATCGGCGGCGCGGCCGACGAGGTCAGCCGGGTGCTCGAGGGCAGCTACACCGAGGGAGCTCACCTCGGCGCGGCCCTGCGCACGGCCGTCGCGGCGCTCGGGCGCGACGGCACCGAGACCCGCGAGCTGTCCCCGACCCAACTGGAGGTCGCGGTCCTGGACCGGGGCCGCAAGCGCGACCGTAAGTTCCGCCGCCTGGTCGGCGCGCACTTGGCCCGGCTGCTGGCCGACGAGCCGGGCGCGGACGAGGCGGCCGTGTCGGAGAACGGGAACGGCGACGCGGAAGGCGACGGCGCGCCCGCGAGCAGTTCGGCGGCCGGCGGCAGCGGCACCGCAGCCTCCGGCGGCGCCGCCGAGCAGGGCGACATCCTGGACGACATCGACGACGTGCTTGAGGACGGAGACGGCGAGGACGAGGCGCGCGACTGAGCCTGCCGAGCCGGCCGGGGCGAACCCCGGTCGGCGGCACGGCGGGTTGGCGGCGCGCGGCAATGGATAGGTATTTGTAAGAGTCCACATATCCCCTAGGACAGTTGAGGCGGTGGGGAACCGATGGACCGTCGGATCTTCGGACTAGAGAACGAATACGGCGTCACCTGCACCTTCCGAGGGCAGCGGCGGTTGTCTCCGGACGAGGTGGCCCGGTACCTGTTCCGCCGCGTGGTGTCCTGGGGGCGCTCCTCCAACGTCTTCCTGCGCAACGGCGCCCGGCTGTACCTGGACGTCGGCTCGCACCCCGAGTACGCGACCCCCGAGTGCGACTCGATCGAGGAACTCGTCGTTCACGACAAGGCGGGCGAGCGGATCCTGGAGGGCCTGCTCGTCGACGCCGAACGCCGGCTGCACGAAGAGGGCATCGCCGGGGACGTGTACCTGTTCAAGAACAACACCGACTCGGCCGGGAACTCCTACGGCTGCCACGAGAACTACCTGGTGACCCGGCATGGGGAGTTCTCCCGGCTGGCCGACGTGCTGATCCCGTTCCTGGTGACCCGTCAGCTGATCTGCGGCGCCGGAAAGGTGCTGCCGACCCCGCGCGGCGCGGTCTACTGCGTCAGCCAGCGGGCCGAGCACATCTGGGAGGGCGTCAGCTCCGCCACAACGCGCTCGCGCCCGATCATCAACACCCGGGACGAGCCGCACGCCGACGCCGAGCGCTACCGGCGGCTGCACGTCATCGTGGGCGACTCGAACATGAGCGAGACCACGATGATGCTCAAGGTCGGGGCCACCGACCTGGTGCTGCGCATGGTCGAGGCCGGCCTGGTGATGCGCGATCTGACCCTGGAGAACCCGATCCGGGCGATCCGCGAGGTCAGCCACGACCTGACCGGCCAGCGCCGGATCCGGCTGGCCAACGGCCGGGAGGTCTCCGCGCTGGAGATCCAGCGCGAGTACCTGAGCAAGGCCTCGGACTTCGCCGACCGGCGCGACCTGCGCACGAACTCGGTGGCGCGGGTGCTGGACCTGTGGGAGCGCACGCTCGACGCGATCGAGGACGGCGACCTGTCCAAGATCGAGCGCGAGATCGACTGGGTGATCAAGTACCGGCTGATCCAGCGCTACCAGGAGAAGTACGACCTGCCCATCTCGCATCCGCGGGTGGCGCAGCTGGACCTGGCCTACCACGACATCAGCCGCCGCCGCGGCCTGTACTACCTGCTGGAGCGGCGCGGCATGGTCGACCGCACGGCGCGGGACCTGGACATCTTCGCGGCAAAGTCGGTGCCGCCGCAGAACACCCGGGCCAAGCTGCGCGGCGAGTTCATCAAGCGGGCACAGGAGCAGCGCCGGGACTTCACCGTCGACTGGGTGCACCTGAAGCTGAACGACCAGGCCCAGCGCACCGTCCTGTGCAAGGACCCGTTCCGCTCCGTGGACGAACGTGTGGAGAAACTCATCGCTTCCATGTAGCGGCCTTGTAGGGTTGGCCCGTGTTGCATGAAAGACGGATGATCAGTCAGCGGGCCCGCTCCGGCGCGCGCCGCGGCCCGGCGCCCCTCACCAGGGCCGCGCTGCCGGTCCTCTCGCTCGCCTTGGCGGGCGCGCTCGCGGCGGGCTGCAGCTCGAACTCGAGCTCGAACCAGACCTCCGGCGGTGGCGCGTTACCGCAGGTCAGCGGGGCGGTGGGGCAGAAAGCCGTGATCACCCTGCCGAGCGGCGCCGCGGCGCCCACCAAGCTGGAGACCAAGACCCTGGTCGCGGGCAGCGGCGCCACCCTCGCCAGCGGGCAGCTCGCGGCGGTCAACTACACCGTCATGAACTGGACCGGGGCCAAGGAACTCGGCAACACCTACTCGACCGACGGCGGAAAGACGCCGAACCAGCCGCAGGTGGTCACGCTCGGCTCCAGCAGCCTGCTGCCCGCCTGGAACACCGCGCTCACCGGCGCCCGCATCGGCAGCCGCATCGAGGTGGTCGCGCCGCCCGCCGACGCGTTCGGCAGCCAGGGCAACGCGCAGGCCGGGGTCGGCCCCACCGACGACCTGGTATTCGTGCTCGACGTCGTCGGCGGCTACCCGGCGACCGCCGACATCCCCGGCAAGCAGACCGCACAAGCGGGCGCTGCGCTGCCCAAGGTGACCGGCGACCCCGGATCCGGCAATCCGCAGGTGACCATCCCGTCCGGCACCAAGCCGCCGACGTCGCTGGTCGCGGACACGCTCATCCACGGCAGCGGCGAGGCCGTGCAAAGCGGCCGCACGCTGGTCATGCAGTACACCGGCGTGGACTGGAACACCGGAAAGAACTTCGACTCCTCGTTCACCCGCAAGCAGGCGTTCAGCACCGTGATCGGCGCCGGCAAGGTGATTCAGGGCTGGGATCAAGGCCTGATCGGCAAGCACGTCGGGGACCGGGTGCTGCTGGTGATTCCGCCGGCACTGGGCTATGGCCCGTCCGGCGGCCAGTCTTCCGCGGGAATCGGCGCCAACGACACTCTCGTCTTCGTCGTCGACATCGTCGACGCGCTGTAGCCGACGCACGAACTCGACCCCGACCACAGCTCTCGAAGCTCAGCCACGACTCTCGAGCTGCAACCACCACTCTCGAAGCTGATCCACGGCTTCGGGCGATACGACTTAGCTGGCTGCCGGGTAGGGGGCACGGGCTGCGGAGCTTGCGTAGCCGCCCGTGCGACCCCTAGCTGGCTGCGATGCCAGCTCCCATGCAACCTCTAGCCGGCTGCAGTGCCAGCTCCCTACCAGCGTGGAGTTTCAGCTAACTCCGAGCAGGTCCACCACGAAGATCAGCGTCTCGCCCGGCTTGATGACCGGCGGGGCGCCGCGGTCGCCGTAAGCGAGGTGCGCCGGGATGGTCAGCTGCCGGCGGCCGCCGACCTTCATCCCGGCCACGCCGCGGTCCCAGCCCGCGATGACCCGGCCCTTGCCGAGCGGGAACTGGAACGGGGCGTTGCGGTTCCAGGAGGCGTCGAACTCCTCACCGGTCGAGTGCGAGACCCCGACGTAGTGCACCGTGACGTTGTGGCCCGAGGCCGCCTCCGCGCCGTCGCCCTCCCACAGGTCCTTGATCTCCAGGTCGGCGGGCGGCGGGCCCTCCGGGAAGTCGATCTCCGGCTTCTGCAGTGCCATCTCGGCTCCGTTCCTCTTGGTCGATCATTTCGTCCGCTCCTACCCTGCCACAGCCGGGCCTGCGCCGGGCGTGGACGGTAGCGACGCCAGGGCTTGCGAGGGCGGCGTCCCGCGACCGGATCAGCGGTCCAGCAGGCTTGCCGCCAAGCGCCCTGCCGCGGCTGCGGCGAGGAAGTTCGCCCGATCGGAGTCCGGTCCGCGACCCATGGTGGACAGGGCGACCGGGCTGGTCGCCAATGCGTCATCCAGACCAGCGCAATCGATCTCGCGCACGGTGTGACGCGGCGTCAGTTCCTTAACCTGCTCGCGCACCGCGTCCCAGAAAGCCCCAGCCTCGGCCGGCACGGCCACCTCCGCGGAGGAGAGGGCCACCCGCCCGTACGAGGTCAGGCTGTGGTGGCTCAGGCCGCGGTGCCGCTCCCTCGCGTCCGCTTCTGAGACTCGCAGCACGCCGACCGGCCGACCGCCGAGCACGCCCGCCGCATTCACCGCCTCGCCGCAGGCCACCCCCGAGAAGCCCCAGCGGGTGCCGGTGCCGAGGTTGCCGGGGCCTTGGGTGACGATCGCGACCTCGGCTTGCAGAATCAGACGCGCAGCGAGCAGACCGGTGTGCACGGTGACGGTTTCCAGATCCCCGCCAAGAGCCTGCCCCACCGTGACCGAACCGATCAGCCAGCCGGCATCGCGTAGCCCTGCGACGGTACGCGAGAACCACAGCGGCAACGCGCCCCCGTCGCTCATCACATAAGCGATGCGCGTCCCGGGACGGTCCGCCAGGATCGCAGCACACACCGCCGGTAGCGCCGAATGGAGGTCCGCGGCGACGACCGGCATGCCGTCCAGGGAGTCGGCGTCCCGCAGAAGCTCGTGGTACGGGGAATCCTGTTCGTCCGCTCCTAACACAATGGCTTGCAGCGGCGTGTATCGAGCCTTGACCAGATGCCCGGGACCGGGCGGCGCGTCCGGGGGCAGCCGATCGGGCAGGGCGACGACCATCGCGTAGCCGCCTGTCCCCAGGCCCATCGTCTGCGCCGTCGTGTTGAGCAGCACCCGGTCGCCAACCGCCGGCTCACCAGTCAGCAGCGGATAGGCCAGCGCCTTGACGGGCTTGCCCTCCACATCGGCGGTCAGCTCCCGCGCTCCGCGCCAAGCACGGCCAAGGGCGGTAACGCGCCCCGCTCGCCAACTGATCACGGCGGCTAAGCCTATTGGGTATTGTGCGTCCCTTGGTGCGAAAGGCTGTGCCGACGCAGTAGCGTCGGAGGCGCACCGTTGGCAACGGGGTGCAGCGACGACGAGGAGGGAGTCGGCGTATGCCAGCGAGCAAGACCGAGCGGCTGGTCAACCTGGTGATCTGCCTGCTCGCGTCGCGGACCTTCGTCACGAAGGAGCGGTTGCGCGCGACTTTGGAGCCGTACCGCAACTGTCCGACGGATGAGGCGTTCGAGCGAATGTTCGAGCGTGACAAGGAGGAGTTGCGGGAGCTCGGCATCCCCCTTGAAGTGGGCACAGTCAGCGCCCTGTTCGAGGACGAGGTCGGCTATCGGATCGCCCCGGGGGAGTACGCGCTGCCGGAGCTGCACCTGGAGCCGGACGAGGCCGCGGCGATCGGGGTGGCCGCGCGGTTCTGGCAGCAGGCGACGCTGGCGCAGGCCGCGTCCTCCGCGCTGCTCAAGCTCAAGGCGGCCGGGCTGGACGTCGGGGAGGCCGCGCCGGCGGGGATCGAGCCGCGGGTTCGAGTCGAGGCCCCGGCCTTCGAGCCACTGCTCGAAGCCGTGTACGACCGTCAGGTGGTGCGATTCTCCTACCGCCGCTCGGACGGGGAAGTGCGCGTGCGCGAGGTCGAGCCGTGGACCATCGACTCCTGGCGCGGCCGCTGGTACCTGGCCGGATTCGACCTCGGGCGCGACGCCGCGAGGGTGTTCCGGCTCGACCGGATCACCACCCCGGTGCTGCTGACCGGCCGCGCACCGGAACACAAGGTGCCCGACCGGCTCGACGTGCGCGCGCAGGTGGACGCCTTCGCCGAGGGCAGCAGCGCGGACCTCGGCCCGGCGACGCTTCGGGTACGCGTGGGCACCTGCTTTCCGCTGCGCCGCGGCGCCTCCTCGATCGTCGAGGGCGACGACGGCTGGGACACGATCGTGATCACCGCGTACGCCGACACCGCCGGCTGGCTCGCCGAGTACGGTCCGGACGTGGTGGTGCTCGATCCGCCCTCGCTGCGAGAGGGAGTGATCGCCAACCTCCGCGCCATCGCGGCGCCGGTCTCGGCCCCGGTAGGCGCGCAGGCGCAGGCGCAGGGCCCGATGCTCGCGGTCGACGGCGTAGGCGGCGGCAAGCGGCACAAGCGGCTGGAGGTGGCGTCGTGAGCACCGCGGTCTCACAGGTCGAGCGACTGCTGAACCTCGTGCCCTACCTGCTCAGCCACCCCGGCACGACGGTCGATCAGGTCGCGGAGGAATTCCGGATCACCACCAAGCAGGTCGCCAAGGACCTCAACGTGCTGTGGTTCTGCGGACTGCCCGGGGGCTTCGCCGACGACCTGATGGAGGCGCACGTCGAGGAGGGCGGCGCGATCCACCTGGAGAACGCCGCGAAGCCGATCGTCAGGCCGCTGCGCCTCTCCACCCGCGAGGCGGTCGCGTTGCTGGTCGCGCTGCGGGCGCTGGCGCAGGTGCCGGGGATCGCCGACCGGGACGCGCTGGACCGCGCGGTGGCGAAGCTGGAGAGCGCGACCGGCGAGGCCGCGCGGGTCGCCGAGCGGCTGTCGGTGGCCTTCGAGGCGCGCGACGTGGTCTTCGAGGCGGCGCAGCGGGCCCTGGCCGAGAAGCGGCTGGTGCATCTTCGCTACTACGTGCCCTCGCGCGACGAGGTGACCGAGCGGGACGTGGACCCGATGCGGGTCGCGCTGCTGGCCGGGCGGGCCTACCTGGAGGGCTGGTGCCGCGCCTCCCAGGCGGTGCGGGTCTTCCGGCTCGACCGCGTCGTCGGGATCGAAGTCCTCGACCTGCCGGCCGAGCCGCCCGCGGACGCCAAGGGCCTGGACCTGACCGAGGAGGCGCCCGCCTCCGCGCTGCGCGTGAGCGAGGACGCGCCGCTGGTGACGCTGGAGCTGGCACCGGAAGCCCGCTGGGTGCCCGAGTACTACCCCTGCGAGAGCGTCGAGGAGGACCCGGAGCGCGACGGCTGGCTACGCGTGACCCTGCGCGCCCCGGACCAGGACCGGATCAGGAGGCTGGTGCTGCGGCTCGGCGGTGCGGCCCGGGTGCTGGCCCCGGAGCAGTTCGCCGACAAGGTCCGCGACACCGCCGCCGCGGCGCTGGCAGCATACGGAGCGGACGCCGTGTCGTGACTCCGGGCTCGGACGGCGCGAAGGCAGTACGCGTACGTTGTGAGGTCTGCGGGCCGCGTGTTGTCACCCTCTCTTCGGTGCGCTTGCTGGGACGGACTGGGCGCTGGGAGTACTCATTCACGTGCCCGGATTGCGGCGCACAGGTACGCCGGTCCGCAGACGACGCGCTGCGTGACGCACTGCGCGATGCGGGGGCAGCGGAGCTGAGCGTGTACCGCAACGACAATGCGGATCGCGCGCCGGACCTATAGAGCCTGAGATGTCTAGAGGCCTGAGACGTCGCTACGCGAGACGTCGCTACGAGTGCGACCGACACCGAGTAGGGTCGTCTCCGTGATGGTCTGGGTCATTGTCGGGGTGAGTCTCGCCGTGGCGGCGCTTGCCGCGATCGGCTTCTTCGCGTTCGGCGTCTTCCGCGCCGCCAAGGACGTCTCCAAGGAGCTGGCCCGCGCCAGTCGGCTGCTGGCGGACGCCGCCGAGCCGGTCAAAACGGGTCTGGCGCAGGTAGCGCTCGGCAACGGCTCGCGCTCCCGGCCCGCCTCCTCCGAAGCGGAAAAGTAACCGCACACCGGTAACACAGCGTCGACTTGCGATAGCGCGGCGACCGCAGAAGCGGCCATTGACCGGTGAACCGGGCGGAGCGTCTACCGCGTTGAATGTTGATCGGGAGCCGACCGTTGACAAGGTCCGCGACCGGCTGAAACGTTAAGGCGGCATGGCGATTCGGTCCGCCCTGCCTGGGGACCTGCCGTTGAAAGGGCGCGTCACGATGTTGCTTCGTGCTGAAGGGCTGTTCCTCCTCATCGCGATCGGCCTGATCCTTTTCGGGTGGAAGCGGTTGCCGGGCGCGATGCGCGATCTCGGCAAGACCCGCCGTATCCTCAAATCCGAGGCACAGGCGTTGCGCGACGACGTCCCGCCGCCGCAGAAGCGCACTATCGTGGCGGATCCGGCGGAGGTGGTCGACCGCACCCCTGGAAGCCCGCGGCAATGACAGGCAGCACCATCACGACGACGAGAACGGGTGGCACCGGACGTGGCTGGTAAGGCCGGACGCTCGGCGGATGACGCGGCGCGGATGCCGCTCATGGAGCACATCCGTGAACTGCGCTCGCGGTTGATCAAGTCGGCACTCGCGATCATCGTCGCGGGGATCATCGGCTTCATCTACTACCGCCACATCGTCAACGTGCTTGAGACCCCGATCTGCAACATCAAGTCGATCCACGGCGTCGGGCAGCCCAGCAAGGACTGCAAGAACGGCGTGCTCGTCCTGATCGGCGTGAGCACCCCGCTCACCCTGGCGTTCAAGATCGCGATGTTCTCCGGCATCGTGCTCGCCGCGCCGGTGTGGATGTACCAGCTGTGGGCCTTCCTCGCCCCAGGGCTGTACAAGAAGGAGAAGAAGTACAGCCTGACCTTCATCGGGGCGGCCATCCCGCTGTTCGCCGCGGGAGCCACGCTCTGCTACATCTTCTTCCCGACCATCCTGCGGGTCCTGATGGGCTTCGTGCCCTCGGGCGTCGCGGCACAGCTGCCGTTGGACACGACGCTGGTGTTCTTCCTGCGGATGATGGTGGTCTTCGGGGCCTCCTTCGTGCTGCCGCTGATCCTGGTGCTGTTCAACTTCATCGGGATCCTGAGCGGCGACCGGATGCGCAAGCACTGGCGCGTAGTGGTGCTGGCGATCTTCGTGTTCGCGGCGATCGCGGTGCCCACCGGCGACCCGATCGGCATGAGCGTGCTGGCCATCCCGATCTGCCTGCTGTACTTCGGCGCCATCGGCATCGCGCTGGCCAACGACAAGCGCCGCGCCGCGCGCCAGGCCGCCGATCCGATCCACCAGCTCTCCCCGGACGAAGCCTCCCCGCTCGACTTGACGCCCGCGCCGATCGAGCGGGCCGACAGCCTCGAAGACATCTCGTGACCGTGGTCCGCGGGTGAGCGGGCCGCTGCGGCCGGCGCTCGTCGTCAACCCCACCTCCGGTAAGGGGAAGGGGCGTGCGTACGGCGAGCGTGCCCAAGCTGCCCTCGAAGCCGCAGGACACGACGTTCGCCTGGTCATCGAGCAGAGCGCCGAACAGTCCGCCAAGAAGGCTCGTGCGCTCCTGGACGGCGACGCCGACAGCGTCGTGGTAGTCGGCGGCGACGGCATGGTCAGCCTCGGCCTGCAGTTGGTTGCCGGGACTGGCGTCCCGCTCGGTGTCATCCCGGCCGGCACAGGCAACGACGTGGCGCGGTACCTCGGCCTGCCGCTGCGTGACCCGGAAGCCGCCGTGCAGATCGTGTCCGCAGGGCATACCGATGATTTCGACCTCGGCCGGATCAGCGGTCCTGGGTCCCTTACCGCGCGCTGGTTCGGCACAGTACTGGCTTGCGGCCTCGACTCGAAGGTCAACGAGCGCGCCAACCGGATGCGGCGACCGCGCGGTCCGTCGCGGTACACCCTCGCCTTGCTCGC